>NZ_JBJIAM010000001.1:0-841443 GCF_045310815.1 Mycobacterium sp. SMC-19 | reverse complement strand
CGTCGAGCCTCGCTGAACCGCTGGTTTATGAGGCGGTCCCAGCTTCGCCTCTCCTGCGTCGAGCCTCGCTGAACCGCCTGACGGATCAGGCGATTTCGTAGTCCTCTAGCGGGAACTGCGAGCCGTCGCGCACCGCGTTGCGCACCGTGGTGGGCCGCAACAGGGTCGCTTCGCCGCTGGGGTTGTAGTAGTAGGACCGCGATGTCGTGCAGTCCCCGGCGTAGAACACCGTGTGGTCCAGCCGTTTGGTCATGGCGTCCAGGAACCGGGTGTTGGCGGCTTCGGTGACCTCGAACGTGGTCGCGTTGCGGCGCTGCAGCTCGCCGAACAGTCGGCCCATGTGCCGCATCTGGTATTCCATGGTGTTGAAGAACGACAGGCCGGAGAACCCGTATGGGCTGGCCAGGCTCAGGAAGTTCGGGAAATGCGGTATCGACAGGCCCTGGTAGGCCTGGAACCGGGTCTCCCGCCACCACTTACCCAGGTTGCGCCCCTCCCGCCCCACGATCTCGATCGCCGGGAAGTTGGCCTCCCACAGGTCATACCCGGTGGCCAGCACCAAGGTGTCGATGACGGTCTTGCGGCCGTCGACGGTGACGATGCCGTCCGGTTCGATCCGCTCGATGCCGGTGGTCTCCAGGTGCACATGCGGCTTGGTGAAGCTGCGGTAGTAGTCGTTGGACCAGCTGGGCCGCTTGCAGCCGATGTCGTAGTTCGGGGTCAGCTTGGCCCGCAGTTCCTTGTCGCGGATCTGGACGAACCGGTGGATCTTGCACGCGTCCATCCCCGCGATCGACAGCCGCCGGAAGGCGGGGTAGTTCAACACCGCGGTCACCGTCATGAACTCCAGCAGGTAGTCGCTGATGAAGCGCATCACCCGCTGGGCGAACGGGACCCGGGCGAACAGTTTCTGCAGCCGCGCCGGGATCCGGAAGTCGAGCTTGGGCGCCACCCAGATCGCGGTGCGCTGAAACACGGTCAGGTCTGCGACGGTCTTGGCCAGCTGCGGAATCAGCTGCACCGCGGTAGCGCCGGTGCCGATCTGCCCGACCCGACGGCCGGTGAAGTCGTAGTCGTGGTCCCAGGCGGCGGTGTGTACCACCTTCCCGGCGAAGCTGTCGATCCCGGCGATGTCCGGGTTGCGCGGCTGGGACAGGAAACCGGTGGCGGTGATCAGGAATCGGGCGCTCAGCGTCTCGCCGCCGGCCAGGGCCACCTGCCAGCGCTGGGCGTCCTCGTCCCACTGGGCACTGTCCACGGTGGTGTTGAAGCGCATGTGGCGGCGCACGTCGTACTTGTCGGCGACGTGCTCGGCGTACCGCTTGATCTCTTCGCCGGGGGCGAACATCCGCGACCAATAGGGATTCGGCTCGAACCAGTACGCGTAGGTGGTCGACGGGATGTCGACGGCCAGGCCGGGATAGTGGTTGACGTGCCAGGTTCCGCCGAGATCGTCTTCACGCTCGAGCAGGACGATGTCGTGGTAGCCGAGCTTCTTCAGCTCGATGGCCGCACCCATTCCGCCGAAGCCCGCACCCACGATAACGACGTCGAACTGCTCGATACCCATGAAAATTAAGGTACCTGACTCACCGGTAACCAGCGAAGCTCCCGGGCCGCCCGGCGGATGGGAGACAATGGGGCTTGCACGCTGTTCGGAGATTTCGGGGAGGGCAGTCATGACCAGCCGCAATGTCGAAGCCAGCGACGCAGATTTGGCCGAACAGGCGGTTCCGGCCGCCGTGGGCGACGAGGCCGACGACGAGACGCCGGGCCCCGAGATCTCCGCCGGTGACAACGCCGACATCGCCGACGTGGTCGAGCAGCATCGGGGTGTGCCCGCCGATGAGGATGCCTACGACCGCTGAGGGGTTGCCGGTACGGGGCCGTCGCCGGCGCAGGGGGCGTTATGGTTAGACGCTTTAGTTAGCTGTTGGCCTAAGACCGAGAGACGTTTTCTTGAGCGAGATTCGCCATCCTGCCGCCACCCGACCGATCGGCCTGCTCGGCGTCGGCGCTTCTCGCCCGGCGCGGGTGGTCACCAACGACGAGATCTGCGCGCGCATCGACTCCTCTGACGAATGGATTCAGTCCCGTACCGGAATCAAGACGCGCCGGTTCGCCGATGAGACCGACACCGTGGCGGGTCTGGCCATCGAGGCCGGCCGCAACGCGCTGTCTCAGGCCGGGCTCGACGGGTCTGGGGTGGACGCGGTGATCGTCGCGACCAGTACCAACTTCCGCCAGACCCCTTCGTGCGCGCCCACCGTCGCGGTCGCCCTCGGAGCGCAGGGCGTGCCTGCCTTCGATGTGGCCACCGGATGCGCAGGGTTCGGTTATGCCCTGGGGGTGGCGGCGGATCTGCTCCGCGGCCGGACCATCAACACCGCTTTGGTCATCGGTTCTGAGGTGCTCTCGCCAACGATCGACATGCAGGACCGTTCGAACTGCTTCATCTTCGGCGACGGGGCCGGTGCGGTCGTCGTCGGCGAGACTCCGGTGCACGGTATCGGCTCGATCGTGTGGGGCAGTGACGGCGAGAACCGTGACGCGATCCGCCAGGACATCGACTGGATCAGCTACACCGAGCAGCCGGACGGACCACGGCCCTTCCTGCGCATGGACGGCAGCACGGTATTCCGCTGGGCAGCATACGAAATGAGCGATGTCGGGAGACGAGCCATCGCGGCGGCCGGGCTGCAAGCCCACGATATCGATGTCTTCATTCCGCACCAGGCCAACAGTCGGATCAACGCGTTGATCGCCAAGAGTCTCGAGCTGCGCTCCGACGTCGTCGTTGCCAATGACATCGAGAACAGCGGCAACACCTCTGCGGCATCCATCCCGCTGGCGATGGAGCAGCTGCTCTCGGCCGGCATCGCCAAATCCGGTGAGCTGGCACTGCTACTCGGCTACGGGTCGGGTTTGAGCTACGCGGCCAGCGTCGTCGTCCTGCCCTGATCGCCGCGGGCTCAGCCCAGCAGGCGTAGCGCCGCGTCGACCGCCAGCACCGGCACGTTCAGTGTCTTGGACGCCAGATCGTGGCGGGCGCCGGTGATCTCGACGACTTCATGCGGCGCGGGTATCAGTGCGGCGGCAGCGCGGATCTCTGCGCCGGTTCCGAAGCTGTCCGAGCTGCCGTGGGTGAACACCGTCGGGACGACGATCTCAGGCAGGTGTTCGGTGCGAGTGCGCTCGGGTTTGCCCGGCGGGTGCAGCGGATAGGAGAACAGTGTCAGCAGGTCGACCGCGACATCGCCGGCAGCCACCACCATCGAGGTCTGCCGGCCGCCGTAGGAATGCCCGCCGACGATCAGCGGACCGTCGGCCAGGCCGCGGCCGTATTCGATCGCCTCGGTGATGCCCTCCCGGTCGCCGGCGCCCGATCCCGAGGGCGGGCCCTTGGGGCGGCGCCGCCGGAACGGCAGGTTGTAGCGGATCGCCAGGAAACCGCGACGCGACCATTCGTCGCAAAGCCGTTGCAGCATAGGGGAATCACGGTTGCCGCCGGCGCCGTGTGCCAGCAACACCACTCCGGCGGGGGATTTGGCGGGGCGGTGCGCCAGCCCGTCCAAACCGGCGATTTCCTCCAGGCTCACGAGGCGCCCAGCCCCAACCGGAACAACGGCGAGACCGGGCCGTGCCCCCGGCCCAGCGGGTAGGCGGCCCGCAGGCACTCGGTCACCCAGCGTTTGGCGAACGCCACGGCGTCCGGCACGCTGAACCCGTGCGCCAGCGCCGCCGCCGAGGCCGCCGCGAGCGTGTCGCCGGCGCCGTGGTCGTCGCCGGTGGCCACCCGCGGCCCGGGGAACTCCAGAAAATCGGTGCCGTCATAGAGCAGGTCCGGACTGTGTTCCGTCGAGGGCAGGTGCCCGCCCTTGACCAGTGCCCACCGCGGTCCCAGGGCATGCAGCGCACGAGCCGCCGCACGCTGGGACGCGGCATCGACCACGTCGATACCGACCAACAGTCGCACCTCGTGCAAATTCGGGGTCACCAGGGTCGCGAGCGGAAACAGGTTGTCGCGGAGCGCATCCAGCGCCGACGACGCCAGCAGTGCGTCGCCGTGCATGGACGCGGACACCGGATCGACCACCAAGGGGACCGTTAGCCCGAGTTCCCGCCAGGTTGCCGCCACCGCGGTGATGATCTGCGCCGACGCCAGCATCCCGGTCTTGGCGGCCTGAATCCCGATATCGGGCACCACCGTGTTGATCTGGGCGGCCACGGTGTCGGCGGGAATCTCGTGAAAGCTCTTGACTCCCACGGTGTTCTGCACCGTCACAGCGGTCACCGCGACGCAAGCGTGCACCCCGAGCAACGCACACGTACGCATATCGGCCTGAATCCCCGCGCCGCCGCCGGAGTCCGAGCCGGCAACGGTGAGTATCCGTACCGGTGTCGCCCCCGGCGGGGCCAGTGGGAGGAAGTCCACTGTGCTGGATGAGTGGCGACCCGCTTCGCCCGGCTCCGCCGCGCTTGCGATCACCACTAGGTGGAGATGGGCAGGTACACCCGGTTGCCGTGGTCGGCGAACTCGGCGGACTTCTCGTCCATGCCCTTCTTGATGGCGGCGTCGATGTCGTCCTGGGTCTGCAGGCCGTGCTCGTTGGCGTAGTCGCGCACATCGTGACTGATCCGCATCGAGCAGAACTTCGGGCCGCACATCGAGCAGAAGTGTGCGGACTTCGCCGGCTCGGCAGGCAGCGTCTCGTCGTGGTACTCGCGTGCGGTGTCCGGGTCCAGGGACAACGCGAACTGGTCATACCAGCGGAACTCGAAGCGTGCCTTGGACAGTGCGTTGTCGCGATCCTGGGCTCCGGGGTGTCCCTTGGCCAGGTCGGCGGCGTGTGCGGCGATCTTGTAGGCGATCACCCCGTCCTTGACGTCCTTGCGGTCGGGCAGCCCCAGGTGCTCCTTGGGAGTCACGTAGCACAGCATCGCGGTGCCGGCCTGGGCGATGATGGCCGCGCCGATCGCCGAGGTGATGTGGTCGTAGGCCGGCGCGATGTCGGTGGCCAGCGGCCCCAGGGTGTAGAAGGGCGCCTCGTCGCACCATTCCTCTTCCAACCGCACATTCTCGACAATCTTGTGCATCGGGACGTGGCCCGGACCCTCGATCATCACCTGCGCGCCACGGGATTTGGCGATCTTGGTCAGCTCACCGAGGGTGCGCAATTCGGCGAACTGGGCTTCGTCGTTGGCGTCGGCAATCGAGCCCGGCCGCAGCCCGTCGCCGAGGGAGAACGTGACGTCGTAGCTGGCCAGGATGTCGGCCAGTTCTTCGAAGTTGGTGTACAGGAAGGACTCCTGATGCCGCGACAGGCACCACGCCGCCATGATCGAACCGCCGCGCGACACGATGCCGGTGACCCGCTTGGCGGTCAACGGCACATACCGCAACAGCACCCCGGCGTGCACGGTCATGTAGTCCACGCCCTGCTCGCACTGCTCGATCACGGTGTCGCGGTACAGCTCCCAGGTCAGTTTGGTCGGGTCGCCGTTGACCTTCTCCAGTGCCTGGTAGATCGGCACCGTCCCGATCGGCACCGGCGAGTTGCGCAGAATCCACTCGCGGGTCTCGTGGATGTCCTTGCCGGTGGACAGGTCCATGACGTTGTCGGCGCCCCAGCGGGTGGCCCACACCAGCTTGTCCACCTCTTCGGCGATCGAGCTTGTCACCGCGGAGTTACCGATGTTGGCGTTGATCTTCACCTTGAACGCCTTGCCGATGATCATCGGCTCCAGCTCGGGGTGGTTGTGGTTGGCCGGGATCACCGCTCGCCCGCGGGCGACCTCGTCGCGCACCAGTTCGGCGGGAACTCCCTCGCGGGCGGCGATGAAGGCCATCTCGGCGGTGATCTCACCGGCCTGGGCGCGCTGCAGCTGGGTTCCTCGATCGGTCACCACCCCCGGTCGAGGCGCCAAGCCGCGGTGCAGGTCGATGTCGGCATTGGTGTCGGTGTAGGGACCGGAGGTGTCGTAGACGTCGAAATGCTCACCGGTGGTGAGGTTGATGCGCCGGAACGGCACCTTCATTTTCACGCCGCCGGGAGCTTCGATCTCGCGGTAGGCCTTCTCGCTGTAGGGGATGGGCCCGGTGGTGACCTGCGGCTCCACTGCAACGTCAGTCATAGTTCTTCCTCTCCCTTGCCGGCATGACCCGGTCAGGTTCGTACGGTCGACGGCCCCGGCCGTCCTCTCAGCGCACTGGTTGCGCTCCCGCGGTTCTTTGGCGATTTCTGCACTGGCGATTCGTGCACTGCCACGCTATCGCAGCGCAGCAGTCGGCGTAAGGCGCCGAGGGCGCCGGACGAGAATTAGGTAACTGATCATTTGCTTAGCTAACATATGTGGTCGGGGTAGAGGTAGCTGGGAGAGACATGACGGCGCAGATAGAGCAGGTGAACACCGGTGTCCAGGACCCGGGCGCCGTCGCCACCGCTCGCCGCCGACTGCGCTACGACCGTGACCACCCGCGCTACAAGTGGGTCGCGCTGTCCAACACCACGCTGGGTGTTCTGTTGGCGACCATCAACGGCTCGATCGTGCTGATCTCGATGCCGGCGATCTTCCGCGGTATCGGCCTGAATCCGCTCGAGCCGGCCAACGTCAGCTACCTGCTGTGGATGTTGATGGGCTATCTGCTGGTGTCGGCTGTGCTGGTGGTGTTCTTCGGCCGGCTCGGGGACATGTTCGGCAGGGTGCGCATCTACAACCTGGGCTTCGTGGTGTTCACCGTCGCGGCGATCGCGCTGTCGATCGACCCGTTCGACATGGGCCGCGGTGCCCAATGGCTGATCGCGTGGCGGGTGGTGCAGGGCGTCGGCGGGGCGATGCTGATGGCGTCGTCGTCGGCGATCCTCACCGACGCGTTCCCGGCCAATCAGCGCGGCATGGCGCTGGGTGTCAACCAGGTGGCCGCGGTCGCCGGGTCGTTCGTCGGCCTGCTGATCGGCGGCGTGCTGTCGGAGTGGGACTGGCGCGCGGTGTTCTGGGTCGGGGTGCCGATCGGAGTGTTGGGCACCGTCTGGTCGCTGCGCTCACTGCACGAACTCGGTGAGAAGGCGCCGGCGAAGCTGGACTGGGCGGGCACCGCGACGCTCGGTCTGGGGCTGACCGTGGTGTTGACCGCCATCACCTACAGCATTCAGCCGCATGGATCTTCGCCGACCAGCTGGGGCAGTCCCGCCGTGCTGGGTTCGCTGGGGCTCGGCGTGGCCCTGCTGGTGCTGTTCTGTTTCATCGAACTACGGGTTGCCTCGCCGCTGCTCGACGTGCGCCTGTTCGCGATTCCAGCGTTCGGGATGGCCAACATGGCCGGGTTGCTGTCGGCGATTGGGCGCGGTGGCATGCAGTTCATGCTGATCATCTGGCTGCAGGGCATCTGGCTGCCGCTGCACGGCTACAGCTACGAATCGACGCCGTTGTGGTCGGGTATCTATCTGCTGCCCATGACGGCGGGGTTCTTGTTGGCCGGTCCGGTGGCCGGTTCGTTGTCGGACCGCCGCGGCGCCCGTCCGTTCACCGTCGGCGGCATGGTGCTGATGGCGGCGACGTTCGTGGGGCTGGTGCTGCTTCCGGTGGACTTCGACTACCGGGTGTTCGCGGCGCTGGTGTTCCTCAACGGCCTGGGTGGCGGGATCTTCACCGCACCCAACAGTGCCGTGGTCATGTCCAGTGTCCCGGCCGACCAGCGTGGGGCGGCGTCGGGCGTGCGAGCCACGTTCTTCAATGCCGGCACGTCGCTATCGATCGGCATCTTCTTCTCGCTGATGGTGATCGGACTGGCCAACACGTTGCCGGCGGCCCTGGGCGCCGGATTACAGCAGCAGGGGGTGTCTGCCGGTGTCGCCGATCAGGTGGCCAGCACCCCGCCGGTGGGAAGCCTGTTCGCGGCGTTTCTGGGCTACAACCCGATCGCCGAGCTGCTCGCGCCGTCGGGTGCGCTGGCCGCGCCCGGTGTGGACGCCGAGGCGCTGACCGGGCACAGCTTCTTCCCGCAGCTGATCTCCGGGCCCTTCCACGCCGGCCTGGCGGTGGTCTTTGCCGCCGCGGCGGTGATGATGCTGCTCGGGGCGCTCGCGTCATGGCGGACGCCGGGGCGCTACGCCGTCGAGCCGCTGAATCTGCGGGACTGACGCACGCCAACCGCCGCGGAGGCCCACAACTGGTTTCGACGGCAATCATCGGGTGGTCATCGCTCTTGCCGGTCGACCGGCGCTGAAATCCATGCGGGCCGCGGAACAAAGGTCACGTCATCTGGAGCGGCCGCGCCCTCGCGATGACGCGGCGACGCGTGGAATTTAGTTGACAATGCAACGAGAACGCCCTTAGGCTCTGATGTAGTTGACTACGCAACTACAAAGTGTGAGAGGGGTCCGTTGTGGACATCGTGATATTGATCGGCCGAATCCTGTTCGGCGCCGTGTTCGTCGGCGGAGCGCTGGGGCACTTCACTCAGACCGCCGCGATAGCGGCCTTTACCGAGAGCAAGGGCATCAAGCCCGGCAGGCTGGCGGTGCTGGGCTCGGGCGTCTGGATGCTTACCGGCGCGGTCTTGGTGATCGTGGGCGCTTGGGCGGATCTCGGCGCGCTGATGCTGGCGGTCTTCCTGCTGCCGACAGCGTTCCTCATGCATCCGTTCTGGAACGAGCGGGACCCCGAGGCTAAGGCCGGCGAGCAGACCCACTTCAACAAGGACGTGTCGCTGGCCGGCGCCGCGCTGGCGCTGTTCGGCTTCTTCGTCACCGCCGGTGCCGGCACCGGACTGCAGCTGACCGGACCGTTGTTCGCGTCGCTGGCCGGCTGACTCGAACCGCTGCGAAGCCTGACGGCCCGGTTCTGCGCGTTGGTCGCAGAACCGGGCCGTCACGGTCTCGTTCTGGTACCAAAGTGACTGGTGTGACACCTCGTGCGCAGGGGGTCTGGGGGTATCGCTGCACGTCAGAGACCCTCGACACACCCGAATCGGGTGGAGTTGACCCCGCCCCCTCGGTGGTGCACTATGGACCGTGCAAGCACCTCGTTAGGTGAGGCGTCTGCACGGACATAGGCCACTGACCCCGAACGTCGAAAGACGCCCCGGGTCAGGACAGCTCCTCCCGGCTTAAGGGTTGAGCCCAAGTGGCTTCCTGAATAGGGACACGCCGTGCAGTGTCGAAGCTCTGACGAGAGGGGTGCGGTCTTCCGACAGTCGTCGGAGCTGCCCTCCTAAGCATGCGGTGAATCCGGCGCGCTTGCGCGCCCGCGACCGAGAGGGGGTGAGGGACGAATGAGTTCCGGTGATAGTCCGAGCCGATAT
The DNA here is from genome assembly GCF_045310815.1 of Mycobacterium sp. SMC-19. Taxonomy (NCBI): domain Bacteria; kingdom Bacillati; phylum Actinomycetota; class Actinomycetes; order Mycobacteriales; family Mycobacteriaceae; genus Mycobacterium; species Mycobacterium sp. SMC-19. Next base: position 832,139 of record NZ_JBJIAM010000001.1, on the reverse strand, counting down.
CTGACATCTGTTCCGTCCCCATCCGAACGGTCGCATACCGCCTCCAGCTGAGCCACGATCCCGGCCTCCAGCTGAGCGCGTAGCACCGTTACGCGACTAGGAGGCCATCATGGTTGCAATCGCCTACACCGACATCACGGCTCCGGCTCCCGCCCCGCGTGCGCTCAGCACGGCGAAGAAGCTGGACCACCGTCCTGCCGCTCCTACCTCGGACCCGCTGGTCGACATGACCACGCGGCTGCTCAGTGGTCCGCTGCACCAGATGTACGCACTCCTGTGGCGCGTCGGAGTGCTGACCGTCAACAACTGAGGGTCAACCGAGGCCGGACCTCGGCTAGACCTCTTCTAGGGCCTCGCCGAGTTGTTCGAGCACTTCACTGCGGTGGTTGCTGGCCAGAATGTGGCCGGCAGCCACCGCCACGGCCACCGGCCAGTCAATGATCTCGAACGCGGCCAGCAGTGCCAGTCCGCCGTAGTAGGCCAATTGCTCGGGCCGCGGCACCGTCACCTTGCCGAACAGCGGCAATTCAACGGCGAACCCCTCCGCCTCGCGGATGTGGGCTACTGCCTCGCGCTGGGATGCGCTGCGCCGCGGTTTGTCCGCCATCATGAACCTCCTGGTGGCGATGGATCGCCGGATGATCGAGCCGCGACCGTTCCGCGACGAGAGTCAGTGTCCCCATTGTGCACAAGCCGCAGCCGCGGCGCTCCTTGACCGTTGGATGATGCCTGCGGGCGGTCCGGTTGCCGCGGCCCGGGAACGATGAACTCCTTCGGCTTCACCGTGTCGTCCTGCGACCCCGAAAGCAGCCGAGGCACCACGGCCGCGCCGAGGGTGGCCACCGTCGCCGTACCCAGTGCCTGAGCCCAGCCCAGCGGTCCGATCGGGGTGCAACCCAGCAGCTGGCTGATACCCGGGATGGTGATCAACGTCCCCATCACGCCGAGCGAGCCGACAGCGGTCGCCACGACCAGCGGGTCGTGCGAGTCCAGCAGCGTCTGACCCAGCTGCGTGGCGACCAGCGACACCAGCGCCACGGTCGAGGCCCGTTGCTGGCGACCGGTGACCGACGCCAGCCCCCACGCTCCCACCGCGGCCGACGCCGTCGTCACGCCACGCACGGCCACCGTGCGCCACAGCGCACGCTCGTCGGGACCGTGCCCGCCGGCGGCGGCCGACTCGTTGAGCGAACTGACCGCCAGTGCGGTGGCCGGCAGTGCGTCGGTCAGCATGTTGACCAGCAGTAGCTGGCGGGCGTTCAGCGGCGAGCGGCCGGTCAGTGCGCTACCGATGATCGCGAACGCCACCTCGCCGGCATTGCCGCCCAACAGCACCGCCACCGCGGCCTGCACCCGCTGCCACAGCTCACGGCCCTCATCCAACGCGTCCAGCAGGGTGTCGATTCGCTCGTCGAGCAGCACTACATCGGCAGCGGTGCTGGCCGCTTCACTGCCGTGCGCCACCACCGCAATACCGACGGTGGCGGCCCGGATCGCCGCGGCGTCGTTGGCGCCGTCGCCCACCATCGCCGACACCTTGCCGGTGCGTTCCAGGGTTTGCACGATCTGGACCTTGTTCTCCGGAGACATCCGGGCGAACACCACTCGCTCGGCTACCGCAAGCTCCTGTTCCTTGCGGGACAACGCATCCCACTGTGCGCCGCTGATCACCTGATCGCCGTCGACCTCCAACCCCAGCTCCCGGGCGATCGCCGTGGCGGTCAGCGGGTGGTCGCCGGTGATGAGCCGCACCGGGATTCGGCGGCGCTTGAGATCGGCGAGCAGTTCAGCGGCCTCGTCGCGCGGGGTGTCGGACAAGCCGAGCAGGCCGACGAACGTCAGCCCCTCGGCGCAGAACTCGGCGATCTCCTCGGGCTCGGGATCCTCGCCCAGCGCAGAGCATTGTTCGGGGGTCAGTTCCCGGCGGGCCACCGCGATCACCCGCAGACCGCCGCCGGCCAGTGCAGCCACCGACTTCCTGACGGTCGGGCCAGAGCCGGTGCATGCCAGCACCACTTCCGGTGCGCCCTTGAGGGTTAGCTCTGTTCCGCGGATGGAGGCCGAGAACGGGCGTCCGGAACGGAACGGCAGGTGCGCGGCGGGCCCCTGCGGTGCCGGGGCGCCGGCGCTTTCGGCGCCTTCCACGATGGCGGCGTCGGTCGCGTGCACCTGGCGGGTGCCGTTGGGAACCGGCGCCGCGCTTGCCGCGAAGCGCAGCACGTCGTCGTCGGTGAAGCCCGCCGCCGGGTGCACCTGCGAGACCCGCAGCCGGTTGCGGCTCAGGGTTCCGGTCTTGTCGAAGCAGACCACGTCGACGCGCCCCAGCGCCTCGACGGAACGCGGCACCCGCACCAGCACACCGGCCTTGGTCAACCGGCGGGCCGAGGCCTGCTGCGCCAGGGTGGCCACCAATGGCAACCCTTCGGGGATGGCCGCGACGCTCACCGCGATACCGCTGGCCACCGCCTGGCGCAATCCGATCCGGCGGGCCATGCCCAGCCCGGTCACCAGCGCACCGCCGGCCAGGCTGATCCGCCATGCCTTACTGGTGAGCAGGCTCAGCTGATGCTGCAACCCGATGGCGGACTGATCACCGGCCACCAGTTCGGCCGCCCGGCGCCCGTGGGTATCGCCGCCGGTCGCGGTCACCAGCGCCAGCGCCGTGCCGGTCACCACGGTGGTTCCCGCGTAGACCATGCATTCCCGGTCCGCCAGATCCGCACCCGGGGTGGCCTCTACCTGTTTGACCACCGTCAGCGACTCGCCGGTCAGCGACGACTCGTCGACCTCCAGATCGATCGCGTCGATCAACCGTCCGTCGGCGGGTATCACCTCGTGCGGGTGTACCTCGATCACATCGCCCGGGAGCAGGTCCTCGGCGGGAATCTCGCAGTGGCTGCCGTCGGGCAAGACCTTGCGTGCCGGCGGAACCTGCTCGTTCAGCAGGACGCTGAGCCGGCGCTCGGCGATGAGTCGTTGTGCGGCGGCCAGCATCGCGTTGCCGCCCAACACCGAACCGACCAGCATCGCGTCGACGGGTGAGCCCAGCACCGCGCTGGCCGCGGCGCCCAGCGCCAGCACCGGGGTGATCGGATCGGACAGCTCGCTGCGTACGGCCTGGGCGAATTGCCAGACCAGTCGCGGCGGCGCGGTGCGTTGGGCGCCCCGGCGGGCCAGATCCACGGCCGCCAGCGCCGCCGCCGCAGCGGGCGCATGATGGGGCTTGGTCGGCTCCACCAGTTCCGGCGGCGGAAGCACCGCCCGCACCTGGTCGACCGACATCGCGTGCCACTCGTGCACCGCGGCCGGCCGGGGGACCGCGGCGTCCACGGCACGGCGGGCCAGCCAGTAGCCCGACAGTGCGCCGGCCGCCGCGCCGGTGGTCACCGGCCCAGGTCCGCTGCCGCGCACCCCGGGCAGCATCAGCAGCGACCCCAATGCCGTAGCGCCGATGGAGATCTCGACACCACGGTGGCTGGCGGAGCGAGCCGCGGGAAGTGCATGCAGTACCCGCCACACCGCGGTCAGGTCGGTCAGCAGCACGTCGGCGCACCAGGGCGGGACGCCCTGTCCGGGCAGCACGCCCAGCGCCACGTCGGCTGCCGCCAGGGCCTCGACGGCCACCGAGGACAGCACCGCGACATCATGGCCATCGGCCTGATAGGCGACCACTGCGGCAGTCAGCGCCTCATCCACCGATGCCCCGTCCAGCGGCCGGATCTCATCGAAAATCGGCCGCAGCTCCCCGAGGGCGTCGGCTTCTACCGAGACCACCTCGACGTCGGCGCGGCGGGCCTCGGTCACCACGGCGGCCGCCAGCGGCAACAGCGCGGGTTGGAACGAGGCCTGCACACCGGAGCGCGGTCCGATTCGATGCCATCCGGGGGTGAGGCCGGTGTCGGTCAGCCGAGCCTGGGCCTGCGCCCACACCGCACGCAGTTCGTCGTCGTCGGCGCCGCGCACCTGCATCACCCGCAGGGTGTCACCGCACAGCACTCGGGGATCGATGACCACGGTGTCGACGCGGTCGAGTTCACGCAGGCTGCCGGGCCGCAACACGACGGTGCCGTGCTGATCGGCCAGGCCGCGGCCCAGGGTGGCGGCGAACGACTCGCGGGCGGTGCGGGTGGCCTTCGGAGCGGTCACCGCGGCGGCCGTGCCGGCCAGATCCGGATTGCGGGTCGCGGCGCCGATCAGCCCGGCGCCGGCGACTTGCGCCCAGGCGCTGCGGGTCAGGTGCCGCTCCACCGGACCGGGCGGTCGCGGCGCCGGTCGTTGCGGGACGGCGACCGAGGGCTGCTCGGCGTGGTCGGCGAGCTCTGGCTCGAGGCGGCGCCAGGCCCGCGCCTCGGCGCGTTCCTCCCCGGCGCGCATCGCCTCTACCGACAGGTCCACCGCCAGCGAGGTCGGCGCCTGGTTGAGGGCGTGCACGCCGGCGCTGGCCAGCGCCAACAGCGCATCGGTCGTCTGCTTGCCGATGCTGTCCTCCAGCAGCCGGCGCAGGCGAGGCTGATAGTCGACGACGACCACGCCGGCCTCCAGGCCCAGCGGCAGGCCCGGCAGCCGCAGCAGCCGGCTCACCGTCGCCGCACCCAAGCCGGCGATGTTGGCGCCGACAGTCAAAACCCGCAGCGCTTGGGTCATCTCATCACCGGGCAGGCTCACCGGCGCATGCCCGCTGCGGGCTGTCGGGCGGTACTGGCGCTCGATGTCCGACACCGCCTGGCACAGTTCGCGTATCGAGACGACGTCACCGCCGGCGGCGGGGTCGAGCCCGACCACCAGGCGCGACAGCGGGTGGTTCAACCGGACCGAGACCACTCCGGGCAGCGCGCGGGCCGCCCCCAGTACAGCGGTCGCCAGTTCGTCGCCGGCCGGGCCGTCGAGCCCACGGATCTCGACCCAGGCTCGCCCCTCGCCGCGGAAGCATCGCCGGGACAGCACCGGGCCCCCGTCGCCGTTCGGCAGGACAGCGCCGGCTACCCCAGCAGCGGTCTGAACCGAGGCGTCTATCAGTGCGGAGGTCAGTTGGACACCGAAATTCGCTGCGCGCAGCGGCAGAGAGTGCCTTACGGCACGACCTAAATTCACTCGCGCCGACTAGTGGCGCGTGCGCGTGCGGGTGCTGCTGCTGGCGCCGCTGCGTGATTGCCGTGCCGCTGTCTTCTTCGGCTGCGGGCTGCGCCGCGCCGAGGTCGATGAGCTGGCCGACTTCACCGGCTTCGTCGCCTTCGCCGGCGGCGCCGCCTTGAGGGGCCGCACCGGGGCAGCTGGCGTCTGGGCCGCCTTGCCGTCATCGGATCGGTTGGTCAGTTGCTTGATTGCCAGCGCGGTGCCGCCCACTGCCACCAGCACCGGCCACTCGACCAGTCCGGTCACGCCGAGAGCGCCCAGGGTCAGTGCAGCCGCGGGCGTCGAGTGGCTGCCGGTGCGCAACCCGCGCTGTACGCCGCTGGCCGCCCCCTTCACGCCGCCGATTACCCCGTTGACTGCGGCCCCGCCGATCGCTCCGGCTGCCTCAGTGGTCATGGTGACCGCGCGGTTCGCCGCCCCGGCCACCTTTCTTACCGTCCCTGCGACGGCGTTCATGGGAATTCCCTGCCCTTCAAATGAGCAAATTGGATAATCCGCCTATCTTATGCGCGATTTCGCGATCGGTCCGAAATCCACACCGAATTCATAGAACTGCCGGTAATCAGTCCCGCCGGATCTCGACCAGCACCGGGGCGTGGTCACTGGGCGACTTGCCCTTGCGCTCTTCGCGGACGATCTCGGCGTGCGCGACCCGTGTCGCCAGCGCGGGGGAGCCCAGGATGAAGTCGATGCGCATGCCCTGCTTCTTCGGGAACCGCAGCTGGGTGTAGTCCCAGTAGGTGTAGACGCCCGGCCCTGGCGTGAAGGGGCGCACCACGTCGAGGAATTGGGCGTCGGCCATCGCCTGGAACGCCGTGCGCTCCGGTTGCGAGACGTGTGTGGCACCCTCGAAGAACTCCATGCTCCATACGTCGTCGTCCTGCGGCGCGATGTTCCAGTCGCCGACCAGAGCGATCGGGGCCGACGGATCGTCGCGCAACCAGCCTTCGGCGGTATCGCGCAGGGCCGCAAGCCAATCGAGCTTGTAGGTGTAGTGCGGGTCGGTCAGGGCGCGTCCGTTGGGCACGTACAGGCTCCACACTCGCACCCCGCCGCACGTGGCACCGAGCGCGCGCGCCTCCACGGCGGGATCGGCTTCGGCCTTGGCCCAGGCCGGCTGGCCGGGGAACCCGACCTCGACGTCGTCGAGGCCGACCCGCGACGCGATCGCCACGCCGTTCCACTGGTTCAGCCCGACATGGGCGACCTCATAGCCCAACTCGTGAAACGGCAGCGTCGGGAACTGGGCGTCGGTGCACTTGGTCTCCTGCATGGCCAGCACGTCGACCTCGGCTCGGGCCAGCCAGTCGGTCACCCGGTCCACCCGGGTGCGGATGGAGTTGACGTTCCAGGTGGCCAGTCGCAGCGCAGTCACGGAGCCACCCTAAAGCTCGTTCGACGGCGACGAGCCGCGGCCCAGCAGCCGGGCGTCGATGTAGCGGGTGCGGTGCTGGCCGGCGAATCCGACCGCTTCGAAGAACTCGAACGCGCCGGTGTCGCTGGTCGCCACCTGCGCGTAGCCGCGGGTGGCACCGCGATCGGCCCCCCAGGACTGCAACGCAGCGCAGATCCGGCGACCGTGGCCCTGCCGCCGGTGGTCCGCGGCCACCCGCACCGCCGTCAACCCCAGCCAGCGAGTGCCGTCCGGCCCCTCGGTGACGGTGCCCCGACCGACCGCCACCCCGGGGATCGAGGCGAAGATCGCCTCGCCGTCGACCACCGCGGTCAACACCTCCACCGAAGCCGCCCCACCGCCCTGTACCGCCAGCCAGTCGGCGTCGGGCCCGGCGGCCGTCACCAGGTCACCCGGGGCCGTGCCGGCAGCGACGACGTCGCACACCAGGGTGCGGGTCTGGTGCCGGGTCGCGATGTCCTCCGGCAACCGCAGCAGGCGCTCCGGGACCGCCAGGTAGGGGGGCAGACCGCGCCGCGCATACCAGTCGATGATCGCCGGAATGGCATTCGTGTGGGCAAACATGTCCAGGGGCACAGCGGAATTGGCCGCGAGGTCGGCACCGGGACCGGCGCGCAGGATCCAGCCGTGGAGCCATTGGTGTTCGCTGCCCGGCCAGGCCAGCGCGGCGGCATGCTCAACGGAGCGGATCGTCGAGTTCTTCACCGGGCGATCGGTCAGCCGGCGCACGTACAACACGTCGGCGTGGCGACATTCGTGGATCACCCCGTCGGCAGAGCGGACCCGCACCACCGGCCCGGTCGCCACCAGCTGCCCAATCACATCGCCCATCGACGGCTCGGAGCCGGGGGGACGCAGGTAGCGCAGACTCACCCGGACGCCGATCTCAGGGAGTTCGGGTGGTTGGGGCATGGAGGGCTCGTCAGTGACCGAACGGATCGGGCACGTCGCCCGGCATCCAGGACAGGCCGGGCACACCCCAGCCGTTGGACTTCACCGTCCGTTTCGCGGCGCGGGCGTTGCGGCCCACCAACATGTCCAGGTAGAGCAGCCCGTCGAGGTGCCCGGTCTCGTGCTGCAGCATCCGGGCGAACAATCCGGTGCCCTCCAACGTCACCGGGTTCCCGTCGGCATCCAATCCGGTGACCCGCGCCCACTGCGCCCGACCGGTCGGAAACGATTCGCCGGGCACCGACAGACAGCCTTCGTCGTCGTCATCCGGGTCGGGCATGGTTTCGGGCCGCTCGGAGGTCTCCAGCACCGGGTTGACCACGACGCCGCGGCGCCGGGTGGTGGAGCGGCGGTCGTCGGCGCAGTCGTAGACGAAGACCCGCAGCCCCACGCCAATCTGGTTGGCGGCCAAGCCGACGCCGTTGGCGGCGTCCATGGTTTCGTACATCGAGGTGATCAGCTCACCGAGGTCAGCCGGCAAGGAGCCGTCATCGGCGACGGGCACCGGGCTGGTCGGTGTGTGCAGGACGGGATCGCCCACAATGCGGATGGGTAGGACGGCCATGACCGCAAATCTTAGGTGGGCGGTTTAGCGAGGCTCGACGGAGGAGAGGCGAAGCTGGGGCCGCTACCGGTCAAGTGCAGCGGCCATGGCGACGCGCGGGCCAGGCTCCCGGTTCAACACAGCCTGGCGTGATTCAATATTCGCTCAGAACACGCCGCCGAAAACTAGCGAACGTTTGCAGCGAGAGAACTTTCCGGAAGGGTCCAGGAAACGATATGGACGGCGCCATGGCGCAGGCGAATCGCTCAGGGGACGATTCGGAACCCACCGACGGTCTGAGCCGTCGCGAACACGACATCCTGTCCTTCGAACGGGACTGGTGGAAGTACGCCGGTGCCAAGGAAGAGGCCATCAAGGAGCGCTTTGCGCTGTCGGCGACCCGCTACTACCAGGTCCTCAACGCGCTCGTCGACCGGCCCGAGGCCCTGGCCGCCGACCCGATGCTGGTCAAACGCCTGCGCAGGCTGCGGTCCAGTCGTCAGAAGGCGCGTGCCGCGCGCCGGCTCGGTTTCGACATCACCTGATTGCCTGACCCCTTGATTGCTGGGCGTTTATCGGTCCTGGCCCGCTGCTCGATACAGTGGGCGCAATGAACGACCACGTTCCTGACTCCTCCCGACTCCCGCTCCGGGCAATGGTGATGGTGCTGCTGTTTTTGGGCATCGTCTTCCTGCTGGTCGGCTTTCAAGCCCTCGGATCGTCGGGTAGCAGCGACGACGCCGACCACTCGCCGACCGCCCAACCCGTCACCACCGCCTCGGCGCCGGCCAAACCCGAGCGCCCGGCCCGCAAGTCCGACGTGCGAGTCTTCAACATCTCCGAACAGGCGGGGCTGGCCGGCCACACCGCCGACCGGCTGCGCGAGGCCGGCTGGAATGTGACCGAGATCGGGAACCTCGAGCTGCCCGAAGTCACCCAGACCACCGTCTACTTCAGTGACGCCGAGGGCGAGCAGGACGCGGCTCATTCGGTGGCCCAGGTGCTCGGCGCCGCCGTCGAGCCGCGGATCCCCGACGTCGCTGAGCAACCACCGGGCGTCATCGTGGTGGTCGCGGGTTAAGCTCCTCGCATGGTCACAGGTCACCGCAGAGCTCTTACCGCCGTCGTCTTCGCCACCCCGGCCATGCTGCTGGCGGCGTGCAGTCCCAACCAGCTGCCTTCCGACGCGCCCGGCACCACTCCGGCCATCTGGACCGGGTCGGCAGCGCCGTCCGCCCCGGAGTCTGAGTCCGGTGGCTCGAGCGGTTCGGACAGTCTCGTCGCGCACCTGACGACCCCCGATGGCGGCCAGGTCGCCACCGCGACGTTCGAGTTCAGCAAGGCCGGCGGCAAGGAGTTCGCCACCGTGACCGTGCGGACCACCAGCACCGGGGTGCTGTCGCCCGGTTTCCACGGCCTGCACGTCCACGCCATCGGTAAGTGCGAAGCCGACTCCGTGGCCCCCACCGGCGGGGCTCCCGGCGGCTTCCTGTCGGCCGGCGGACACTTCCAGGCGCCCGGCCACAGCGAGCACCCGCAGAGTGGGGACCTGACGTCACTGCAGGTGCGCTCCGACGGCAGCGGGCTGCTGGTGACCACCACCGACGCCTTCACCAAGGCCGAACTGCTCGGTGGCGAGGGGACCTCGATCATCATTCACGCCGATGACGACAACTTCGCCAACATTCCGGCGGATCGCTACACCCAGGTCAACGGCACGCCCGGCCCGGACCAGACGACGCTGACCACCGGAGACGCCGGAAAGCGGATTGCGTGTGGTGTTATCGGCGCCGGGTAGCCCGACCAACAACTGGGCTTCCTCGAGGTCCGAAGCCCGAATCGAGTTCGCCCGCAGCGCCCGTCCCACCATCGGCGTGGAATGGGAGCTGGCTCTTGTCGATGCCCAGACGCGCGATCTGAGCAACGAAGCCAGCGCGGTCCTGTCCGAGCTCGGCGAGAACCCGCGTGTGCACAAGGAATTGCTGCGCAACACCGTCGAGCTCGTCACGGGCATCTGCGACAACACCGGCGAGGCCATCGAGGACCTGCGTCAGACACTGGCCACCACCCGGCCGATCGTGCACAGCCGGGGCATGGAGTTGTTCGGCGCCGGCACCCACCCGTTCGCACAGTGGTCAGCGCAGAAGCTGACCGACGCGCCGCGCTACGCCGAGCTGATCAAACGCACCCAGTGGTGGGGGCGGCAGATGTTGATCTGGGGAGTGCACGTCCATGTCGGTATCTCCTCGTCCTACAAGGTGATGCCGATCATCTCCTCACTGCTGCAGCACTATCCGCACCTGCTGGCGTTGTCGGGATCCTCGCCCTGGTGGGACGGTCACGACACCGGTTACGCCAGTAACCGCGCGATGATGTTCCAGCAGTTGCCCACTGCGGGCCTGCCGTTTCAGTTCCAGACCTGGGAAGAGTTCGAGGGCTTCGTCTACGACCAGAAGAAGACCGGGATCATCGATCACACCAACGAGATTCGTTGGGATATCCGGCCATCGCCGCATCTGGGCACCATCGAGGTGCGGGTCTGCGACGGGGTGTCCAATCTGCGTGAGCTGGGTGCGCTGGTGGCGTTGACGCACTGCCTGATCGTCGACCTGGACCGGCGGCTGGAGAATGATGAATCCCTGCCCACCATGCCGCCCTGGCACGTGCAGGAGAACAAGTGGCGCGCCGCCCGCTATGGGCTGGACGCCGAGATCATCCTGGATGCCGACAGCAACGAGCGGCTGGTCACCGAGGACCTCGACGAGCTGCTCAACCGGCTCGAACCGGTCGCCGCGCGACTGCACTGTGCCGACGAGCTGGCGGCCGTCGCCGACATTTACCGGACGGGCGCGTCCTACCAGCGCCAGCGCCGGGTCGCCGAGGAACATGACGGCGATCTGCGTGCCGTGGTCGATGCACTGGTGGGCGAGCTCGATATCTCGTGATGGAACTGCCGATGTTCCCGCTGGAATGGGTGTTGCTGCCCGGCGAGGAACTGTCGCTGCGGATCTTCGAGTTGCGTTACACCGTGTTGGTAGGCGACCTGATGCGCAGCGGCGATCCCCGCTTCGGGGTGGTGCTGATCGCCCGCGGCCGTGAGGTGGGCGGCGGCGAGCAGCGCAACGACGTCGGCGCGATGACCAGCATCACCGGGTGCACCGAACTCGGGGCAGGCCGGTACGGCTTGCGCTGCCTGACCGGGGAGCGGATCCGGGTGCGTGAATGGCTCACCGACGATCCCTACCCGCGGGCGATCACCGAGGTGTGGCCCGACGAGCCATCAGAACCGGTGAGTGACGAGCAGTTCATTGCGCTCGAAGACCGCATTGTCGCGCTGCACAAGCGGATGGCCCAAGCGCAGCGACGCTGGGTGATGCCGGGGCGCAACAGCCTGCTGGGTGGCCGGCGGCTGCGCTCGCTGGACCCGGTGCAGCGGCTGTACTCGCTGGCCTGCCGGGTCCCGATGGGGGAGGCCGACCGGTACGCGGTGCTGGCCGCGCCGTCGCTATCCGACCGTTTGGCGGCGGTGTACGAGGCGATTGAGACCGTCTCGGCCCGAGTCGAATTCGATATCCCTCGTTGACTCTGCGTCCAGGGCGGCAAAGTGCGAGTAGCTACCGCCCTGGACGCAGAGTCAACGGGTTCTGACGTACACCGCGCCGAATACCGCCGCCGCCGCGGCCAGCAGGGCCGAACTGGCCAGCCAGGGCAGGATGCGCCCCGCGGAGAACAGGGCGGCATACATGCCGGGCGCAACGGCGGTCGCGGCGGCCCACGCCGTCTGCAGCAGCGAGGCGTGTCGTCCAGACGACTCGTCGGGCGCGAACGTCAGCATGATGTTTGCGCTGAGCGCGTTGCCGGCGGCGTCGGACACACTGAACAGTGTCAGACCGAAAGCCAAGACGGCGAAAAGAATTGCCGGTACGGCGTTTTGGATGCCGGCGAGGAGGTCGATCACCAGGAAACTGATCGAGCACAGTGCGGCCGACCACGCCAGGATCCGAAGGTGCGGGACCCGCGAGCCGATTCGGGCGACCCAGCGCGCCGCTATCGCGACCATGACGCAGATGAATAGGTAGGCCACCGTCGTCGACCAAGCGGGCAGGCCCACCGACAGCATGAACAGCGGCAGTGCCGTGTCCATCCCGATGGTGGTCAGCGCGATGACGAACACGCCGGCGATGAAGGCCATAAAGGCGCCCTGGCGCAACACATCGCGGTAGCGCGGCGGCTCGCAGTCCGGCGACTCGTCGTCGGCGACGGCGCGGTCGATCCAGCGCAGCCGCCAGAACAGCAGGCCGGTGGTGAGTTCACCCGCGGCGATGGTCGCCACCAATGTGGTCCAGAACCATTCGCCGTTCCGGTCGATGGCCAGGCCCACGGTCGCGGCCAATGCGCCGAGACCGAACCCGAGTACCCGAACCGAGGTGAGCAGCGCGAACATCTGGGTGCGGTCGTCGTGATCGCGGGTCAGCCGCCGGACGGCTTCGGGATCGGCGGTGAAGAACAGGTTCGCACTCAGTGCCGCGGCGAAGGAGAAGATCGCGACCTCGGCCAGGGTGTGGGTGTACAGGAAGCCCAGGAAGGCGCCGGAGGCCCCGACGCCGGCCAGCGCCATGGTCCGACACGGACCGAACCGGTCAACCGTGCGCCCGGACACCAGCACCCCCAAGATGAGTGCGCCGGTGTTGCCGAGGGTGGCGGCCACGCCGGTCCCGGTCAGCGGCAGCCCGCGCCCGAGGGTGAAGAACAAGAAGATCAGCGGCACCCACAGTCCGGCGCTGGCCATGGCGACGGTGGTCGCGAGAATGAACGACCGGCGGGCGCCCAGCAGCTCTTCGGGCATCGTTTCGGTGAGCATGGTCTCTTTCGTCCTCCGGGCAGACGAAGGTACCGCGGCGACCGCGGGCGGTGCATCCAATTTTCGGTGTTACCGGCCGAACTGGCCGCGCGTACGCGCTGGCCGGCTAGCGCCAATGGGCTGGTCGATCGATCAGCATTCGTGCCGTCGGGGTCGTGTTGGCCACCGTTTCTGGGGCGGCGCGGGCTAGGAAGTGCCAGGCGGCGGTGCCAGCCGGCCCAGCTCGCGATCGATCAGTGCGCGCAGTTCGTCGTGCCCTTCGGTGACACCGACGGCGCTCTCATTGCACAGGTTGCGGGCGGTTTGGGCGATCAGGATCGAGATCGCGATCGGGGGGTATTCCGCCAGATCCACGCCATTGGCGCGCAGTGCCACCGTGACCGCCGCGGTCTCGATATCCCGTACTCGCTCGGCATAGGCCTTGAGTTCGGTCCGGATCGCCTTGCGATGGTTGGCCAACGCCATGAACTCAGTGTTCAAGCTGGTCAGACGTGTATCGCTGTTGATCGCCCACAATGCGCGTAGCGGATCGTCATCGGTCAGGGCGGTGCGCATCCGGTCCAACGCGTCGTCGGCGCCGACCCGCAGCACCTCGACGAACAGGTCGTCCATGGTGGGGAAGTAGTAGTAGACCAGGGCTTGGCGCACACCGGCCTCGGCGGCGACCCGCCGCGACGTGGCCGCGGCATAACCCTCGTCGCGCATCAGTCGCGCCGTCGCCTCGATCAGGCGGCGCCGGGTCGCATTGTCGGTCGATTTGGCCTTGCGCGGAGCCGCCATTCAGGCCGGCCCGGGCTTGCGATTGCTTGACCGTCCGGCGCCGCGCGTGGTAGGCATGACGCATTCTAGCAATTTGATCGATCGATCAGCGCTACGAGGTCGCGGCGCGAGCGAAAGGGCGTATCGGGCGATGGTGGATCTCGCGGCGGTGGACTACTTCTCCGACGAAACCGTCACCCAGGATCCCTACGCCTACTACGAATACCTGCGCGGATGCGGGCCGGTGTTCGCCGAGCCGCATCACGGCGTCGTGGCCGTCACCGGCTACGACGAGGTGCTCGCCGCCTTCAAAGACCACGACTCGTTCTCGGCGGTGAATGCCATCGGCGGACCTTTTCCCCCGCTGCCGTTCGAGCCCGAGGGCGACGACATCACCGAGCAGATCGAGGCACACCGGCACGAGTTCCCGATCTTCGAACACGTCGTGGTGATGGATCCGCCTGCGCATACCCGAGCGCGCTCGCTGCTGAGCGGGCTGCTGACCCCCAAGCGGCTGAAGGAGAACGAGGAGTTCATCTGGCAGCTGACCGATACGCAGCTCGACGAATTCATCGGCACGGGACGCTGCGAGTTCCTGTTCGACTACGCCAAACCGTATGCAACCCTGGCCATCACCGATCTGCTCGGGGTTCCCGAGGAGGATCGCGCCGAATTCCGCAGTGCGCTGGGTGCCGGGCATCGCGAGGGGCAACATGTCGGATCCCTTGACGGTACGCCGGTGGGACTCAATCCCCTGCGGTACCTCGACGAGAAGTTCAGCGGGTACCTCACCGAGCGGCGGCGGGAGCCTCGTGGCGACGTTCTCAGCACCCTGGCCGCCGCGACCTACCCCGACGGTTCCACGCCGGAACTGCTGGAGGTGGTTCACCCGGCCACCTTTCTGTTCGGCGCCGGTCAAGAGACCGTCACCAAGCTGCTGGGGGCGGCGGTGCAAACCCTGGGGGAGCGACCTGAGTTCCAGCAGACGCTGCGCGAGAACCCCGCACTGATCCCCGCATTCATCGAAGAGTCGCTGCGAATTCAGAGCCCCACCAAGATCGACTTTCGCCTTGCCCGCAAGACCACCACGCTGGGCGGGGTGCCGATCAAAGCCGGCACCGTGCTGATGCTCTGCCTGGGTGCGGCGAACCGTGATCCGCACAAGTTCTCCAACCCCGACGAGTTCCGGCTCGGCCGCAAGAACGTGCGGGAGCACATCGCCTTCGGCCGCGGCATCCACACCTGCGCTGGGGCTCCGCTGGCCCGGGTCGAGGGACGCATCACGGTTCACCGCATGCTGGACCGGATGCGCGACATCAGGATCAGCGAGTCTCACCACGGGCCCGCCGGACAGCGACGCTACTCCTACGAGCCCACCTTCCTGCTGCGCGGGCTCACAGAGCTGCACATTGAATTCGACCCGGTGGGCTAGCTCTCTGCGGCCCACTCCTGCGTAACGCGCTGCTTCTGCTCCTCGATCACCTGCATCAGTCGCGAAGCTTTCGCCCATCCGTAGTAGGCGCCGAAATGCAAAGCAACTTCGTCCATTTCGTCGAACGAGACGTCCCTGCTCTTCAGTGCGGCGTAGACGTGACTGAAGATCGGGTACGGCGCATCCTGGAACGCCACGCACGCCACGGTCACCAGGCGCCGCTGTTTCATGCCCAGCCCGGGCCGCAGCCACATCTCACCGAAGACGAAATTCAGAATGCCCGCACCCGAATACGGGTCGTCTCGGACCGGAGCGAAGGGCAGACAGTTGACGTCACGGAAGGCCTGCTCTCCGGCCCGTAGTCGCGCCTCGGGGTCACTGGGTGTGGCCAGCGGCAACAGCGGCGCCGCGGACGGCACCGGCTCGCCTTGTTCGGCATGGATGCGTGCCCACTGCTCGTCGACGACCATGTTGAACAGTGATGCCTTGGGCCAGCCCGAATACACCGCGAAATGCAGTACGGCTTCGCGCATCTCCTCGATCGTCACGTCGCCGTGGATCAGGGCGGCGTAGATATGGTCACGCAGCGGCTGCTCGGTGTCGGCGGCGGCAACGCATGGCAGCGCGACGAACCATCGATCCCGGCGGCTCAGGCCTGGCCGTTGCCAGATCTGCGCGAAGACGAAATCCAGCAGGGTTGCCGCCGCTGGCGTGGCGTCGGCGGGAACCGGCAGGTTCATCAGCTCGGCGAAGGCGTGGGCACCGGGCCCCGCCTCACCGCAGGGTGGCGCCGGCATCGACTTTGAATTCCAGTCCGGTCACGTGCCGGGACTCGTCGGAGACCAGGAACAGCACCGCGTTGCTGACGTCGCGCGCCTCGGTCATCACGATCGGCAAGGCGTTGCTGAAGATCGGTGCCAGATCCGAGCGGGTTTCGGCCAGCAGTCCGTGTAGCGCGTCCGGGCGCATCCCGGTCTCCACCCCGGTGGGGTGCACGGTGTTGACCCGAACATTCACCGCGGCAAGCTCATTGGCCAGCGCGCGGCTCATGCCGACGACGCCATGCTTGGACGCCGTATAGGGCGTGTGCAGTGGACTGCCCTTCAGCCCGGCCACCGAGCTGATGTTGACCAGGCTGCCGCCGCGGGAAACCAGGTGCGGCAGCGCCGCCGCGCAGGTGTTCCAGGTGCCGATCAGGTTCACATCGACAACGGTGCGCCACTGTGCCGAGGTGGTGGTGTCCCACGTCCCGGCGGTGATCACGCCGGCGTTGGCGATCGAGGCGTCCAGGCCGCCCAACTGGGCCACGCCCTCGGCGACCGCGGCGGTCAGGGCGGCTGCGTCGCGCACGTCCAGGACGTGGGTGATGGCCCGGCGGCCGTGCTGTCGCACCAATTCAGCGGTCTCGTCGAGATCTTCGGTGGTGGCCAGCGGATAGTCGACCTCGGGCAGCGATGCGCAGATGTCGACCAGGATCAGGTCGGCGCCCTCTTCGGCCAGGCGCACCGCGTGACTGCGCCCCATGCCGCGCGCGGCTCCGGTGACCAACACCCGTTTGCCGGTTACCCGCCCGGTCATAGCTTGTTGCAGAAGCCGGCGTCGACAGGGAACGTGACCCCGGTGACGTACTGGGCTGCGTCGGAGACCAGGTAGGCGATCGCGGCGCTGATGTCCTCGGGTTCGAGCATGCCGACCGGCATTGGATTCTGTAGATGCGGCCCTCCGTCGGGATAGTTCTCCAGAAAGGCCGTCATCGCCGGGTTCACCGCCATCATGGTGTTCACCGCGGTAGGGTGCACGGTATTGACCCGGATGCTGTGGGGGGCAAGAGCATTGGACAGGGTGCGCATCAGGCCGACAATGCCGTGCTTGGAGGCGGCGTAGCCAAGGCCGCCGCCTTGCATGCCGCCGAAGCCCTTCAGGCCGGCCGTGGAGCTGGTGAAGACGATCGAGCCGCCGCGGCCACCGGCTATCAGGTGCGGGATGGCGGCTTTGGCGGTGTGAAACGAACCGACCAGGTTGACGTCGAGGACGTCGGTCCACATCTGCAGGTCTTCGTCATCGGTCAGTTCGCGGAATGCCATCGCGGCGATACCGGCGTTGGCGCAGGCGATGTCCAAGCGGCCGAAGTGCTCCACGCCGGCATTCAGCGCCGCCTTCAGCGCCGGAAAGTCGCGGACGTCGGCAACTGAGGCGATCATTTTGCCGCCCTGGGCTTCCACCAGCGCAACGGTCTCGTCGAGTTCGTCGCGGGATCCCATGGGGTAGCCGTTGGAGGGGATGTCGGCACAGATGTCGACGCCGATGATGTCCGCGCCTTCGGCGGCCAGTCGCACCGCGTGACTGCGGCCCTGCCCGCGCGCCGCGCCGGTGATGAAAGCGACCTGTCCATTCAGGGAACCCATGCGGCTACGGTAACCTGGTTACTCATCGGCGGCAAGGGGTGATCGATGGACAGTGCGCAAGACCGGATCTTGGCCATCGTGGTCGAGATTCTCGAGACCGAAGGCTATGACGCGGTCCAGCTCAGGGAGGTCGCCCGACGCGCCCGGATGTCGCTGGCGACCATCTACAAGCGCTACGCCACCCGCGACGAACTGATCCTGGCGGCGCTGGACGCCTGGATGCAGCAGAACCGTTACTCGGGTATCGCCCCGCACGCCCGCGAGCCCGGCGAATCCCGGTATGCGGCGTTGATGAGCTTGTACCGCACCATCTTCGAGCCCTGGGAGCAGCACCCGGCGATGCTGACCGCCTACGTCCGGGCGAGGTCGGCTCCCGGTGGTGACGCCTTGGTTCGGCGGGGCCTGGATGCGGTGGGGCCCGCGATGCTGGCGGCAATGTCCGACGTCGACGACGACTTCATCGCCGACCTGGACGTCATCATCTCCAACCTGGTGCACGGGTTGTCCGCGCGGTTCGCCGCAGGCGAGATCGCCATCACCGAGATGCTTCCCAGCCTTGATCGGGCGGTGTACTGGCTCACCAGCGGGTATGAGCAGCAGCGCGGCCGCTAGCCGTTGGTGCCGCGACGTACGCTGACGCTATGGCCGACATCGAGTTCACCTCGGTCGCACCGATCATTCCCGTGCGAGACCTCGACGCTGCGCTGGACCGCTACCGCCGGCTCGGGTTCACCGTCAACCATTACGGCGGGCCGGCCCGGTACGGATTCGCCGACCGCGGCTCGGTTTCGCTGCACCTTTCCGAGTGGGCCGAACACGATCCGCTGCGCACGGCCGCAAGTGTGTATTTCTATGTCGACGACGCCGACGCGCTCTATGCGCAATGGTCGGCATCGGGCGTACCGGGCCGCTTTGTCGAACCGGTCGACACCGACTACCAGCTCAGGGAATTCGCCTACGTCGACCCCGAAGGCACCTTGCACCGCGTCGGCTCGCCACTGCCGGCGAAGGTCGTCAGCGCCAGCAGGGTGATCGCGGCGCCGGCGAAGCTGATCTTCGACTTCATCGCCGACCCGGCACGCCAGCCGCGCTGGGACGGCAACGCGAATCTGGCCGAAGCCGCATCCGGTCAACGGGTTCATGCCGTCGGGGACGTTTTCACCATGACGCTGACCATGGGAACGGTGCGGGAGAACCACGTGGTGGAGTTCGAGGAGGGACGCCGTATCGCCTGGCGCCCAGCGGCCCCCGGGTGTACGCCGCCGGGTCACCTGTGGCGGTGGGAGCTCGAGCCGCTCGGGCCGGCGCGCACTCGAGTCACCCACACCTACGACTGGTCGGAGCTAACCGACCCCAATCGTCTCGCCCGCGCCCGCGCCACCACCCCGGATAAGCTCGCGGCCTCGTTGTCCCGGCTTGCCGCGCTGGTCGAAGTCTCCTGAACTCGGGTACTCGGAGTTCAGCGGTTGTCGGCGAACGAGCGCAGCGCGTCGACCTGAGCGGGATCCAGTGAGGGACGGACGTTTTCGCGGGCCGCGGCGATATCTGCCACGGTGACGTCGGCGGCGTCGATACTGCGCCGCATCGCCGTCAGGGCGGCTTCGCGCAGCAGTGCCACGCAGTCCGCGGCGCTGTAGCCGTCCAGGTCCGCGGCCAGCGCGTCGAGGTCGACGTCGACGTGCAGCGGAACGGATTTCCCGGACACCCGCAGGATCTGGCGGCGGGCATCGGCATCCGGCGGTTCGACGAACACCAGCTTCTCCAACCGGCCCGGCCGGGTCAGGGCCGGGTCGATGAGCTCGGGACGGTTGGTGGCGCCGACCACCACCACGTCGCGCAGCGGGTTGACGCCGTCGAGCTCGGTGAGCAGCGCGGCCACCACTCGATCGGTCACCCCGGAGTCGAAGCTTTGACCGCGCCGCGGTGCCAGGGCGTCGATCTCGTCGAGGAACACCAGTGACGGCGCCGAATCGCGGGCGCGCTGGAACAGATCCCGCACCGCCCGCTCACTGCTGCCCACCCACTTGTCCATCAGCTCCGCGCCCTTGACGGAATGCACGCTGACTCGACCGGATCCCGCCAGGGCGCGCACCACGAAGGTCTTGCCGCAACCGGGCGGGCCGTAGAGCAGCACGCCGTGCGGCGGATCGACGCCCAGGCGGGTGAACGTGTCCGGGTGCTGCAGCGGCCACAGCACCGCTTCGGTCAGTGCCTGTTTGGTGGCCACCATGTCACCGACGTCGTCGAGGGTGACCGAGCCGACGGACACCTCTGCGGCCGCCGAGCGCGACAACGGCCGGATCACGCTGAGCGCACCGACCAGGTCATCCTGGGTGAGCGTGGGTCTCTCATCGTTGTCGCTGGCCCGCGACGCTGCCCGCAGTGCTGCCTCCCGAACCAGCGCGGCAAGGTCCGCGGCGACGAAACCCGGTGTGCGTTCGGCGATCTCGCCCAATGTCAGCTCCGCGGTGGGAACCGAGATGAGCAGGGTGGCCAGTAGTGCTGCCCGGGTCGCGCCGTCGGGCAGGCTCAGCCGGATCTCGCGATCGCACAGTTCCGGAGCCCGCAGCCGGGGATCGACATGGTCCGGCAGTGCCGAGGTCGCGATGAACGCCACCCCTTCGGTGGCCACGACGTTGCGCAGCTCGGCCAGGATCAGCGTCGCCACCGGTTCCGACGGTTCGGGCAACAACGTGTCGACATCGGCGATCAGCAGCACCCCGCCGTCGTCGCAGACCTGGGCCGCCGCGGAACGTACCGCGGCCAGCCGCTCGTCGGCGGCCAGCGCCCCGATCTCGGGTCCATCCAGCTCGATCAACCGCCGGCCCTCACACACCGCCCGGACCAGGGTCGTCTTGCCCACCCCGGCCGGACCCGACACCAGCACACCGAGATTCGTGCCCGCGCGCAGGGTTTTCAGCAGCTGCGGTTCGTCGAGCGCGAGCTTGAGCCATTCGGCGAGCTTGGCGGCCTGCGCCTCGCACCCCTTGAGCTCGTCGATGGCGATCCGGGCCGGGGCAGCCGGCTTGGCAACGGTCGCCACCGGGGCGGTGGGGGCGTTGCCAAAGGTGACCAGCGAGTTGGGCTGCACGCTGACCGGCCCGGCCGGGTCGACACCGGTGACCGTCAACAACTCCGAGGTCCAGCTGATGCCCACCGCCGACGCCAACGCGGAGGTGGCCGCCGACGTGGACGTGCCGGGGCCCAGGTCACGCGGCAGCAGGGAGACCGCATCGCCGACGGTCATCACCTTGCCCAGCAAAGCCTGGCGCAGCGTGGTGGGCGACAACGTCTGGGAGGCCAGGGTTGATCCGCTCAGCGTCACCGACCGGGCCCCGTAAACGGTCACCGCGGCCACGACGACCTGCGTGCCATCGCGCAGGCCGGCGTTGGACAGCGTCACATCGTCAAGCAGCGCCACACCGGCCGGGGCGTCCGGCCCCGTCAGCCCCGCCACTGCCGACGTCGTGCGAGAACCGGTCAGCGACACCGCATCCCACTCCCGGATGCCCAGGGCGGCAACGGCTTCGGGGTGCAGCCGGACTACGCCACGGCGGGCGTCGACGGCGGAGGTGTTGAGCCGGGCGATCAACGTCAGGTGCCGGGAGGTATCGACCCGGCGTTCTTCTTCGCGCTCTTGCGTGGAACCCACCCGGCCATTATCGGCATAGCACCGGGCGGCCTCCCCGGTAACAGGCGGATCGACCGGGCGGGTTTGATAGAGCCATGCGACCCGGCGTGCTGATTTCGGCGATCTGTGCGGTCGCCGTGCTGACCGTCCCGGCCCCGGCCGGGGCCGACGAGGCATCCCCGTTGTCCGACCTGGTGGACGCCGCCGCCCAGCGGCTCCAGGTCGCCGACGACGTGGCGGCGATCAAATGGCAGACCGGCGGCGCCATCGAGGACCCGGCCCGGGTCGGGCAGCAACTGGCGAAGCTGGCCGCCGACGCTGCCGGGAAAGACCTCGACCCCGACTACGTGCGGCGGATCTTCGCCGATCAGATCGCCGCGACCGAAGCCGCCGAGCACTACCGGTTCGCCCAATGGAAGCTGGACCCGGCGGCCGTCCCGTCAGCCCCCGAACTGGCGGCCTCGCGGGCGCGTATCGACGGCTTCAACCAGGTCATGCTGGCCCAGATCGGCCAGCGATGGGAGCTGCTGCACTCACCGGATTGCGCCGGACAACTCGGCGCGGCAACCCGAACCGTCAGCGACGCACGCCAGCTCGACGAGTTCTACCGGCGGGCGCTGTCGTCCGCGACGCAGGACTACTGCGCCCGGTAACCGCGCCGCTACCGACCCGGCTTGCGCAGCCGCAGCCGGGCCATCGACTGCCCACTGGGTCGACGGATGCCCCGCCGCACACCGGGACGGCGGCTCGGCTGCGCCCGGCGGATCGCCCGCCGCGCGGCGCGGCGCTCCCGGGGGGCGTCTTCCCACGCCTCCGGGTGTGCGGCAACCCAGCGCTGACTGCGGACCGAGAACGGAATGGTGCACAGGTACGCCCCGATCAGCACCAGCACCAGCACGTAGGGGAACAGGAACGCCGCCGCGGCCACCAGCGCCAGCACCGCCAGCAGTACCGCCGCCAGGTGCGGCGGCACCGACACGGCGTGCATCTTGCGCATCGGGATCCGGCTGACCAGCAGCATGGACGTGCCCACCACCCAGATGCAGGTGAACCATTGCGATGTCCACCATCCGTCGCCGAACTCCAGCTTGGCGGCCAGCAGGCCCATCAGGGTGATCGCACCGGCCGGGGCGGGCATGCCGACGAAGAACTCCCGGGTGTAGGCCGGCAGCGTGGCGTCGTCGAGCAGCGTGTTGAACCGGGCCAGCCGCAGTACCACGCACACCGCGTACAGCAGCACCACGATCCAGCCCGCCGGCTGCGTCGACAGCAGCGTCACATAGATCACCACCGCGGGAGCCACCCCGAAATCGACGGCGTCGGCCAGGGAATCGATCTCGGCGCCCATCCTCGACTCGGCGTCCAGGATGCGTGCCACCCGGCCGTCGAGGCCGTCGAGAATGGCGGCCGCGGCGATCAGTGCCATCGCGAGGTGCGGCTGCCCGTCCAGCGCGTACTTGATCGAGGTCAGGCCGGCGCAGATCGCCAGCACCGTCATGGAGCTGGGCAGTATGTGCAGACCCACCGGGCCCCGGCTCCGGGCCTGCTGGGCGGGACTCGTCATGACAGGTCGGCCAGGACGGTCTCGCCGGCGACCATGCGCTGGCCGACGCCGACCAGCGGCTGCGTTCCGACCGGCAGGTAGACGTCGAGGCGTGAACCGAATCGGATCAGCCCGTAGGTGTCACCGATCGCCAGATGATCACCGGGCCGGGTTTCACAGAGGATGCGGCGCGCCACCAGCCCGGCAACCTGCACGGCGATCACCTCGGCGCCGTCGGCGGTGCGGATCCGCACGCTGTTGCGCTCGTTGTCTTCGGCGGCTTCGGCGCGGTCCGCGGACCCGAACCGGCCGGCCCGGTGCAGCACCTCGATCACCTCACCGCCGATCGGAGCCCGTTGCACGTGGGCGTCGAAGACCGACATGAAGATGCTCACCCGCGGCAACGGAGTATCGGGCAGGTCCAGCTCCGGCGGCGGAGGTGCCGAATCGACCAGGCAGACCACACCATCGGCGGGGGCCACCACCACACCGGGACGGGTGGGGGGCACCCGGTGCGGATGCCGGAAGAACCCGGCGCAGGCGCCCGCGGCCAGCAGCCCGGCACCGCGCAGCCAAGGCTGTTTGCGGCCCAGCAGAGCCACGCCCAGCGCACTGCCGACGAACGGCAGCCCGGCACTGTGCATCGGCGGCACCGTCGAGCGCACCAGCTCGATCAGGTGCCGAAGACCGCCGGGATCATCTGCTGCGCGGGGGCGTCTGGCCATTGGGCCATCTTAGAAGCTGGGCGGTTCAGCCGGTGAGGTCCCAGACTTCCACCTCGGTGCCCACCGGCAGCTCGGTCACCTCGTCGGCGATGTCCAGGAGGCAGTTCGCCGACGCCAGGTAACGCAGATGGTGCGAGGCCGGGGGCCCGTAGTTGGTGACGGTCCCGGTTTCGTAGTCGAGCAGCCCGCGCCGGAACTGCCGCTTGCCGGCCGGCGACACCAGCTTTTCGCTCAAGATGGCGGTACGGCGCGGCCGATTCGGCTTGGGCAGGTCCATGGCGCGACGCAGCGCGGGGCGAACGAAGACCTCGAAGGAGACCTGGGCGCTGACCGGGTTGCCGGGCAGGGTGATGATGACCGCGTCGCCGACCCGCCCGATGCCCTGCGGCATCCCGGGCTGCATCGCCACCTTGACGAAGTGCACGCCCTGGTCGCCGTCACGGCCGAACACATCCTTGACCACCTCGTAGGCCCCCGCGCTGACCCCACCGCTGGTGATCACCAGGTCTACCGCCCCGTCGCGCACGCCATAGCGGTCGAGGACGTCGGTGAACGCGGCGGTGTCGTCGGCGACCGTCACGGCGGCCACCACCTCAGCGCCGGCATCACGCACCGCGGCGGACAACATCACCCCGTTGGATTCATAGATCTGACCGGGCGCCAGCGGCGTACCGGGTTTGACCAGTTCGGAACCGGTGGAGATCACCAGCACTCGCTGTCGGGGCCGCACCGTGAGCTGTGCCAGACCCAGCGCCGAGGCCAGGCCGGCCGCCGGCGCGCTGACGAGTTGCCCGGCCCAGAGCACGGTGGCGCCCTCGGCGACGTCGCCGCCGGCCCGGCGGATGTGGCGGCCCCGGTCGGTGGCCGCGCTGATCTGGACTGCGTCGGCGCCGCCGTCAGTGGCCTCGACGGGAATCACGCCGTCGGCGCCGTAAGGGATCGGCGCGCCGGTCATGATGCGGTGCGCGGTTCCTGGCGTCAGCGTGGGGATATCGGTGCGTCCGGCCGGAATGTCTTCGGTGACAGGCAATCTGACCGGCGTTTCGGGTGTCGCCGCGGCGATGTCGTCGGCGAGCACGGCGTAGCCGTCCATCCCGGAATTGTCGAAGACCGGCAGTGAGATCGGTGCGATCACGTCCGCGGCCAGTACCAGTCCCTCGGCATCGGCCAGTGCCACCGCTACCGGCGGTCGGGGCCGGATCAGATCGGCGACGGCCCGCTGGTGCTCTTCGACGGATCGCATCACGACAGTCTGACTCAGACCGGGAAGGTGATTCCTGTCAGCTCCTGCGAGACCGCCCACAACCGCTGCTGCAACTCGACTTCGTGCGCCTGCTTGCTGGCGTCCACCAGCTTGGGATATCCGCGCTGCTCGCCGATGCCGCTGGGACCGTAATACTGCCCGCCGGTCACCTCTGGGTCGGTGGCGGCGCGCAGCGTGGGCAATGCGCCCATCGCCGCACTCTGCACGACCAGGGGCGTCAGCAGGCGGTCTGCGGGACGCAGTAAGGGCGGCAGGTGCCGGGTCAGTTCGGTGTTGGCGGTGCCGGGATGCGCGGCGACGGCAATGGTCGAGCGGCGTTTGGCAGCCAGCCGGCGCTGCAGCTCGTAGGTGAACATCAAATTGGCCAGCTTGGACTGCCCGTAGGCGGCGATCCGGTTGTAGCCGTGTTCCCACTGCAGGTCGTCGAAGTGGATCGCGGCCATGATCCGGTGCGCCATGCTGGTGACGGTCACCACGCGAGACCGCTTGACCCGCAGCATCCGCGGCAGCAGCAGGCCGGTCAAAGCGAAATGCCCCAGATGGTTGACGCCGAACTGCAGCTCGAAGCCGTCGACGGTGTGCTGTTTGGGGGTGTACATGACGCCCGCGTTGTTGATCAGCAGATCGATGCGGGAGTGGGCGGCGCCCAGGGCCTCGGCGGCTTCGCGGACCGACGCCAACGAACTGAGATCGAGTTCCTGTACCTCGACGCGTGCCTGCGGGCTGGCGCTGTTGATCCGTTTCGCCGCCGCGTTGCCCTTCTCGACGTCGCGCACCGCCAGCACCACCAGTGCGCCGTGCCCGGCGAGTATCTCCGCGGTGTGATAACCGATTCCGGTGTTGGAGCCGGTGATTACCGCGACGCGGCCGGTTTGATCCGGCACGTCTTCCGCAGCCCATCTGTCCCGGCTACTCATGTGACAAACGATACTCAGGTGACGCGTCGTGCGCCGGATGGTTTTTCGCCGGTCCCGCGGTCGACGGTGCGACGCGGCCTGAGCCCTGACATCCTCTCCTACATGGCGCAGCACGAAGACGGGCCCACGGCGATCAGCCTGGTCGACCCCACCAATCCGCCCAGCTCCCGCGCGCCCTTGGCCTGGGCGCTGGTCGGTGCGGTGCCCTGGCTGTTTCTGGCCCTGCTGCAGCTGGGTTGGGCGATCGCCGATGAGCGGTTTGCCTGGCTGCACGTCACGGCTCTGGCGTTCACCGCGCTGGGGCTGGTGGTGTCGGCGGTGATCGCCCCGTTGTGGCGCTACCGGGTGCACCGGTGGGACGTCAGTGACCAGGCCGTGTTCACCCGCACCGGCTGGTTGGTGCAGGAGCGCCGGATCGCGCCGATCTCGCGGGTGCAGACCGTCGACACCTACCGGGGTCCGCTGGATCGGCTGCTGGGTTTGGCCAATGTGCGGGTCACCACCGCGTCGTCGGCGGGCGCGGTGCACATCGTGGCGCTGGATGCCGCCGTCGCCGACCGGATCGTGGCGCAACTGACCGACATTGCCGCGCTGGGTGCCGAGGACGCCACCTGAGCACTGCCGCCGATGCAGTCAGGGACGAATCCGGCGGGTAGCCACAACGATCAAGCGTTGGAACGAGCATTCCATCGAGCGATCACTTGGCCGGCGAACTCAAGCATCTGGTCAAGGGTGGGGAACATGGCGAAGGCATCCACGATCGCCTCATCGGCACCGGACCCGGCTAGGCGCTCGAGCTTGTCGGCCACAGTCTCAATGGACGTGCCCGGTTCGAGGTTGATCCGCATGGCCGACTTCAGCGCATCCGGATCGCGGCCGGCATCCTTCGCCGCACGGCGCGCAATCGACCACAGGTGGTCGGTGAGCTCGTCCTGTAGTCCCTCGACCCCGAGCCAGCCGGTGCCGATGCGGCCCACCCGGCGCATCGCGGCCTCGCTGGCACCGCCGATCCAGATGGGCGGACCGCCGACCTGCACCGGGCGCAGGTCGGCGTGCACCGGCGGCAGCGAGAAGAACTCGCTGTTCCAGGACACCGGGGTGGTCGTCCACCACTCGTGCAGGAACGCCAGCAGGTCATCGAGCATTTGCCCGCGGCGGCGCCAATTAGCGCTGCGGGCGATGTCGTGTTCGTCCTTCATCCACCCGATTCCCACGCCCACGTCAAGGCGGCCGTCGCTGAGCACGTCGAGCGTGGTCAGCATCCGGGCCAGGTGCGGCGGCTCGTAGTAGAACGTGCTGAGCGTGCTGGCATTCAGCCGAATCCGACTGGTCGCCGTGGCGGCGACCGTCCACAGCAGCACCGGATCCAGGTAGCGGGTCATCTGCGGCGGGTACGGCTGCTCTGTGCCCGGATAGGTGCTCTGCATATCGACCGGGGTGACCAGGCGGTCGCCGACCCACAGCGTGTCGTAGCCAAGGTCCTCGAGTCCGCGGCAGAACGCACTCAGACCGGCTGCGCTGCCGACAGCGGGGCCGACTATGGGGAGCGCGAAACCAAGCTTCATCGCAAATCCTTTCGGTGATTCATCAACCATTGTCTGGGTGCGTGCCGCCCCGGCTCATTTCATGGCTTGGACCGCGGTGCTGGGGCTCAGGCGGCAGGCGCGGCGCCGAGGGCGAAGTCGTAGT
This sequence comes from Mycobacterium sp. SMC-19, assembly GCF_045310815.1. Lineage (NCBI taxonomy): Bacteria > Bacillati > Actinomycetota > Actinomycetes > Mycobacteriales > Mycobacteriaceae > Mycobacterium > Mycobacterium sp. SMC-19. The sequence continues at coordinate 804,871 of NZ_JBJIAM010000001.1, read as the reverse complement.
TCCCCACCCCGTGGCGTGCGAGGCCCATCATGACCAGGCCCGTTCCTTCCAGCCAGTGCGCCATGTTCAAGCCGCCGACGTCCAGCGGGCGCAACGTGAGGCTTTCGACGAACGCCGCCACGTCCGCCTTGGCGCGTGCGTCGTCGCCCGCGATGAAGACGTCGAGTGGCCGGCCCTGCGCCAGGACAACACCGAAGATGGTGTTGAAGGCCTTCACCACGCTGGCGCTTGCCGGCGCGGCCTTGGCAACTTCTTGGGCGATCGAGGTGTCCGCGGGGATGGCGAGCCCGTCGGCCGCGGGGTTGAAGGGGTTGCTGATCTCGACGATGACCTTGCCTGCGAGGGCGTCTCCGTACTGGGTGACGACCGGAACGACGTGGGCGTACAACAGGGACACGATGACGATGTCCCCGGCCGGAACGGCGCCGAACTCTCCGGTCGTGGTTCCGCCGCCGAGTGCCTGGGCCAGGTTGGCGGCTTTGGCCGGGTCGCGGCCGATGATCTCGACGGTGTTGCCGCCCGCTATAGCCAGCGCGCCGATGGTGCGGGCCATGTTCCCGGTGCCGATGATGCTGATGCTGCTCATGAGGTGTCCCGTCTATACTGAGGCTCGAATAGGTTGACCCTTCAACCTTAGGAACAGTTTGGTGACGTGTCAACAAATCGAGGAGGTGTGGAGGCTGATGGAACCGAACTGGCTGAACCCCCGTGAAGACCGTGCCTGGCGGGCCTTCGTGTACGCGCATCAACAGATCGAGGCTCACCTCAACCGGCGCCTGCAGAAATCAGGCCTGTCCGGGGCCGACTACGAGGTCCTGGCGGTGCTTTCGGCTCGCGACGAAGACCGCATGCCCGCCCATGCACTGTGCAAAGCATTGAGCTGGGAGAAGAGCCGTCTGTCCCATCAGGTGCGGCGCATGCAGAAAGACGGGCTGATCAGCCGGGAGCCCAACCCCGAGGACGCCCGCAGCACCATGGTCTGCCTGCTGCCGGCCGGCCGGGATGCGATCGAGAAGGCGGCGCCGGGGCACGTGGAGGACGTGCGCCGGAACTTCATCGACCTGTTTACCGAGGCTGAGCTCGACATGCTCGCCGCCCTCAACCAACGAGTCCTGCACCACCTGGCCGCCGACGACGATTCCTCGTAGCCCGCATCAGCCGTGAGCGATTCGCCCCCGCATGCCCGCTTGGCGGTCACTAGGCAACTCGTGCGGATACGGTTCCAAGCAGGACGCGGCGAGATGCCGACCCACAGGCGCATTATGCCGAGGCACGGAGAAGGCAGATGAACAGCACACCGCGCGCTGACCAATGGCAGCGCTTGAGTCCGCGGATGCTGCTGGTGCATCCGCTGCACGAAGTGCTGCGTGAACTGCCGCTGCTGATCGCGGTGGTGGTGTTCGGCTCGGCGACCGACAACCGGCCCTGGGTGCTGGCGGTGGTGTCGGTGATCGCTGTGGTGGGTGTGACGCGCTGGTTCACCACCACCTACCGCATCGAGCCCGACCCCGAGGCCGGCCGGGTCCAGCTGCGCTCAGGTCTGTTGCGCCGCAAGATGCTTTCGGTGCCCCGCAACCGGATTCGCTCGGTGGAGACCGACGCCCGGCTGTTGCACCGACTGCTGGGCCTGACGGTGTTACGGGTCAGCACGGGTCAGCACGCCGCCACGGACGGCGCCTTCGAGCTGAACGCGGTCGAGAGCGGCGAGGTCCCCCGGCTGCGCGCGACGCTGCTGGCCCACACCGGGCAGACCGCGCACGCTGCGACCGGATCGGCGCCCGCCCCTGCGACGGTACTGGCACGGTGGCGGCCATCGTGGTTGCGCTACAGCCCGCTGAGCCTTTCCGGGCTGGTGATGGTCGGGGCAGCGGTGGGCGCGCTGTACCAAAGCGGAGTCTGGGCGGCGCTGGAGGATTCGCCGGTGAGCCGGTCTTGGCTTCAGGCCGCCGAACAGTTCGGCGTCCAGCAGAGCCTGACGCTCATCGCTGCCCTGCTGGTGGTGGTCTCCATGCTGCTGGCGGTGCTGCGGTCTTTGGTGACCTACGGAAACCTGGTGCTGTCCCGCAGTTCCGGGGCGGGCGGCGACCTCTTGGCGTTGAGCTACGGCCTGCTGCGGGTGCGCGAGCACAACTACGACATGCGCCGGCTGCGCGGCGGAACGCTGCGCCGGCCGTTGTTGGTGCGGTTGTTCGGTGGCGCGCGGCTGGACGCGGCGATGACCGGGGTCAACGGGGAAGGTGAGTCGTCGATCCTGCTGCCGCCCTGCCCGCGGGCCACCGCCGAGGGAGTCTTGACCGGGTTGGTCGCCGACCCCCTGGTGGTCACCGGCCCGCTGCGCAGGCACGGCCCGGCGGCGACTCGCCGGCGCTGGACTCGGGCGCTGCTGCTGCCGGTGGCTGTAGGGGCCGCGCTGGCGATCGCGACGGTGTTTGTTGAGCTACCGCAGTGGTGCTGGCCGGCCTGGGTGGTGATGACTCTGGGTGCCGCGCTGCTGGCCGTCGACCGGGTGCGCGCCCTGGGGCATCGCGTCGACGCGCACTGGCTGTCGGCCCGCACCGGCAGCTGGGAACAGCGCCGCTACTGCATCGCCACCGCGGGCATCGTCGGATGGACGGTGCGCCAGAGCTGGTTTCAGCGCCGCGCCGGGGTGGCCACCCTGATCGCCGCCACCGCCGCCGGGGTCAAGGCCTACCGGGTGATCGATGTGCCGCAGGAGTGGGCGTGGTCGGTGGCTGCGCAGGCGTCCCCGTGGGTGGCAAACAGTCGCTGGACGCGACAGCGCTGAGTGTTGTGGCGGCCGGCGCCGCAATTACTCGGACCCGGATGCTGCAATAGTGGAATCTTAGAACCGACTAGTAAATAGTCGTCCATGGCAATTTCCCTGGATTGGGCCACGAATGGGTTGTATTCACGATTCGTTGCCGCCGGCGAGCGGCGGTGCGCAGCCTGTGAGGGGTCAAATACCGCCTTTACGTGGGGATTTGGTGCGATAAGCGCCCCTGTTTGACACTGACTGGCTGATCGCCATCAGGATTTTCTATCGATTTTTCAGAAATGACATTCATCACGCCTAACTTCGCTTATGCTCCGAAACTAAGGGAAAGCTGAGTTGTACTTAGCGAAAGGGGTGGAGAAATGGGTGTTCGGCAACGTGGTGTGAGGAATGGTCGGGTGGGGACACGCCGACGCGAGCGTGCGGTGGGTGCCGCCGCCTCGGTCGGGGCGTTCTTGGCATTGGGGTTGGGGCCGTTGGCGTCGGCTCCAGCGGCCAACGCGGACTTTGAGGATCTGTTCACCGATCTGTTTGATCCCAGCGCGTGGGGCAATCTGTCGGGCGATTTCGACAGTCTGTTCACCGGTTCGGACTGGGGCCTTGGTGCGGCTGACGCGTCCGGGGCTGAGCTGGCCCAGATGTGGGACACCTACTTCTATGCGCCGCTGCACGACAGTTTGCAGGCCTGGATCGACTCTGACTTCGGGTCGCAGGTAAACGGTGTGATCAACCAGATGTTCGCGCCCTTCACCGAGGGCTTCTGCGGGATGATCTGCAACGGCGTCGACGGCACCGAGGCCGACCCCGACGGCGGCAACGGTGGCCTCTGGTTCGGCGACGGCGGCGACGGCTGGTCGTCGACCCTCGACGAGGTGGCCGGCGGCAACGGTGGGCACGCCGGTGGGATCGGCGACGGCGGCGACGGCGGTGCCGGCGGCCTGGGTGCCGACGGCGGCCAGGGCGGCCATGGCGGTGAGATGTGGGGTAACGGCGGCGACGGCGGGGCTGGAGGTAACGCAACGGCGACGCTGACCGCAGGTAACGGCGGCAACGGTGGGTCGTCGGGTCAGGCCCAGGACTTCTTCGGCATGGGCGCGCTGGGTAACGGCGGCAACGGCGGTGTCGGCGGCGCGGGTTACACCGGTGCGGCCGGGTCGTTCGCCAACGGTGGTGCCGGCAACGGCGGCAATGGCACCAACGGCGGCAACGGCGGTAACGGTGGGGCCGGTTCGTCGATCCTGGGCATCGGCGGCAATGGCGGTACCGGCGGTGCGGCCGGTAACGGTGGCGCGGGGGCCACCGGCACCGCCGCCAACATCAACGGTGGCGCGGGCGGCAACGGTGCGGCCCCGGGCACCGGCGGCAAGGGCGGCACGGGAGCCAGCTTCTTGGGTGGCAGCGGCACTGACGGCGCCCGCGGCGGTGGCGGTAACGGTGGCGACGGCGGTAACGGCTATGACGCGGCCGCCGATGCCAATGCGTTGGCCGGTGCGGTCGGAGGCAACGGTGGCGCCGCTGGCGACGGCGGGGCGTACGGCAACGGTGGCAACGGCGGCGCCGGTGGCAACGGCGCGAACGGTGCCGTGGGTACGGCGGGCACCGCCACCGACATCAACGGCGGCAACGGTTCCGGTGGTGGTATCGGTGGCAACGGCGGTAGTGGTGGCGCCGGCGGAACCAACGCCGGTAACGCCGGTGCCGGTGGCGCTGGCGGCGCCGGTGGTAACGGTGGTAACGGCGGTGCCGGTGTTGAGGGCACCGATGGCGCCGACGCCGAGGCCGGTACTGGCGGCGACGGCGGTAACGGCACCGACGGTGGCAGCGGCGGCAACGGTGGGTCCGGCGCCAACGGCGGTGCGGGCGGTGCCGGTGGGGTGGCGCAGGCCGACGGCTACAGCGACGGTGCCGCCGGTGCGGGCGGCGTCGGCGGTAACGGCGGAGCGGCGGGCAACGCCGGTGACGGCGGTGACGGCGGAGCCGGCGCGGCCGGCGGAACCGGGACCACTGCCGGCAGCGGCGGCAACGGCGGCAACGCCGGAGACGCCGGTACCGCGGGCGGCGCCGGCACGGGCGGGAGCAGCGGTGACGGCAGCGCCACTGCGGCCAACGGCACCGCCGGTGCGGCGGCCACCGGAGTCGGCAACGGCGGCAACGGTGGTGCGGGCGCGAACGGCCAAGTGGTCACCACCGGTGGCGGCGACATCGCCCAGGACGGCGGCAACGGCGGCGCCGGCGGGGCTGCGGGCGCGGTCGGCAACGGCGGTAGGGGTGGCGCCGGCGGCGCCGGCGTGGACGGCACCGGCGGCAATCCGCCGGCCCAGAACATTCCGCCGGCGGCCGGTGACGGCACCGACGTGCCGGACAGCACCGGTGGTGGCGGGCAAGCCGCCAACGGTGGCGACGCCAGCGATGGAACCACGGCCGGACAGGCCGGCGGTACCGGTGGGCGCGGCGGCACGGTCTTCGATCCCGAAAGCAACACCACCGGCGGCAACGGCGGGTCCGGCGGGTCCGGTGGCCTAGGCGCAGTCGGCGGTGACGGCGGAGGCGGCGGCACGGTATTCGGTGGCGGAGCCGGTGCCGACGGCAACGGCGGGACTGGCGGTGACGGCGGTGACGGCGGGGCCGGCGGTGCGGGCGGCAACGGTGGGGTCGGCGGTAACGGCGACGTCGGCGGCAACGGCACCGGTGGCAACGGTGGCAACGGCGGCCACGGCGGCACCGGGGCCGCGGGTGGTAACGGTGGCAACGGTGGCTACGGCGACACCGATGGTGCCGGCGGCGGCACCGACGCCACCGGTGGTGGCGGCGGCAACGGCGGTGACGGTGGCAACGGCGCCAGCGGCACCAGCGGAAGCAACGGCGGGGCCGGTGGCGCCGGCGGGGCCGGCGGCACTGTGAGTGGTGTCGGCGGTGACGGTGGCGTCGGTGGTGCCGGCGGTAGCGGCGCCGACGGTGACGTCGGTGGTGGCGGCGGGAACGGCGGCACCGGTGGCGTGGCCAGCAATGGAGAGGTGTCCACCGGCGGTAACGGCGGCGACGGCGGTAACGGCGGCGACGGCGGTAACGGTGGTAACGGCGGCAATGGCGGTACCGGCGGGACCGCGGGTACCGGCGCCGACGGCGCGGGAACCGCGGGCGCTGGTGGGGCTGCGGGTACGGCCGGCACCGGCGCGGCCGGCGGCGACGCGGGTACGGGTGGGGCCGGCGGCACCGCGGCCAGCCCGGGCGGCACCACCATCGTCGACGGCACGGCCGGAAATGACGGCACCGCCGGCGGTCACGGCACCGACGGAACCGCCGGAACCGCAGGCCAGGCCGGCGGTCAGCCCTGACCCGAGGGTCGACGGGCTTCAGCTGGCCGAGGCAAAGGTCCCCCAGATCACCCGATCTGGGGGGCTTTTGCGTCTACTGGGCGCACGCCGGCCGCATCGACTGTGCGGATTGGTCGGCGAAATCAGCGGATCAGCAACGAAACCGCACACTCGGCGGGGCGGGGGAGGCGTCAGTCGAGAGCTACGACTCGCGATTGAGCTGCCGGATGGCCACGATCCGCGCCCGCAGCTGATCCGACGTCGCCGCCGCCACCGGGGGGCCGCCACAACGCCGCCGCAGCTCGTTGTGGATCCAGCCGTGCGGCTTGCCCAGGCGATGATGGGCCGCCGACACCAGCGCGTTGAGCTCGTGGCGCAGCTCGCGCAGCTGCCCGTGCGTGGTCACCGGCACCGGAACCCCGCCGTCGTTGACTGCCTTGGACCGCCGATCCAGCTGCTCTTCCTGGCGCTGACGCAGCAGGTCACGCATCTGGTTGGCGTCCAGCAACCCGGGGATACCCAGGTAGTCGGCCTCTTCGTCGCTGCCGGCCGGGGTGGCGGTGCCGAACGAGGCGCCGTCGAAGATCACCTGGTCCAGCTCGGCGTCGGCCCCCAACGACTCGAACTTGTTCTCCATCTCCGACGGCTCGTCGCGCCGGCGCTCGGCCTCGGCGAACTCGTCGCGTTCGGATTCCCGGTGTGGCTTGCCCAACACGTGGTTGCGCTGCTGTTCCAGCTCGCTGGCCAGGCCCAGCAGTGACGGAACCGACGGCAAGAAGATGCTGGCGGTTTCGCCGGGCCGCCGTGACCGCACGAACCGGCCGATCGCCTGCGCGAAGAACAACGGGGTGGAGGCACTGGTGGCGTAGACCCCGACTGCCAGCCGGGGCACGTCGACACCCTCGGAGACCATCCGCACCGCCACCAGCCAAGGGCTGGTGGCCGCGGAGAACTGTGCGATCTTGTCCGACGCGCTGGGATCGTCGGAGAGCACCACGGTGGGTTCCTCGCCGGTGTGCCGTTTCAGCAGCACCGCGTAGGCGCGGGCCGCCTTCTGGTCGGTGGCGATGATCATGCCGCCGGCATCGGCCATGCCGCCGTCGCGCAGCTGGCGCAGCCGGGTGTGCGCGGCGGTGATCACCGCCGGCATCCATTCCCCGGCCGGGTCCAGCGCGGTGCGCCACGCTCGGGCAGTGTGCTCGGCGGTCAGCGGCTCACCGAGGCGGGCCGCGTGCTCCTCGCCGGCGCTGTCACGCCAGCGGGCCTCGCCCGAGTAGGCCATGAACACCACCGGGCGCACCACGCCGTCGGCCAGCGCATCGGTGTAGCCGTAGCTGTCGTCGGCCACCGAGCGCAGATGGCCGGCGCCGTCGGGCTCGTAATTGACGAACGGGATGGGGCTGTCGTCGCTGCGGAACGGGGTCCCGGTCAGCGCCAGCCGGCGGGTGGCATCGTCGAACGCCTCGCGGATGCCGTCGCCCCAGCTTTTGGCGTCGCCGCCGTGGTGGATCTCGTCGAAGATCACCAGGGTTTTCGCGGCCTCGGTACGCACCCGGTGCCGGGTGGGGTGGCTGGCCACCTGCGCGTAGGTGACGACCACGCCGTGGTACTCCGAGCTGGTCTGCGAGTCGGAGTTGGAGAACCGCGGATCGAGCGCGATGCCGTGGGAGGCAGCCGCTGAGGCCCACTGCACCTTGAGGTGTTCGGTGGGCACCACGATGGTGATCCGCTCGACGGTGCGGTCGGCGAGCAGCTCGGCGACGATGCGCAGCGCGAACGTCGTCTTACCGGCGCCGGGGGTGGCCACCATCAGGAAATCTCGCGGCTTGGCGGTCAGATAGCGCACCAGAGCCCGGCGTTGCCAGCCCCGCAAAGCCCGGGTGCTGGGCGCTGCTTCAGCCCGCACCCGGTCTCCTATCTGATCGAGATGCAGTCTAGGGCAAGCCGATAGGATCGTTGGCGTGTCCACCCCGCGTGAGCCGGAATCCATTCGTGTCGAGCGGCTCCGCGACGCGCAGGCCAAGGCCGGGGCGCTGTTCGACGAGATCGAGCGTCGCGGCATGGTCCGCCCCGGAGTCGGCGAGCGGCAGCTCTCCGATGAGATCCGGGACCTGGCCGCCGACATGTTCGGGGTCACGAGGCACTGGCATCGGCGGGTGGTGCGGGCCGGGGAGAACAGCCTGTTGCCGTTTCACGCCGACCCGCCTGACCGTGTCATGGCCGACGACGACATCGCCTACCTCGATCTGGGGCCGATCTTCGAAGAGTGGGAGGCCGACTTCGGCCGCACCTTCGTGCTCGGCGACGACCCGGACAAACTGGCGCTGCGTGACGCGCTGCCTGGGGTGTGGCGTGCGGGTCGCGCCTTCTTCGAGGCGCACGCCGACATCACCGGCACCCAGCTGTTCGAACACGTCGTCGGCCTGGCCCAGGATGCGGGCTTCGAGTTCGGCGCTCCCATCGCCGGGCACCTGCTCGGGGAGTTTCCGCACAAGAAGATCTCCGGTGACGACGCCCGGTTCTACGTCGCGCCCGGATCCGACGAACCGATGCGCCGGACCGATCCCACCGGCCGGGTCTGTCACTGGATCCTGGAGGTACACCTGGTGAACCGGGCCCGTGGGTTCGGCGGCTTCTACGAGCAGCTGCTCGACGTGGCGTGAGCCCCGATCAGCCGATCGGGTAGATCACCCCGGTCAGCTCCTCGGAGACGGTCCAGAGGCGTTGTTGAACGTCCACGTCGTGTGACCTGCTGCTCGACTCGACCAGCTTGGGGTAGCCGCGCTGCTGACCCCAGCCATCGGGGCCGTAGTACTGCCCGCCACGCACAGCGGGATCGGTTGCGGCACGCAGCGTCGGCAGAGCGCCCATGTCGGCTCCCTGGAAGAGGGGCTCGATCAGCGGCGTGATCCGCGCGAGCAGTGGGGGCAGGTTGCGGGTCAGCTCGGTGCGGGAGCCTCCGGGGTGCGCGGCTGTCGCGATAGTCGTGGCGTGCGGGGCCAGGCGCCGCTGCAGTTCGTAGGTGAAGAGCAGATTGGCGAGCTTGGCCTGCCCGTACGCTGCCACCCGGCTGTAGCTGCGCTCCCACTGTAGGTCGTCGAAGTGGATGTCGGCGCGGATGCGATGACCGATGCTGCTGACCGTCACGACCCGCGAGCCGGGGACCGGCAGCAGCCGATCCAGCAGCAGCCCGGTGAAGGCGAAGTGGCCCAGGTGGTTGGTTCCGAACTGGAGCTCGAAGCCGTCCTCGGTGGTCGACTTCGGCGTCCACATCACCCCGGCGTTGTTGATCAGCAGGTCGATGCGGTCGTGGTCGGCGCGCAACTGTGCGGCGGCGGTGCGGACGGAGTCCAGTGACGTCAGGTCGAGTTCCTGCAGCGCCACGCTGGCTCCGGGGCTGCGCTTGCTGATGAGGGTCGCGGCGTCCTTGCCCTTGTCGAGATTGCGCACGGCCAGCACCACGTGGGCGCCCCGAGCGGCGAGCGCCAAGGCGGTTTCATAGCCGAGGCCGGTGTTGGCTCCGGTGATCACGGCGACCCGACCGGTCTGGTCGGGGATATCGGTGGTTGTCCATTTGGCCATGGGAGGCTCCTGAGCGGTAGGGTAAACGGGGCGGGCGCTCCGGTTGATTCGACTATACGGAACGCGCGCCCCGTTTTGTCAACCGATTGGGGCTGTCACGTGGCTGAGCAGGCACGTCCGTTGCGCGCCGACGCTGCGCGCAACCGTGCACGTGTGCTGGAAGTCGCCTACGAGACCTTCGCGGCCGAAGGGCTGTCGGTGCCGATCGATGAGATCGCGCGGCGCGCCGGAGTCGGAGCCGGGACCATCTACCGCCACTTTCCGACCAAGGAGGAGTTGTTTCGGGCGGTGGTCCGGGACCACATCCGGCGCCTCATCGAGGGGGGCTACGCCCTGCTGGAGTCCGATGGTCCCGCCGAAGCGCTCTTTGGCTTTCTGCGCTCGATGGTGAGGTGGGGGGCGAAAGACCGCGGTGTGGTCGAGGCGCTTGCCGGACTCGGCATCGACGTCGGGCAGGAGGCCGAGGAGGCGTTTCTCGCCCTGCTCGGGGAACTGCTGCGATCTGCCCAGAATGCCGGCACCGCGCGCCGTGATATCGGCACGCGTGACGTGAAGTCGCTCCTGGTCGGATGTCAGGCGATGGAGTCGTACAACCCGGAGTCTGCTGAACGGGTGACCGACGTCGTCATCGACGGTCTGCGCGCTCCGAGGTAGGGCCCTCCGACCTTGCACTCTCCATAGGCGAGTGCTAAAAATGACGTTGGCACTCGCGACCAGTGAGTGCTAGGTCGGGACGGTGAGGCACGGGGCCGCACCTGCGGAGCACACCCACAGCCGTCCGTCGCGGGCACTGCACCCGACCGACAAGACGTGCACCCCCTAACCGGAGGAATCACTTCGCAATGGCTAAGCAAATTGCGTATGACGAAGAGGCCCGTCGCGGCCTCGAGCGGGGCCTGAACGCCCTCGCCGACGCGGTCAAGGTGACGCTGGGCCCCAAGGGCCGCAACGTCGTCCTGGAGAAGAAGTGGGGCGCCCCCACGATCACCAACGATGGTGTGTCCATCGCCAAGGAGATCGAGCTGGAGGACCCCTACGAGAAGATCGGCGCCGAGCTGGTCAAAGAGGTCGCCAAGAAGACCGACGACGTCGCGGGTGACGGCACCACCACCGCCACCGTGCTGGCCCAGGCACTGGTCAAGGAAGGCCTGCGCAACGTGGCCGCCGGCGCCAACCCGCTGGGTCTGAAGCGCGGCATCGAGAAGGCCGTGGAAAAGGTCACCTCGACCCTGCTGGCTTCGGCTAAAGAGGTCGAGACCAAGGAGCAGATCGCGGCGACCGCCGGTATCTCCGCGGGCGACCAGACCATCGGTGACCTGATCGCCGAGGCCATGGACAAGGTCGGCAACGAGGGTGTCATCACCGTCGAGGAGTCGAACACCTTCGGTCTGCAGCTGGAGCTCACCGAGGGCATGCGCTTCGACAAGGGCTACATCTCGGGCTACTTCGTCACCGACGCCGAGCGTCAGGAAGCCGTCCTGGAGGACCCCTACATCCTGCTGGTCAGCTCGAAGATCTCGACCGTCAAGGACCTGCTGCCCTTGCTGGAGAAGGTCATCCAGTCCGGCAAGCCGTTGCTGATCATCGCCGAGGACGTCGAGGGCGAGGCCCTGTCGACCCTGGTCGTGAACAAGATCCGCGGCACCTTCAAGTCCGTTGCCGTCAAGGCTCCGGGCTTCGGTGACCGGCGCAAGGCGATGCTGCAGGACATGGCGATCCTCACCGGTGGCCAGGTCATCAGCGAAGAGGTCGGCCTGTCGCTGGAGAGCGCCGACGTCGCCCTGCTGGGCACCGCCCGCAAGGTCGTCATCACCAAGGATGAGACCACCATCGTCGAGGGCTCGGGTGACTCCGACGCCATCGCCGGTCGGGTGGCCCAGATCCGCGCCGAGATCGAGAACAGCGACTCCGACTACGACCGCGAGAAGCTGCAGGAGCGCCTGGCCAAGCTGGCCGGCGGTGTTGCGGTGATCAAGGCCGGGGCTGCCACCGAGGTGGAGCTCAAGGAGCGCAAGCACCGCATCGAGGACGCAGTGCGCAACGCCAAGGCCGCCGTGGAGGAGGGCATCGTCGCCGGTGGTGGCGTGGCTCTGCTGCAGGCCGCTCCGTCGCTCGACGAGCTCAAGCTCGATGGTGACGAGGCCACCGGTGCCAACATCGTGCGTGTCGCGCTGTCGGCTCCGCTGAAGCAGATCGCCTTCAACGCGGGCCTGGAGCCCGGCGTTGTCGCCGAGAAGGTCACCAACTCCGCCTCGGGCACCGGCCTCAACGCCGCCTCCGGCGAGTACGAGGACCTGCTCAAGGCCGGCGTTGCCGACCCGGTGAAGGTGACCCGCTCGGCGCTGCAGAACGCGGCGTCCATCGCGGCACTGTTCCTGACCACCGAGGCCGTTGTCGCTGACAAGCCGGAGAAGGCGGCCGCACCCGCGGGCGACCCGACCGGTGGCATGGGCGGCATGGACTTCTAAGTCTGGTTGCACGACAAGGCCCGGCCTGCCTTCGGCAGGCCGGGCCTTCGTCGTTTACGTTGACTCTGCGCGGAGGGCGGGAAAGTGCGAGTGGGGCCCGCCCTGGACGCAGAGTCAACGAGGATGGGTGCATGGAGATCCTGCTGCTGGGCACCGGCAGCGCCGACGGCTGGCCGAATCCGTTCTGCCGGTGCGACTCCTGCCGGTCGGCTGCAACGCAGGTTCGCGCCCAGACCGCCGCGCTGGTCGACGATGTGCTGCTGCTGGACTGCGGGCCGGAGGCACCGCGCGCCGCGATGCGCCACGGGCGAACGCTGGCCGATGTCCGGCACATCCTGTTCACCCACGGCCACCCCGATCACGTCGGCCCGGCCGCGCTGCTGATGCGGCACTGGACCGGGACGGTCGAACCGCTCGATGTGGTCGGCCCGGCCAGTGCGCTCGACCAGTGCCGGCAGTGGGTGGGGCCCGACGATCCGGTCCGATTCGTGACGGTGCAGGCCGGTAACCGTATCCGGCTCGGTGACTACGACGTGCGGGTGCTGGCCGCCGCACACGGTGCCGACATCGGCGGTGACGCGGTGCTCTACGACCTGGCATCCGTTGGCGGCCGCATCTTCTGGGCGACCGACACCGGCCCGCTATCCGAGGCGACCCACGCCGAGCTGGCCGGCGCCGGCTACGACGCGGTGTTTTTGGAGGAGACGTTCGGGACCTATACCGAACACGACACCGAGCACCACGACCTGCCGGCATTCGCGACAACGGTGGCGCGGCTGCGTGCCAGTGGCGCCGTCACCGACACCACCGATGTCGTCGCAGTACACCTGAGCCACCACAATCCTTCCGAGTCGGAATTGACTGCCGTACTGTCGGATTCAGGCGCCCGGCCGGGGCGTGACGGTGAGGTGGTGCGAGTGGGTGCAGCCGACGGTCACGCCATCCGCACCCTGGTGTTGGGTGGTGCGCGCTCGGGTAAGTCCGCGCACGCCGAGGCGCTGTTGGCCGCCGAACCGGCAGTGACCTACCTGGCCACCGGCGGAGTACGCGAGGGCGATCCGGAATGGGCCGAGCGGGTGCGGCTGCACCGGGCACGCCGCCCCGGCTCCTGGCGCACTGTCGAGACCGTCGATGTTGCCGACGAACTGCGGTCGGCCCCCAACGCACTGCTACTGGACTGCCTCGGCACCTGGCTCACCGCGCGGATGGACCTGCACCACGTGTGGGACGGCGGTGACGGACTGAACGCCGTCTCGGCCGATATTGACGAGCTGGTGTCGGCCTGGCAGGCCTGCCCGGCGCCGGTGGTGGCGGTGAGCAACGAGGTGGGCAGCGGGGTAGTCCCGCCCACCGCTTCGGGACGGCTGTTCCGTGACCTGCTGGGAGTGCTCAACGCGCGGATCGCCGCGGCCTCCGACGAGGTCGTACTGATGGTGGCCGGGCGGCCGCTCAGGCTCCCTGCGGACTGACTTTGAGGTCGACGCAATCGCTGTAACAGGGTGTCTCGCCCGGTGATTCGGGCGTGGCGACCCGGATCAAAACGGCACGGGTCGGGGAGATCGCCACACTGGCCAACTCACCGGCATCGGACACCTGGGCCGTGCCGTCGACGATGACGGTGTAGCCGCCCGGAACCGGTGGTGGCCACATCACCGTCACATCCGCTGTGCGCGCCAGATTCGCCCGGCTGCGCCGACCGCCCAGCGCACCGATGTGCACGGTGTCGCCCCGCAGCACCGGCATCACCGGCACCGGATGCGGACGACTCTCGGTATCGACGGTGATCAGGTAGGCGTAGTCGTGGCCTGCCAGCTTCTCTGCGAGTCGATCGAAATCCACGCTAGAACTCATGAATTCGAGCCTAAACCTGCAGGCTGTCAATCTGCCTTGAGCTGCACGCAGTCATGGACGGTGCCGACCGCCCGCTGAGTCCCGGGCTCGAACACCGGCCGGTGCAGCAGGGCCTTGGTCGGCGTGACCAGTACCGGGCCGGCCGGATCCTCGGGCAGCTCGGCCAGGCCGTCGACGAACAGCGAGTATTCGCCGACGTCGCGGCCGGGCCAGACCAGGGTGACGGCGTTGCGGGTCGACAGGTTCTCCCGGCCGTGCGATCCCACCGGTCCGATGTCCAGCCGGGCACCGTCGAAGCTCGGGGTGATAGCGGTGGTGCGGACGCGGTAGTCGTCGCCGACGGTGACCAAGAAGGCGTACCGGTAATCGCGCAGCAGCTCGGCCAGGCGTGCGAGGTCGACGGAGCGGGCCATGGTGTCCAGGATAGTAATCCGGCACGAGACACGTCCCAGAGTCGTGCGCCATGATGGGCCTATGGAATTTCGCTACCTGGGCAACTCCGGCCTGCAGATCTCCGAGATCACCTACGGCAACTGGCTCACCCACGGTTCGCAGGTCGAGAACGACGTCGCCACCGCCTGCGTGCACACCGCGCTCGACGCTGGAATCACCACCTTCGACACCGCCGACGTCTACGCGAACGGGCGGGCCGAGGAGGTGCTGGGCGCCGCATTGGCGGGCCGGCGGCGCGAGTCGCTGGAGATCTTCACCAAGGTGTACTGGCCGATCGGGCCGGCCCCGTTGGGCCGCAACGACACCGGCCTGTCCCGCAAACACATGATGGAGGCCATCGACGGGTCGCTGCGCCGGCTGGGCACCGACTACGTCGACCTGTACCAGGCGCACCGCTACGACATCTTCACCCCGCTGGAGGAGACCATGCAGGCCTTCGCCGACATCGTCCGGGCGGGCAAGGCGCTCTACATCGGTGTCAGTGAATGGACCGCCGAACAGATCCGCCAAGCCCACGGCTTGGCCCGCCAGCTCGGCGTATCGCTGATCTCCAGCCAGCCGCAGTATTCGATGCTGTGGCGGGTGATCGAGCCGGAGGTGGTCCCGGTCTGCCAAGAGCTGGGTTTGAGTCAGATCGTCTGGTCACCGATGGCCCAGGGCGTGCTGTCCGGTAAGTACCTGCCGGGTCAGCCGCCGCCGGCCGGCTCGCGTGCCACCGACGAGAAGGGCGGCGCGAACTTCATCAAACGGTTCATGACCGATGACGTGTTGACCCGGGTCCAGCAGTTGGCGCCGATCGCCGCGGAGCTGGAGCTGACCACGGCACAGTTGGCGATCGCCTGGGTGCTGCAGAACGACAACGTCGCCGCCGCTTTGGTCGGGGCGTCCCGCCCGGAGCAGGTCGCCGAGAACGTCAAGGCTGCCGGCGTGCGGATTCCTGCTGAGCTGCTGGCGCGCATCGACCAGGTTCTGGGCGACGCGGTGACCAGCGACGCCGAACTGGTGGCACGCTCGACCCCGCCCAAACGGTTGATCTAAGACGTCATGCCCGGCACAGGAGCTGGCTGTGCGGGATCATCAGATAGCCGTCTGGATCGTCGGCCCAGTTTCGCCAGGCCTGTGAAATCGCCTGCAGCTTGGCCTGATCGGCGGCACCACTGTCGAGCAGTTGCTTGGCGATGGCCGATTGCAGGATCCGGTCGGCCCACATGCCGCCCCAGTGCTCTCGGTCGGCGGGGGTGGCATAGCAGGTCGCGCTCGTCGTCGGGGTGATGTCGGTGAACCCGGCCGCGTGCGCCCAGGCCAGCAGATGCCGGCCCGCGTCGGGCTCGCCGCCGTTGGCCCGCGCCGCGTCACGGTAGAGCCGCAGCCAGTCGTCCAACTCTGCCGACGCCGGATACCAGGTGAACGCCGCATAGTCGCTGTCGCGCACGGCCACCACCCCGCCGGGCTTGCACACTCGGCGCATCTCGGTCAGTGCGGTCACCGGGTCGGCCACGTGCTGTAGCACCTGATGGGCATGCACCACCTCAAAACTGTTGTCACCGAACTGCAATGCGTGCACATCGGCAACCACAAAGTCGATGTTGTGCTGCCCTCGCTCAGCTGCGCAGGCGCGGGCTAGATCCAGTGCCTCGGGGACCGGCTCGATGGCGGTCACTCGGCCCGGCGCGACGAGGACTGCCAGATCCACCGTGATGGTTCCCGGCCCGCAGCCGACATCGAGCAACTGCAGGCCCGGCCTCAGCGATCCCAACAGATAGGGCGCGGAGTTCTCCGCGGTGCGGGAGCGGTGGGCGCGTAACACCGATTCATGATGGCCGTGGGTGTATTTGGGCTCTGATGGCTCAGTCACACTCCGAAACGGTACGCCGGTGAACTCGGTGGGCGGTCAGGCCGGCGCGGGTTGACGGCCGCGCACCAGCCTGCCGGGCCGGGCCGCGGTGGGCTTGCCGTTCTCGGCGATGATCTCGCCGGAGACGATCGTCGCGACGTAGCCATCGGCGGTCTGATCCAACCGGCGCCCACCGGCCGGCAGGTCATAGGTGACCACCGGCTTGTGCAGCCGCAGGTTCCGGTGGTCGATGACGTTGAGATCGGCCTTGTAGCCGACCGCGATACGACCGCGGTCGTGGAGTCCGGCAACCCGGGCCGGTGTGGACGTCAGTTCGCGGATCGCCGCTTCGACGCTGAGTCGTCCCGACGCGCGGTCACGGGCCCAATGGGTCAGCACATAGGTGGGAAAGCTGGAGTCGCAGATCATTCCGTAGTGCGCACCACCGTCTCCCAAGCCCAGCACGACGTCGTCGCGACGCATCAGTGCGCTGACGGTGTCCAGTGAGTTGTTCTCGAAATTGGCCAGCGCATCCAGCAGGATCGCATGCCCGCCGTCGTCGAGCAGCCGGTCGTATGCCTCCTCGACCGGGGAGACGCCGCGCGCTCTGGCCCGCGCCGCAATGCTCTTCGACGCGTCGGGTTCATAGTCGGGATCATCGCCGAGCGGGAAGGTCCACTCCCAGGACTGGGCCAGGTAGGCGAGCGGGTTGGTCGGGACGATCGTCGGGCGGTCGGACAGAATCTGTTGCCGCACCTCCGGTTTACGCATCTGGGCGACTCGCTCTGCCAGCGGCAGGCGAGCGATCCTCTGGTAGCTCGGGTACAGCACGAATGGATGAATGCTCAGGTCCAGTCCGACCATCAGTCCGATCGGGCGGGGGAATATCTGCGCGGTGATCGCGGCTCCGGATCCGTTGGCCTTCTCCACCATGTCGATGGCGTCGCGCCAAAGCCGCGCACCGGCATTGCCGATCAGCAAACTGAACGTGACGGGCAGTCCCGCTTCGGTAGCCGCGTCGAAAACCTGTTGCAGCACAGGCTGGTAGGTACCTTCGGGAAGATCCGGGACGAACTGGATCAGCCCGCCCCCGCCGTCGGCCAGACCGCGACTGATCGCGAGGATCTCGGCGTAGGAGGCGTCGTAGCTGGGGATCTGGGTGCCGGTCTTGGTGCGGTGCGTCATCAGCCGTGAGGACGAGAACCCCAGTGCGCCAGCCTCGGCGGCCTCTTGGGCCAGTCGGCGCATCTGTGCCAGATCCTCGGGCGTAGCCGGTTCGCGGTCCACACCGCGCTGGCCCATCACGTAGACGCGCAGCGGTGAATGCGGCAGGAACGCCGCGACATCGATATCGCGCTGACGCTTGTCGACGGCGTCCATGAACTGCGGGAAGGTCTCCCAGGTCCATGGCAGACCGTCCGTCATCACCACACCGGGAATGTCCTCAACGCCGGCCATTAGATCCACCAGCACGTCGTGATCGTCGATCCGGCACGGCGCGAACCCCACCCCGCAGTTGCCCATCAGCGCGGTCGTCACGCCGTGGGCCGAGGAAGGATTGAGCCGATCCGACCAGATCGACTGTCCGTCGTAGTGCGTGTGTAGGTCCACGAAACCCGGTGTGACCAGCAGCCCGGTCGCATCGATGACGCGGTGCGCCCCGCCATCCCTGCCGGATACCTCGCCGATCTCGGTGATGACGCCGCCGCGGACCGCGAGATCGCCGACGTAGGGTTGCCCGCCCAGTCCGTCGACAATCGTGCCGTTGCGGACCACGACGTCGAGGCTCATCTAGTTAATCTACGACCCTGCGGTTCCGCATGCCAGGATGTATTCCGTGATTGACCACGTGGGCATCAACTGCAGCGACTACGCGAAATCGCAGCAATTTTACGACGCGGTGCTCGACGTCCTGGGCTACACGCGGCAGCTGGATGTCGGCGTGGCGCTCGGTTACGGGCGAGACGGCAAGCCGACGTTCTGGATCGCCGACGCCGGCGCGGGTGACGCCTCCGGGCCGAACCGCGAGATCCACGTCGCGTTCAATGCCGCTGACCCCGAGCAGGTGCAGGCGTTCTACGACACCGCGGTGCGACTGGGTGCCGAGTCCCTGCACGCGCCGAGGCTGTGGCCTGAGTACCACCCCGGCTACTTCGGCGCCTTCGTCCGCGATCCGGACGGCAACAACGTCGAGGCGGTCTGCCACCAGGCGTAGCGTCGGGCGGTATGACGGAGAACGACACAACCGCCGCTCTGCGGGCCCTGCTCCGCGACGCGTTCACTCGGTTGATCGAGCACGCCGACGAAATCACTGACGGGCTCACCGACGAGGTGGCCGACTATCGCCCGACGGCGCAGGCCAACAGCATCGCGTGGCTGCTCTGGCACAGCGCCCGGGTGCAGGACATTCAGGTGGCCCAGGTCGCCGGCGTCGAGCAGGCGTGGACCCGCGACGGCTGGGTGGATCGATTCGGTCTGGACCTGCCGCGTGATGACAGTGGCTACGGCCATGGCCCGGAAGATGTCGCCAAGGTTCGGGCCCCGGCAGCACTGCTTGCGGGCTACTACCGCGGAGTGCACGAGTTGACCCTGGGCTATCTCGACGGTGTCACCGCCGACGAGCTGTCCCGGGTCGTCGACACCCATTGGGATCCACCGGTGACGGCCGGGGTCCGGCTGGTCAGCGTCATCGACGACTGCGCCCAGCATCTGGGACAGGCCGCGTACCTGCGGGGCTTGAAAAGCTAGGTTCCCCCGGACTTGACACCTGTCGAGGCCCGGTGCGATCCGGGTCACAGCCCGGACTAGCATGGCGCCATGACCGCCACCAACTCAGTCGCCGCTTTCACCGGCACCGGAACCGTGTTCAGCCCCGCTACCGGGGAAGCTGCCGGCGAGGTGCGGTGGACCGACCCTTCCGACGTCGAAAAAATCGCTGCCGGGCTGCGCACCGCCCAGCGGGAGTGGGAGCACCGCGGCGCCAAGGGCCGGGCCAAGGCCCTGGCCCGTTTCGCCTTGTGGCTCGGCGACAACCGGGACGAGATCGAGAAGCTGCTGATCGCCGAGACCGGCAAGTCCGGCACCGACGCCGCGCAAGAGGTGCCGCTGCTGATCATGATCCTGTCCTACGTGATCAAGGTGATGGACAAGGCGGTGGCCCCCGAGACTCGGCCCGCATCGCTGCCGGTGATGAGCATCAAGAAGATCGCCATCCATTATCGGCCCCGGCCGGTGGTCGGCGTGATCGCGCCGTGGAACTACCCGGTGGCCAACGCGCTGATGGATGCCATCGGTGCTTTGGCGGCCGGCTGTGCGGTGCTGCTCAAGCCGTCCGAGCAGACCCCGCTCACCGCGGAACTACTTCGCGAAGGCTGGCTGGCCTCCGGCGCACCGGACGTGTTCGCGGTGGTGCAGGGTGCCCGCGAGGTCGCCGAAGCGGTGATCGACAACTCCGACTACGTGCAGTTCACCGGCTCCACCGCCACCGGGCGCAAGGTCGCGGAGCGGGCCGCGAGCCGGCTGGTGCCGGTCAGCCTCGAACTCGGGGGCAAAGACCCGATGATCGTGTGCGAGGACGCCGACATCGACCTGGCCGCGCACGCCGCGGTCTGGGGCGCGATGTTCAACGCCGGGCAGACCTGCGTATCGGTCGAGCGGGTGTACGTGCTGGAACCCGTCTACGACAAGTTCGTCGCGGCCGTGGTCCGCGATGTCGAGGCGCTGCAGATGGGCACCGGCGAGGGCAAGCACTTCGGGGCCCTGATCAGCGACCAGCAACTGGCCATCACCGAGCGGCACGTGGAGGAAGCCGTGGCCGCCGGCGCGCGCGCACTGACCGGCGGTGAACGCGCCGGCGGTCCGGGCAGCTTCTACCCGCCCACCGTGCTGGTCGACGTCGACCACTCGATGGCCTGTATGACCGAGGAGACCTTCGGCCCGACCCTGCCGATCATGAAGGTCGCCAGCGTCGACGAGGCGATCCGACTGGCCAACGACAGCGCCTACGGATTGAGCGCCTCGGTGTTCTCCCGTGACGTTGCGCGGGCCAAAGACATTGCGCTGCAGTTGGATTGTGGAGCGGTGAACGTCAACGACGTGATCTCCAACCTGATGTGCACGACGGCGCCGATGGGTGGCTGGAAGACCTCGGGCATTGGTGCGCGCTTCGGTGGTGCGGACGGCATCCGCAAGTTCTGTCGGCAGGAGACCGTCGTCGCGCCGCGCACCAATGTCGGTGCGGGCGGGAACTTCTACCACAATTCGCTGAAGACGCTGGCCCGAAGCAACCGGCTGATCACCAAGCTGGCGCTGGCGCGACCGCGCCGCACCGCGAAATAGTGCGCGTCTTCACCGCGACACTGTTCTGGCTGCTGGCTACCGCAACGCTTGCGGTGGCATTGCCGACGGCGTGGGCGCAGTACAACCTGATCGACGCGGACGGCTACGCGCGGTTGGCGGCCCGTGCCGCGGCTCAGCCGGCCCTGCAGGACGCGGTGGCGGCTGAACTCAGCGCCCAGACGGTCCAGCTGATCCGGGGGAGCGGCTTCGGCATCGACCCGTCGGAGGTGCGGCAGGCCGCCCGCCAGTACACCGCCGGGCCGTCGTTTCCGGCGCAGTTCGTTCGGGTCAACCGGGACGGGCACGCCTGGCTGCTCAACGTCGGCGATCCCGGTCCCTGGGAGATCGACGTGATACCGATGCTGCGTGACGACGCGTTCGCGCAACTGTTGTCCGACTACCCGATTACGCTGCCCGCCTCGTTGACGGTGCCGCTGACCTCGACGTCCACCGAGGTGATGCGTCCCGGTGGGTTGCATCGGCTAGCGGTGTGGGGGCCGTTGCTCACGGTCGTACTGGGCGCAATGGGCGGACTGTGCGCGATCCTGACGCTGGTCGCGGCGCGGCGCCGTGGCAGGGCGTTGGCGAGCCTGGGTGTTTCGGCGCTGCTGGTGGGCGCCGTCGGCTGGTCGGGAGTCGAAGTGGCGCGGCGCCTCCTCGACCAGGTGCTCAGCCAGGCGACCGGCGATATCCGCCGGATCACCGATGCCCTCGCCGACGTGGCCGAGGGGAGCCTGCACCTCTGGCTCAATCTGACCCTGGCGGCCGGTGCGGTCTTGGTGCTGGTCGGGGTGGGAATCGCGCTGGCGGGCGGCCTGCGCAAGTCCTGACTGTCCAACACCACGGCCGGGCGAACGGCGTTGTCAGCCCTGATTGCCCAGCATCCGCCACAGAAACGAAAAGCTCAGCGCGGACTTGAACGCCGCCTGGGCGTTGTCGGCCGCGCCGCCGTGCCCGCCCTCGATGTTCTCGTAGTACCAGACCCGGTGCCCGCTGTCCTGCAGTGCCGCGGTCATCTTGCGGGCATGCCCCGGATGCACCCGGTCGTCTCGGGTGGAGGTGGTGATCAGCACCGGCGGGTACGCAGCATCGGCGGAAATGTTCTGGTACGGCGAGTACTGGCGGATGAATTCCCACTCATCGGGGTCATCGGGGTCGCCGTATTCGGCCACCCAGGACGCACCGGCGAGCAGCAGATGGTAGCGGCGCATGTCCAGCAGCGGCACCTGGCACACCAGGGCGCCGAACAGGTCCGGGTAGGCGGTGAGCATGATGCCCATCAGCAACCCACCGTTGCTGCCGCCCACCGCCCCGAGCTGCTCGACCCTGGTGATGCCGCGGTCCACCAGATCGGTTGCCACTGCGGCGAAATCCTCGGCCACCAGGTGCCGGCCGGCACGCATCGCCTGGGTGTGCCAGCCCGGCCCGTACTCGCCGCCGCCACGAATATTGGCCAGCACGTAGGTGCCGCCGCGTTCCAGCCACAGCCGGCCCAGCACGCCGTCGTAGCCCGGTGTGCGCGCCACCTCGAATCCGCCGTAGCCGCCCAGCAGCGTCGCGCCGGTGGCGCCCGCCGGGCGCACCACGAAGTACGGGATCGCGGTGCCGTCTTTGGAGGTGGCGAAGTACTGGCTGACGTCGAGTCCGTCGGCGTCGAAAAACGCCGGAGCGGATTTGATCTCGGTCAGCGTCCCGTCCACGGCGCCGTGCAGCAGTCGCGACGGACGGTCGAATCCGCTTGAATCCAAGAAGATCTCGTCACCGGTATCGTCGGCGGCCGCGATCACGGTGTTGGTGTTGGCCGGTACCTCGGCAACGGGGCGCCGCTGCCAGTCGCCGGGCGTGACCACTTCCACCCGGCTGGCCACGTCGTGCAGCGTGACCAGGACCAGGCGGTCGCGGGTCCACGCGTAGTGATGCAGTGCGGTGTGGGCGTCGGGTTCGAAGACGACG
This sequence comes from Mycobacterium sp. SMC-19, assembly GCF_045310815.1. Taxonomy (NCBI): domain Bacteria; kingdom Bacillati; phylum Actinomycetota; class Actinomycetes; order Mycobacteriales; family Mycobacteriaceae; genus Mycobacterium; species Mycobacterium sp. SMC-19. The sequence goes on along the minus strand of NZ_JBJIAM010000001.1, from coordinate 782,305 downwards.
CTGCACTGCGCTGCGCCGGTGAGGAATTCGTCGTAGTCCGCAGCCAACAGCGAGCCGGCCCGATATGACGCGGTGCCGGTGTCCCAGTCGGTGCGCAGATCGATCAGGATCCATTGCCGGTGTACCGACACCGAGGCGTCGGTAGGCGCGTCGATGCGGATCAGCTCGCCCTCGCGCAATTCGTAGACTTCGTCGTTGAAGAAGTCGATCGCCCGCGACACCATGGTTCGTTCGAATCCCGGGGTGCGGTCGCGGCCCGCAGCGACCACCACATCGGTGGCCGACCCGGTGAACACCGTCTCCGCCTGCGCCAGATCCTGGCCGCGGCGCCACCGCTTCACCATCCGCGGGTAGCCGGACTCGGTCAGCGAGTCGGCACCGAAGTCGGTGCCCACCAGGACGGTGTCGTCGTCCTCCCAGCCGATCCGCGTCTTGGCCTCGGGAAGCTCGAAGCCCTGGCCGTCGGGTCCGACGAATTCCCGTGTTGCCATGTCGAATTCACGCACCACCACGGCGTCCGATCCGCCGCGCGACAGCGATATCAGAGCCCGCGTGTGGTGGGGTTCGATCACGTTGGCCCCGCCCCAGACCCAGTTCTCGTCGTCGGCGCGGGCCAGCTCATCGAGGTCGATGACGACATCCCACTCCGGACTGTCGGTGCGGTAGCTGTCCAAGGTGGTGCGTCGCCACAACCCGCGCGGGTTGGTGGCGTCACGCCAGAAGTTGTAGAGGTACTCGCCACGGCGTCGCACGTAGGGGATACGGGCATCGGTGTCGAGCACCTCGCGCGCAGTGGCACGCATCGCCTCGAAGTCGTCGCCGGCGAACTCCTCAACGGTTCCGTCGTTGTGGGCGCGCACCCAGTCGAGTGGCTGCTCGCCGGTAACGTCCTCCAGCCACAGGTACGGGTCGTCAAAGTCCTTAGCAGGCTGGGTAGACATAGCAGTCATTGTGACCGCGACGGTAATGTGAGTTGAGTAACACCCATGGCTAAGGAGCAGCATCGATGACCGTTTTCGCACGTCCGGGTTCCGCCGGCGCGCTGATGAGCTACGAGTCCCGCTACGCGAACTTCATCGGGGGGCAGTGGGTGGCACCCGTCGGCGGTGAGTACTTCGAGAACACCACGCCGGTCACCGGCCAGCCGTTCTGCGAGATTCCCCGCTCCACAGCGGCCGACATCGACCTGGCGCTCGACGCCGCGCACGCCGCCGCCCCGGCCTGGGGCAAGGCGTCCCCGGCCGAGCGGGCGGATGTCCTGGCCAAGATCGCCGACCGGATCGACCAACACCGCGAGGAGCTGGCGGTCGCCGAGGTGTGGGACAACGGCAAACCGGTCCGGGAGACGCTGGCCGCAGACATCCCGCTGGCCGCCGACCACTTCCGCTACTTCGCCGCGGCGATCCGCACCCAGGAGGGTGCGCTGAGCCAGCTCGACAACGACACCGTCGCCTACCACTTCCATGAGCCGCTGGGCGTGGTCGGTCAGATCATTCCGTGGAACTTCCCGCTGTTGATGGCCGCCTGGAAGCTGGCGCCCGCGCTGGCTGCCGGCAACGCGGTGGTGCTCAAGCCGGCCGAGCAGACCCCCGCCTCGATCCTGTTCCTGATGAGCCTGATCGGCGACCTATTGCCGGCGGGAGTCGTCAACGTGGTCAACGGATTCGGTGTCGAGGCGGGCAAGCCGCTGGCGTCGAGCAACCGGATCGCCAAGATCGGCTTCACCGGCGAGACCACCACCGGGCGGCTGATCATGCAGTACGCCAGCCAGAACATCATCCCGGTCACCCTGGAGCTGGGCGGCAAGAGCCCCAACATCTTCTTCTCCGACGTACTGGCGGCCAACGACGACTTCCAGGACAAGGCCTTGGAGGGATTCGCGGGCTTCGCCCTCAACCAGGGCGAAGTGTGCACCTGCCCGTCCCGGTCGTTGGTCCAGGCCCCCATCTACGACGAGTTCTTGGAGCTGGCCGCTATCCGCACCAAGGCGATCCGCCAAGGCGATCCACTCGACATCACCACGATGATCGGGGCGCAGGCCTCCAACGACCAGCTGGAGAAGATCCTGTCCTACATCGCGATCGGCAAGGAGGAGGGCGCCACCACCGTCACCGGCGGCGAACGCGCCGAGCTCGGCGGTGAGCTGTCCGGCGGCTATTACGTGCAGCCGACGATCTTCGCCGGCCACAACAAGATGCGCGTCTTCCAGGAGGAGATCTTCGGCCCGGTGGTCTCGGTGACGTCGTTCACCGACTACGACGACGCGATCTCGATCGCCAACGACACCATCTACGGGCTGGCCGCCGGAGTGTGGAGCCGCGACGGGAACACCGCCTATCGGGCCGGCCGTGACATCCAGGCCGGGCGAGTCTGGGTCAACTGCTACCACGCCTACCCCGCGCACGCGGCGTTCGGCGGCTACAAGCAGTCCGGCATCGGCCGGGAGAACCACAAGATGGTGCTCGACCACTACCAGCAGACCAAGAACCTGCTGGTGTCCTACTCCCAGTCGGCACAGGGTCTTTTTTGATGGGCCCGTACTGATGGAGGCACCGGCCTGATGGACGCACCGGACCGGGTGCTGATCACCGACGCGGCCGCCGACCTGGTGGCGCGGCTGGTGGCGCGCCACGGTCCGGTGATGTTCCACCAGTCCGGCGGCTGCTGCGACGGGTCGGCACCGATGTGCTATCCCGACGGCGACTTCCTCATCGGCGACCACGACGTGCGGCTCGGTGTGCTGGATGCGGCCGGTGTCGACGTGCCGGTCTGGATCTCCGGTCCGCAGTTCGCGGCATGGAAGCACACCCAGCTGATCATCGACGTGGTGCCGGGCCGCGGGGCCGGGTTCAGCCTGGAAGCACCCGAGGGCCTGCGGTTCCTGACCCGCGGCCGGGCTTTCACCGACGCCGAGAACCGCCTGTTGGAATCAGTCCCGGTGATCACCGGGTCGCTACCGCGCTGACCGGTGCGATCGCCGTAAAATCTGGTGGTGTGATTCCGCTGCCACGCCCTTGGTTGTTGAGCAGCGCCATGCTGGTCGGGGCGGCGGTCGGCATCTTGACCGGGATCGGATTGAGCCTGGTCATCACCGCGCCGCTGCGCCCGGACGTCGCGATCACGCTGGTGCTCGGAGCGCCCAGCGTCGCGGGGCTGGTGCTGGTGTTCGTCTCCTCGCGTCGGTGGGTAACCGCTCTGGGTGCGTTTCTGCTCGCGATGGCGGTCGGGTGGTTCGGCGCACTGGCCGCGATTCAGGTGGTGTCGGGTGTCTGAGACCACCGATACCGGGTCACTGCCCATGACCGAGCCGCACATGGCTCCGATCTTCGACACCGGGCCGCACCCGGTACCGCTGCCCGGACCGGCGGAGGCGCTGGACGAGCCAGTCACCGGTGACGAGCCGATTGCCTGGCCTGAACCGGAAGGGGCCGCGGCGGCGCCCGCATCCACGCCGGTCAAACCGCCTAAACCGGTGGTCCTCACCGGCCAATACCAATTCCTGAAGTGGTGGCAGCTGGCCCTGGTGCTGTTGGCGGTGTGGATTCCGGCGGCGGGGATCGGCCTGGGACTGTTCTCCTGGTGGTATTCGCTGGCCGACAAGACGCCGGCCGTCTTCGTCGTACTGGTCTATGCGGTGGTGTGTATGGTCGCCGGGCTGATCGTGGCGATGGTGGGGGAGAAACCGCTGGTGTCGGCGGTGGCAATCGCGCTGATGTCGGCGGTGTTCGCCGCCGCGGTCGCCGCGGCGCCGCTATACGGGCACTACTACTGCCAGCATGTGAGTCGCTGCGTCGCCGGAATCATCCCGTACTGAGTCGCCGGCGCGCTGTCCCGTTAGGGTGGGTCTGTGACCCACTTTGACGTCGTCGTCCTCGGAGCCGGCCCCGGCGGATATGTAGCGGCCATTCGCGCCGCCCAGCTGGGCTTGAACACCGCCATCATCGAACCCAAGTATTGGGGCGGGGTCTGCCTCAACGTCGGCTGCATTCCCTCGAAAGCGCTGCTGCGCAACGCCGAGCTGGCGCACATCTTCTCGCGTGAGGCAGCCACGTTCGGGATCAGCGGCACCGCCACCTTCGACTACGGTGCTGCGTTCGACCGCAGCCGCAAGGTCGCCGAGGGCCGGGTGGCCGGCGTGCACTTCCTGATGAAGAAGAACAAGATCACCGAGATCCACGGCTACGGCACCTTCACCGACCCGAACACGCTGTCGGTGGCGCTCAATGACGGTGGTACCGAGACGGTTACGTTCACCAACGCGATCATCGCCACCGGGTCGAGCACCCGGCTGGTGCCGGGCACCTCGCTGTCGGACAACGTCGTCACCTACGAGCAGCTGATCCTGAGCCGGGAACTGCCGAGCTCGATCATCATCGCCGGCGCCGGGGCCATCGGCATGGAGTTCTCCTACGTGCTGGCCAACTACGGAGTGGACGTCACCGTGGTGGAGTTCCTGCCGCGGGCGCTGCCCAACGAGGACGCCGATGTGTCCAAGGAGATCGAGAAGCAGTTCAAGAAGCTGGGCGTCAAGATCCGCACCGGAACCAAGGTCGAGTCGATCGTGGACAGCGGGGGCAATGGCCCGGTGACCGTCACGGTCAGCAAAGACGGTCAGACCGAGGAACTCAAGGCCGACAAGGTGTTGCAGGCCATCGGATTTGCCCCCAACGTCGACGGCTACGGGCTGGAGGCGGCGGGTGTCGCGCTGACCGAGCGGCGCGCCATCGGTGTCGGCGAGTACCTGCAGACCTCCGTCCCGCACATCTATGCCATCGGCGACGTCACCGGGCTGCTGCAGCTGGCGCACGTCGCCGAGGCCCAGGGCGTGGTGGCCGCCGAGACCATCGGCGGGGCCGAAACCATGTCGCTGGGTGATTACCGGATGATGCCGCGGGCCACCTTCTGCCAGCCGCAGGTGGCCAGCTTCGGGCTCACCGAGGAACAGGCCAAGGCCGAGGGTTACGACGTCAAGGTGGTCAAGTTCCCGTTCACCGCCAACGGCAAGGCGCACGGCGTGGGTGACCCGAGCGGGTTCGTGAAGTTGATCGCCGACGCGCGCTACGGCGAGCTGATCGGCGGGCATCTGGTCGGCCACGACGTGTCCGAGTTGCTGCCGGAGCTCACCTTGGCGCAGAAGTGGGATCTGACCGCGGGTGAGCTGGCCCGCAACGTGCACACCCACCCGACCATGTCCGAGGCGCTGCAGGAGTGCTTCCACGGCCTGACCGGCCACATGATCAACTTCTGATTCCCTGTCAGCCCTTGACGAGCGTGAACTGGGCGACATAGCTGACGTTGCGTTGAAAGAAGTCTGCGCAGCCCAGCAGGTACTTCACGTACCGCTCGTAGATCTCTTGAGAGGTCACTGCGATCGCCCGCTCACGGGCCGCTTGCAGCCTGGTCGCCCAGGTGTCCAGAGTGCGTACGTAGTGCGGCGTCAGATCCTGGCGATCGGCGATGGAAAACCCTGCGGCGCCGGCGAATTCGACGACATCCTCGTCGCACGGTACCGAGCCGCCGGGGAAGATCTCCTTGCCGATGAAGCGCATGAACCGCAGGTCCGTCATCGTGATCGGGATGCCCAATTCCGGCCAGCGCTTGAGCGGGTGGCCCATGATGGTCTGTAGGACCATCCGCCCGTCGTCGGGCATCAGTCGGTGGCACAACTCGAAGAACGCGGCATACCGCTCTTTGGGAAAGGCTTCGAACGCCTCGATGCTGACGATGCGGTCGACCGGTTGGTCGAATTCTTCCCAGCCGCGCAGCAGAATCTGGCGGGAGCGCTCGCTGTCGACGTCGTCCAGGAGTCGCTGGCCGAGGCTGCACTGGTTTCTGCTCAACGTCAGACCCACCACGTTGACGGCATGGGTTTCGATTGCCCGCTGCATCGCAGATCCCCATCCGCAGCCGACGTCGAGCAGCGTCATCCCCGGTGCGAGATCCAGCTTGGACAGGGCGAGATCGATTTTGGCGATCTGCGCCTCTTGTAGGGACATGTCCTCGCGCTCGAAGTAGGCGCAGCTATAGGTCCGGCTCGGGTCCTGGAACAAGCCGAAAAAGTCGTTCGAGATGTCGTAGTGGGCTTGCACATCCTCGTACGCCACCGCCATCTTCGGTGCACCGTGCGTGGTGTCGGCCATCTGCCGGACCTCCTATCCGGGCGCCTTTTCGCAGGTGAACTGGACGACGTCGGTATAGCCGGTGTCGAACAGTTCGGCACAGCCGGTGAGGTACTTGTGGAACCGCTCGTAGATCTCTTCCGACGTGATGGCGACGGCCTCGTCCTTCTTGGCCTCGAGGTTGGCCGCCCAGGTGCTCAAGGTGCGAACGTAGTGCGGCTGCAGGTGCTGCTCGCGGGTCACGGTGTAGCCGGCGTCGGCCGCGTGGTCGGTTATCTGCGCGGCCAAGGGAAGGCGTCCGCCGGGGTAGATCTCGTCCATGATGAACTTGATGAACCGCAGCCGCGACATCGTCAGCGGCAGCTTCTTGGCCTTGATCTCCTCGTCGCTGGGGATGACGATGCTATGCAGCAGCATCACCCCGTCGTCGGGCATCCAGCTGAATGTCTTCTTGAAGTAGTCGTCGTATTTGTTGAAGCCGAAGTGCTCGAACGCACCGATCGACACGATCCTGTCGACCTGCCCGTCGAACTCCTCCCAGGGCTGCAGCCGCACTTCCATGTGGCGCGTGCTGGTCGAGTTCGCGAACACGTTGTCCTCGATGTGCTGCTTCTGGTTCTCCGAGAGGGTCAGACCGATGACGTTGACGTCGTAGCGCTCGGCGGCCCGCCGAATCGTGGAACCCCACCCGCAGCCGATGTCGAGCAACGTCATCCCGGGTTCCAGGCCCAGCTTGCCCAGCGACAGGTCGACCTTGGCCAGCTGCGCATCTTGCAGCGTCATGTCGTCGCGCTCGAAATATGCGCAGCTGTAAGTCTGCGACGGGTCCTGCCACAGCTTGAAGAAGTCGTTGGAGATGTCGTAGTGGAACTGGACCTCGTCTTTGTCTGATCCGCGGGTCTGCGCCGCGGAGTTCGACAGCCATTGGGATTTGGCTTTGGGTCCGGCGCTTGGGGAATGTGCCACCGTGGGTCCTCCCGGGAGAGACCTATGTCGGAGAAACGACGTGCTGGTGGCTCAACACTTGGGCCGACACTACGCCCCCCAAGGTAGGAGTGCCCTGTGAGTTTTTGGCCCGAGCGCGCCCGGTAAACGGTGCTGAGGCGGGATATGCCGGGCGATGCTCGGACGAGCGAAACACCGTCGGCGGCCGGCGAGCCGCCGGATCAGCCTCCGAAAAGCCCGAAGACCCCGAAACCCACCACCATGCCGGCTGTGTTCGCGCAGGCGTTGACCACGTCGTTGCCCACCCACCGCCAGCCGGTGGACGGTGTTGTCGGTGCGCCGCAGTGCAGGGCGTCCTCGACCGTGGCGCCGCACGTCGCGCAGGTGAAGCGGGCCTGAACGCTGGCGCCGATCAGGGTGTCGACCAGCGAGCCGACGACTCCTGCCGCCAGGCCCACCGCCACCATCGCGAGCCCGCCGAACAGGGCGCCGAAGGCGCCGACGGCCAGCGCCCCCAGCACCGTTGCGCCCGAACCCAGCGGGGAGACCGCCCCGGAGGTGCCCTTGGGCACCCGTCCCCAGGTGCGCAGCGACAACGGCTCCCGAGAGGAGAAGCGGCCGATCTCCGAGGCCCAGGAGTCGGCGATGCCGGCTGCGATCCCGCCGATCGACACGGCGTACCAGAGCGGGTCACGGGTGAATGCGTAGCCGATCACCGGGACCAGCACCGGGAGGCCCGCGTTCACCGCGACCTGGCTCAGGGTGCGCATGCCCCCACTTCGGGTGGGCCGTCGATACGCGGTGAGCAGGCTGGTCAGTGAGAAGAACAACGCGGCCGGGATGATCCACGCCCAGCCGCCGAGGCCGACGGCCACCCCGGCGATCAGGCCGCCGGCCAGTGCGCCCGGCAGGTCCAGCCATCGCATCCGCAGCATGAACGGCACGATGGCGCAGCCGAATACCACCGCGGCCAGCCACCGCAGCCCGTCGTCGGTCGACAGTTCCCGTGCCACGTGCAGCAGTAGCGCAACCCACGGTGTGATCAGCAGGTTGTCCGCCGCCGGTAGCACCAGAAGTTCCACGGCTGCTGTGGTTATCGCGACGAACAGCGAAACCGACACCGCCATAAACGTATTCAGTTCAAGTCCGACCCGGCAGAACACCCACGAGACGGCGAAGGCGATGGCCACGAAGGCGACCGACCCCTCCAGGGAGCGCACCCCGCCACCGGCTTCGACTCGGTGTCTGCCGTAGCGGTCACCGATCAGCGCCGCGCCGGCGTCGGCCAGTCCCAGCACCACCACGCCTGCCGCGATGGCGACCCGGTCCGGCCAGAACGCCAGCACCGCGACCAGCGCCCCGGCGGCGAAGCCCACCAGTCCGTAGTCGCGGGACCGGGTGCCGTCGAAGACGCCGGGCACCGGGACCAGACCGCGCTCCACGATGACCGCCAAAGCCACCGTCGCGGCGGCCAGCACGCCCGCCACCACCACGCCGTGCGAGAGCTGGAAGGCCGCCAGCGCGGCGAACAGCCCGCACAGCGCGTGCGGGATCTTGCGGGTGACCAAGGGGCCGGCCCCCCGTCGTGCCAGTGCGCGCCCGACCACGATCAGGACCGCTGCGATCAGCAGAACCCCGCCCCCGGCGACGGCCAGGTCGTGGCTCACGGTAGCTGTCACGCAGGACTACTCATCGAAATCCAGCGGCACCCGCAGTGCGCTCAGGGTGGCGGCCAGCGCGTCGTATTGGCTGGTCAGCATGACGAATTCGATCAGCCGGGGACGATCCAGATGGGCAGCCAGCTGCGCCCAGGTGGCGTCCGAGAGCGTGCGGGTTCCCACCAGTTCGTCGACCCCGGTGAGCAATACGCGCTGCCGGTCGGTGAGCCCGTCCGCGCCGGGCCCTTCGAAGATCCGCGCCTGGGTAGCGTCGTCGAGGCCGACCGCCCGGCCCATCCGGCGATGGTGCTGCAGCTCGTATTGGCTGTCGCGCAGGTGTCCGACCCGCAGGATCACCAACTCGGTGTCGCGGTTCGGCAGCTTGCCGCCCCGCATCAGCACCCCGCCGAACGGCAGCCAGGACCACATCAATCGCTTGTGCTGGCCGAGTGTGGTGAACAGGTGTGCCCGGGGTACATGCTGGCGCAGGGCGATGACCTTGCAGACCAGCCAGTTGGCGACGCCGAGGTCGCGTAGGCCGGGGGAATCGGGGATACGAACAGTCACCGCTGTTGCTTTACCAGATACGGCGAGACAGTGCTGCGATGTTCGTTGAGATCCAGGTCACGGCCGAGCGCGGGGAAGGCCCGCTGCGGGCAGTTGTCGTGGTCGCAGACGCGACATCCCACCCCGATCGGGGTGGCCGGGACGTCGTGACCGGTGGCCAGATCCAGGCCTTCGGAGTAGACCAGCCGGTGGGCGTGGCGTAGTTCGCAACCGAGACCGATCGCGAAGGTCTTGTCTGGCTGGCCCCAGCGGGAAGCGCGGCGTTCGACGGTGCGCGCCACCCACATGTACTTGCGGCCGTCGGGCATCTCGGCGATCTGCACCAGGATCTTTCCCGGGTTGCCGAACGACTCGTAGACGTTCCACAGCGGGCAGGTGCCGCCGCTGGAGGAGAAATGAAAACCGGTGGCGGATTGTCGCTTTGACATGTTGCCGGCCCGATCGACCCGGACGAAGGAGAACGGCACACCCCGCATCGACGGCCGCTGCAGGGTGGACAGCCGGTGGGCGATGGTCTCGTAGCTGACGCGGTAGAAGGCCGACAGTCGTTCGATGTCGTAACGGAACGTCTCGGCGCTGTCGTGGAACTGCCCGTAGGGCAACACAATCGCCGCCGCGAAGTAGTTGGCCAGCCCAAGCCGGGCCAGCGTGCGGGAGTCCTTCGAGGTGAACTTGCCCTCTTCGACCATGGTCGAGATCTGGTCGTCGAACTCCAGGTAGGCCAGTTCGGCGGCCATCTTGAACACCCGCTGCCCCCAGGACAGGTGGTTGGAGATGTCCAGTGTCCGGGTTTCCGCGTCGTAGCGGTGCAGCACCGTCTCGCCTAGGTCGATCCGGCGGTTGATGTGCACGCCGTGTACCTCGGTGAGTCGATTGGCCAGCTCGACGGCCAGCTCGCCCTGGTGTCTGCGCATCCGGGTGGCCAGTTCCTCCGCGGCGGTGTCGAGTTCGTGCAGGTAGTTCTGGCGTTGATAGAAGTAGTCCCGGACCTCTTCGTGCGGCATGGTGATCGCGCCTGTGCCGCTGCCGTCGGAGAAGCGTTCCTCGGTGGCTGCGGCGAGTTGGGCCGTGGTGATGCGGTAGCGGCGGTGCAGGTTGACCATGGCGTGGGCCAATTTGGGGTGGGCACTGACCAATTCGGCCACCTCGGCCAGGTCAACGTCCATGTCGAGATCGCGGTCCATGGCGACCTCGCGCAACTCGGCGACCAGCCGGGTGTCGTCCTGGGAGGCGAAGAAGCTGGCGTCCACACCGAAGACTTCGGCGATGCGCAGCAGGACCGCCACGGTCAGCGGACGAACGTCATGTTCGATCTGGTTGAGGTAGCTCGGCGAGATCTCCAGCATCTGGGCCAGTGCAGCCTGGCTGAACCCGCGTTCGCTGCGCAGCTGGCGCACCCGGGCGCCGACATACGTCTTGGCCACCCAACCGACCCTACCTGCTGCGAAGGCGGCATTCGCATTGTTGGCATGGCATGATCCGCTCAGGGAAGACCACGGGAGCATCGATGCAGCAGATTCAGCAGCCGACCGGCCTGGCCAAGGTTTTGATGCCGGTGCTGGACCCACATCCCGACGTGTTCGACCGGCAGTGGCCGCTGCGGGTCGCCGACATCGACCGGCTGGGCCGCCTGCGGATGGACGCGGCCGCCCGGCATATCCAGGACATCGGCCAGGACCAGTTGCGCCAGATGGGATATGAGGCCACCCACCCCCTGTGGATCGTCCGGCGCACCATGATGGACCTGATCCGCCCGATCGAGTTCCAGGACATCTTGCGGGTGCGCCGCTGGTGCTCGGGCGCCTCCAACCGCTGGTGTGAGATGCGCGTGCGGATCGACGGGAAACGCAAGGGTGGTTTGGTCGAGGCCGAATCGTTCTGGATCAATATCAACCGGGAGACCCAGGGGCCGGCGCGGATGTCGGACGATTTCCTGGCCGCGCTGATGCGCACCACCACCGTCGACCGGCTGCGCTGGAAGGCCTACTTGAAGGCCGGTGGCCGTGAGGACGCCGACGAGATCCACGAGTACCCGATCCGGTTTACCGACATCGACCTGTTCGACCACATGAACAACTCGGTGTACTGGAGCGTGGTCGAGGACTACCTGTCGAGTTATCCCGAGCTGCTCGCGGCGCCGCTGCGGGTCACGCTGGAACACGACGCGGCCATCGCGCTGGGCGACAAACTAGAGATCGTCTCCCACGTTCACCCGGCTGGATCGACCGACAGGTTCGGGCCCGACTTGGTCGATCGCACTGTTAGAACGCTCACATACCTGGTGGGTGAAGAGGTCAAAGCCCTCGTCGCAATCTTCCCGCTGTAACACGTTCTAGTCAGTACGGGCGTACTGCTGAAACATGCGCTGACCTGTGTCGATATGTTACTGGCCGGTAGCTTTTGCGGCCGGTGTCGCGACAGGGCCTCCGCGCTATTCTTCGCAAACTTCGCATAACGTTCGTACTGTTTGGCCAAACTTGGCAATGAAAACCGGTGGACCTGGGCTGATGTGGTGTGTCAATGTCTTGTTAACACACCAGTGAATCCGTCGGGGTGTTGGCAAGTCCGATAAGCGGCCCGGCGATCGCGCGAACACGAAGGAGCCGCCATGTCGACCGTTGGCACGCCGAAGAGCCCCGAGCAGATCCAGCACGACTGGGACCACAACCCGCGTTGGAAGGGTGTCAGCCGCACCTACACCGCCGAGGATGTCGTCGCGCTCCAGGGCCACGTCGTCGAGGAGCACACCCTGGCCCGTCGTGGCGCCGAGGTGCTGTGGGAGCAGCTGCACGACCTGGACTACATCAACGCCCTGGGCGCGCTGACCGGCAACATGGCCGTCCAGCAGGTTCGGGCCGGCCTGAAGGCCATCTACCTGTCCGGGTGGCAGGTCGCCGGTGACGCCAACCTGTCCGGCCACACCTACCCCGACCAGAGCCTCTACCCGGCCAACTCGGTGCCGCAGGTGGTGCGCCGGATCAACAACGCGCTGCTGCGCGCCGACGAGATCGCCAAGGTCGAGGGTGACACCTCGGTGGACAACTGGCTGGCCCCGATCGTGGCCGACGGCGAGGCCGGCTTCGGTGGCGCGCTCAACGTCTACGAGCTGCAGAAGGCGATGATCGCCGCGGGTGTCGCGGGTTCGCACTGGGAGGACCAGCTGGCCTCGGAGAAGAAGTGTGGCCACCTGGGCGGCAAGGTGCTGATCCCCACCCAGCAGCACATCCGGACCCTGACCTCGGCCCGTCTGGCCGCTGACGTCGCCGACGTGCCGACCGTGGTGATCGCCCGGACCGACGCCGAGGCCGCCACCCTGATCACCTCCGACGTGGACGAGCGGGACCAGCCGTTCATCACCGGCGAGCGCACGAAGGAAGGCTTCTTCTACACCAAGAACGGCCTGGAGCCCTGCATCGCCCGCGCCAAGGCCTACGCCCCGTACGCCGACCTGATCTGGATGGAGACCGGTACTCCGGACCTGGAGCTGGCCCGCAAGTTCGCCGAGGGCGTCAAGGCTGAGTTCCCGGACCAGATGCTGGCCTACAACTGCTCGCCGTCGTTCAACTGGAAGCAGCACCTGGACGACGCGACCATCGCCAAGTTCCAGAACGAGCTGGGCGCCATGGGCTTCAAGTTCCAGTTCATCACGCTGGCCGGCTTCCACGCGCTGAACTACTCGATGTTCGATCTGGCCCACGGCTACGCCCGCAAGCAGATGAGCGCCTACGTGGAGCTGCAGGAGCGCGAGTTCGCTGCCGAGGAGCGCGGCTACACCGCCACCAAGCACCAGCGCGAGGTCGGTGCCGGTTACTTCGACCGGATCGCCACCACGGTGGACCCGACCTCGTCGACCACGGCGCTGGCCGGCTCGACCGAAGAGGGCCAGTTCCACTGAGTCGAGTGGCGCCAGCCACGAGGCGAGGTGGAACCGAAGGCGTGAGCCACTGAGTCGAGTGGCACCAGCCACGAGGCGAGGTGGAACCGAAGGCGTGAGCCACTAGGCCACTGACCTTGCCGCGAGCGTGCGCAGTTGTACGCCCTGACACGGCGTGTCGACGTACAGACACGCACGCTCGCGCCAGGGAAGCCAGGGAAGAGGTTTCCCGCGGTGGAAGTCGGATTGCACCGCGGGGGAGTTGACAGCACAGGCCCCGCCCAGCCAGCCTGGGCGGGGCCTGTTGCTGCCGTTGACTGAAAGGGAGACCGTGTCGATCCAACGAGTAGGTGTCATCGGAGCCGGGCAGATGGGCGCCGGAATCGCCGAGGTGTCTGCGCGTGCCGGCGTTGAGGTGAAGGTCTTCGAGACCACCGACACACTGGTCACCGCGGGCCGCAACCGGATCGTCAAGTCGCTCGAGCGCGGCGTGAGCGCGGGCAAGATCACCGAACGCGAGCGCGACGACGCCGTCGGCAATCTGACCTTCACCACCGACCTGGGCGACCTGGCGGATCGGCAGCTGGTCATCGAGGCCGTCATCGAAGACGACACCGTCAAGTCGAAGATCTTCGCCGAGCTGGACCGGGTGATCACCGACCCGGACGCCGTGCTCGCGTCGAACACCTCGTCCATCCCGATCATGAAGATCGCCGCCGCGACGGCGAACCCGCAGCGGGTGCTGGGGCTGCACTTCTTCAACCCGGTTCCGGTGCTGCCGCTGGTCGAGCTGGTCAGCACCCTGGTCACCGACCCCGCCGCCGCCGACCGCACCGAGGAGTTCGCCAGCGCGGTGCTGGGCAAGCAGGTGGTGCGCTGCTCGGACCGGTCCGGCTTCGTGGTGAACGCCCTGCTGGTGCCCTACCTGCTGTCGGCGGTCCGCATGCTCGAGTCCGGGTTCGCCACCGTCGAGGACATCGACAAGGCCATCGTCGCCGGCCTGTCGCACCCGATGGGACCGCTGCGGCTGTCCGACCTGGTCGGTCTGGACACGCTGAAGCTGATCGCGGACAAGATGTACGAGGAGTTCAAGGAGCCGCTCTACGCCGCGCCGCCGCTGCTGCTGCGCATGGTCGAGGCCGGCCAGCTGGGCAAGAAGTCCGGCCGGGGCTTCTACACCTACTGATCCGTTAGTGCGTGGGGCTCACGCCGAACGCGAACCAGCACGGCTTGCCCTCCATGGGCGAGTCGAACGGTGACGCGGTGCGGGTCAAGCCGCTCGGCGGTATGAGCGTGGGAACCCCGTTGAAGATCACGCAGGCCGAGTTGGTGATCAGGTCCTGTGGTGGGCGGTCACCGGGCGGGTTGTTCTGACCGTTCTGGCCGGCGGCGCGGGCTGCCTGGTCGGCGGCGTTCTGGGCCTCGCTGATGGCCCGATTGGCGATACCGGCTCCGCACGCCTGCGGGTCCTGCGGTTGTTGGCCCTGGTCGCCACTGGCGCAGGCATCCTGCCCTTGCCCGGGCGGCTGTTCCGGGTCGTCCGCGCTGGCCAGCGGCGGACAGCTGACGAATGCTCCGGCAGCGATCAGTGCCGACAAGACCGCTCTGGCGGCCAGCCGGTAGTCCGTTGTGGCCATGGTAAGGCACCTGCCTTCCCTCATAGGACATCGCATCACAACTGGTCGGTTCAGACGACCCGCTTGCGACGGTAGGAGCTTCAGTCCCGCAGAGATACAGGGATTTCCCTGGTAATTGGCGGTGCCCCGGGGCGAGGCAAGGTCAGCGGGCAGACCGGGTCGATACGTCGGTGTTGCGCGCTTGCGCATTGGTCGCTCGCCGCCACGGCAGTATCGGCGACGGGTGCGGGCCGGCGTTGAATTTCTCCAGCGATCCGCCCACCTCGACGATGCCGCACAGCGCATTCCAGGTCATCATCGTCAGGTAGTCGATCAGGTCGTCGGCGCTCATCCGCGGGTCCAGCAGCCAGGAGTGCGTGGCCAACTGCACGCCGCCGACGGTCATGTAGGCCCACGGCTCGACCCCGCGGGTGTCCATCCCGACCGCGTTCATGCGGCGCCGCAGCATCACCGCGAGCATCCGGGCGATGATGCGCTCGGAGTCGGCGATCACCTTGCTCTTGCTGGCCGAGCTGTTGGCCATCACGAACCGGTACGGCTCGGGTTCGTTGGCCACTGTCTGCACGTACACCCGGATGATCTCGCGGACCAGGTCGAACCCGTCCAGATTCGCCGACAGCGCCTTGGCCATATTCGGGATCAGCGTGGTCTGCGCGAAGCGCATCATCACCGCGGTGGTCAGGTCGTTCTTGTCGACGAAATACCGGTACAGGACCGTCTTGGACACGCCGATCTCCGCGGCGATCTCGTCCATGCTCACATAGCGGCCGCGGCGCCGGATCGCCTCGATCGTTCCATCGATCAGGTCGTTGCGGCGGTCGACCTTGTGCTGGTGCCAACGCCGTTTACGACCGTCGGTCTTGGCGGTGCCGGCCTGGAGCTGCTCTGCCACTATCGCGGATTCCCATTCCCTAGACGCAATAGATAATACGGGCTGGTGCAGCAAACTTTGTGGGCCGGTAACAGTTACCGGTGGTTTGGCGAGGCTCGCCAAAGACGAGACGAAGCTGGAACCGCCGCATATGCCCGACCGCCCGCGCAGATGGCGGATGATGGTGGGGTGGTGCATCCAGAGAACCAGTCGAGTTGGCCGGGTGCCGCGCAAACGGTGCAGTCGTTGGCGGAGTCGTTCGCCGGCGCCGATCCGGGCGCGGACGCGGTTCGGTTGCGTGATCTGCGCCGGATGAA
This sequence comes from Mycobacterium sp. SMC-19, assembly GCF_045310815.1. Classification (NCBI taxonomy): domain Bacteria; kingdom Bacillati; phylum Actinomycetota; class Actinomycetes; order Mycobacteriales; family Mycobacteriaceae; genus Mycobacterium; species Mycobacterium sp. SMC-19. Next base: position 766,317 of record NZ_JBJIAM010000001.1, on the reverse strand, counting down.
AGTGGTGGCGCTGAGCTTCCTGCTCGGCGCCACTGTGGTCTTCCTACTGTGCCGATGGGCAGCCGCCCGCGGCCTGGAGGGCGGGGCCCCCGTCTGGGTGGGCTACGTCGGCGCGGCGGCCGAGGCCGGCATGGTGGGTGCGCTGGCGGACTGGTTCGCGGTCACCGCACTGTTCAAGCATCCGCTGGGCATCCCCATTCCGCACACCGCGATCATCAAGCGCAAGAAGGACCAGCTCGGGGAGGGGTTGGGCACCTTCGTGCGGGAGAACTTCCTGTCACCGCCGGTGATCGAGACCAAGCTGCGTGACGCGCAGATCGCCGGCCGGGTGGGTAAGTGGCTCTCGGAGCCGGCGCATGCCGAGCGGGTGGCCGCTGAGACCGCGACCGTGCTGCGGGTCCTGATCGAGATGCTGCGCGACGACGACGTGCAGGAGGTGATCGACCGGATGATCGTGCAGCGCATCGCCGAGCCGCACTGGGGTCCGCCGGTTGGCCGGGTTCTGGGCTCCCTGCTGGCGGAGAACCGGCAGGAGGCGCTGATCCAGCTGCTGGCCGACCGGGCCTTCCAGTGGTCGCTGAATGCCGGTGAAGTCATCCAGCGGGTGGTGGAGCGCGATTCGCCGACCTGGTCGCCGCGGTTCGTCGACCACCTGGTCGGTGACCGCATCCACCGTGAATTGATGGATTTCACCGACAAGGTGCGGCGTAATCCTGATCACGAATTGCGGCGCAGCGCGACCCGATTCCTGTTCGAGTTCGCCGACGATCTGCAGCACGACCAGGCGACCATCGCGAAGGCCGATGCGGTCAAGGAGCAGTTGATGGCCCGCGAGGAGGTCGCCAATGCCGCGGCCACGGCCTGGCGGACGCTCAAGCGGCTGGTGCTCGAGGGTGTCGACGACCCGTCCAGCGCGCTGCGGACCCGGGTGGCCTCGACGGTGGTTCAGGTCGGAGAGTCGTTGCGCGACAAGGCCGAATTGCGCGACAAGGTCGACAACTGGATCGTGCGGGCGGCGCAACACCTGGTGGGCCACTACGGGGTGGAGATCACCGCGATCATCACCGAGACCATCGAGCGCTGGGATGCCGCCGAGGCGAGCCGGCGCATCGAACTGCACGTGGGGCGGGACTTGCAGTTCATCCGGATCAACGGGACCGTGGTCGGCGCGCTGGCCGGCCTGGCGATCTACGCCATAGCTCAACTTATGTTCTGACCTGCGCTAGCAAGTGCTTGCAAAAGTTAGCACTGGGCCGTATCGTGGCACGTGTCAGCACTCGCCAGTCCACGAAAGGGGTCACCGGTGTCGCAGGATGACAAGCTCACCGCAGTGGTCTCCACGGCTGCGGCGGATATCGGTAGCTTTATTCGGTCCCAGCGCGAAGCCGCGCAGGTGTCCATGCGTCAGCTGGCCGACAAGGCCGGCGTCAGCAACCCGTATCTGAGCCAGATCGAACGTGGACTGCGCAAGCCTTCCGCTGACGTCCTCAACCAGATCGCCAAGGCCCTAAGGGTTTCCGCCGAGGTGCTCTACGTCCGGGCGGGAATTTTGGAGCCGAGCGAGAAGAGCGAGGTCCGTGACGCCGTCATTGCCGATGCAGCGATCACGGAACGGCAAAAGCAGGTTCTGCTCGACATCTACACCTCCTTCGTCCAGCAGAACGAAGCCGACGGTGAGGAGACGCCACCTGACTGATCCTCTGTCGTTCTCCTGACCGAATTACCTACGCACGATTTCAACCCGAAAGGAACCCGACATGGCCGAGAACCCGACCATCGAAGAACTGAAGGCCCCCCTGCTCGCCGCGCTCGGCGCCGCCGACCTGGCGCTGGCCACCGTGAACGACCTCGTCGCCAACTTGCGCGATCGTGCCGGCGAAGCCCGCGAAGACGCCAGCACCCGGGTTGAGGAGAGCCGCGCTCGCCTGAACAAGCTGCAGGAGGAGCTGCCCGAGCAGCTCGCCGAACTGCGGGAGCGCTTCACCGCCGACGAGCTGCGCAAGGCCGCCGAGGGCTACGTGGAGGCTGCCAGCGACCGGTACAACGATCTGGTGGCGCGCGGTGAGGCCGCGCTGGTGCGGCTGCGCAGCCAGTCCGGTCTGGACGACGCCTCGGCGCAGGTGGAGGGCTACGTCGACCAGGCCGTCGAGCTGACCCAGGAGGTGCTGGGCAACGTCGCGTCGCAGACCCGCGAGGTCGGCGAGCGCGCCGCCAAGCTGGTCGGCATCGAGCTGCCCAAGAAGGACGAGCCCGCGCCGGCTCCGGCCAAGAAGGCTCCGGCCGCCAAGAAGGCCCCGGCCAAGAAGGCTCCGGCCAAGAAGGCTCCGGCTGCTAAGAAGGCTCCGGCCAAGAAGGTCACCCAGAAGTAGTCGCAGTTCGACGCCCGGGACGGTGCCCGCCTAGGCTTGCAGCGTGATCGCTGCGAACCTGGTGGGTACCGTCCTTGGCGTTTTGCAGATCGCCGTCTTCGCGACGTCGGTGTACGCCTTCGTCCACGCGGCGATGCAACGCTCCGACGCTTACACCGCCGCCGACAAGCTCACCAAGCCGGTCTGGCTGGTGATCCTCGGGGTGTGCGGGCTGCTGGCATTGGTGTTGCAGGTGATGGGGATGGCGATCGCGGCCTGCGCGGCCGGGGTCTACCTGGTGGACGTGCGGCCCCGACTCCTTGAGGTCCAAGGCAAGTCCCACTAGTCCCATGCCGCGTGCGTTCGTCATTGCCGCCTTGGGTGCCGCGGCCGCGGTGCTGGGTGCGGCGCCGGCCACCGCCGAGACCGGGTTGTTCGGCTATGTCGACCACACCGAGTGGGTCAGCTACGACGGCCAGTCCAGCCTGCGGGTGTATCCGACTCCCGCTGCGCGGGCGGCGGCGCTGCGGCTCGACACCGATGCCGCGGGTGAACAGGCTTGGAGCGAGGTGCTCGCCAGCGCTCCCGATGCCGATACCCCCGGCATGCGCGACCAGTTCCTCTGCCACTTCAGCTATGCCGAGTTCGCCCGACCCGGCAAGACCAGCTGGAATCTCGAGCCGTGGCGCCCCGTCGTCGACAACGTGACGATGCTCGAATCCGGATGCAATCCTGGTGCCGCCGAGGAGGCTTTCTGATGCTCACCACCCGATGGGACCGCGACCGGGTGGCCAAACTGGTCGACCACACCCTGCTCAAACCCGAAGCCACCGCGGCCCAGGTGGTCGCCGTCGTCGCCGAAGCCGCCGAGCTCGGTGTCGCCGCGGTCTGCGTATCGCCGTCCATGGTGGCCATAGCCGCTGGAGCCAACCCCTCCGGCGTCCCGATCGCCGCGGTTGCCGGCTTCCCGTCCGGCAAGCATCTGTCGGTGGTCAAAGCTCAGGAGGCGGCACTGGCCGCCGCGGACGGAGCGGCCGAGATCGACATGGTCATCGATGTCGGCGCGGCACTGGCGGGTGATTTTGCCGCGGTGGGCGGCGATATCGCGACCGTGCGCGCCGCGGTGCCCCAGGCGGTGCTCAAGGTGATCATCGAATCCGCCGCGCTGCTGGAGTTCGCCGGCGACGCGGCTGTGGTCGCTGCCTGCCGGGCCGCCGAAGACGCCGGCGCGGATTTCGTGAAGACCTCCACCGGATTCCATCCTTCCGGCGGGGCAAGCATGCACGCGGTGTCGCTGATGGCCGACACCGTCGGTGGCCGGTTGGGGGTCAAGGCCAGCGGCGGTATCCGCACAACGGCGGACGCGCTGGCCATGATCGAGGCCGGGGCGACTCGGCTGGGGTTGTCCGGCACGCGGGCGGTGCTCGACGGCCTGGGGTAGCGCGGCTTGGGTGACTACCCAAGCCGGCAGAGCGCCGATAACCTTTGCGGCTATGCCCGATGTGCGTGGTGCGTTCGCCGACGCCGCGCGTGCGCGCGAGCAGAATCTAATGCAGCGTCTCGCCACCGCGGTCGAGGTGGATCGGACTTTCGCCGAGGCGCTGGGTGGGGCCTGCCGAAAGGCGGCGTGGGGGCGCCGGCGCCTGGACGCCATTGAGGTCGAGATCAGCGACGTCGTGGCCCGACGAGGCGTACTGGGCTTGGACACCCCCGCGGGCGCTCGGCAATTCCAGGCCTTCCTGGCCACCAAGGCCAGGGAGATCCATCGGGTGGTGGACGAGGTTTCCGCTGACAGTGCGAGCAGGACGGGGACGCTGCGGTCGCTGCGGTATCCGCTGGGTGACGGCGCGCCGCTGTCTCCCCCGATCGATACGCGCGGTGGCCAACACCGGTGGACCGCCAACGATCTCTACCCTCATGACCCGACCGCCGCCGACGTGAAGCAGGACAGCGTCGGGGACTGCTATCTAGACGCCACCATGGGTGCCATCGCCAACGCCAACCCACAGTGGATTAAAGATCGCATTCAGTTCGACGACCAGACGGGGACTTTCGACGTCACCCTCTGGGACGGGCGGGAGTGGAAGCATATCGGCGTCACGCAGGCCGACATCGACACCGACATCAAACACAACGGCGCGAGCTGGCTCGACAATGGCCGGCCCGATGCGGCGTTGTGGCCGACGGTGCTGGAGTCGGCGTACGCGAAACTCAAGTACCCGGGCCGGGATCTCGCCGACGCCCTCGGCAACGACGCGGGGATCGGGCAGGGTGGCTACGCCAAGGATGCGATGGAGGCGCTGACCGGCAACCGCGGCACCGTGATCAACCCGCAGAACGTCTGGTTCACCAATCAGCATATCGACCAAGCGATTTCCGGGGCGTTGGCCAATCATCAGCCGGTGACGATCTCGACTTCTCCTGAGGGAGCACCGTTGACGCAAAGTCATGTCTATGTGGTCGAAGGCATCAGCGGTACCGGCAGCGACGCCATGGTGACGCTGCGGAATCCCTGGGAAACCAATACCGGCACGCCGATCGACACCCCCGATGCGCTGGTCACCGTGCGGCTCGGCGACCTGATCGGGTCCGGGCTGCCCGGTCCCCTCGGCACGCACCCGATGGCGGGCGTCAACATCGGTTCACTCGGATGAAGGCAAGCAAGGCGATGGTGATAAGCGCAGCGGTGGTCATGGGAGCCGTCACGGTCCTTGCCGGATATGCCTTCTGGCACTACCGAAGCGCTGCACCGCCCGCGCTGGGTGACATTCGGGTGTACGCCCAGAGCGCCGACATTCCCGTCACATCGGTGCCCGATCACGCCGGCGCCGAGAAGCAGTTGCGCGAATTCGCCGACGGCATAGCGCCCGGCTACCGGGTGGCCGACGAACGGTTTCTCGCATCCGGTGTCCCACTGGTGTGGGATGCGTTGCGGCACTTCGTCGGGCCGGAGCTCGCGCCGTCCGGCTACGCGCTGACGGCGGATGGTTTCGCTACCGACTTCGCCATCGAATACAGCGTGTACGGGCACAACGGCGGGCTTCGGCGTTGGTTCAACGACGACCTGATCCTGGTCGCGGGCTTCAATCGCACCCCGGGATCCGACGCGGCCGACACCGACGCTTACCTCTACGGATACTTCCGGCTCGCCCGGAACTGACGCGTTACAACGAGTCGAAGCACTGGCTCGACGACGACCCCTGCTCGATGGCGGCATTCTGGGTCGAGAATTTCACCACCACACCGGAATCGGTGACTTGCACGCTGTCGAGGTGTATGCCCAGCGGAAGATCATTCGTCACTTTGGCGGTGAGTTCGTCGAGGCGGCGCTGCACGGTGTCGGTGTCCAGATCATGCCCCAGCGCCTCCAGGTCGACCACCTGCAGCGACAGCCCGTTGTTCACCAGCTGCGGCTTGACGGTCGCCTTGTTGAGCAGGCCCTTGAGTTGGACGGTGCCGGCGCCCGGATCGGCGGTGACACTGCCGGTGACGATGCTGCCGATCATCGGAACAACGTCTTGAATCGACTGCTTGATGCCGTCGGCCGGCCAGGTGATGGTGCCGTCCAGTGATCCGATGGTGCCCTTCGAGGCTGAAGCGTCTGAGTCCTTCTTGTCCTTGTTCAGCTTGACGTTGCGGATGTCCAGGTCGAGCTGCATGCCCTTGGCCTGCCGGATCTGGTTGCCTGCGGTCTTGACCGAGATGTGGGAGTACTCGCCGTTGAAGTACTGGGCCAGCACCGGGGGAGTGGTCCCGAAGGACACGGTGGCGCTGTCCTGCGCCTCGCATTGGACGGCGTCGGCCACCAAGGTGTTCGCGCGGTGGCGGGCGTAAAGCTCACCGCCGAGCATTCCTACCAGTGCTATTGCGAGCACCGCGGTCAAGGCCAGCATGATCGCCGGCAGGCCGGAAAACCGATGTGTGGGTCCGGGTGCGCTCATTGTGCAAGGTTACAGATGCTCGAAGCAGGGGTCATCCGTCCGCGGAATCGAGGCGTTGTGGGTGGAGAACCGCGCCACCACGCCGGTGTCGGTGACCTCAATGCCGTCGGCGCGTAGACCGAGTGGATAGCGCTTCGTAAGCTCCGTGGCGAACCTGTCCAACTCGGGCTGCAGCGATTCACGGGGCAGGGTCAGGGCGCCCAGGCCGGTCAGCTTCTGCACCTGCAGGGACAGGCCTCCGTTGACGACTTCGGGTTTGACCACAACGGTGGCCAGACCGAATGCACCCCGCAGCTCCACGGTGCCGTCGGCCGCGTTGGTCTTGAGGTCGGAGACCAGGTTGCCCAGGATCGGCACCATGTTCTGGACGGTCTCTTTGATGCCGGCCGACGGCCAGGTCAACGTCGCTTGCAGGGAACCGATGGTGCCCCGCGAGTCGCCGCTGCCGTGCAGATCGACATCGGAGATGCTCAAGTCGGCCGTCATCTGCTTGGCGTCTTTGACCTGATTTCCCGCGGTGTGGATGGAGATATTGGTGTAGTTGCCGGTGATGTGCTGCCACAGGAACGGCGGCGTCACCCCGAACGAGGCACTCGCCTTGTCGTTCACCACGCACTCGGTTGCCTTGGCCACCTTGCTGTCGCCGATACGGCGAGCGATCAGCTCGGCGCCGATCAACCCGGCCAGCGCCAGCGCGATCACTGTCACCAAGATCAGCACCAGAGCCAGCGGGTCACGCAGTACCGAAGCCGACCGCGACGGGGCAGCCGGGGCTTCGATCACGGTGGTGGGCGCCTCGCCGGCAGGTGCCGGAGGCGGCTGCGGCACCGGGTCGGTGGGCGGCGGCACGGCGCCTTGCGCGGGCGCCGGGGCCTGCGGCGGCACCGGAGGTTGTGCAGGTGCCGCGGGAATCCGGGTGGTGGCCTCTTCACGCCGACCCGCCGGCATCTGCTGGGTGGGCGAGGCGGACGGTTCCGGCGGACGGGGCGGCGTAGCGCCGCCTTGGGGCTCGGGCTGGCCGGTGGGGCGAGCCCAGGGTGACTCGTCTTGGGGAGGTCCGGGCGGATTGCTCACCCGCGCGATTCTGCCTTACCGACCTGAAGGAAGGCCGCACGATTGCCCAACACGGCCAGCGTCCGGCGGGCGGCGGAGACCGCGTCGAGGTCGACATCGCTGACCAATAGCTGCGGCGCGGCACCGGCTTCGGCGATCACCTCACCCCACGGTGAGGTGATCATGCTGTGGCCCACTCCGGTCGGCGCGCCGGAGGAATCCGCCGGACCGCCCGGGTCGGCCTGCCCGACCGCGACGACGTAGCTGGTCGAATCCAGCGCCCGAGCCCGGGCCAACAGCTCCCACTGGGACCGTTTCCCCGGGCCGGCGCCCCACGAGGCGCCGACCGCGATCAGCTGCGCGCCGCGGTCGGCCAGCTCGGTGTACAGCGCCGGGAATCGGATGTCGTAGCAGGTCGACAGTCCGACACCGACGCCGTCGACGTCGATCACCACCGGCTCGAATCCCGGTGCCACCGTGCGTGATTCGGTGAAACCGAAGGCGTCGTACAGGTGGATCTTGTGATAGTGCGTGTCGGTTCCCGGGCCGACGGCCAGCAGTGTGTTGGCGACGCGTCCATCAACGGCCGGGGTGAACATCCCCGCGACAACGGTGATCTGAGCTCGCGCGGCGACTGCGCGAACCTGCGTGGCCCACGGCCCGTCGAGCGGCTCGGCAACCGGGCCCAGCGGTACCCCGAACCGGCACATCGCCGCCTCCGGGAACACCACCAGCGACGCCCCCTGCTCGGCGGCCCGCTCGGTGTAATCGGTCACCAGTTGCAGATTCGCGGCCGGGTCGGTGCCGCTGAGTATCTGCGCACACGCAATCCGCATGGATCCAGCCTATTCCGTCGGTGTTGCGCCGCCGCGCCTCAACCACGTCGCGGTGAACCGTTGCTCGGTGGTCATCAGCTCGGCCAACTGCCCGCCGATGAAGCTTTCGATCTTGCCGCCCACCAGCGGGATATCGACCTGCACCGTCGCGGTCAGTCGCAACTCACAACCGCCGGCCGCCGGCGCCAGCACCGCGTCGCCGGACAGCTTGGCCGGTGCACCGACGACCTTGCCGGTCACCTGGGCGTGGGCCTTCCCGTCGTGCACCGGACGCCATGTCTCATGCCGTGCCACGTCCAGGTTGCCGGGATGGAACTGGGCCGCCAGCGCGGGCAACTTCTCCCGGTGAATGCCCTGGGTGGTGGCGACGTCGACGCCGCCATCGGGGCCGACGGTCATCGAGTCCAACGCCACGACATCGGCTCCGGAGTCGGCCAGCCGGGCCCGCCAGTAGTGCTCGTCGGCGAAGACTGCGTACACCTGCTCGACGGTTGCCGGGTAGTGCTCGGAGAGCGTGAATGTACGCGGCATAGCTGGTCACGCTACCGTTACCGGCCGTGGCGGGTTCCGAGTTCGCGGGCGCGCGTGTCGCTGAGGCGGTACCGCTGGCGCCGTTGACCACCCTGCGGGTGGGACCGGTCGCCCGACGCGTCATCACCTGCACCGACACCGAGCAGATCGTGGCAACGCTGGGCGAACTCGACACGGCCGGTGACCGCCCGCTGCTGCTGGCGGGGGGCTCGAACGTGCTGATCGCCGACGACCTCGAGGACCTGACCGTGGTGGTGCTGGCCAATGCCGGCATCACCATCGACGGCAATCTGCTGCGGGCCGAAGCGGGCGCGGTCTGGGACGACGTCGTCGCGTACGCGGTCGCTGCGAACCTGGGCGGGCTGGAGTGTTTGTCGGGCATTCCCGGCTCGGCCGGCGCCACCCCGGTACAGAACGTCGGGGCCTACGGTGTGGAGGTTGCCGACCGCCTGACCCGGGTTCTGCTGCTGGATCGACGCACCGGCGAGGTGCGCTGGACACCGGCGGCCGAGTTGGGGCTGGGCTACCGCACCAGTGTGCTCAAGCACTCGGATGCGGCGGTGGTGCTGGAGGTGGAATTCGAACTGGACGCGGGCGGGCGCAGCGCGCCGTTGCGGTACGGCGAGTTGACCGCCGCGCTGCAGGCCGCCGACGGCGAGCGGGCCGACCCGGCTGCGGTCCGCGCTGCGGTGCTCGCGCTACGGGCGGCAAAGGGCATGGTGCTCGACGCGAGCGATCACGACACCTGGAGTGTTGGCTCGTTCTTTACCAATCCGGTAGTGCCCCAAGACGTCTACCGCACCCTGGCGGATCGGGAGAGCGGCTCGGTGCCGCACTGGGACGCCCCCGGCGGCGTGAAGTTGGCGGCCGGTTGGCTGGTGGAGCGGGCCGGTTTCGGCAAGGGCTATCCGGGTGTGGGGGCGACTGCCCGACTGTCCACGAAACATGCGTTGGCGTTGACCAATCGGGGCGGCGCCACCTCCGCCGACATTGTGGGCCTGGCTCGCGTCGTGCGGGACGGGGTGCACGAGGCGTTCGGCATCACCTTGCATCCCGAGCCGGTGCTCGTCGGGTGCGCGCTGTAAACCAGGTGTAAGCAGCATCGCAGGTGGTCAGGCGGCTGGGCCGGTATCTTGGAATGCCGTGACCCTGAACCGGCGACGTGCATTGGCTGCGCTGGCTGCCGGGGTTGTGGCGCCGACCACTCTGGCGGGATGTTTCGGCCGGCCCGGGACGAGCGCCGAGAAGGCGCCGCAGTCTGCGCCCGCCCTCACGTTCGAGCCCGCCCTGGAACACGGAACGGTGGCCGACGTGCTGCCCACCGCTGCCGTCGCCGTCACGATCCGCGACGGCTGGTTTCAACGGGTTGCGCTGACCAGCCCGTCCGGCAAGGTGCTCGCCGGGACCTTCAATCGGGAGCGCACGCGCTACACCGTCACCGAACCGCTGGGCTATGACTCGGTCTACACCTGGAGCGGGTCGGTGGTGGGCCACGACGGCAACGCCGTGCCGGTCACCGGCAGCATCACCACGGTCGCGCCCACCGCCGTCATCGATGGCGGCTTTCAGCTGGCCGATGGCCAGACGGTGGGGGTCGCCGCGCCGGTGATCCTGCAATTCGACGGACCGGTCGCCGACAAGGCTGCTGTCGAGCGGGCCCTGACCGTCGTCACCGAGCCGTCGGTGCAAGGCGGCTGGGCCTGGTTGCCCGACGAGGTGCAGGGCGCCCGGGTGCACTGGCGCAGCCGCGACTATTTCCCGGCTGGAACCACCGTCCGAGTGAGCGCCAAGCTGTACGGCCTGGCGTTCGGCGACGGCGCCTACGGGGCACAGGACATGTCGCTGGACTTCTCTATCGGACGGCGTCAGCTGGTGCGCGCCGAAGTCTCCTCGCACCGCATACAGGTGATCCGCGACGAGGGCGTGATCATGGACTTCCCCTGCAGCTACGGGGAAGCCGACAAGCCGCGCAACGTCACCCGCAACGGCATCCACGTGGTGAGCGAGAAGTACGCGGACTTCTACATGTCCAACCCGGCCGCCGGCTACAGCAACATCCATGAGCGCTGGGCGGTCCGCATCTCCAACAACGGCGAGTTCATCCACGCCAACCCGGCCAGTGCGGGCGCTCAGGGCAACACCAATGTCACCAACGGCTGCATCAACTTGTCCACAGACGACGCCGAGCAGTACTTCCACAGCGCGATCTACGGCGACCCCGTCGAAGTGACCGGCAGCTCGATCGAGCTGTCATACGCCGACGGGGATATCTGGGACTGGGCGGTGGACTGGGACACCTGGGTCTCGATGTCGGCGTTGTCGAATTCCGAACCACCCCGAACCTCGCTGCCCAGCACCGCGCCGGCCACCCCGACCGACGCGCCGACACTGTCGGGCACGCCCACGACTACGACGAGCCCGAGTCCGCCTAGTCAGCCCGGCGGTTAGCCCGGGTCGCCGATGCCTGGTCGCGGGGACGGATGACGATCTGGTCGAGGTCGACGTGTGGCGGCCGGGAGGCCACGAACCCGATCACCTCGGCGATGTCGGCCGCCGTCAGCGGGGTCAGACCGGAATAGACGGCGTCGGCCCGCTCCCGGTCCCCGCCGAAACGCACCAGGGAGAACTCGGTGTCCACCATCCCGGGGGCGATCTCGGTGAGCCGCACCGGCTTTCCCAGCAGTTCGCCCCGCAGCGTGCGGTGCAGTGCGCTCTGGGCGTGTTTAGCTGAGGTGTAGCCGGCGCCACCGTCATAGATCTCGAACGCCGCGATCGAGGTCACCGTGATCACCAGGCCGTCACCGGAGGCGACCAGTTTCGGCAGCAACGCGCGTGTCACATGCAGGGTGCCCAGCACGTTGGTCTCCCACATCCAGCGCCAGTGATCGAGGTCGGCCGCCTCCACCGATGCCAGGCCTTTGGCTCCGCCGGCATTGTTGACCAGCACATTGATCGAACCGGCGACCTGGTCGCACGCCTCGGCCAGTGCGTCGACGGCGACCGGGTCAGTGACATCCGTCACTACCGCGGTACCGCCGATCTCCTCGGCCAGCGCGGCGAGCCGATCGGCGCGACGAGCCACGACGATGACGTGAAAACCTTGTCCGGCAAGAGTTCTCGCGGTCGCCTCGCCGATGCCCGAGCTGGCTCCGGTGACCACGGCAATGCGCTGATCGCGCGCAGATGTCGTCATCGCCACAACCTTAGTGATCGTGATAGATTCTCAGCTATGTCTCGCAGTGCCCGCTTTCTGACAGCGGTCTGTCTGGTCGCCCACGGCGCGTGTTGTCGCGCATGTTGCTGCGCCTGACCTGCTGCGAGTAGCGCTCCTTAGGAGAATCCGCCGGGTCGTAGGCGTAAACGGCCCGTATTGGGATTTTTCTCCAGACAAGGACATCGCGTGCGTACTACCTCTCTCACCGCTCACCTGGCCAGCCACCGGAACGGCCGGCTCCGCTCCCACCCGCGCGTGGTAGCCCCGGCCCTGCAACTGGCCGACAGTGCCGGTGCCGAAGTCTTCGCCGCGGTACGCCAGCACGGCCCGGTCGCCCGTGAGGCCATCGCCGGCGCCACCTCGCTGAGCGTCGCCACCGTCAACCGCCAGGTCAGTGCCCTGCTGGAAGCCGGATTGCTGCTGGAGCGTGCCGACTTGGCCACGTCCGGGGCGATCGGGCGGCCGCGTCGGCCGGTGGTGGTCAACCACGAACCGTTCCTCACCCTGGGCCTGCACATCGGGGCCAAGACCACCAGCATCGTGGCCACCGACCTGCTCGGCCGCACCCTGGACGTCGTCGAGACCCCGACCCCGAACAATGGTGCGACGGCGGCGCTGGCGTCGCTGGCGGCCAGCGCCAGCCGGTATCTGACCCGCTGGCAGAAGCGCCGGCCGCTGTGGGTCGGGGTGGCGACCGGTGGCGCGGTGGACGGGGCCACAGGCCATGTCGATCACCCGCGGCTGGGCTGGACCGCGGCGCCGGTCGGGCCGGTGCTGGCCGAGGAGCTGGGCCTGCCGGTGTCGGTGGCCTCCCACGTGGACGCGATGGCCGGGGCGGAACTGCTGTTCGGGGTGCGGCGGCCGACGGCGAACAGCACCACCAGCCTTTACGTCTATGCCCGGGAAACGGTCGGCTACGCCCTGGTGATCGGCGGGCGGGTGCACAGCCCGGCCAGCGGTCCCGGCACGATCGCCGGCCTGCCGGTGTATTCGGAGCTGCTCGGGGGCTCCGGGCATCTGGAATCAACCGTCAGCGATGAGGCGGTGCTGGCCGCGGCTCGCCGGCTACGGCTCCTTCCGGAGGGCAGCGGGGCGGTGTCGGCGGCGGTGACCACTCTGGTGCGCGAGGCGCGCGGCGGCGACCAGCGGGCGGTGGCACTGCTGACCGAGCGGGCCCGTGCGCTGGGCGAAGCGGTGGCGCTGTTGCGTGACGTACTCAACCCCGATGACCTGGTGGTCGGCGGCCAGGGGTTCACCGAATACCCGGAGGGCATGGCCGAGGTGGAGCGGGCGTTCACGCAGCGTTCGGTGCTGTCGGGACGGAGCCTGCGGGTGACCGCGTTCGGCAACCGGGTCCAGGAAGCCGGTGCCGGCACGGTGTCACTGGGCGGGCTCTACGCCGATCCGGTCGGCGCGATGCGCCGCTCCCGCGGTCCGGTCGCCCGCGTGGTCCCGGACGTGTCCGCCTGATCGGACCTGTAAAGATGGCGGGGTGGGCTATGGCATCGGAGGGGGCGGAGGCATCCGATCCGACGTGCACCGGGTAGCGCTGCTGTCGGTACACACCTCGCCGCTGGCTCAACCCGGCACCGGCGATGCCGGCGGAATGAACGTCTACGTCCTGCAGAGCGCGCTGCATCTGGCGCGCCGCGGGGTGGCCGTGGAAGTGTTCACCCGCGCCACGTCGTCGGCCGATCCGCCGGTGGCCCACGTCGCGCCCGGCGTCCTGGTGCGCAACGTGGTGGCCGGGCCGTTCGAGGGTCTGGACAAGAACGACCTGCCCACTCAGCTGTGCGCGTTCGCCGCCGGGGTGCTGCGCGCCGAGGCAGCCCACGAGCCCGGTTACTACGACGTCGTGCATTCGCACTACTGGCTGTCGGGTCAGGTCGGCTGGTTGGCTGCGGATCGGTGGGCGGTGCCGCTGGTGCACACCGCACACACCCTGGCCGGGGTGAAGAACGCCGCCCTGGCCGCCGGGGACACCCCGGAGCCGCCGCTGCGCACGGTCGGTGAGCAGCAGGTCGTCGATGCCGCGGACCGGTTGATCGTCAACACCGACGACGAAGCGCAGCAACTCATCGCACTGCACGAGGCGGACCCGCGCCGGATCGACGTGGCGCACCCGGGCGTCGACCTGCAGGTGTTCCGGCCCGGCGACAAGCTGGTGGCCCGGGAGGCGTTGGGGTTGTCGCCGACCGAACCGATCGTGGCGTTCGTCGGCCGGATCCAGCCGCTCAAGGCGCCCGACGTCCTGCTGCGGGCGGCCGCGAAACTGCCCGGGGTTCGTGTGGTGGTGGCCGGCGGACCATCGGGCAGCAGCGGATTGGCGGCGCCGGGCGGTCTGGTTCGGCTGGCGGCCGAACTGGGTATCAGTGACCGGGTGACGTTCCTGCCGCCGCAGTCCCGCGAGGATCTGGCGACGCTGTTCCAGGCCGCCGACCTGGTGGCGGTGCCCAGTTACTCCGAATCGTTCGGTCTGGTCGCGTTGGAGGCACAGGCGTGCGGGACGCCGGTGGTCGCCGCGGCCGTCGGTGGATTGCCGGTGGCGGTGCGCGACGGGGTCACCGGGCGACTGGTCGACGGGCACGGGATCGAGGCGTGGGCGAGCGCCCTCGACGAGCTGCTGCGGCTGAGTTCCGGGCCCCGCGGTTGGGCGATGCGCCGGGCCGCGGTCAGCCACGCGACGCAGTTCTCCTGGGAGCGCACCGTGGACGCCCAGTTGGCCAGCTACACCCATGCGATCGAAGACTTCGGCTCGGCCCGGGGTGGGCGGATGCGGGTGCTCGGAGCGACGCGCCGGCCCCGCCGCTGGCCGACTCGGCGCGGGGCACGCGCGTGAACCGCGGCGACGTCCAGGAGCTCATCGAGAGCACGCTGCAGGCGGCCGAGCTGACCTACTCGCCGACGCCGGGCTCCCACGGCGGGCTGCCGGGGCTGATCGTGGAATTGCCCGGCGAGCGCAAACTCAAGACCAACACCATCCTCAGCATCGGCGAGCACTCGGTGCGCGTGGAGGCGTTCGTCTGTCGTCAGCCCGACGAGAACCACGCCGGGGTCTACCGCTACCTGCTCAAGCGCAACCGCCGGCTGTACGGGGTGGCCTACACCTTGGACAACGTCGGCGACATCTACCTGGTCGGCCGGATGGCGCTGACGTCGGTGACCGCCGAGGAGATCGACCGGGTGCTCGGGCAGGTGCTCGAAGCCGTCGACTTCGACTTCAATACGTTGCTGGAGTTGGGATTTGCCACCTCGATCCAGAAGGAATGGGAGTGGCGGGTGTCCACCGGGCAGTCGCTGAAGAACCTGCGGGCGTTCGAGCATTTGATCGACAGCGACGGTGACGCCGACAACGCAGGTTGAAGCACTGCGGGTATTGCGACGGGTTCTGGTCTCGTCAGCGACCGATCAGTGCAGGGTGACGCCTCGATCTGAGTTGGTTTCGATGCGGCGGGCGGCGAACGCCGCGGCATCGGCCGGCATGCCGTTCGTCGGGTAATCCATATGCCCGAGCGGGAGGCCGTCGGTGCCGTCGCAGACGGCGTCATTGTGAGCGCAATACTCGCGGGTATTGGCCGCGTAGAGCGGGCCGACCCTGACCTGCGGCGCGTCGTAGCGCCGGATGAACGTGGCCGACGGCTTCCCGAACAGGATCACCGCCGCGACGTGGTCGGCCACCACCTCAGGCATCGGTCGCGGTAGATCCGGCACCAGCTCGTCCGGCAACCCGGCCGGCACCGACTGCGCTGTCGCATAGCCGGTGACGGCCGCGCCCTGGGAGTAGCCGCCCAGCACGATCTGGGTATCCGGACAGTCCAGCGCCGTCCACTCGATGTGGCTGACCTCGTCGCGGATCCCGGCGATCACGCTTCGGTCGAAATCGAGACCGCTGGAAAAACCGCTGGCGGCGGCGTAGTTGACCGGATACACCACCATCGACCGATCGGTGAGCGCGGAGCGCAGGGCGTCGACGAATGCCTGCCCGACCTTGCCGACACCGGGCGGCTCGTCGCTACCGCGGGCGAAGATCACCTCGACGTCGGCGCACGGCTTGGCGGCCGCTTCCGGAGATGCCACGGTCAGCCCCACCGCCGCGATCGTCAGCAGTGCGGCGGCGAGGAGGTGGCGGACCGGCCGCAAGCAAGGAAGCTGCACCAGCACACCCCCGATCCCGGTCACCGGACCTTCCTTCGAAGGTAACCCGCATTGGTGCCCGTGAGACACTGACGCCCATGTCTGACACTGCCACCCTGGTGCTGCTGCGCCACGGCGAAAGCGAATGGAACGCCAGCAACCAGTTCACCGGTTGGATGGACGTCAACCTGACCGACAAGGGCCGTACCGAGGCAGTCCGTGCCGGTGAGTTGCTGGTTGAGCACAACCTGCTGCCGGACGTGCTCTACACCTCGCTACTGCGCCGGGCGATCACCACCGCGAACCTGGCGCTGGACGCCGCTGACCGGCACTGGATCCCGGTGCACCGCACCTGGCGGCTCAACGAGCGCCACTACGGCGCGTTGCAGGGCCTGGACAAGGCCGCCACCAAAGCGCGCTACGGCGACGACCAGTTCATGACGTGGCGGCGCAGCTACGACACTCCGCCGCCGCCGATCGAGGCCGGCAGCCGCTACAGCCAGGACACCGATGCCCGTTACGCCGACATCGGCGGCGGCCCGCTGACCGAATGCCTGGCCGACGTGGTGGCGCGCTTCCTGCCGTACTTCACCGATGTCGTCATCCCGGACCTGCGGTGCGGCAAGACGGTGATGATCGCGGCGCACGGCAACTCGTTGCGGGCGCTGGTGAAATACCTCGACGGAATGTCCGACGAGGACGTGGTCGGGCTGAACATCCCGACCGGCATCCCGTTGCGCTACGACTTGGATGCCGACCTGCGCCCGAAGGTTGCCGGCGGCGTCTATCTGGACCCGGAGGCGGCCGCCGCCGGGGCGGCAGCGGTGGCCAGCCAGGGCGCCAAGTAGCGGTTTTAGGCTCGCCCAGTGTGAATACAGGGTGGAGCCCGGGTGAAATCTTCGCGTTGAATTCACATTCGGCGCACGTCACGGTCGAACGCTGGTCAGCTCACGGTGCCGGACTGCGTACGATTTTGCCGTGGCTGCGACCTCGGCGCTGACGCTTGCTGCAGCGTCGGCGATTCCTGCCCTGGCGGCGGGCGTGGCGGCCGGCGTTTGGCTGTCGCCGCGGCTGGCTGAGCGGCGCCGCAAGGCGGCGACCGAACGGTCCGGGATCACCGTCGCGGAGATGCTGCAGCAGATCGTTTCGCACGCCTCGCTGGGGATCGCGGTCGTCGACTCCCACCGCGACGTCGTCTACCTCAACGAGCGCGCCACCGAGCTGGGACTGGTGCACGGCCGGTTGCTCGACGACGAGGCCTGGGTGGCCGCACAACGCGCGCTGGCCGGCGACGAGGAAGTCGTCTTCGACCTGACGGTGGCCAAGCGGGCGCCCGGGGCCACCCGGTCGGATCTGTCCGCGGTGCGCGGCTATGCCCGCATGCTGTCGGAGGAGGACCGCCGGTTCGCGGTGGTGATCGTCGACGATCAGTCCGAGCAGGCCCGCATGGAGGCCAGCCGGCGCGACTTCGTGGCCAACGTCAGCCATGAACTCAAGACCCCGGTGGGGGCGATGGGGCTGCTCGCCGAAGCACTGCTGGCGTCGGCCGACGACCCCGAAGCGGTGCGGCCGTTCGCCGAGCGAGTGCTGGTGGAGGCCAACCGGCTCGCCAGCATGATCGGTGAGTTGATCGAACTGTCCCGGTTGCAGGGCGCCGACCCACTGCCGGACCTGGGCGTCGTCGACGTCGACGCGGTGGTCAACGAGGCGATCTCCCGGCACAAGGTGGCCGCCGACAACGCCGAGATCACCATCACCACCGATGCCCCTAGCGGGCTGCGTGTGCTCGGCGACGAACCACTGCTGGTCACCGCGCTGGCCAACCTGGTGTCCAATGCGATCGCCTACTCACCGCACGGTTCACCGGTTTCGATCAGCCGGCGTCGCCGGGAAGGGGTCATCGAGATCGCCGTGACCGACCGTGGCATCGGCATTGCGCCCAAGGATCAGCAGCGCGTGTTCGAACGGTTCTTCCGCAGCGACAAGGCCCGCTCGCGGGCCACCGGGGGCACCGGGCTGGGGTTGGCGATCGTCAAGCACGTGGCGGCCAACCACAACGGCACCATCACGTTGTGGAGCCAGCCGGGCACCGGTTCGACGTTTACCTTGGCGATTCCCGCATACCAAGGCAGTGTGGACCCAGAGAAGGAGGAGCAGTGATGAGACCCACTGTCGATGACGCAGAGGGTAGCTACGGGGAGGGACGGCGTCGATGACACATGTCTTGATCGTTGAGGACGAGGAATCACTGGCCGACCCGTTGGCATTTTTGCTGCGTAAAGAGGGTTTCGAGGCCACCGTGGTGGGCGACGGAACCGCCGCCCTGGCTGAATTCGACCGGGCCGGCGCCGACATCGTGCTGCTGGATCTGATGTTGCCGGGGATGTCGGGCACCGACGTCTGCAAGCAGCTGCGCGCGCGTTCGAGTGTGCCGGTGATTATGGTCACTGCCCGCGACAGCGAGATCGACAAGGTCGTCGGCCTGGAATTGGGCGCCGACGACTACGTGACGAAGCCGTATTCGGCCCGCGAGCTGATCGCCCGGATCCGGGCGGTGCTGCGCCGCGGCGGTGACGACGAGGGCGGCGTGGGCGAGGGTGTGCTGGAGTCCGGCCCGGTGCGCATGGACGTCGAACGGCACGTCGTCATGGTGAACGGCGAGCAGATTACCTTGCCGCTCAAGGAGTTCGACCTGCTCGAATACCTGATGCGCAACACCGGCCGCGTGCTGACCCGCGGCCAGTTGATCGACCGGGTCTGGGGTGCGGATTACGTCGGCGACACCAAGACATTGGATGTCCACGTCAAACGACTTCGGTCCAAGATCGAGTCCGATCCTGCCAATCCGGTGCACCTGGTTACCGTGCGCGGACTCGGGTACAAGCTGGAGGGCTGAATCCGCGGCACTCCCCGGTAGCCCCTTGGTGGGGTCTCCTAACTTGCTCGGCGGGGTCGTCGTCGCCGAAAATTACGCGAATTGGACGTCCGACTTCTTAAGGTAACCTTAATCAAGGTTGCCTGTGGGAATCCTTGGGCCCAATCCACACTTCGTCAGTTACACGGGAGACGCGATCGATGAGCGGGCCGGACGACACGGCGCACACCTTGCGCACGCTGGTTGATCTGCTGACGCAGCGTGCGGCGCAGTACGGCGAGAACTTGGCTTTCACCTTCTCGCGTGACGGCGATGAGCACGAAATCAGCCAGGCGACCTACGGCGAGTTGGACCGGCGCGCCCGCCAGATCGCCGCTGACCTGCAGGGGCAGGGCGCGTCCGGGCAACGCGTGCTGGTGTTGTGTCCCCCGGGGCTGGACTTCATCGCCAGCTTCTTCGGCTGTCTGTACGCCGGAGCCATCGCGATCCCGGTGCATCCGCCGATGCGCGAACACCTGCTGCCGCGTGTCGAGTCGATCATCGCTGATGTCCAGCCCGGCTACGCGCTGACCACCAGCGAGATCGAACCCAAGATCAAGCCCGCGATCGACGGCCTACCCGGCGGGCAGGCACTGCGCTGGACCATCACCGACATCGACGCCACGAGCAGCGAGGCGGCCTGGGTGGCGCCGCAGATCGACGGCGACAGCATCGCAATGCTGCAGTACACCTCCGGGTCGACCAGCGCACCCAAGGGAGTCGTGCTAACCCACGGCAACCTGGTGCACAACATGGCGACCATCGCCGAGGCCTGGGGCGCGAATCCCAACATGCCGTACGTGACCGGCGTGTTCTGGCTGCCGCCGTACCACGACATGGGTCTGATCGGCGGGTTGTTGGGCACGATGTACGTCGGAGGGCATTCGATCCTGATGCCGCCGACGGCGTTCATCAAGCGCCCGATGCGGTGGCTGGAGGCCATCTCGCGGCACCGCGCGATGATCACCGCCGCACCGAACTTCGCCTTCGACCTGTGCGTCGAGCTGAGCACTCCGCAGGAGCGCGCTGCGCTGGACCTGTCCAACTGGTCGGTGGCGCTGTGTGGCGCCGAACCGGTGCGCACGGCCACCCTGGACGGGTTCGTCGAGTTGTTCGCACCGGCCGGCTTCCGGCCCCAGTCGTTCTACCCGGTCTACGGACTGGCCGAGGGCACCCTGCTGGTATCCGGCGGGTCCGACCTGCCAGTGCCGATGGTGCAGCACGTAGACCGGGTCGCACTGGGCGACAACCGGGTGATCGACGTTGCTGCCGACGATCCCAACGTGGCGACCATGGTCGGCTGCGGCAAGCCACGCGGTGGCCAGCGGGTGATCATCGTCGACCCCGAGACCCGGTTGGAGTGCGCCGGCGACCAGGTCGGCGAGATCTGGGTGTCCGGCGGCAGCGTCGCGCACGGCTACTGGGGCGCCCCGGAACTGTCCGCGGAGACGTTCGCCGCGACGTTGGCCGACACCGGTGAGGGCCCGTTCCTGCGCACCGGCGACCTGGGATTCCTGCATTCCGGGGAATTGTTCGTCACCGGTCGTCGCAAAGACCTGATCATCATCCGGGGCACCAACCACTACCCCAACGACATCGAGCTGACCGTTCAGAACACCGATCCGGCGCTGCTGCGCGGCCGCGGTGCGGTGTTCTCGATCGCCCCGGAACCGGGTGCGGCCGAGCAACTGGTCGTGGTTCAGGAAGTCGACCCGAGCCGGCTGGGTGCCGAACAGGCCGACGAGGCCATGCAGGTGATCCGCACCGCGGTCACCGAGAACCATTCGGTTCGCACGCACGCCGTCGTGCTGGTCCAGCCGTTGCAGCTGCCCACCACCTCCAGCGGCAAGATCCAGCGCAGTGCGTGCAAGCAGCAATACCTCGACGGCGAGTTGCCGGTGGTGGCGCAGTGGCCGTCAGCGGCCGCCACTGCGCAGCCGCAAGCCCAGGCCGCGCCGGCCCCGGTGGCGGAGCGGACCGAGTCGGGCGCCCACAGCGCGTCCGAGATCAGCGCCTGGCTCATCGAGCGACTGTCGCAAGACCTTGAGCTGCCGCTGGCCGAGATCGATCCGGCCAAGCCGTTTGCGTTCTACGGACTGGACTCCATCCACGCGGTCCGGCTCTCCAGCGCCCTCGAGACGTGGCTGGGCTTCGAGCTGGCCCCCACGATCGCCTACGAATACCCCTCGATCGACATCCTGTCGGCGCATCTGGCCCGGGTCGCTGCAAAGACGCCAGCGGCTCCGAGCGCCGGGGCTGCTGCCGAGCGCACCGAGCGGCCCGCCGCCGACGAGCCGATCGCGATCGTCGGTATCGGCTGCCGCTTCCCGGGCGCTGATGGGCCCGAGGGTTTCTGGCGGCTGCTCTCGGGCGGTGCGGACGCCACCAGTGACGTCCCGGCCGACCGGTGGGACGTCGACGCCTTCTACAACCCCGACCCGTCGGTTCCGGGTACCGCGGTCACC
Organism: Mycobacterium sp. SMC-19; assembly: GCF_045310815.1. Lineage (NCBI taxonomy): Bacteria > Bacillati > Actinomycetota > Actinomycetes > Mycobacteriales > Mycobacteriaceae > Mycobacterium > Mycobacterium sp. SMC-19. The sequence continues at coordinate 744,881 of NZ_JBJIAM010000001.1, read as the reverse complement.
CGCCGCGGCGGCTTCCTGGGCCAGGTCGACCAGTTCGATTTCCAGTTCTTCGGGATCTCGCCGCGGGAGTCGGCGCAGATGGACCCGCAGCAGCGATTGCTGCTCGAGGTGGCGTGGGAGGCACTGGAAGACGCCGGCCAGGTGCCAGACGAGCTGGCCGGCAGTCGCACCGGCGTCTTCGTCGGCATCTCCACCAATGACTACGGCTTCCTGCGGCTGGGCCAGCCGCAGCTCGTCGACGCCTACACGGGCACCGGCAACGCGCTGAGCATCGCCGCCAACCGGCTGTCGTACACGTTCGACTTTCACGGGCCGAGCATGTCGATCGACACCGCCTGCTCGTCGTCGCTGGTCGCCGTCGACTTGGCGTGCCGCAGCCTGCGTGACGGCGAATGCAACATGGCGCTGGCGGCCGGGGTGAACGTGATCCTGTCGCCGGCACTGGCGATCAACTTTTCCAAGGCTCGGGTGATGGCGCCCGACGGCCGTTGCAAGACGTTCGACGCCGACGCCGACGGCTATGTCCGCGGCGAGGGCGCCGGCGTGGTCGTGCTCAAGCCGCTCAGCAAGGCGCTGGAGGACAACGACCCGGTCTACGCGGTGATCCGCGGCAGTGCCACCAACTCCGACGGCCGGACCAACGGCCTGATCGCTCCCAGCGGGCGGGCGCAGGAGGGCGTGGTCGCCGAGTCGTTCCGCCGGGCGGGCCTGCCGGTTGGCGCGGTCCAGTACGTCGAGGCGCACGGCACCGGGACATCGATCGGCGATGCCATCGAGGCCAACGCCTTGGGCGCCGCACTGGCCGAAGGCCGACCGGAGGGCAGTCGCTGCCTGGTCGGCTCGGTCAAGACCAACATCGGCCACCTGGAGGCGGCGGCCGGTATCGCCGGCCTGATCAAGGTGGCGCTGTCGTTGCAGCACCGGGAGATCCCGGCCAGCCTGAACTACACCGAGCCCAACCCGCACATCGGATTCGACCGCCTGCCGCTGGAGGTGGTCCAGAAGCTGACCCCGTGGCCGTCAGGCAGCCGGGCGATCGCCGGGGTCAGCTCGTTCGGCTTCGGCGGCACCAACGCCCACGTCGTGCTCACCGAGGCCCCGCAGGCCCGCAGCAGCTACTACGACGACACCGCGGCACCGCGCGCCGAACTGCTGGCGCTGTCCGCACGATCGCCGGAGGCGCTGACCGCGTTGGTCGGCGAGTACGAGATGGCTTTGTTCTCGGGCGGTTTGATGGGCGGCGCCGCGCTGACCGACTTGTGCTACACCGCCGGTGCCCGCCGCGGCCACCACGACTACCGGCTCTCGGTGGTCGGTGACACCCCGGCGGCGATGTTCGAGTCGCTCTCGGCGTACCGGCAGGGCGAGTCACGGCCCGGATTGTCGGTGGGCCACTGTGTGCCGAGCCGGCCCGGCCCGGGTGTCACGTTCGTGTTCTCCGGCCAGGGCTCGCAGTGGCACGGAATGGCGCGACAACTGCAGGCCGACGAGCCGGTGTTCGCCGACGCCCTGGCCGCCTGCGACAACGCGCTGTTCCCGCATTTGGGGCACTCGATCCTCAAGGAACTGGCCGCGCAGGACGGTCCTGAGGAGCGTTCCAAGCTCAAAGACATCGGCATCCTGCAGCCGACGATCTTCGCCATTCAGGTGGCGCTGGCGGCGCTGTGGCGGTCTTGGGGTGTCGAGCCCGCCGCTGTCGTCGGGCACAGCCTCGGCGAGGCCGCGGCCGCCCACGTCGCGGGCGCGCTGAGTCTCGATGACGCCGCCCGGGTGATCTGCGCCCGCGCCCGGATGCTGCGTGGCGTACGTGGCCGCGGGGCGATGATGGTCACCGAGACCACGATGGCCGAAGCGCAGGAGCTCATCGCCGGCCACGAGCAGCAGGTGGCCGTCGCCGCGAGCAACAGCTACCGCTCGACGGTGCTCGCCGGCGAGCGCAAGGTGCTCGAAGCGCTGATGACCAAACTGCAGCAGCGGGACCGGTTCTGCCGCTGGATCGACGTCGACGTCGCCTCGCACAGCCCGCAGATGGAGGCCCTCGGCGCCGGCCTGCGCGGCAGCCTGGTGAAGCTGAAGCCGACCGTGCCGACGGTGCCGATGTATTCGACGGTCACCGGGGAACTGGTGGGCTCCAAGCTGCTGGACGCCGACTATTGGGTGGCGAACCTGTGCTCGCCGGTGCGGTTCTCGCCGGCGCTGCGGCGGCTGCTCGAGACCGGACACAACACCTTCGTCGAACTCAGCCCGCATCCCATCTTGCTGACCGGAGCCCGCGAGGACGCCGAGCATGTGCACCGCAGCGCCACCCTGCTGCCCTCGATGCGCCGCGATGACGGCGGCCGCTCCACCATGCTGGGCTCGCTGGGCACCCTCTACACCCTGGGGCACCGGGTGGCCTGGGAGCAGATCTACCCCCAAGGCAGCCGCTGCGTTCCGGCTCCGACCTATCCCTGGCAGCGGGTGCACTCCTGGCTCAACGCCGGATCGATCGCGGCGCCGCGGCGAGGCGGCGCCGGCGGCCACGGCGGTGGCTGGCGCGGACCGATCCGGTCGGCCGCGCAGCCTGCAACGGTGCTGGCCGAGATCGACGTGACCACTGCGGCGCTGTCGGCCGAGCAGTTGGCCGAGCTGGCTCTGGCCGCGGCCGAGGTCGCGTTCGGCCCCGGCACGCGGTCGGTCGCCGAGCTGAGCCTGCGTGACGGTCTGGACCAGGCACGCACCGTGCAGTTCGCCCTGACCGGCGACGCTTTCGACTGCTATGGCAGCGCCGGTGCCGACTGGTCGCTGCTGGCCACCGGAACCCTGTCTGCCGAGCAGTCGCACGCGCCGACCGTCATCACCGCGGCCGTGGACCCCCGGGACCGGAGCTACCGGATGCGCTGGCAGCCGGCCTCTTTGGCGACCGACAGCGAGGGCCGGCCCGCCGAGCCCGGCAGCTGGCTGATCCTGTCCGATGGCGCGGTCGCCGACACCTTGCGGGACCACCTCGAGGCGCAGTCGCAGTCCTGCGTGTTGGTGGAACCGGTCGTCGGGCTTGCCGAGATCGAGCGGGTGAGCGCCGACAGCTACCGGGTCGATCCAGCCCGTCCGGAACACTTCGCCGAGCTGCTGCGCGCAGCGTTCGGCGGCGACCGGCCGCACTGCCGCGGAGTGGTGCACCTGTGGAACCTGCTGGCCGCCGCGCCGGCTGACACCACCGAAGAGTCGCTGGCGACGGCCACCGACGTCGGATCGCTGAGCGTGGTCCACCTGATCCAGGCGCTGACCCTGGCCGGTTGGCCGGAATCGCCGAGGCTGTGGCTGGTGACGCGCGGGGCGCAGCCGGCCGGGGACGAAGCCGGCCTTGGGGCCCTGTCGGTCGGCCAGGCTCCGGTCTGGGGGCTCGGCCGTTCCCTCGATCACGAATACCCCGAGCTGCACGCCACCGGCGTCGACCTGGCGGCCGACGGCGGACCCGAAGAACTGCGCGGCCTGTTCAGCGAGATCTGGTCGGACAACCCCGAGACGGACGTGGCCCTGCGCGGCCATCGCCGCTATGTCGCCCGGCTGGAGCCCTACACGGCTCCGTCGGAGGCGGCGGGTGAGCTGCGCGGCAGTGACATCCACGACCAAGCCACTTACCTGGTCACCGGCGGCCTCGGGGCGGTCGGCGGCAAGGTGGCCGGCTGGCTGGTCGAGCGCGGTGCCCGCCACCTGGTCCTGATGGGTCGCAGCGCGCCCTCGGCCGCGGCGCAGGCGACGCTGGATCAGCTGCGAGCCGCCGGCGCGCAGGTGACCGTCGCACAAGGCGATGTCACCAAGTCCGCCGACGTTGCCGCGGCACTGGCCACCATCGCTGCGTCCATGCCGCCGCTGCGCGGCGTGGTGCACGCGGCCGGCACCGTTGACGACGCGATTCTGGCGCGCCTGGACGCGGCGAAGCTGCGTGCGGTGATGGCGCCCAAGGTGCAAGGTGCCTGGAACCTGCACACCCTGACCGCCGACGCGGAGCTGGACTTCTTCGTGCTGTTCTCCTCGGCGGCGTCGGTGCTGGGTTCGCCCGGCGCGGCCAACTACGGCGCCGCGAACGCTTTCCTGGACGCGCTGGCCTGGCATCGCCGGGCGGCGGGCCGGCCGGCGTTGAGCGTCAACTTCGGGCCCTGGGCCGGGTTGGGTATGTTCACCAACTCCGAGCTGCACCGGCACTTCTCGCACTACGGCGTTGAAGGGCTGCCGGCCGAGGACTACTTCGCGGCGCTGGCGGTGCTGATGGCCGATGGCGCGACCGAAGCGATGGTGCTCGACATCGACTGGGCGCGCTGGCGCCCGAGCGCACAGTCCCCGCTGTTGCGCGACCTGCAGGTCACGGCCACTGACGGCCAGGGCGGCGGGGCGTCGGGCAGCGGGCTGTTCGAGGCGGTGCAGGCTGCCGACGCCCAGGAGCGCCAGCGGCTGCTGGAGACCTATCTGCGTGACTTGGTTGCCGGCAAGCTGGGCCTGGCTCCGGCCAGCCTGGACGTGCACGCACCGCTGAGCAGCCTCGGTGTGGATTCGCTGATCACCCTGGAACTTCGCATCCAGGTCGAGCGCGAACTCGGTATCGTGGTTCCCGTTGCCCGGCTGCTGGACGGGCCGAGCGTGGTCAGTCTTTGCAGCTGGCTTGGTGAGCAGCTGGCCGCCGGGACGGACCGGGTTGTGGCTGACGACGGGGCGGCGGTGCCGGATGTCGCCAACGCGGCCCCCTCGCAGGAGATGGAGCTGTTGGCACAGGTCACCGAGCTGTCCGACGAAGCGGTGGATGCGCTGCTGGCGAAGATGATGGCCGAAGATGGGGGCAGCGCGTGACGGATCGTCCGGACGTGCCCACTGACATCTCCAGCCTGTCGCCGGAGAAAAAGCGTGAGCTTCTTGCCCAGCTACTGAGGGCCAAGGCGCAGGACGCGGCATCCGAACACGAGCTGTCCTACGGGCAGCGCTCGATGTGGTTCATGCACCGGCTCGCGCCCGACAGTGCGGCCTACACCGTCGCCTACGCCGGACGCATCGACGGGGGCCTGGATGTGCCGGCCCTGGAGCGGGCCGCGCAGGCGTTGGTGAACCGGCACCCGATGCTGCGAACCACCTACACCGAACGGGACGGCCAGCCCGTCGCGCTGGTCCACGCGCACTGGCCGCTGCGTATCGCCACGCAGCGCATCAGTGCGGACGCAGCGGAGCTCGATCAGTGGGTCCAGGCCGAGATCGACCGGCCCTTCGACCTGCGCACCGGCCCGGTGCTGCGGCTGACCCTGCTGGCGCGGCCCGACGACCACGTGCTGCTGCTGACGGTGCACCACATCGCCGTCGACTTCTGGTCCATCGACATCATCCTCGACGAGCTGCGTGCGCTCTACGCCGCCGAACACGGCGTTACCCCACCAGAAGAGACCGCCGACCGCTACGTCGACTACGCCGCGCAGCAGTCCCGGATGCTGGCCGGGCCCGAGGGTGAGCGGCTTTGGGAGTATTGGCAGCAGACGCTGGGCGGCGAACTGCCGACCCTGGCCCTGCCCACCGATCGGCCGCGGCCGGCGATCCAGACCTACGACGGTGCGCTGCACCGGTTCAGCGTCGACGCCCAGGTCACGGCCGGGATCAAGCAGGTGGCGCGGACCGTCGGGGCGACGCCCTACATGACCCTGCTGGCGGCCTATGCGGTGCTGCTGCAGCGCTACAGCGGGCAGGACGATCTGGTCATCGGTTCGCCGTTCGCCTGCCGCGATCGGGCCGGGCTGATGGGCATGGTCGGCTACGTCACCAACCCGCTGCCGCTGCGCGTCGATGTGGGTGACGATCCGAGCTTTGCCGCGCTGCTCGGTCAGGTCAAAGACACCGTGCTGGGCGCGATCGGCCACCAGGAATACCCGCTGCCCCTGCTCGTCGAGCGGCTGCGGCCGGTGCGTGACGCCGGGCGCACCCCGCTGTTCCAGGTGTCGTTCGCCTGGCAGCAGGTTCGTTTGTTCGACGAAAACACAGTCAATGCGGCCGAATCCGACGGCATCCTGCACCTGGAAACCCTCTACATCGGCCAGGGCGGCTCACCGTTCGACATCACCATGCAGGTCGGCGAGCAGGATGACGAGCTTCAGCTCGCCCTGCAGTACAACACCGACCTGTTCGATGCCACGACCATCGAGGCTCTTGCGCAGCACTTCACGTTGTTGCTGACCGGGCTGGCCCAGCCCGGGGCGGCCGAGGTTCCGGTCTCGCAACTGACCCTGCTCACCGACGCCGAGCGCGCCACGCTGGCGGCCTGGAACGACACCGCGGTCGACTACGCGGTTTCTTCGGCGGCCCCTGGGACCTTGCACGAGATGGTCGCCGCCAGCGCCGCGCGCACACCCGACGCCGTCGCGGTCAGCTACGACGGTCGCGACATCAGCTACGGCGAACTGGACCGGCGGGCCAACGGCCTGGCACACCGGTTGCGCCAGTTCGGTGTCGGTGCCGGCCCGGGACCCGCCGTGGTTCCGGTGCTGCTCGAGCGCTCCGAGGATCTGGTGATCGCGCTGCTCGGCGTCCTCAAGGCCGGCGGCGTGTTCCTGCCGCTGGATCCCGCGCAGCCCACCGGCCGGATGGAGGCGATGCTCGCCGACGTCCCCGAGGCCCCGGTCTGTGTCACCCATCGTGCGCATTTAAGCTGCGTTCCAACAGGTTTCACCGGTGCCCGACTGTGCCTGGACCAGCCCTCCACGGCTCCCGCCGAGGAAGCCACAGCCCCCGAGGCGGGCGCTACGTCAGCGGACCTGGCCTACCTGATGTACACCTCGGGTTCCACCGGGGCGCCGAAGGGCGCGCTGAACAGTCACGCCGGCATTCGCAACCGGCTGTTGTGGATGCAGGACGCCTACCAGCTGACCGCCGAAGACCGGGTGCTGCATAAGACCCCGATCAACTTCGACCCGTTCGTCTGGGAGATCTTCTGGCCGTTGACGGTCGGTGCCCGGGTGGTGATCGCCAAGCCCGAGGGGCACAAAGACGCCGCGTACCTGGCGCGCACCATTGTCGAACAGCGCGTCACCACAATGCATTTCGTTCCTTCGATGCTGCGCCGCTTCCTGGCAGAACCTCAGTCGGGCTCCTGTACCGGCCTGCGCAAGGTGTTCTGCAGTGGCGAAGCGCTCACCGCAGACCTGCGCGACAGCTTCTTCGCCGCGCTGCCTGCCGAGCTGTACAACCTGTACGGCCCGACCGAAGCCGCCATCGACGTCACCCATTTCCATTGTGAGCGTGGGACAACCGATCCGATCATCCCGATCGGACGGCCGATCGCCAACATCGCGATCCACTTGCTGGACGCGGCGGGCAACCCGGTTCCGGTCGGGGTGCCCGGGGAGCTGCACATCGGCGGCGTGGGTGTGGGCCGCGGCTACCTGAACCGGCCCGAGGCCACCGCGGCGGCGTTCCTCGACGACCCGTTCAGTTCCGTTCCAGGTGCCCTGCTGTACCGCACCGGCGACCTGGCCCGTTACCGACCCGACGGCAACATCGAATACCTGGGCCGCCGCGACGACCAGGTGAAGATCAACGGCTTCCGCATTGAGCTCGGTGAGGTGGAGGCCGCGCTGGCCCAGCACCCCGGTATCGCCGAGAACGCCGTCGTGGCACGCAAAGACGCGTCCGGCAACACCCAGTTGATCGCACATGTAGTGCCAGTTGCGGCAATGCCCGGCACGGCCGAGCTGCGTCGCTTCCTGCTGGACCTGGTGCCGGCGGCGATGATTCCCGCGGTGTTCCACGCAGGCGACCTGCTGCCGTTGTCGGCCAGCGGCAAGGTGGATCGGCGGGCGCTGCTCGCCCTGGACAAAGATCTGGACGCCGCGCCGGTGGAGTTCGTCGCGCCCCGCGACGAGACCGAACGGGCGCTCGCCGAGATCTGGCGTGAGGTGCTCGACGTGGACCGGGTCGGCGTCACTGACGACTTCTTCGCCCTCGGTGGTGCCTCCACCCAGGCGCTGGAAGTAGCGGTGCGCGTGGGGGAGCTCGGCCTGGAACTGCGGCCGGAGTCGTTGTTCGTCTACGGCACCGTCGCGGAATTGGCCGCCGAGTTCGGCCCGATCGGCGGGGCGGCCAAGACCGAGCCGGCAGCAGACAAGGCTGCGGCGCAGCCCGAACCGGCGGTGGTCGCGCCTCAAGCAGCTCCAGTGCCCAAGGCTGCCCCGGCCCCGGTGATCAAACCCGTGCAGAACGGTCCGGCGCGCAACATCGTGATCGAGAGCCTTGGCGTGTACCTGCCGCCGCGGGCGGTGTCGACCGAGCAGGTGCTGGCCGACTGCGTCAACGAGGTGAAGATCCCGCTGGAGCGGCTCACCGGCATCAAGAACCGACGGATGGCCGGCCAAGACGAGTTCTCGATCGACTTGGGCCGCAAGGCGATCACCGACTGCCTGTCGCGGTCGAGCTACGCCCCCGAAGAGATCGACCTGGTGATCGCGTGCAACATCTCGCGCTGCGACGGCCCGGAACACATGTTCACCTTCGAGCCGAGCACCGCCTCGCAGTTCCGTGATCAGCTGGGGCTGACGGGCGCCGTCTGCTTCGACATCAACAACGCCTGCGCGGGCATGTTCACCGGCGTCAGCGTGGCCCAGGACTTCCTCAAGACCGGCCTGGTGCGCAACGCGCTGGTGGTCAGTGGCGAATACATCAGCCACATCACCGAAACCGCGCAGCAGGAGATCGAAAGTGCGATGGACCCGCGGCTGGCCTGCCTGACCGTCGGTGACGCCGGCGCGGCGGTAGTGCTCGAGCTCGGACCCAACGACCGGGTCGGCTTCCACGACCTGGATCTGGCCACGTTCAGCGAATTCGCCAAGCTGTGCATCGCCAAGGCCACCGAAGGCCCGCACGGCGGCGCCATCATGGTCACCGACTCGGTCACCCAGACCGCGATCGCGGTGAAGCACTCGGTTCCCTATGTGGCAGCGGTCATGCAGCGGCACGGATGGCGGCCCGAGACGGCCGATCAGCTGCTGATGCACCAGACCTCCGAGGCGTCGATCAACGACGCCATCTTGACCATCAACCGGGTCTTCGGTGCCGGTGCCGCAAGCCGGGCCAACACCATCTGCAACCTCGCCGAGCGCGGGAACACCGCCACCACAACGCATTTCGTCGCGCTGTATGACTACATCAACGCTGGCCGGATCAATTCCGGCGACAACGTGGTGTTGTCCATCACCGGCTCCGGGCAGACCATCGGGACCGGTCTCTACACGTTCGACGATCTGCCTGATCGGATGCGCCGGGCCGCGGGCGGCCAGGCCGGCCACGGCACGCGCGGCGGCCGCTCCGGCGGGGCCCGCCGGGAACTGCCGGCGACGCCGCGGGTGCGCATCGAGGGCATCGGCATTGCCTCCGAGGGGCAGGCACCGCCCAGCTCCATCCAGTTCGCCGTCGACGCCGCCACCGCCTGCCTGGCCGACAGTGGAGTCGAGCGGACCGACGTCGGGCTGGTGATTCACGCCGGCATCTACCGCGACGATTTCCTGAGCGAGCCGGCGGTCGCCACCCTGGTGGCCGGCGAGGTCGGGATCAACGCCGAGCCGGAGTCCGCGGACGCCCCCAAGACCTTCGCGTTCGACGTTCTCAACGGGGCGGTCGGTTTCCTCAACGGCTGCCATGTCGCGGCCGGCATGATCGGTGCCGGACGGACCGGACATGCCATGGTGCTGGCCTCCGAAGTGGAGAACAACACCCCGGAGAGCGGCTACCCGCGCAACGGCATCTCCGAGACCGGATCGGCGATCATGCTGAGCCCCAGCCATGGGCCAGAAGGCTTCGGCCGGTTCGTCTTCGGTCACCACCCGGAGTACCGGGGCGCGCTGGCCACCTACACCCAGGAGCGCGACGGCCGGATGTGGCTGCGGATCGACCGCGACCCGAACCTGGCCGCGATCTACGTGAGCTGCTTGCCGTCATCGGTCAAGGAATTGCTGACGCTGGAGGGTCTGGCGCCCGAGGACATCGCGCTGGTGTTCCCGCCGTACCTGCCCGGTGCGGCCCTCGATGAGCTGGCCGCGCACATCGGTGTGGACCGCTCGCGGTTCGTCGACCTCGAGGCACAGGGCCAGACCAGTGACCCGTTCACCTCGACGCTGCCCTACCAGATCGCCGACGCCCGCCGGCGCGGCCTGGTCAAACCGGGCGACGTCGCGCTGATCATGGCGGTCGGCTCGGGTGTCGAGGTCGGTTGCACGACCTACCGGTTCTGATCGGCATGCGCGCATTCGTCACCGGGGGAACCGGATTCGTCGGCTCGAATCTGGTCGCCGCACTGCTCGAGCGAGGAATGCAGGTGCGGGTCCTGCGCCGCTCGACCTCGCCGATGGCCGCACTGGAGGGTTTGGACTGCGAGACCCGGATCGGCGATGTCAACGACGGCGTCGACGCACTGGCCGAAGCAATGGCCGACTGCGACTGGGTGTTTCACACCGCGGCGATCTCGGACTACTGGCGCTACCGGACTCAGACCCGGCTCTACCGCACCAACGTCGACGGTACCCGTGATATGGCCGCCGCCGCTGCGCGTGCTGGGGTCAAGCGGTTCGTCTACACCAGCTCGCTTGCTGCCCTGGGTGTTCCAGAGCGTGGACATGAGTTGGTCGAGACCGATGAGTTCAACATCCGGCCTCGTCAGTTCCCCTATGCACACAGCAAGCACCTCGCCGAGGCTGAACTGCGCAAGGCCGCCGCGGACGGTCTGCCGGTTGTGATCGTCAACCCGTCGGCGGTCATCGGGCCTCGCGACGTCAACCGCATTGCCAGCGCGATGCTGGTCGAAGCCAAGCAGGGCCGGCTGTGGTTCGCCGCCCCCGGCGGCACCAACTTCGTCTCGGTCGATGACGTGGTGGCGGGACATATTGCTGCCGCCGAACGCGGCCGGATCGGGGAGCGCTACATCCTCGGTGGTGAAAACCTGCTGTTCCGTGAAGCGTTCACGGCTGCGTGTGCGCTCTTCGGGCGTCCCGGCCCCTCTGTCATGTTGCCGCGCTGGTTCATTCCGGTGGCCGCAGCGGGGGTGAGCGTGGCACGCGCCGTGGTGGGACCGCGGCTGCCGATCGATGCCCGCCAGATGCGGCTCTCGACCGCCGAGATCTTCGCCGATGCCAGCAAGTCCCGTGAGGAGCTGGGCGTGCCGTTCACCCCGTTCCGTACCGCGCTGCGTGCCGGCTACGAGTGGTATCGCGACAACGGCTACCTGGATTAGTCGACTGTCCTCGCCGAAGTTTGCTGAACCGGCGTTCACTTAATTTCCTCAAATCGGGTGGGCGCGTTGGCAACTCGGCCTCGTCAGAAATCGGGCGAAAAATCGCCGAATGCGGATATCGGTGCATGACCGCAGTGCTAGCCTCCGTCTTGCTCAATTCTAAGTTGTGGCTCAGACGGGCGTTTGGATGGTCGGTGTGCCGTATCTCAGCTAAGGAGGCCGTGTGTCGGAGCGTCACCGCAACGGGGGAGTGCGTCCAGGTCGTGGCCATCGGGTGGTGGGCGCCGCGGCGTCGGTGGGGGCGTTTCTGGCGTTCGGGATGACGCCGGTGGTGGTGACTCCCGCGCAGGCGGACTTCGATCTGTGGGATCCGTTGTCCTGGTTCGGTGTGGATACCGCTGACGCGGGATATTCTTTTGGCCAGGAAACCGACGGCATGTCCGAGCTGCTGGCGGTGGGCAGCGCCGAGGCGGGCAACTGGTTGACGTCGGCCTGGACGACGTTCGATGAGCAGCTTTACAGCGCCATCTACGATCCGGTCCAGGCAATCATCGACAACCAGTCCAACTCCTGGTGGCTGGATCCGTTGAACGGTCTGTTCGCCCTTGGTGACTCGTGCGGCATCGCGTGCAATGGTGCCGACGCCTATATCGACACCGACAGCGGCGATTTGGTCGGGGCGCAGGACGGCGGCTGGCTGTTCGGCAACGGCGGCAACGGCATTGACGGATCCGACGGTGGCGCGGCCGGGATCTTCGGCGACGGCGGCGCCGGCGGGGCCGGCAGCACCGCAATCATCGGCGGCGAGGCGGGTAGCGGCAACGGTGGTGATGGGGGCATCGGCGGATTGCTGATGGGCCACGGCGGTGCCGGCGGCGCCGGTGCGGCCGCCCGGGTCGATACCGAAGGCACCGTGTTCGCCGCGGGTGCCGGTGGCAACGGCGGCGATGCACGGACCTGGTTCGGGATCGGCAACGGTGGCAACGGCGGTGCCGGTGGTCAGGGTCTTGATGCCACCGGCGATCAGCTGGCCACCCTCGGCGGCAACGGCGGGAACGGCGGCAATGCCGGCGTTCACACCGGCAACGGTGGCAACGGCGGTGCCGGTGGCAACGGTGGCGTGGGCTTGACTGGATCCGAGGGCACCGGTGAAACCGGATCTGCCGGTGCCGGCGGCGGCAACGGCGGTGCCGGTGGCCGTGGGGCATTCCTGATCGGCAACGGCGGCAGCGGTGGAGCCGGTGGGGTCGGCGGCGACGGGGGGTCGGGCGGGGCTGGCGCTGCGGGTGCGGCAGGCAGCTACGCCGATGACGGCAACGGCACCGGCGGCGCCGGCGGTCATGGCGGCTCCGGCGGGAACGGCGGGGCCGGCGGACGGGGCGGCGACGCTGGTCTGGCGCAGAACTTCTGGAGCGGTGTCAACGGAGTCGGTGGAGTCGGCGGCAACGGCGGCGCGGCGGGTTCAGCCGCCGACGGCGGCCGCGGTGGCGACGGCGCGTGGGGCAGCACTGGGCCCGCCGACCTTGGTGAGCGGGTCGGCGGAGACGGGGGCAACGGGGGCAACGGCGGCGAGAACGGCACGGCGGGCGCTGGTGGTCTTGGCGGCAGCAACCGCGACGGGACGAATGCGGCCGGCGGCGACGCCGGGCAGTCCGCCGGCCCGGCCGGAAACGGCGGCTACGGCGGTACCGGCGGTTACGGCGCGGCCGGGCCTGCCGACGGGTATGCCGGCGGCAACGGTGGTCGGGGCGGCGACGCCGGAAGTTCCGGGTTGTATGGCGGCGGCGGCGGTCACGGCGGCGGCGGTGGCTCGGGCTACAAGGGCATCGGCGGCGACGGCGGAAATGCCGGGGACGGTGGCGACGCCGTGAATGGGACCGGCGGCATCGGCGGATCCGGTGGCGGTGGCGGGCCGTCGGCCTGGGGCGTGCCTGGCGGCGCAGGCGGCAACGGTGGCAACGGCGGCGACGGTTTGTACGGCGGCGGCGGCGGCCCCGGCAACGGTGCCAATGGCAATGGCGGCGCCGGAGGGACCGGCGGGTCCGGCGGTAGCGGCTCCAGCGGCAACGGTGGCGGCGCGGGCGGTAACGGCGGTAACGGCGGTGCCTTCTCCAACGAGGCGGGAGGCGCTCCCGGCGGAATTGGTGGCATCGGCGGCTCAGGTTCGTCCAATGGTGCCGGCGGTGCCGGGGGTGACGGTGGAGACGGCGGTGCCGGCACCACCGAGTCGGGTGGCATCGGTGGTCGAGGCGGCAACGGCGGCACCGTCGGACCGAACGGTGACGGCCGCGGCGGCGACGGTGGCACCGGCGGTAATCAAGGGCCGGATGGTTACGGCGAGGGCGGCAACGGCGGCGCCGGCGGCAGCGATGGCACGCGCGGTGGCAACGGCGGTCCGGGCGGTGCGGATGGCGCTCACGGAACGGCAGGCAAGCCCGGGTAACGGGCTTACAACTAGCCGTGCTGCGGAACAGGTTGCAGCGCACATCTTTCCGCCTAACGAGGCGGCGCCGGACCTCTGGCGGCTAGCCGACCTGTGATAGCAGTGCTTCGGTCGGCGGGCGGCGCTGAATCCACGGCTGCACCGACTCGATCTGCGCCGCCAGCGAGACCAGGGTGGCTTCGTCGTTGGCCCGCGCCACCAGGTGTACCGCCTCGGGCACGCCGTCGGCGGCGATCCCGGTCGGGACTGAGATGGCCGGCTGACCGCTGTAGCACTGGGGGAAGGTGAACGGGATGAACTTGAGCATCTTCAGCATCGCCCGGGTCGGCCCGAGTCCCTCGAAGTAGCCCACCCGTACCGGCGGAATGGCCAGCACCGGGGTCATCAGGATGTCGAAGTCGGCGATCCTGCGCTGCGAACGTGCGGTGATCCGCGGCTCGGCGGCGACGGCCCGGCTCGCCAGCCAATCCGGGACCAGCCGGCTGGTTCGGGCCTCGGCCTGCATACGCCGTTCCAGCAGTTCGGTTTTCGGGAGCCGCTCAATCTCGTGGGCGAATCCGTTCATGAACAGCGCGAGCACCGCGGCGATGCCCATCACCGGATAGACCGGGTTTCGCTCGACCACCTCGTGACCCATCGAGCGCAGCAACTCGGCGGTCTCCAGCACCGGGCGGCGCACCTCATCGCTGACGTGCACCGGCACAACGGGCTTGAACGACATGGCGATCCGCAGCCGCCTCGGATGCGCCAGCAGTGCCTCCATCAGTGGAGGTGCCGGCGGGGGCGAGGGAATCTCGTCGTCGGGTTCGGGCCCGGTCATCGCGTCGTGCAAAAGCGCCGCATCGATGACGCTGCGAGCCAACGGCCCGATGTGGTTGAGCCCGTGGAACCGATAGGCCCGTTCCGGCGACTCCTTGGTGCTGATCCGCCCGCGCTGACCCTTCAGCCCGACCAGCCCGCAGCAGGCGGCCGGAATGCGGACCGAGCCGCCGCTGTCGCTGCCGGTGGCACCGGGCACCATTGCGGCGGCGACGGCAGCGGCCGAGCCGCCGCTGGAGCCGCCCGGGGTTCGGTAGAGATCCCACGGGTTGCGGGTCACGCCCCAGGTCGCCGATTCGCTCACCGGGTAGGCGCCGAACTCCGAGAGATGGGTCTTGCCGATGATCACCGCACCGGCAGCCCGTAGCCGCCGCACGGCGGCGCTGTCGGCGCTGGCGGGGCCGGCGTCAATTCCGGTGCCACACATCGAGGAAACACCGGCCACGTCGGTGTCGTCCTTGACCGCGATCGGTACACCGGCCAACGGCAGTGCTTCTCCGGCGGCCAGTCGCCGTTCGACATGTGCCGCCTCGGCCATCGCCCGGTCGCCCATCACGGTGCGAAAGACGTTCAAAACCGGGTCAAGGCGGGCGATCCGATCCAGATACAGGGTCACCAGTTCGCGCGGCGACACCTCACGCGCGCGCACCAACTGCGCCAAACGCGCGACGCCGGCGAAGGCCAACTCATCATCGTGCGCGGCAGACATCATTGCGTCCTTTCCCCCGCGGACAACAATACCCACCGTGCGTTGGCGTAAAA
Source organism: Mycobacterium sp. SMC-19 (assembly GCF_045310815.1). Classification (NCBI taxonomy): domain Bacteria; kingdom Bacillati; phylum Actinomycetota; class Actinomycetes; order Mycobacteriales; family Mycobacteriaceae; genus Mycobacterium; species Mycobacterium sp. SMC-19. The sequence continues at coordinate 729,630 of NZ_JBJIAM010000001.1, read as the reverse complement.
GTGTGTCGGCGTTGGCGACACACTGAGAACTGCAGAGCGCTTAGCTCCCCGTCGCAGGCTCGATGTTGTGGTTGAGGGTGAATCGGTTGCCCGGATCCAGGCGTGCCTTGAGGTCGGCGAGACGTTGGTATCCGGCGTCACCGAATGTCGCGCGGATGCGGTCTTGTCCTTCGTCGCCGACGAAGTTCAGGTAGGCGCTGTCCGGGCCCAGTGGCCGCAGTATCTCGAAGGCCTGCCGGGCCCACGCCGTGCAGCGTGCGCTCTCGGCGGGGTCGGTCCACGTCGCCATCAAATGGATGATGTACGGGTGTTCGCGGGCGACGATGGCCGTCGACTCCGCGGGAACCCGGCTGGCGTACCCGCCGAGCCGGATCAGGTGCAGCCGGGTCTGCGCCGAGGGCCGTGACCGCCCCAGCAGGGCGATGCGCCGGATCGCCTCGTCGGTGAGTTCGGTGACGAACAGCGATTTCCAGTAGTTCAGCCAGCCGTACGGCGCCGTGTAGTCCAGGGCCTGCTGCCAGGTCGAGTAGTCCAGGTTGTGCTGCACCGCCACCACCGGCTTGGCCGCCACGCCGCGAACGTTGAGCAGCGCGCTGACGTCGTCGCTGCCGATCGCATCGGTGCGCGTCGAACAGGCCAGCACGTTGACCAGCGACTGGCCCGTGGTGAAGTCGGAAGAGAAGTCCAGGATGGACGCCAGGTGATCCGGTGCGTTGTCCATCTGGGCGCGGAAGTGCCGCAGGGCTGCCTCGGCGTCGACGTCGGGGTAGGACTGCACGCCGGCCACCACCCCGGAGATCGGGTGCAGGCGCAGCACGAACTGGGCCACCACGCCGAAGTTGCCGCCCCCGCCGCGCAGGCCCCACAGCACGTCGGCGTTCTCGGTCTCGCTGACCGTCAGCACCTCACCGGACGCGGTCACCAGCGTTGCGCCGATCAGGTTGTCGCAGGTCATGCCGTGGGCGCGGGAGAGCCACCCGATGCCGCCGCCGAGCGAGAACCCGCCGACGCCGGTCGTTGAGACCACCCCGCCCGGGCAGGCCAGGCCGTGCTTGCTGGTGACCGGGTCAACATCGCCCCAGGTGGCGCCGGCGTCGACGTAGGCGATCCGCGCCTGCGCGTCGACCCGCACCCCGCGCATCTGCGTCAGGTCGATGACGATGCCGCCCTCGGTGGCCGAGTGGCCGGCGACGCTGTGGCCGCCGCTGCGCACCGCGATCTGGGCGCCGGAGTCCACGGCATAGCGCACAGCGGCGACGATGTCGTCCTGCGAGCGGCACTGCAGGACCACCCGCGGCCGCTTGTCGATCAGGCCGTTGAAGACCTGGCGCACCTCGTCGTAGCGGGCATCGCCCGGGGAGACGGCGTCGCCGGTAAAGCCCGGAACGGTGGGGGTGGTGGCTGTCATCGCATCCTTAACGGGTCAGCGCGGCGAGCTCACTCGTCACGCAGTTCGGTCGCCGGAGTGGACCGAGTGCTCTTCCAGGCGGGAATGATGGCCGCGAAAACCGCGGCGACGGTGGCCAGTACGGCGTAGACCACCGCGTCGGTCCAGGGGAACACCAGCGGGGTGATCAGGCCGACGTTGACGACGGCTGCCCGCCGCACGGCCTCGGAGATGGCGATCGAGAGCACCGCGCCGAACAGTCCGCCGGCGGCGCCGGCGACGACCGCCTCGATGGTGGTGATGCTGAACACCCGGACCCGGGTGGCCCCCAGCGCCTGGATCAGGGCCACCTCGCGCCTGCGGCGGATACCGACCAGCAGCAGCGTCGACAGCACCGAGATGAAGGCGATCGCGAGCAGGCCGTACTTCAGGGTGTTCAGCGGCGTGAGATAACGGCCGATGGAGGTCGCGATGTCAGCGGCATAACCGTCGGTGTCCACCGCGGTCACCGGCTGGTCGAACTGCGCTGCCTTGATGTTCTCGATGACCTGACCGGCGGTGAAGCCGGACTCGGGGGTGGCGAAGATCAGGCCGGCGGGCTGGGGGCCGTAGATCTGCTCGGCGACCGCGTAGGGCATGTAGATCCGACGGCCGCCGTATTCGGGCGTGGCGACAATGGTGCCGATGCTCATCGCCTGCGCGTCGAGTCCACTTCCAAATACAAGAGTGTCACCGATGTGGAGATTCTTCTCGCGCGCCAGGACGCTGCCGATGACGACCTGATTGGCTTTCTGGCTTGCCTCCGGGGATTGCCCCGCGAGTAATCCGAACGGAAATGTCGGCCGGTCCTGCGCCTGAATATGCGCTAACGACCCGTCTTTGAGGCTGATCTCGATTTCAGCCATCCGCTCGGTCTTTTCCACCCCGGCCACCGAGTTCAGTTTGTTGACCGTCTGCGGGGCGAATCGGGCATCAATGGGTCCGTAATCGGCGAACTGCGTCGTGGTGATGGCAATGCGGCCGTCCGCCTGGGATTCGGCGACCTTGGTGGCGCCGATGTGGATCGCCACCAGGAATCCGGACAGCAGGATGGCGACCACGACGGGCACCGCGATGGCGCCCGAGATGGCGGCGGTGCGTGACCGGTCCGAGCGCAGCGCGTTGAGCGCGATGGTCAGCGTCGCCCCGCTCGACTTGTCCGGCCGCGGGCGCAGGCTGGTGATCGCCTGCGCGCTGAGGTATGCCGTGGCCAGCAGGAGGCCGATGAGGGCGACGACCGCCCCGGCGTCGGCGATGATGGCCTGCCAGGCGACCAGCGCGCCGGACAGCGTGGCCAGCCGTGCCGCGACCACCCCGGTCAGTCCGATCGCCAGCAGCAGCAGGGCCCTGAACCAGATCTTGCGCTGGGTGGTCTGTTCCTGCGCCGCTCGACCCGACAGCTCGGCCGCGATGGGCGTGTTGGATGCCGAGAGGGCGGGGCCGATCGCGGCCCCCACCGCCAGCACGATGCCGGCGAGGATGCCGACCACCAGGATCGCCGGCTTGAGGATCACCGGGACGGTGACACCGACGAAGCGTTCGGTCAGCTCGCTGGCGCTGGCCACGATGGGTTCGGAGATCACGATGCCGGTCAGCACACCCATCGCCGAGCCCACCGCACCCAACAGCGCGGCCTCGCTGAGGAATCCGGTCATGATCGACGCGGGCGAGGCTCCCAATGCGGAGGCGATCGCGATCTCGCGTCGACGCTCCTCCACCGAAAGTCGGGTGATCTGGGTGATCAGGATGACCCCGACACCGATCGAGATCAGGGCGAAGATGCCCAGCAGGGGCAGCAGCACGTCGTTGACGTTGTAGCCCTTCGCCGGCTCGCTGCGGGGCTGCACGCTGTAGGTGGGACCGAGCGTGGTCTTCAGCCGCTGCTGGACCTCATTGGCGTCGGCGCCCGGGTCCAGCGTCACGTACAGCATGTCCACCCGGTCGCCGCGGGCGAACTGCACTTTCGCCATGCTCAGCGGCAGCACAGCGACCAGGCCGTTGTTGACGTCGTCGAGGTCAGCCACCCGCTGGAACTTCTCCACCGACAGCTGCCCGACATCGGTGACCAGGGTCGCCGAGGAGTCCAGGGAGTCACCCAGCGACTTCGAGGTCGCCGGTGGGGGTTCGGCCTGCCCGGCCTGGCAGACCTTCGGGTCGACGATCCACTGTGCGGAACAGTCCACGCCCAGACCCAGCGCGAAGCTCTCCTTGCCGTCGTTGTGGATCATGGTCACCCCGCGGATGACCGGCACCACGGCTGCCACCCCGGGCACCGCCCGGGAGTCGTCGACGACGGCGGGACTGATGCCGCCGCGAGTGGCCGCCCCGACCACGCGTAGTGGTGCGGGACCGGCGATCTGGTAGCCGACGTCTTCGACGGCTTTGGAGACGCTGGTGACCTCGATCATGACGGCTACGACGACTGCGACACCGCCGCCGAGCGAGAATGCTGCCAGTGCGGCCCGGAATGCGTGTTTACGGACGGCTCGGAAGTTGATTATCCGTAGCAGGCCGAATGTCGCGGCTAATGTTCCGCGAGCCATGTCACATTATTTGCCGCGTGAGCCATTCCGCTGTCCGTCTCAACTTCACCGTCGAGCAATGAAATCAGACGAGGAGCGTCGTCAGCTATTTTCCGGTCGTGGGTCACCAAAACAATTGTCTGGCCCGCGGCATTCAAGTTATACAGCGCATCGATAACTCGCTGGCCATTAACGGTGTCCAGGTTTCCGGTCGGCTCATCGGCGAGAATCACGTCGGGCTTCATGAAAAGCGCCCGGGCCACGGCCACGCGCTGCTGTTCGCCGCCGGACAATTCCGAGGGGACACGCTTGGACTTGGCAGCCAGCCCGACCTGGTCGAGCAGGCTCATCGCGTGGGCGTGCTGGCCGCGGCCGGATCTGCCGGCCAGCAGGCCTGGGAGCATCACATTCTCGACCACCGAGAGGCCCGCCAGAAGGTTGAAGGCTTGGAAGACGTAACCGAGCGTCTGGCATCGCACGGTAGCCAACTGCTTGCGTGAGAGCTGCGAGACGCTCTGGCCGTTGATGAGGACATCGCCACTGGTCGGCATGTCCAACAGGCCGAGAATGCTCAGCAGGGTGGACTTGCCCGAACCGGAGGGGCCGACCATCGCGACGAATTCGCCGCGGGTTATCTGGATATCGATGTTGCGCAAAATCGGCGTGGCAGTATCGCCCTCACCGAACTGTTTGTTGAGTTTGCGCGCTTCAAGGACCACAGGAGGTCTCAGAACGACCGGCGGCGTGTGTCCGTTCCGGTTGAGCTCCATATCCACGGTATGCATCTCGGTCCTGATCATGAATCTCCGGCGGGCGTCGTAATATAGGCGATCATGCCCGCGTTGGGCGCGTTTCTCAATTCAGTACGCACTCCGCGAAGTTGGTGCGCTACGCGGCGCTATGGGCCGATCATACCGGCGCCGGTCGCCTGCCGAAAATCGTTCGGTCGTGACCCCGACCACCGGAAGCCGTCGCGTTACCCGGACGATCCCGCCGTCAGCCGGCGGTGGCCGTAGCGCCGCGCTGGCGATAAAGTGCCGGTTGACCTGCAGCTATCCGAGTCATGAATTTGCGGCCACCCAAGTGCACGATGCTCCGGTCAGGTGCTCTGGGCCGCCCGGGTCGCGGGGTGAATGGCCACCAGGCCGAGTTCGTTGCGCCGCTCGCAGATTGCCGCCAATTCCGCATAGGCCTTGGCGCCCAGCAACTCGGTCAGTTCGGGCGCCAGACTCTGCCAGACCTGCCGGGCGCCGACGTGGGCTGCCGGGTCGCCGGTGCAGTACCAGTTCAGGTCCTCACCGCCCGGCCCCCAGCCGCGGCGGTCGAATTCGGTGATCGTGGTCTTGAGGATTTCGGTGTCGTCGGGGCGGGTGACCCAGTCCTGGCTGCGCCGGATCGGCAGCTGCCAGCACACCTCTGGCTTCATCGTCAGGGGTTCCACGCCCAGCCGGACGGCCTTGATGTGCAGGGCGCAGCCCGCGCCGCCGGCGAACCCCGGCCGGTTCAGGAAGATGCAGGCGCCCTTGACGGTGCGGGTGCGCAGTTGTTGCTCGCCGTCGTTCTCGTCGTATTCCAGGTAACCCTTGCGGCCCAGGCCTTTGTCGCGCAGTTGCCAGTCGGCGTCGGTGAGTTGGGCGACGGCGTCATCGAGGTTGGCCCGATCGTCGTCGTCACACAGAAAGGCGCCGTGGGAACAGCACCCGTCGTCGGGGCGGCCGGCCATGATGCCTTGGCAGGCCGGGGTGCCGAAAACGCAGGTCCAGCGGGACAGCAGCCACGTCAGGTCGGCGGCGATCAGGTGCTCGGGATTGTCGGGGTCGTAGAACTCTACCCATTCGCGAGGGAAGTCCAAATCGACCTCGCCGGGGTGGGGGCGGTGCTGCGCGGGGGTCACGAATCTCCAGGCTAGACCAGAAATTCACGTTGCCTCACCATGTCCGGGCCTCGCCCCACTAAGTTGGGTGCGTGCGATTAGGGGTGCTCGACGTCGGCAGCAACACCGTTCACCTGTTGGTGGTCGATGCTCACCGGGGCGGTCACCCGACTCCCATGAGCTCGACCAAGGCCACGCTGCGGCTGGCCGAGGCGACCGACAGCTCCGGCAAGATCACCCGGCGCGGAGCTGACAAGTTGGTGTCCACGGTCGGTGAATTCGCCACGATCGCAGCGAGTTCGGGCTGTGCGGAGCTGGTGGCCTTCGCCACTTCGGCGGTGCGCGATGCGTCCAACTCCGAGGAGGTGCTGGCCCGGGTGCGTTCGGAGGCCGGCGTCGAATTGCAGGTGCTCGCCGGTGAGGACGAATCCCGGCTGACGTTCCTGGCGGTGCGGCGCTGGTTCGGCTGGAGCGCCGGGCGGATCAACAACCTCGACATCGGTGGCGGTTCGCTGGAGATGTCCAGCGGTGTCGACGAGGAGCCGGACGTCGCGCTGTCGCTGCCGTTGGGTGCCGGACGGCTCACCCGGGAGTGGCTGACCGAAGACCCGCCGGGCCGGCGCCGGGTGGCGATGCTGCGGGACTGGTTGGACACCGAACTGGCGGGTGCCGCCGCGGCCGTGCTGGACGTCGGCCCGCCCGATCTGGCAGTCGCGAGCTCCAAGACGTTTCGTTCGCTGGCGCGGCTCACCGGGGCGGCTCCGTCGGCCGCCGGGCCGCGCGTACGGCGCACATTGACCGCCACTGGCCTTAGGCAGCTCATATCATTCATCTCTAGGATGACCACGGCTGATCGGGCCGAATTGGAAGGGGTGAGCGCCGAGCGAGCGCCACAGATCGTGGCGGGTGCTCTGGTGGCGGAGGCGAGCATGCGAGCGCTGTCGATCGAAACGGTGGAGATTTGCCCGTGGGCGCTGCGGGAGGGCTTGATCCTGCGCAGACTCGACAGTGAAGCCGACGGTGTCACCCTGTTCGGATCCCCGTCGATGGGCCTGGCCGCGGCGCGGTCAAAAGGAGGGGACCGATGAGTGGACCCAAGCCCGACCCCCGCGATGTCGAGACGCGACCCATCTCGGTTGCCGAACTGCTCGCCAAGAACGGCAACATCGGTGCCCCTCCGGTCACCGGGCGCCGCCGGCGCAGGCGCGGCAATGCCGACGCCGTCACGGTCGCCGAACTGACCGGGGAGATCCCGATCATTCGCGACGAAGCTCCGCCCGAGCCCGACGTCCCGGCCACGCCGTCGGCGAGTACCGACGGCGAACCCAGCGGTGCTCTGCCCATCGGTCCGGCACCCGGCTTCGTCGAGGAGGAGGACCGGCCTGCGACCGGGCCGCGTCCGGCGCAGCGGGTGGATCCCGCCGAGCGGTCGGCAGCCGAGCCACGCTGGCCCAAATCCCCGCCGCAGCCCCCGCGTGGGATCGGCCCGGAGCAGAGCGCCTACCCACGGCCCATGCGCCGCTCCGAACCGCCCGTCGCCGAGAACGGCCAGCCGGCCGAGAACCGGCCGACCGGATCCGGTGCTGAACGGATGCGTCCGGATCCGGTTGACACCTACACCGATATCGCCGTCGACGTGATGGACGCCGAAGTTCGTGACGCCGCCCTGCCTACCGGGGACTCCGCATTCGTGCGGTCGTTCCTGACCAAGTCCGGCTCCACCGAACGGGCGGGCGGGTCAGCTCTGGTTGCCGACGCGGACGCCGAGGCCGCCGCCACCGACGGCGCTGCGGTGGCCGCCGACGCGGAGACGGGTGAGCCGTACGTCGGGCGCCCGGGTGTGGTGGGTGGCTTGCTGGTGGTGCTGCAGTCGATCCTGGCGGTGGTGTTCGGCGGCGGCCTGTTCATCGTCTTCGACCAGTTGTGGCGGTGGAACAGCATCGTGGCCCTGGTGCTCACGGTCCTGGTCACACTCGGTCTGGTGGCCGCGGTGCAGGCGGTCCGAAAGACCGTCGACATCGTCAGCACATTGATCGCGGTGGCGGTCGGTTTGCTGGTTACGTTGGGGCCGCTGGCGCTGCACGCTAATTAGCCGTTCACTATTACTTCGTGCGCCCTGCCATCAAGGTCGGATTGTCGACGGCTTCGGTCTACCCACTGCGGGCCGAGGCTGCCTTCGAATACGCGGCCCGGCTCGGCTACGACGGCGTCGAACTGATGGTGTGGGGGGAGTCGGTCAGCCAGGACGTCGGGGCCGTCCGGCGGCTGTCGCGCAAATACCGGGTGCCGGTGCTCTCGGTGCACGCTCCGTGTCTGTTGATCTCACAAAGAGTGTGGGGCTCCAACCCGATATCCAAACTGGAACGCAGCGTTCGAACGGCGGAGCAGCTCGATGCCCAAACCGTTGTCGTGCATCCGCCGTTTCGCTGGCAGCGGCGCTATGCCGAGGGCTTCAGCGATCAAGTCGCCCACTTGGAGGCCACCAGCGATGTGGCGGTGGCGGTGGAGAACATGTTCCCCTTCCGTGCCGACCGATTCTTCGGCGCCGATCAGTCCCGCGAGCGGATGCGTCGCCGCGGAGGCGGTCCGGGAGCGGGGATTTCGGCGTTCGCGCCGTCCCACGATCCCCTCGACGGCAACCACGCGCACTACACGCTGGACCTGTCGCACACCGCGACCGCCGGCGCCGACGGCTTGGAGATGGCCCGCCGGATGGGCTCGGGGCTGACGCACCTGCACCTGTGTGACGGAACCGGGCTGCCGGCCGATGAGCATCTGGTGCCCGGCCGCGGCGACCAGCCCACCGCTGAGGTGTGTCAGCTGCTGGCCGCCAGTGACTTCACCGGTCACGTGGTGCTGGAAGTGACCACCTCGCAGGCGCGTTCGCCGCACGAGCGTGAGGCGCTGCTGACCGAGTCGCTGCAGTTCGCCCGGACGCATCTGCTGCGCTGATCGCCCGTCCATGTCGATCGCTGAGACACAAGGAGTCCTCGCGTGACCTCATCCACGTTGTTCACCGATGCCATGGCCCTGGTGCGCATCGACGGCCCCGACGACAGTGACGATGTCGCGTCGTTCACCGGTGAGCTCAATGAGCACTGGACCATCGGTCCGAAGGTGCACGGCGGCGCAATGCTGGCGTTGTGCGCCAACGCCGCCCGTACCGCCGTCGCCGGCGACGCGGCGGCGGAGATCCAGCCGGTCGCGGTGTCGGCCAGCTACCTGTGGGCACCCGACCCCGGCCCGATGCAGCTGGTGACCACGATCCGCAAGCGTGGCCGCCGGGTCAGCCTCGTCGACGTCGAACTCAACCAGGGCGAACGCACCGCGGTGCGCGCGGTCATCACCCTCAGTGAGCCGGAGCACCAGGCACCGCCACTGCTGTCGTTCAACCCGGTGGTGCCGTTGATGACGCCGGAGCCTCCGCCCGGCCTGGAACCGATCGGTCCGGGGCATCCGATGGAGCACATCGTGCACCTGGCACATGGCTGCGATATTCGGCCGGCGCTGACCACACTCGGCCCGCGCTCGGATGGCGGCCCGCCGGTGATCGAGATGTGGGTGCGGCCCAAAGACGCCGCCCCCGACGTGTTGTTCGCGCTGCTGTGCGGCGATGTGTCGGCGCCGGTGACCTTCGCCGTCAATCGCAACGGCTGGGCGCCCACCGTGCAGCTCACCGCCTACCTGCGGGCCGTCCCGGCCGACGGCTGGCTGCGGGTGATCTGCAGCTGCGTGCAGATCGGTCAGGACTGGTTCGACGAGGACCACACCGTCGTCGACTGCGAGGGCCGAATCGTGGTGCAGACCCGCCAGCTGGCGATGGTGCCGGTGCGCTAGCGGGCGACCCGCTGCGCCCGGCTCCGCCGCGCTTGCGATCGCCCGGTGCGCTAGCGGGCGACCCGCCTGTGGACTGGGCTTCACCGCAGTCGTGCGCCGGGTCTGAAATGCTGTCGCCATGACCAGAATCGCGATCATCGGTGGCGGCAACATGGGCGAAGCGTTGCTTGCGGGGCTGCTGGCTGCCGGTCGCCCGGTCAAGGACCTGGTGGTCGCCGAGCGGTATGGCGAGCGGGCCCGGCAGCTGTCGGAGAAGTACTCGGTCCTGGTGACCTCGGTCGCCGACGCGATGGAAAACGCCTCCGTGGTGATCGTCGCGGTGAAGCCACAGGATGTGGACGCGGTGGTCGAGGAGTTCGCCAGGAGCGTTACCGCTGCCTCCGGGGACAGTGCCGAGCAGGTGCTGGTCACGATCGTGGCCGGTCTCACCACCGGGTACGTGGAGTCCAAGCTCCCGGCCGGCGCTGCCGTGGTGCGCGTCATGCCCAACACCCCGGTCAAGGTCGGCGCCGGCGCCAGCGCGCTGGCGAAGGGCCGGTTCCCCAGCAATGCACAGGTCAGCGAGGTCGCCGCGTTGTTCGAGTGCGTCGGGACGGTGGCGATCGTTCCCGAAGAGCAAATGGACGCGGTGACCGCGGTATCGGGCTCTGGGCCGGCCTACTTCTTCTTGGTGGTCGAGGCGCTGGTGGATGCCGGGGTTGCGGCCGGACTGAGCCGGCAGGCGGCCACCGACTTGGCGGTGCAGACGATGGCCGGTTCGGCGCAGATGCTGCTGGAGGAGCGCGGCGAGGGCGAGGGGGCGGCGAACGCGGGCATCGACACCGCCCCGACCCACCTGAGAGCGATGGTGACTTCGCCCGGGGGGACCACCGCGGCCGCACTGCGGGAATTGGAGGCCGGTGGCCTGCGGACCTCGATCGATCGGGCGGTCCAGGCCGCAAAAACACGCTCTGAGCAGCTAAGAATTACACCAGAGTAATTCACTTATTTTTCACATATTGGCTCTCAGTAGTCGCAGGAACCCCATCCGTCCCGCTATTCTCCTCTATGTCTGTGCGTGTGGGCGCAGCGGAGGGGAAGCCGCTGAGACTGCACGTGCCTGATTGAAATGGGTAACGATGACGTCTGCGAACGGGCCTTCGGCGCGTGACACGACACAATTTCTCACCGTGGCCGAGGTGGCCGCGTTGATGCGGGTCAGCAAGATGACGGTGTACCGCCTGGTGCACAACGGCGAGCTGCCCGCGGTACGGGTGGGACGGTCTTTCCGGGTGCACGCCAAGGCGGTGCACGACCTGTTGGAGACCTCCTTCTTCGACGCGGGCTAACAAGAGCCGGTCGACAGGTAAGCGCCCCCCGGGCGTCGCCGCACGGCGACGCCCGGGGTCGGCTGTCTTGGCGGCCTTGGTGGTCGGGCCAGGTGCGGTTTTCCGGTCCGTGCCTGCCTACGGGTAAAGTAACCGGGTCGATCAAATTCAGCAGCGCCCATTCGTCGGCGCGGGCAGAAGCAGATAGCGGAGTTCATGGGTTCAGTCATCAAGAAGCGGCGCAAGCGCATGTCGAAGAAGAAGCACCGCAAGCTGCTTCGCCGTACCCGCGTGCAGCGCAGAAAACTCGGTAAGTAACTCCGCCCAGGCCCCTCCGAGCCGTGCCGAGCGTGAAGTTGGCTTCACGCTCGCGCACCGGGTGTGACGTTAGCTTCACACTCGACAACGAGCCGATCGCCGGTATTGCTTTTCCGGCCTGGCCGTTAGGCTGACGGGGTGGACGAGGCCGGACCCCCAAGCGACGGCACGCGAAGTGACGCCCGGCATTACCCCAAGGTTGTGTTGGTCACCGGTGCGTGCCGGTTTCTGGGTGGATTCCTCACCGCAAGGCTCACGCAGAACCCGTTGATCAACCGGGTGATCGCGGTGGATGCGGTCATGCCGAGCAAGGACATGCTGCGCCGAATGGGGCGCGCTGAGTTTGTCCGCGCCGACATCCGTAATCCCTTTATCGCCAAGGTGATTCGAAACAGCGATGTCGACACCGTCGTGCACGCAGCGGCGGCGTCGTACGTCCCTCGGTCCGGCGGTGGGGCGGCGCTCAAAGAGTTCAACGTGATGGGCGCGATGCAGTTGTTCGCCGCCTGCCAGAAGGCGCCTTCGGTGCGGCGGGTGGTGCTCAAGTCGACCTCGGAGGTCTACGGGTCGTGCTCACGTGACCCGGTGTTGTTCTCCGAGGACAGCACCAGTCGCCGTCCGCCGACTCAGGGGTTCCCCCGCGACAGCATCGACATCGAGGGCTATGCCCGCGGGCTGGGCCGGCGACGGCCCGACATCGCGGTCACGATCCTGCGGATGGCCAACATGATCGGCCCGGCCATGGACACCGCGCTGTCGCGCTACCTCGCCGGCCCGCTGGTTCCGATGGTGCTGGGCCGAGACGCGCGCCTGCAGCTGCTGCACGAGCAGGACGCGCTGGGCGCCTTGGAGCGGGCCACCATGGCCAGCAAGGCCGGCACCTTCAACATCGGCGCCGACGGGATCATCATGATGTCGCAGGCGATCCGCAGGTCAGGCCGTGTTCCGATGCCGCTGCCGGGTCTTGGGCTGTGGGTCATGGATTCGTTGCGCCGGGCCAACAACTACACCGAGATCAACCGGGAGCAGCTGGATTATCTGAGCTTTGGCCGGGTGATGGACACGACTAGAATGCGAACCGAACTCGGGTACAGCGCCAAGTGGACCACCGCCGAGGCATTCGACGACTACGTGCGGGGTCGGGGGCTGAACCCGATCGTCGATCCCAAGTGGGTCCGTTCGGTGGAGCGGCGAACAGTGAGCGCAGCGCAGCGCATGGGGGATATCAGCTTCACCAGGGTGCGGGGAGGGTAACGCCATGGCTGAGAATTCGAAAGCGAAAGTAATTCCGCTGCACAAGCATTCGAGTTCCTTGCGTCGACACCCGTCGGCGCTGGCCGGCCCGGCCGAACAGGCTTCGGCCAAGCAGGTCGCCGCCGTCGTCCGCGAACTCGGCGAGCGCCGCGGCACCGGCGGGACCACCGGGGCCTCCGCCCCCACGCCGAGTGAATTCGCCACCCGGGTGGGTGCGGTCGCCGCGTTCCTGCGGGAGCGGATCACCGGCGACTACCAGGTCGACGAGTTCGGCTTCGACCCGCACTTCAACGAGGCCGTCGTGCTGCCGTTGCTCCGGGTGTTCTTCAACGACTGGTTCCGGGTCGAGGTCAGCGGTATCGAGAACCTGCCGGTCGATGGGCCTGCGCTGGTGGTGGCCAACCACGCCGGAGTGCTGCCGATGGATGCGCTGATGCTCTCGGTGGCGGTGCGCGACCATCACCCAGACCATCGGAACCTGCGGATGCTCGCCGCCGACCTGGTGTTCGATCTGCCGCTGATCGGTCCGACCGCCCGCAAGGCGGGCCACACCATGGCTTGCACCGCCGACGCCAACCGGCTGCTGGAGGCCGGCGAGCTGACCGCGGTGTTCCCGGAGGGCTACAAGGGCCTGGGCAAGCGCTTCAAGGACCGCTACAAGCTGCAGCGGTTCGGCCGCGGGGGCTTCGTCTCAGCGGCGCTGCGCACCAAGGCGCCGATCGTGCCCTGCTCGATCGTCGGCTCCGAGGAGATCTACCCGATGATCGCCGACGTCAAGCTGTTGGCTCGGCTGCTCGGCGTGCCCTATTTCCCGATCACGCCGCTGTTTCCGTTGGCCGGTCCGGTGGGTCTGGTGCCGATGCCGTCGAAGTGGCACATCGCCTTCGGAGAGCCGATTGCGACCACCGACTACGAGGCCGGTGCCGCCGACGACCCGATGGTCACCTTCGAGCTGACCGACCAGGTACGCGAAACCATTCAGCAGACGCTGTACCGGCTGCTGGCCGGTCGTCGCAACATGTTCTTCGGCTGACTTTTCGCGCGAGCTGGGGTCCCCCCTTTTGCGAGCGTGCGTGTCTGTACCCGACACACCGCGTCCGAGCGGTCAACTGTGCACCCTCGCGGGCAAAAAGCGGGCTACTTCTTGCCCAGGGCCCGATCGCGCATGGCCTCGAGGGCGGCGATTGTCTTGGCCTCGGTGTCGGCGTCCTGGTTGACCGACTCTCCGAGCATGGTGACCACGCTGGTCACCACCGGCTCGCCGTTCTCGTCGGTGACCTCGCTGCGGACCTCACTGACAACCGTGCCGTGCGATTCGATGACCGAGTCCAGGTAGGTGTCGAAGAACAGCTTGTCACCGGCCACGATCGGCCGGTGGAAGGTGAACTTCTGGTCGCGGTGCAACACCCTGGAGATGTTGATCGGGAGGTCGAACTTGTCGAAGATCTCCAGCTGCACCTGTCGGCCGGCGACCGCCAGGAACGTCAGCGAAGCCACCAGTCCCGGATGCCCGGCTTCGGTGGCCGCGGCCTCGTCGAAGTGGGCCGGATGGTCATCTTTGACGGAGCGGGCGAACTCCCGGATCTTCTCCCGGCCGACCTCGAAGTAGTCCGGGAACCGGTAGTGCGCTCCGACCATCCGCTGCGACTCGGTGTGTACTGACATGCCGGTTTACCCCTCCGCTCGCCGTGGTGTTCGGCGGCGGAAGTTTATCAGCGAGCAGCTCAGCCGCGCTCGTTCCGGTGCGCCACGGTGCTTGATGCGGTCGACCGGTCCTCGCGCGCTTCGCAAGCTCAGCCGCGCTCGTTCCGGTGCGCCACGGCCGCAGCCAGGGCCCCGCCGACGGCCCCCAGTGCCAGCGCCGACGGCACCCCGATCCGGGCCGCCCGCCGTGCGGTACGGAAGTCACGGATCTCCCAGCCACGCTTGCGCGCCATCTCCCGCAACGCGGCGTCGGGGTTGATCGCCACCGCGGTGCCGACCAGCGAGAGCATCGGCACGTCGTTGAAGCTGTCGGAGTAGGCCGTGCAACGCCGCAGGTTCAGCCCCTCCCGGATCGCCAGGGACCGCACCGCGTGGGCCTTGCCCGGCCCGTGCAGGATCTCGCCGACCAGCCGGCCGGTGAACACCCCGTCTACGGACTCGGCGACGGTGCCCAGCGCACCGGTCAGCCCGAGCCGGCGGGCGATGGTCTCGGCCAGCTCGTAAGGGGTGGCGGTGACCAGCCACACCTGCTGGCCGGCGTCGAGGTGCATCTGGGCCAATTCGCGGGTGCCGGGCCAGATCTTGTCGGCGATGATCTCGTCGTAGATCTCCTCGCCCAGATCGACCAGCTCCGAGACCGGCCGACCTTCGATGAAGGCCAGGGCTTTGCGCCGGCCGGCCGCGACGTCGTCGCTGTTCTCCTTGCCGGTGAGCTGAAATTTGGCCTGGGCGTAGACGAACCCGATGACGTCGCGGTAGGTGAAGTAATTGCGGGCGGCCAGCCCCCGGCCGAAGTGCACCATCGAGGAGCCCTGGACCAGGGTGTTGTCGACGTCGAAGAACGCGGCGGCGGTCAGGTCGACGGGCGCGGGCGTGTCGGTGTCGGCCACATCGACCAGCGCTCGCTCTGCGCTGGCATCGGTGGCCGGCGATGTCACGTCGGCTGCGGTTACCCGTTCGGCCGGGCCCGGTGATGCCATCACCCGACTCCTTCCGCGGCTGGGCTGTGGGGCCGGTGCTCCGGCCGTCCACAACCCTATCCGGCTACCGGCCCGATGACCCCCAGGTGATCGCGTAGATCACCCTTGAGGTCGAACATCGAGTAGTCCCGGAAACTGAACCGCCAGATGCCGTCGACCCGCTCGAATCTGTCGTGATAGCGGCCCGCGGCGATCACCTGGAGCGCGACGGCGTCGGTCTGCTGCAGCACCGTGTAGTAGGAGCGGCATGTCGCGGTCCCCGCGTCCTCGTCGATGTCGAGGATCGGGTTGGTGATCACATGCTTGGTGCGCGGCGTGCCGTCGGCATGGATGGTGACCAGCCCGCGCCACAACTGCAGGATCCCGGCGCTGTCGAGGACGACCGTGCCCTCGGGGTCGGCTTTGATCTGGGCGTGGGTGAACAGCGCCGCGGCGCCGTCCAGGTCGCCGGCATCCATCAGCTCCGCGTAGCGGTACAGCAGGTTCGTGATCGACACAGCGCTGGAATTCATGGCTTGCTCTTGTCCGCCGCGGGTGAGGGTGCTGCCGGCCTGTGGCCGGTCACACCGTAAGTCAATTCAGGCCCGACCGGCGCGACAATCCAGAGAACCTCGGTGGCCTCGGCAGGCCGCCGATATCCCTGCAACACTGGAACCATGACCCGCCACCAGGTACAGCTGCTCACCCGGGAGGGCTGCCCGGTCTGCGTGCAGGTACACGAGCAGTTGGCCCGGCTGGCGGCCGAACTCGCGTTCGACCTGCACACAGTCGACGTCGACGCCGCCGCGGCGGCCGGTGACACCGCGCCGCGCGCGGAATTCGGCGACCGGTTGCCGGTGGTGTTGCTCGACGGACGAGAGCACAGTTACTGGGAGGTCGACGAGGCCCGCCTACGTGCTGATTTGGCGGGTTCCTGAGGCGGTTCCAGCTTCGCCTCTCCTGCGTCGAGCCTCGCTGAACCGCTCGCTCATACGGCGGTTCCAGCTTCGCCTCTCCTGCGTCGAGCCTCGCTGAACCGCCGAATTTGGTAGGCCAGCGCTTTAGCCTCTACCGTGGAGTGAAGTTTCTTCACGGGTGACAGCAAGGAGCGGACCAGGTGATATTGCCGTGAGCGTCCTGCTCTTCGGGGTCTCGCACCGCAGCGCCCCCGTCTCAGTACTCGAGCAGCTCAGCACCGCAGAATCCGATCAGGTCAAGATCGTCGAGCAGGTGCTGGAGTCGCCGCTCGTCACCGAGGCGATGATCCTGTCGACCTGCAACCGGGTTGAGGTCTACGCCGTCGTCGACGCCTTCCACGCCGGGTTGTCGGCGATCGGCCAGGTGCTCTCCGAGCACTCCGGCATGTCGATGGCCGACCTGACCAAGTACGCCTACGTTCGCTACAGCGAGGCGGCCGTCGAGCACCTGTTCTCGGTGGCCAGCGGCCTGGATTCCGCGGTCGTCGGCGAACAGCAGGTGCTGGGCCAGGTGCGTCGCGCGTATGCCTCCGCCGAGGCCAACAGCAGTGTCGGCCGGGTGCTGCACGAATTGGCCCAGCGCGCGCTGTCGGTCGGCAAGCGGGTGCATTCTGAGACCGGAATCGACGCCGCCGGCGCGTCGGTGGTCTCGGTCGCCCTGGGTATCGCGGCCAAGCAGTTTGGCTGTCAGTTTGGCGAAGACGCATTGCAGGGACGGACCGCGGTGGTGATCGGCGCGGGATCGATGGGCGCGTTGTCTGCGGCCCACCTGGTGCGTGCCGGCGTCGAACACATCCACGTGGTGAACCGCTCGCTGCCGCGCGCTCAACGACTGGCCCGCAAGATCCGCGAGAGCGGTGTCACGGCTGACGCCGTCGCCCTGGACCGGATGGCCGCAACCCTGATCAGTGCCGACATCGTGGTGTCCTCCACCGGAGCGGTGAGCCCAGTCGTGTCGCTGGCCGACGTGCACCACGCGCTGGCCGGGGGCGACCGTGACGAGGCGACCCAACCGCTGGTGATCTGCGACCTGGGCATGCCACGCGACGTCGACGGCGCGGTCAGCGGGCTGCCCGGGGTGCGGGTCATCGACATGGACCGGATCCAGCGGGAGCCCTCGGCACAGGTCGCCACCTCCGACACCGAGGCCGCGCGCAGCATCGTGGCCCGCGAGGTCGCCACCTATCTGGCCGGCCAACGGATGGCCGAGGTGACCCCGACCGTGACCGCGCTGCGTCAGCGCGCCGCCGACGTGGTCACCGCGGAATTGCTGCGGCTGGATCACCGGCTGCCGGACCTGGAGACCGCCCAGCGCGAGGAGGTGGCGCGCACGGTGCGCCGCGTCGTCGACAAGCTGCTGCACGCCCCTACGGTGCGGGTCAAGCAGCTGGCCAGCTCGCCCGGCGGGGACAGCTACGCCGAGGCGTTGCGTGAACTGTTTGAACTCGATCCGACCGCCGTGGACGCGGTCGCGACCGCCGGTGAACTGCCAGTAGTGCCAGGAGGGCTTGATGTCGGCGCCGAAACCGGGTCGGCCGGGTAGACGCATTGGGTGAAGTAATCCGCATCGGTACCCGGGGTAGCTTGTTGGCCACCACCCAGGCCGGGACCATTCGTGATGCCTTGGTGGCTGCTGGACACCCCGCTGAACTGGTCGTGATCAGCACCGCCGGGGATGTCACATCCGGGCCTATCGCCGACATTGGGGTGGGTGTGTTCACCGCTGCGCTGCGCGAGGCCATTCTCGACGGCCGAGTCGATGCCGCCGTGCACTCTCACAAGGATCTGCCGACCGCTGCCGACTCCCGGTTCCGACTCGCGGCGAATCCGCCTCGTG
This sequence comes from Mycobacterium sp. SMC-19, assembly GCF_045310815.1. Lineage (NCBI taxonomy): Bacteria > Bacillati > Actinomycetota > Actinomycetes > Mycobacteriales > Mycobacteriaceae > Mycobacterium > Mycobacterium sp. SMC-19. Next base: position 711,616 of record NZ_JBJIAM010000001.1, on the reverse strand, counting down.
AGGATCCACGGGACGCGCTGGTGGCGCGTGACGGATTGGTGCTCGGGGAGTTGCCGGCGGGTGCGGTGGTGGGCACTTCGTCGCCGCGGCGGGCCGCACAGCTTAGAGCACTGGGTCTCGGTTTGGAAATTCGCCCCCTACGAGGCAACCTAGATAGCAGGTTGAACAGGGTAAGCAGCGGCGAACTCGACGCCATCGTGGTAGCCCGGGCGGGTCTGGCCCGGCTGGGACGCCTCGACGCCGTCACCGAGACGTTGGAACCGGTACAGATGTTGCCGGCTCCGGCTCAAGGGGCACTGGCGGTGGAGTGTCGCGCTGGTGATACCGCACTGGCGGCGCTGCTGGCGGAGTTGGACGACGCCGACACCCGCCTGGCGGTTACCGCCGAGCGGACCCTGCTCGCCGAACTGGAGGCGGGTTGTTCCGCACCGGTGGGCGCGATCGCCGAAGTGGTCGAGTCCATCGATGAGGACGGCCGGGTCTTCGAAGAGCTGTCGCTGCGCAGTTGCGTGGCGGCGCTGGACGGATCCGACGTGATCCGCGCGTCCGGCATCGGCAGTCCGGACCGAGCCCGGGAGCTGGGCGTGTCGGTCGCGGCGGAACTGTTCGAGTTGGGTGCGCGCGAGCTGATGTCGGACGCACGGTGAAACGGTGCGTGGTGAAGTGACTGGGAGTAACGAATGGCTCGCCAAGTGAGCGTGCGAGGGCAGAAGCCCAAGCCGGGCCGCATTGTCTTCGTCGGATCGGGTCCCGGCGACCCGGGCCTGCTGACGACGCGGGCGCGGACGGCGCTGACGAACGCCGCGCTGGTGTTCATCGACCCCGACGTGCCTGAGGCGGTGCTGGCGCTGGTCGGCACGGACCTGCCTCCGATCGCCGGTCCGGTGCCCCCGGCCCCCACGGCCCCCAAGGCCAGTGACGACTCGGCCGACGCGGCCAACAACGCCGACGGCACCGCCGCGGACGATGACGCTCGCGCCGACGAGGCCGCCGCGACCGTTCCGGGCGGACCCGACATTCGTCCGGCGCTGGGCGAGCCGGCCGAGGTGGCCAAGATTCTGGCGGCCGAGGCGCGCTCGGGCTCCGACGTGGTGCGGCTGGTGGCCGGTGACCCGCTGTCGATCGACGCGGTCATCACCGAGGTAAGCGCGGTGGCTCGCACCAACGTTGCGTTCGAGATCGTGCCGGGACTGCCCGCCACGAGTGCGGTGCCCACCTACGCCGGTCTGCCGCTCGGCTCGTCGCACACGGTCGCCGATGTCCGTGACCCGAACGTGGACTGGGGCGCTCTGGCTGCCGCTCCGGGGCCGCTGATCTTGCAGGCCACCACCTCGCACCTGCCGGAGGCGGCCCGCACCCTGATCGAGTACGGCCTGTCGGACAGCACGCCGTGCGTGGTCACCACCTCGGGCACCACGTGCGCGCAGCGGTCGATCGAGTCCAACCTCGGTGGCCTGACCGAGGCTTCGGCACTGGCGAGCATCGACCCGGTCATCCTGCCCAACGGCCAGGAGACCTCGGCCGGTCCGCTGGTGGTGACCATCGGCAAGACGGTGAGCAACCGGGCCAAGCTGAACTGGTGGGAGAGCCGCGCGCTGTATGGCTGGACGGTTCTGGTGCCGCGCACCAAGGATCAGGCCGGCGAGATGAGCGACCGCCTGGTCGGGCACGGTGCTTCGCCGATCGAGGTTCCGACCATCGCCGTGGAGCCGCCGCGGAGCCCGGCCCAGATGGAAAGGGCCGTCAAGGGTTTGGTGGACGGCCGCTACCAGTGGGTGGTGTTCACCTCGACCAATGCGGTGCGTGCCGTGTGGGAGAAGTTCGCCGAGTTCGGTCTGGACGCTCGCGCGTTCTCCGGGGTGAAGATCGCCTGCGTCGGCGAGGCCACCGCGGAGCGCGTCCGGGCGTTCGGGATCAGCCCCGAGCTGGTGCCGTCCGGCGAGCAGTCCTCGCTGGGCCTGCTTGACGAATTCCCGCCCTACGACGACGTTTTCGACCCGGTGAACCGAGTGCTGTTGCCGCGCGCGGACATTGCCACCGAGACGCTGGCCGAAGGGCTGCGCGAGCGGGGCTGGGAGATCGAGGATGTCACCGCCTACCGCACCGTGCGGGCCGCTCCACCGCCGGCGACCATCCGGGAGATGATCAAGACCGGCGGGTTCGACGCGGTGTGCTTCACCTCGAGCTCGACGGTGCGCAACCTGGTCGGCATCGCCGGCAAGCCGCACGCCCGGACCCTGGTGGCCTGTATCGGCCCCAAGACCGCGGAGACGGCAGCAGAATTCGGGCTGCGGGTGGACGTGCAGCCGGAGACCGCGGCAGTGGGTCCGCTGGTCGACGCCCTGGCCGAGCACGCCGCGCGGCTGCGGGCCGAGGGAGCGTTGCCTCCGCCGCGAAAGAAGAGCCGCAGGCGATGACTTCGCTCGCGTTGACTCTGCGTCCACGGCGGAAAAGTGCGAGTAGCGTCCACCCTCACCGCAGAGTCAACGCGTGAGAGAGCGTCCCCGTCGGCTGCGTTCCACTCCGGCGATGCGCCGGCTGGTGGCTCAAACATCGCTGGAACCCAGGCATCTGGTGTTGCCGATGTTCGTCGCCGACGGCATCGACGAGCCGAGGCCGATCGCTTCTATGCCCGGGGTGTATCAGCACACCCGTGATTCGCTGCGCGCCGCGGCCGCCGAGGCGGTGGCGGCCGGAGTGGGCGGGCTGATGCTGTTCGGGGTTCCGTTGGAGGCGGACAAGGACAGCACGGGATCGGCCGGCGCTGCTCCCGACGGCGTGCTCAACACCGCGCTGCGTGACCTGGCTGCCGATCTCGGTGATGCCACGGTGCTGATGGCCGACACCTGCCTGGACGAGTTCACCGATCACGGCCATTGCGGGGTCCTCGACGCGCGGGGCCGGGTCGACAACGACGCCACCCTGAAGTGCTACGTGGAACTGGCCGTTGCCCAAGCGGATTCGGGCGCTCACGTGGTGAGTCCGAGCGGCATGATGGACGGGCAGGTGGCCGCGATCCGCGACGGTCTGGATGCCGCCGGGCACAGCGATGTGGTGATCCTGGCCTACGCGGCGAAATTCGCCTCGGCGTTCTACGGCCCGTTCCGTGACGCGGTCGCCTCGACCCTGGCCGGGGATCGTCGCACCTATCAGCAGGAACCCGGCAACGCCCGCGAGGCGCTGCGCGAGGTCGCCCTCGATCTCGCTGAGGGTGCCGACATCGTGATGGTCAAACCCGCGATGGGTTACCTGGACGTGATCGCGGCGACCGCCGCGGTGTCCTCGGTTCCGGTTGCCGCCTACCAGGTCTCGGGCGAGTACGCGATGATCGCGGCGGCCGCTGCCAACGGTTGGATCGACGGACGGTCCGCGGCGCTGGAGTCCCTCATCGGTATCCGACGTGCCGGCGCAGACATCGTGCTGAGTTACTGGGCGGCCGAAGCAGCCGGTTGGCTGGCGTGAGGGCTTCGCCGGACGGGCCGCGGCCCCCGGCCGCGGCTGCGCCTGACCGTCCCGCGGACGTCGACACCGCGTTCTGGCTGTGGCTGGCCGCCCTGCCGTTGATGACGTGCGGATACGTGGTGAACCTGCTGACCGCTCCAGAGATTCCCGCGGCGGCGGTCACCTACCCGATCGTCGCGCTGACGGCGATCGTGGTGATCGTGGTGGTGGCGACGTTTCTGATGTTGATGCGCTCCGGATATCGCTGGGCCCGCACCGTGTTGACCGGCGGCGGGATCGCCTCGGTGGTCAATGCGGTCAGCGCGCTGTGGCACGCCGATGCGAGGCCGGCGGTCGCGTTGGTGGTGGCTGTCACCGGCATTATCGGATCGGTGCTGATCGCCGCGGGGACGGTCCTGCTGCACCGATCCGAGGCGCAGGCCTACTTCATCCGGTAGCGGCTTACCCGTTGCCTCCCGCCGCCGTGACGGTGACGGTGACGCTGGTGGCGCCGCTGTCCGAGGCGATGATCAGCACCGGTGCGCCGGGGGCCGAGACCACGTGTCCGCCAATGACGCTGACCTGATAGCCGTCGGGGTAGACGATGTTCGGCACCGAGATCTCGGTCTGGGTCCCGGCAGCGAAGTGCCCTGCACCGCTGGCCATCTCGGTGGAGTAGCTGAATTCGAAGGTGCCGTTCGCGAACGACCAGGAGTCCGGGGTGCCGCCCACCGCAAGCGGATACGGCTCGGACAGTTGCGTCAGCAGGTCCATGTTGATGTTGTCTTCGGTCATCGGCTGGTTCAGATCCCAGTACCGGAGCATGGTGTAGTCCCAGAACATCCAGTTGTAGCCGTAGCTGTTTGCCGCATTGAGGGTGTCGGCGATCGAGCCGGCGTTGGTGGTTCCGCCGTACTCGGTGATCGCCACCGGTAGGTCGTATCTTGATGCGTAGTCGTCGGCGTTGCCGTGCACGATCGTCTCCCACAGTGAGCAGCCGAAGTTGCTGTCCATGAAAGCCGTTGTGGTGCAGTAGTCGTGGAACGCGAAGACGACGCGCGGATCGTCCACCTCGCCCAGGTAGGTCGGGATGGGCAGGTTGCCGGACAGCACGCTGGGTTCGATGTACAGCGGCGTGGCCGGATCGACCGAGCGGACCGCTGCGGCCAGCTGGTTGTAGAACGGGGTCAGCTGCTGGCCTTCGAAGAACGAGCCGCCGAAGATCGTCGACAACCATGTTGAGCCCGGCCACGGCTCGTTCATCAGCTCGTAGCCGATCACGTTGGGGTCGTCTTTGAAATAATTCGCAACGACTTGCCACATCAGCGCGTAGTGGTTCTGCAGTCCGACACCGTCGGGCCCGTCGGCGTTGGTCCAGAACGCATCCCAGGCGTAGTTCTCCGCGGGACTCATGACGTAGCGGAACGGGAACGGGGTGTGGGGGTTGGGCAGGCCGCCGTCCTGTGCCGCCCAGGCCGGTGCGCCGTCGCCCCAGAAAGTGGTGCCGTAGTTGTCCTGGTGCATGTCCAGGACGACGCGGATGCCGTGGTTGGACAGCGTCTGCGCGGTCTGGTTGATCAGGTCCAGATACTCGTAGTCGTAGACGCCGGGTTCGGGCTCGACGCCGGCCCAGATGATGCCGAGCCGCACCACGTTGAAGCCGTTGGCGGCCAGCAGGGCCGCGTCGGCATCGCCGAACCCCTCGGAGGCGGGGTAGAACGGTGGGTCTTTCACCACCTCGCCGAATCCGTGCAGGACGACGACTCGTCCGTCGTTGTCGACCAGCCAGCTGCCGGCGGTAGTGATGTCGGACAGACCTCCGGCCGGGGCGCCGTCGAGGGTGCCGAAATGGCCGTGGTCGCCGTGGGCGCCGAGCAGTCCACCACCGCCGCCGGCTCCGCCGAGCGCGGGTAGATCGCGTGGGCCGCTGTAGACGCCGTCGCCGGCATCGCCGCCGTGGCCGCCGCTGCTGAACAGCCCGATGGCGCTGCCGCCGTCACCACCGTGACCACCCGCGACGCCGGACCCGCCGGCAGCGCCGTCGCCGCCGTTTCCGCCGTGGCCGCCGCTGCCGAACAACCAGCCGGCGGCGTCGCCGCCCGCGCCGCCCGCCCCGCCGGACCCACCATTGAAGCCGAGGTCGCCGTCACCACCGTCGCCGCCGACTCCGCCGATGCCCATCACCACCCCACCCGCGCCGCCGGCACCACCGGAGGCACCGGCGCCCCCGTCGCCACCGGCACCACCGATGCCGAACAGTCCGCCGTGTCCGCCGTTGCCACCGGGCGTGTGGTCCACGGTGCTGTCCCAGCCGGCGCCGCCGTCGCCGAACAGCCATCCGCCGTCAGTGCCATTGACGTGCAAAGGATCACCGTCGACGCCATCGCCGATCAGGCCGCGCCCGGTCAGGGCGAGGAACGGCTCGTTGATGAAGTTGTTGACCTGCTGGCCGATATCACTGTGTATCCAGGCTTCGATGCCGGTGTGGATCGGGGTGTAGATGTATTGCTGGATCCATGCGGTCAGGTCAGCCGGGTCGTAGGCTGCCGGACCCGCCGCCGCACCCGGGATGCTGAGTTCACCGAAGACGGTGTTCCAGTGGGCGGGCGCGAAGAAGGTGTCCCAGGCCGACGGTGAGAGCACCGCGTCCCAGTCGAGCGTGTTGGAGGTGGTGTCCAGGAACGGCGCGATGGCTGCTTCGATCGCGTCGTCGAAGTCGGCCCGGGCTGCCGGCGCCACGGCCAGTGGCGCCAGTCCGAAGGTCAGGAAAGCGCCTGTGGCAGTGGCAAAGCCGATGGTCCGGCCGCTCATGCGGTCTGTCATGGTGACGCGTATCTCCTAGCTTGCAGGGGTGACTGTGACGGTGATGGTGCTCGCACCGCTGTCCGAGGCGATCACGAGGACGGGGGCGCCTGGCGCGGAGACGACGTGACCTCCGGTGACGCTGACCTGGTAGCCGTCGGGGTATTGCAGTGCCGGTACCGAGATCTCGGTTTGGGTGCCGGCGGCGAAGTCTCCTGAGCCGCTGGCCATCTCGGTCGAGTAGCTGAAGTTGAATGTGCCGTCTGCGAACGACCAGGCACCGGGAGTGCCGGCCACCGCCAGCGGGTACGGCTGGGCCAGCGTGGTCAATGTGGCGTAGTCGACGGTGTCGTCGGTTATCGGCGTGCTCAGGTCGTGGTACCGAATCAGGGTGTAGTCCCAGAACATCCAGCTGTAGCCATAGCGGTTGGCCTCGGTCATGGTGTCGGTGATCGAGCCGGTGTTGGTGGATGCACCGAATTCGGTGATTGCCACGGGTAGGTCGTACTTCGACGCGTAGGCGTCGGCGTAGCCGTGCACGATTGTCTCCCACAGCGAGCAGCCGAAGTCGGTGCCGAACAAGGCGGTCATGGTGCAGTAGTCGTGGAATGCGTAGACGACGTTCGAGTCGTCCACCTCGCCCAGGTAGGTCGGGATCGGCAGGTTGCCCGACAGCGTGCTCGGTTCGATATACAGCGTGGTGGTCGCGTCGACGGATCGGATCGCCGAGGCCACCTGGTCGTAGAACGAGGTCAGCTGCTGGCCCTCGAAGAACGAGTTGCCGAAGATGGTCGACAGCCACGTCGAGCCCGCCCACGGTTCGTTCATCAGCTCGTAGCCGACCACGTTCGCGTCATCCTTGAAGTAGTGCGCAACGGCTTGCCACATCTGCGCGTAGTGGTTCTGCAGGCCGATGCCGTCGGGTGCGTCGGAGTTCCTCCAGAACGCATCCCAGACATGGTTCTCGGCGGGGTTGAGCGCATACGTCCATGGCCAGCCGGTGTCGGGATCGGGCATTCCGCCGGTCTGTACGGCCCAATCCGGTGCGCCGTCGCCATAGCCCATGGGGCCGCCGAGTCCGGCGGCGTAGAGGTCCTGGTGCATGTCGAGCACGGTGTAGATGCCGTGGTTGGACAGTGTCTGGATGGTTTGGTTGATGGCGGCGAGGTAGTCGTAGTCGATGACGCCGGGCTGGGGCTCCACGCCTTCCCAGAGGATGCCCACCCGCACCACGTTGAAGCCGTTGGCGGCCAACAGCGCCGCATCGGCATCGCTGAACCCCTCGTTGTCGGCGGCGGGATAGAACGGTGCCCGCTTGTTGACCTCGCCGAATCCGTGCAGGACGACCACCCGTCCGTCGCTGTCAGTGATCCAGGAGCCGCTGGTGCCGAGGTCAGCGACGCCGCCGGGTGGGGCGCCCTCAAGGGTTCCGAAGTGACCGTGGTCGCCGTGTGCTCCGAGCAGCATGCTGCCGTTGCCGCCGGCGCCGCCGAGGGCGGGCAGCTGGCGGCCACCGGTGTAGCCGCCGTCGCCGGCATCGCCACCGTTACCGCCGATCCCGAACAGTCCGGTCGCGTCACCGCCGTCACCGCCGTATCCACCCGTACCGCCATCGCCGCCATCGCCGCCCTGACCACCGACCCCGATCAACCAGCCCCCGGCCCCGCCGTGGCCACCGATGGCACCCGTACCGCCGTCGCCGCCCGCCCCTCCGCTGCCGAACAGGCCAGCGCTGCCGCCGTCACCGCCGGCGACGCCGGCTTCGGTGCTGTCCCAGCCTGCGCCGCCGTCGCCGAACAGCCATCCGCCGGCGGTGCCGTCGGGGATAGCGGCCGTTCCGTCGACGCCGTTGCCGATCACCAGCGAGTTGAACGCCGTGTTGATCACATCGTTGACCGATTTGCCGAAGTCGCTGGTGATCCAGGCCTGCATACCGGCGTGCATCGGGTTGTAGAGGTACTGCTGCACCCAGTCGGCCAGGTCTGCTTGATCGAAGCTGGCCGTTCCGGGCACCGCTAGGGCACCCAATTCGGCAAGCACGCCGTCCCAGTGCATGGGGGCCAGGAAGGTGTCCCAGGCGGTGGGGGAGAGCACGGCGTCCCAGTCGAGGGTGTTGGTGGTGGTGTCCACGAAGGGTGCGATGGCTGCTTCGATCGCGTCATCGAAGTCGGCCTGGGCCACGGGGGCAAGGGCCAACGGCGCCAATCCGAATACCAAGAACGCGCCGGCAGTGACACCGAAACCGGCTAGGCGACGTCGTGCCTGGGTGTGGCGCAACCGATGAGTACGCGTGGCGGAACGCTGACGAGTCATTGCCGATACCCCTGGCGACGTAATTTCTCAGGTAGCCGTGACCCTGAGCAGGAATTCTAATAATTCCCTGCGTCAATCCTGGCAATCGTCAGCCGTGAACTGAAACACCAAACCGCTGCCCCATTGACAACTTCGGCGTGCTGAATTCAGGCGGTTGTCGGCCTGCTCTCCATGGTGTGGACGAGCTCGGGCTCCCGGTCCCGCACGGCGAGCGCGACCTCGAGAAACTGGGCGACCAGCGGGGAGCGTTCGTCGCGGTGCCAGCCAAGTGCGATCGCCGAGCCGGGCCAGTCGTTGATCGCCAGGAATTGCACGCCCGGGAGCGGCATGAAGTTCATGACCACTGCGCTGGTGACCGCGATAGCCGCTCCGGCCGCCACCAGTTGTGCTTCCTCGGTGATCGAGTTGATGGGAACGTGGCGGGCCTTGGTTGACTCGTCGCGTGCCGCCTCCAGGCACCAGAATGCGCGGTACGCCTCGTCAACGGTGTCCCCGTTGGTGATCGGGTCACTGACGAGATCCCGTGCGTACACCGAACCCCGTCCGGCCAGGTGGTGCGAGCTCGCCACCATCGCCACGACCGGATCGACGAACAACACCTCTGTCTCGATATTGGGTATGCCTTTCGGCAGGCGCACGAACGCCACGTCGGTGGCACCTGATGCCAGCCCGGCCGATGAGTCGTGGACCGGAAACTCTTGCATCTCAACGACGACGGCGGGGTGGCGTTCCCCGAACTCGGCCAGGATCAACGGTGTCAGTTCGAGGGCGGCGCCGGGGACATAGCCCAGCCGCAGCGTGCCGGCCAGCCCGCGAGCGGCCCGTCGGGCGGCTGATGCCGCATCATCGAGAACGGCGAGCGCGGTGCGCGCTCCCTCCAGGAAGGCTTCGCCCGCGGGCGTCAACGTCACCTTGCGGGTGGTTCGCTCCAGCAGCTTGGCGCCGACGAGGTTCTCGAGCTCTTTGATCTGGCGGCTGAGGGCCTGCTGGGCCAGGTGAACGCGTTCCGCTGCCTTGCTGAAGTGCAGCTCTTCGGCCACCGCCACGAAGTAGCCCAACTTGCGGGTGTTGATCTCAATGGGGCCAAGCATAGCCCGGGCAAATTGTGTCGTGGGTCACACTGTGCCGGACGGGCTGCCAGCCGCCGTCACGGTGACGGTGACGGTGGTGGCGCCGCTGTCCGAGGCGATGATCAGCACCGGCGCGCCAGGGGCCGAGACCACGTGCCCGCCGGTGACGGAGACCTGATACCCATCCGGGTATTGGATGGGCGGTACCGAGATCTCGGTCTGGGATCCCGCAGCGAAGTGGCCTGTGCCCCCAGCCATCTCGGTGGAGTAGCTGAGCTCGAAGGTGCCGGCGTTGAAAGACCAGGATGTTGGGGTACCGGCAACGGCCTGCGCGTAGGGCGCCGACGAAACTTCCAGCCTGGACCAATCCACATTGTCGCCGACCGGCGGCTTGCTCGGGTCGAAGACCAGGGCGTTGCCCGGGGCGGTGCCGGTAATGGCCGGCACCCCGTTGTAGGCCCACTGCGACCAGCCCCACATGCGCTGATCGGCGGCATTCATCACGTTGGAGATCTCCTCGGCGCCGTTCGCGGAGCCGAACTCCGATATCAACCCCGGGACGCCGTACTTGCTCGTGTACGCCTCGCCGTTGTTGGCAATCAGTTCGATGTAATCCGGGCACAGCGGCATGAAGACTGAGCCGAAGACGTTCAACATGCAGTAGTCGTGGAATGCGAAGACACCGTGCGGGTCGTCCACCTCACCCAGCTGCGTCGGCACCGACTGGTTGAAAAGGGTGTTCGGCTCGAAGATCAATGGCGTGGTCGGGTCGACCGACCGGATCGCCGCGCTGACCTGGTTGTAGAACGGGGTCAGCTGTTGAGCTTCGTAGAAGGAATTGCCGAATATCGTTGACAGCCACGTGGAACCGGCCCACGGCTCGTTGATGATCTCGTAGCCGGCGATGTTGGGGTCGTCCTTGAAATAGTCCGCGACGGCTTGCGACATCCGTGCGTAATGGTTCAACAGACCCACGCCGTCGGGCCCTTTGGCGTTGGACCAGAACATATCCCAGGCGTGATTCTGTGCCGGGTTGAGTGGGTAGTTGAGGCCGAAGCCGATGTCGGGGTTGGGCAACCCGCCGGTTTGGGTGGCCCATTCCGGAGCGCCTTCGCCGCCGAACACGGGGCTGAAGTCGTCCTGATGGAAGTCGATGATGCTGACGATGCCGTGGTTGGCCAGGATCTGCACGGTCTGGTCGATCGAGGCCAGATAGTTGTAGTCGATAACACCGGGCTCTGGTTCGACTCCCGCCCAGATGACGCCCAGCCGTACCGAGTTGAACCCGTTGGCGGCTAGAAATGCCGCGTCGTCGTCGCTGAACCCGCCGGCCGACGGCTCGTAGGGCGCAATCTTGTAGACCTCGTTGAACCCGTGCATAACAAGGACTCGACCGTCGGCGTCGGTGATCCATGTGCCGGCGGTGCTGATCCCGGCCACGGCTGCCGGGGCGCCGTCGAGGGTGCCGTAATGGCCGTGGTCGCCGTGGGTGCCGAGCAGCATGCTGGCGTTGCCGCCGGCGCCGCCGAGGGCGGGGAGGTCTCCGGGGCCGGTGTAGGTGCCGTCGCCGGCGTTGCCACCGGTGCCGCCGTTGCCCATCAGCCAGCCGCCGTTGCCGCCGTCTCCGCCGTTGCCGCCGAGGCTGCCGTCGGCGCCGTTGCCTCCGGTACCGCCGTCGCCGAACATGCCGGCGTTGCCGCCGGCGCCGCCCATGCCGCCGGATTCGGTGTTGGTCCAGCCGTTTCCGCCGTCCCCGAATAGCCAGCCGCCGTCGCCGCCATCGGGATGTTCGGCGGTGCCATCGGCGCCGTCGCCGATCAGGGGGCGTCCGGTGAGCAAAAGGGTGGGGTTGTTGATCAGGTCGGTGACTTGTCGGCCGAGGTCGCTGTTGATCCAGCCTTCGATGCCGTCGTGGATGGGGGTGTAGAAGTACTGCAGCAGCAGGGTGTTGGGGTCGGCGAGAGCGGGGCCGGCCAGTTCTCCCAGGATGGTGTCCCAGTGGGCGGGCGCGAGGAAGGTGTCCCAGGCCGACGGTGAGAGCACCGCGTCCCAGTCGAAGGTGTTGGTGGTGTCATCCAGCAACGGTGCGAAGGCTGCCTCGATCGCATCATCGAAGTCGGCCTGGGCGGCGGGTGCTGCGGCCATTGGCGTCAATCCGAGGGTCAGGAACGCCCCCGCGGCCGCGGCAATGCCGGCTACCTGGCTGCTCATGTGGCGGTTTGCTGCGGAGCTGTTACGGCGCATCATCCCGGTGCCCATCTCCAAGTTGCGGAAACCTGTGTAAAACATGTACGCAAGCAGAAATTTAGCCCTGCCTACTTGCGCGTAACTTAAGAATCGCCAAAATTGACCAGAGGCCGCGGTCAGGTGATGTGCGCTTCGGGGCCGCGTTAGGCTGACCCGACATGTCTGAACCCCAATCGCAACCCGCACCGCTGTTCTTCGAGCGCGGTGCCAGCTGGTATTGGGTGTTGTTCGGCCCGATCTCGGCGGGACTGCTGGTGCTGATCCAGAACTCCGGCGGCTACGGCTTTCAGCCCCTGGTTCCCACCGTGCTGTTGGTACTGGTCTCTACGATGCTCGCCATCCAGGTGAAGGCGGCGCGTATCCACACCTCCGTCGAGCTGACGGCAGACACCTTGCGGCAGGGCACCGAAACCCTCCGGATCGCCGACATTCTGGCGATCTACCCCGAAGCGCCGCGGCCTGTCGGCTGGGGGAAGCAGGAACCCCAGAAGTGGCAGGAATCCCGAGCGCTGGGCGAGCTGAGCGGCGTGCCCCGCCGCCGGGTGGGCGTCGGGTTGAGGCTGGCCGGGCGGCGCACGGTGCAGGCCTGGGCGCGTGATCACCGCAGGCTTCGGGCCGAGCTCAGCGAGCTGATTCCCGAGACGGTCCCGCCCAGTGGGCCTGCTGAAACCGACGTCGAGGACGGATCGGCCTGGTGAGGACCGTCCCGCTTTTCCGGGCCCTGGTCGAGCTGGTCTTGGCCGCCGCCGCGGCGGTGGGCTGCGCGATGAGCTGGCTGCAGGTGCGCTATGTGGTGTTGGTCGCGCCGGTCATCGACGGCGAACCGGCTACCGCCTCGGTGGCCTACCACCCCCGGATGCTGCTGCTGGCGTGGATGTTGGCGACGGCCGCCGGGGTACTGGTGGTGGTCGGCGCGGCGCGTCTGCGCCGGGCCCGCCGAGCCCCGGCTTCCTAGATACCCCGTGGGGGTATAGTCGGCGGGGTGATCACCACCGACCTCGAACTGCGGGGAATGACTTGTGCGTCGTGCGCGGCGCGGGTGGAGCGCGGCTTGAACGCGCTTGACGGGGTGCATGCCACGGTGAACTTCGCGGTCGAACGGGCCCGTGTCGAACACGATCCGAAGGTCTCGGCCACGGACCTGGTACGCGCCGTAGAGAGCACCGGCTATCAGGCCATCGTGGCCGGCTCGGCCCAGGAGCATGAGGCTGAGCACGGCTCCGAACATGCCGACATGCTCGCCGGGCAATTGCGCTCCCGGTTGGTCGTCTCGGCACTGCTGGCGGTGCCCGTGGTGGCGTTGTCGATGGTGATGGCCTGGCAGTTCAACGGCTGGCAATGGGTGGCGTTCGCGTTGACCACCCCGATCGTGGCGTGGGGTGGTTATCCGTTCCACCGCGCCGCGCTGCGTACCGCCGCGCACCGCGCCGCCACGATGGACACGTTGGTCTCGCTGGGCACTCTCGCGGCCTACCTGTGGTCGGCGGTTGCGGTCTTCACCGGCGCGGGCCACCTGTATTTCGAGGTGGCGGCCGTGGTCACGGTCTTCCTGCTGGCCGGCCGCTACGCCGAATCGCATGCCAAACGTTCGGCGGGCGCGGCGTTGCGGGAGCTGCTGGAACTCGGCGCCAAGGACGCCGCGGTCATGCGGCGAGAAGGGGGCGTCCTGACCGAGGTCCGGGTGCCGATCGCTGACCTGCGGGTGGGCGACGTCATCGTGGTCCGGCCGGGGGAGCGAGTCGCCGCCGACGGCGTCGTCATCGACGGCGCCACGGCGCTGGACACCTCGGCGATGACCGGAGAATCGTTGCCGGTGGACGTCGCCGACGGCGACGCGGTGCTGGGCGGTTCGCTCAACACCACCGGACTGGTGCTGGTCCGCGCCACCAAGGTCGGTGCCGACACCCAGCTGGCCCGGATGGCGAAAATGGTCGCCGACGCCCAGGCCGGCAAGGCATCGGTGCAGCGGCTCGCCGATCGGGTCTCGGCCGTGTTCGTGCCTGCGGTGCTGGGGATCGCAGCGCTCACCCTGGCCGGCTGGCTGCTGACCGGTGCATCGGTCGCGGCGGCGTTTACCGCGGCGGTCGCCGTGCTGATCATTGCCTGCCCCTGTGCGCTGGGACTGGCCACGCCGACCGCCATCCTGGTCGGCACCGGCCGCGGCGCGCAGCTCGGAATTCTGATCAAGAACCCGCAGGTTCTCGAGGCCGTCAAGGACATCGACACCGTCGTACTGGACAAGACGGGCACGGTCACCACCGGCGTCATGGCGGTCGGCGGTCTGGCAGTTGCCCGCGGTGAGGACCCGAACACCGTGCTGTCCCGGGCCGCCGCCGTCGAATCGGCGTCCGAGCACCCGATCGCCGCGGCGATCGTCGCCGGAGCCGCGGCCGGCGGCCTTGAGATCGGCCGGGTGACCGAGTTCGCCAGCCGTCCCGGCCACGGTGTGACCGGGGTGGTCGACGGCGTGCGAGTCGAGGTCACTCGGGCGGCCGCCGCGCACGAAGCCGGGACGGCCGTCGAGGTCTCCTGGGACGGTCGGGCGCGCGGGACGATCACCCTGACCGATACCGTGCGGCCCACCAGCGCAGCCGCGGTGGCCGAGCTCAAGGCCATGGGCATCACCCCGATGCTGCTCACCGGCGACGGTGCGGCCGTGGCGCGCATGGTGGCCGGCGAGGTGGGGATCGATCCGGCCAACGTCATCGCCAATGTGTTGCCCGCGGACAAGGCCGAGGCGGTCACGCGGCTGCAGGCGCAGGGCCGGCGGGTGGCCATGATCGGCGACGGTGTCAACGACTCGGTGGCGCTGGCCACCGCCGATATCGGGATGGCGATGGGAACCGGCACCGACGCCGCCATCGAGGCAGGGGATGTGACGCTGGTGCGTGGTGATCTCGGCACGGTTCCGACCGCGCTGCGGCTGTCCGCACGCACGCTGCGGATCATCCGGCAGAACCTGGTCTGGGCGTTCGGCTACAACATCGCGGCGATCCCGCTGGCGGCGGCCGGGTTGCTCAACCCGATGATCGCGGGCGCGGCGATGGCGGCCTCGTCAGTTCTGGTGGTGGCCAATAGCCTGCGGCTTCGACGTTTCGCGCGATAGGGTCCGAAAAGTCGAACAGGGAGTTTGCCCTATGTATGCACGCAACGTTTCTCGTGGTGCGATCGCTAAGGCTGGGGCGGCGTGCGCCGGTCTGGCCGCGTTTGCTCTGGCGGTGTCCGGGCCGGCCGGTGCGGATCCGGCCAATCCCGACCCGTTCAGCCCCAGCGACTGCCTCGCCAACGCGAGCGCGGTCTGCAACGTCGGTCCCTACGGCCCCGACAGCCTGACCAATCCGGCCAACATCAACAGCCCGCTGAACCCGGCGAACCCGGACAACCCGGCAAATCCGATGAACCCGGCGAACCCGGCCAGCCCGATGAACCCGATGAATCCGGCCAATCCGGCCAGCCCGATGAACCCGATGAATCAGTCCTGACCCGGCCGGACGACAGCGGCACGCGTCGCAATCACGAATCCAGCCAGGCCAATTGGGCGGGAAGCTGCTCCCGCCAATAGGACACGTCGTGACCGCCGGGGGAGAAGCCACCTGCCGGCGGCGGATTCAGTTGACCGATGAAACTCTTGGTCGCATAGGCGAAGCTGTCCGAAGTCCCGCAGTCGACTCGCAGCGGGAACGGGGCCAGCCGCGGCACCAGGTTGAAAACTGAGTTCGTTCGCCAGTCGTCGACACTGTCGAATGCGCCGGCGGGCGCGCCGAAATAGGTCATGTAGATCGCCGGGCTGATGGCACAGATCCCCGCGGTGCGCGACGGACCCAGGCGGGTGCCCAGCTCCAGCGCGCCGTAGCCGCCCATCGACCAGCCCATGAACCCGACTCGTGTGGTGTCGATGCCCTTCTCCGCCAGCATCGGGATCAGCTCGCCCAGCACCATCGCACCGGCGTCCTCACCGGAGCTGTGCCGGCGCCAGTAGGTGTTGCCGCCGTCAACGGCCACCACCGCAAACGGCGGCCGTCCTGCCGCGGTCAGCTTCGCCAGCTCCTCTTCCACGCCCAGATCCATCACCCAGGCCGCGTCGCCGTCCTTGCAGTGCAGGGCGATCACCGGCCGCAGCGGAGCGGTCTGGCCGGGCGGGCGGGCGATGATCCAGTTGGTCTCCACGCCGCCGCGGGCCGCCGAGACGAACGACCCGGATTCCCGGGTCGGATAGGTATTGCCGGTCGCGCGCGACTCGGACGGGTGTCGCCCCACACCCATTCCGAACAGGCCAGCAGCCCCCGCGGCACCGACCCCGAGGCGCAAAGCAGCCCGGCGGGTCACATCTGCCATGTACAGCATCATCGCGTGCCGTGTGCTCGGGTTGGACCGGCACGCCGCGGGATTGATCAGGTTGATGCCGGTTCGTTAGGAACGTCGGGAACCGGTGGGCGGCCGAACTGCCGGCGGAACGCCTCCACGGTGTAGCTGACGACCGTCGCCTCGTGCGGGGCGCGGACCGTGGCCGAGCGGGGGATCCGCACCATGGGTCCGAGTTGGCCGGCGTAGTTGTCCGGTTTGCCGATCTTGAGCAGCCCGTCGCCGGTGCTGGCCGAGTCCGGGGCGATCTCGACCTCACCTTCGGTGACGACGTAGATCAGGTCCTCGACGGTGCCCTGCTCCAGCAGCACCGAGCCGGGCCCGAGTAGAACCGGCGCCTGCTGGGGGCGCGCCGGCGCGGCCGTCGGCGACAGCTGGATGACGATGTCGGCCAGCGGGACGATCCGGGTGTCGTGGGTCGCGACCACCACAACGCGATCGCCGGCCGCCAGCACCCGCAGCAGTTGTACGACTTCGCCGGCCCGGACGTAGTCCAGCTGTGCGGTGGGTTCGTCGGCCAGGATCAGCGGCGGATCCAGGGCCAGGGCGCGCGCCACCGCCACCCGCTGCTGTTGGCCGCCACTGAGCTGCCCGGGGTGGTGCGAAACCCGGTCTGCCAGGCCAACCCGTGACAGCAGATCCCGGGCACGTTCTTGGGCGGACCACTGGGTCCAGCCCGCCGCCCACATCGGCACCATCACGTTCTCCAGCGCGGTCAGACTCGGCACCAGATTGAACGCCTGGAACACGATGCCGACGGTGCGCCGCCGGTAGGAAGTGATGTCGCGCCGGCCCAGTCCGGTCACGTCGGTGGCGCCGAAGTGGATCTGACCGCTGGTCGGGCTCAAGATGCCGCCCAGGCACGACAGCAGCGTGGTCTTTCCGCAGCCGCTTGGGCCCAGCACCACCACCAGCGAGCCGGCCGGGACGTCCAGGCTCAGGCCGTGGATCGGACGGATCGGCTCCCCGCCGCCGGTGGCGTATTCGATGACCAGATCACGGATCTGCAAGTCCCCCATGAGCTACGGTCCCCCGAACGCCAGCACCGGGTCGACGGCCACCGCGTGCCGCAGACCCGCCAGGCTGGCCAGCAGGCCGATCCCCACCGCGGTCAGGACCAGCAGTGCGAACGATGAGCCGGTCACCGCCACCAGCATCGGAAACAGCGGCCCGATCGACACCGCCAGAACGCCACCGAGCACCGCCGCGGCCACCGCGACGACCACCGCCTGCAGCGCCAGCCCGGCCAGCACCATCCAGGTCGTGACGCCCAACGCCTTGAACACCGCAAAGTCGCGGGTGCGTTCCAATGCCGACAGGTAGATCAGGGATCCCACGATCAGCCCAGCGACCCCCCACAGCAGCACCGACATATAGGACAGGGCCATCTGCGCGCCCGCCAGCGGGCGAACCATGTCATCGACGGCGGCGGCCCGGTCGACCACCCGGTAGCCCTTCGGCACGTGCTCGGGCGTGCCCCGCATGCCGATCGCGGAGGCCACTGGCTGACCCGAAAACATCAGTCGTTGAGCGCCCGCCACGGTCACGAAGCCATTGGGCTGGCCGGCCAGCGTGGTCGACTTCTCCACCAGACCGACGATTCGCAGCTTGTCCGCGCCCAGTTCGATCTCGTCGCCGACGGCGCGCTTGAGCGTGGTCGACATGGCGATCTCGTTGGGTTCGGTCGGAGCTCGACCCGCGGTGAGCGGCGGCATTGCGGCCTTGGGCACACCGTAGATATTCACGTTCAGCGGCGCCTTGCCGTCCTGCAGGATGGTGTTGCCGTAGACCACCGGCAGCGCCGCCTCCACGCCGGGGATTCGGGCGACGTCGCCGGCTTCGGCCTGCGGGAAGCGCGACGAGCCCATGAACGGTCCTACCGCAGCCGTCTGGATCAGGTAGCCGTCGATGTTGAGTGAGTCGACCACGTGCTCCGCCTCGACCCGGAACCCGTGGGTCAACCCGGCCAGCACCAGGGTCAGGGCGAACACCATTGCGGTGCCCACCGCGGCAACGATGAACCGGCGCAGTCGCCACTGCAGGTCGCGAAACGCGGTGATTAACATCCGCACGCGCGCATGTTATCGCAGCGTGCGCATGTGACCGGCATCTCGACGCCAGGCCGGACGGGCGTCCGCAAATCCGGAATGCTCGGTCAACTGCTCGCTTTTCAGCTACAAATACACACACGCGCTTTCATGCGCCCGGTGTACGCCCCAGGGAGGGGGTCGGTGATGAATTACGCTGCCCTGCCACCGGAGATCAACTCGTTGCGCCTCTACACCGGACCGGGCTCCGCCCCGATGCGCGCCGCCGCCGCTGCCTGGGGCGGACTCTCCGCCGAACTGCACTCGGCGGTCGCATCGTACGAGTCGGTGACGGCTGAGCTGACGGCCCAGGCCTGGCTGGGGCCGGCCTCGGAGGCGCTGACTCGGGCCGCGGCGCTGTATGCGGCCTGGATGACCGCCACCGCGGCACAGATCGACCAGACGACGGCGCAGGCGAACGCGGCGGCCGCAGCCTATGAGGCGGCGCACAGCGCGACGGTGCCGCCCTCGGTGGTGGCGGCCAACCGAGCCCGATTGCTGCTGCTGATCGCCACTAATGTCTTGGGCACCAACACCGCCGCGATCGCCGCCAACGAGGCCGAATACGGCGAGATGTGGGCCCAGGATGCTGCCGCGATGTACGCCTACGCCGCGGCGTCGGCCGCTGCCACCGGGCTCACGCCGTTCCAGAAGCCACCGCAGACCAGCAATCCCGCCGGACCGGCCAGCCAGGCTGCCTCGGTCGGGGCCGCCGAGGCCACCTCGTCGTCGTCCGATGTCCAGTCCCTGCTCAGCCAGCTGGCCTCGGGGATCTTCGGCTCACCGAACAACGCTCTGCTCCAGACAGCGGCGGCCACGCTGCCCGGGATCGCGCAGGGCCCCGAGGACCTGCTCGTGTGGCCGAGCCTGTCCGATCTGTTGGGCGTCAGCGCGGTGTCGATGCTCTCGGTGGTGATGTCTGCCGGCGCCTGGGCGGCGGGGGATGCCAGCACCCGGGAGATCTTGTCCGAACAGGACCAGTTGCGGATGGTGGAGTACGAGATCCTGCGCAACATCGATCTGTTCTCCCCGTTGACCCCGTCGCGGCCGATGGTGCCCGGGGCAATGTCGATGTCGGCGGCGATGGGCGAGGCGATCACCGCCGGGAACCTGTCGGTGCCGATCAACTGGGCCGCCAACGCCCCGGAGATCCGGACCCTGTCCTACACCAAACCGCTGGCCGGACCGGGCTTCGGCGGTGCGCCGCCGGCATCGCTGGGCGCCGCCGGCACCGCGTTCAGCCAGATGGCGCTGGCGGGCATGGGGGGCAGCGCCCTGGCGGGCTCGGTCAGCCGCGGCCGTGGGGGTGCCGATGCGGAATCGTCGGCCAGGGTTGCGACGCCGCAACGCGCGGCGGGCGAATCGGCGGCAGATACGCCGACCGGTGACACCGAGGGCGGCCCCGGCCCGTCGATGATGGGTATCGCCGCGGAGATCCGCGAATTCGCCGAGCTACGCGACCGTGGCTTGATCACCAACGACGAGTACAACGAACAGAAGATGCGCCTGTTGGGGCGTTAAGCATATTCCGCGTTTGCGGTGATATTTCCGGCTAAGTTCCGCCCTTGTGGCTCCAAGCCTCGATGGTTAAGCTCCCGCTCACTCAGTTGTTGTCCGGGGGTCAGGCGAAGGGGCGGGGAATGTTCATTGGCGGTCGTAAGGGGCGTCTCAGCAGGAACCGTCACGCCGTCGCCTCGGCGACCACGGTGGGGGCGTGCTTGGCGTTGGGGGTGGTGCCCGCGGCACCGGCGAGCGCCGACTTCGACGACCTGTTCGGGTTCGATCAGCTTTTCGACCCCGCGAGCCTGGGAGCCTCGGGGTTGCCCGAGCCGGTCGATGCCACCGATGCGCTGGATCTTTCCCAGGTGGTGGGCAACGACATCTACACCTGGGCATCGGTGGTCGAGGTCGTGTTCGCCGGTCTGTTCCAGAACCAGCTTTACGCGACCGTTCACGACCTCGGTGAGATGTGGATCCAGGGCCCGGGGGCGCTGCTGGATCCGATCATCAACCCGCTGTTCGCCGTCGACGGTGCCTGCGGCCTGATCTGCAACGGCGTGAACGGCACGGTGGATCACCCCGATGGTGGCGACGGCGGCTGGCTGTTCGGTGACGGGGGCAGCGGCTACAACCCGGGCGCCTCCGAAGACACCGAGCTCGGTGTCAACGGGGGGGACGGTGGCGACGCCAAGATGATCGGCAACGGCGGCTGGGGCGGCGATGGCGGGGCCAGTGCCGACGGCGGCGTCGGCGGTGTCGGCGGCTGGCTGATGGGCAACGGCGGTGACGGCGGCTGGGGTGGTGACGGGCTGGACAGCATCTCCGGCACCGCCGGCAACGGCGGTGCCGGCGGGCTCGGTGGCGACGCCATCTCGCTGTTCGGGGCGGGTGGACGTGGCGGTGACGGCGGGGACGGCGGCTGGGGCAACGCAGGCGGTGACGGCGGCAACGGGGGCGCCGCCGGCGACGGCGGCAATGCGGTGGCCGGCTTCGGCGGCCCGGGCGGCTCCGGAGGCTACGGCGGAAACGGCGGCGCGGGCACCGCCGAGCACCCGAGCGGCGGTAACGGCGGCGACGGCGGCGCCTCCGGAAACGCCGGCAACCTGATGATCATGGGCAATGCCGGACCCGGCGGCTTCAGCGCTCCCGGCGGCAACGGCGGCGACGGCCTGGCCGGGTCAGCCCAGGGCAACGGCGGCAACGGCGGCCGCGGCGGCGACAGTGGCTCCGGCGGCTACGGCGGCAACCCGAGCCACGCTCGCGCCGGCGGTGCCGGCGGCAACGGCGGGGCAGCGGGATCGCCCACTGCCACCGCGGGCGATGGCGGTGACGGCGGCAATGGCGGCGACGGCATGCTCGGCCATCCCAACGGAGGTGAAGCCGGCGGAGGCGGCGCGGGCGGAACCGGTGGTGCCGGTGGCGCGGGAACGGCCGCTCACCCCGACGGCGGAGCCGGCGGGAAGGGCGGAAACGGGGGCAATGCCGGAGACGGTAACGCCGCGGCGGCCGGTGGGGCCGGGGGTACCGGAGGCGCCGGTGGTGCGAAGGCCGGGAGCGGATCGGTCGGGCCCGGCGGCCCGGGAGGCAACGGTGGTGACGGCGGGCAGGGGGTCCCGGGTGGAGCGGCCGGCAAGGCTGGCAGCGGTGGCGCCGGTGATCCGAACGGTGCTGCCGGCCAGCCGGGCAGTCCCGGCGAGTCCTACGGCTAGCCGATTGGCCGCTTGGCGCGCAGCCGAACTCAGGTGAGCTGATCCGGGTCTTCGGGAGTCTCCCAGGTGTGCGGCAGCATCGGTACGGTCGGGCCCGCGGCGCTCTCGGGCAGGGTGGTCAATCCGCCTACTGCAGAGCCCTTTTCATGGCGAACGGTGCCCGGGAAACCCATCTGTCCCGCGCTGCTCGCCGACGCTGCGATGGTGTCGGCCGGGTCGAGGTACTCGTAGCGATTGCCGGGATCCGTCAAGGCCGTGCGCTGGCGACGTCGACGCGCCTGCTTGGCGGGAGCGGCGCCGGCCGCCACCGCCTCGGCCGCATCGCGGTGCTGATCCTGTGCAGGAGTGCCGGAACGAACTTTCATTCGCGCCCCGCTGGCCGGGCCGCCGCCCACCAGATACGGGACGAACGCTGCCTCGGTGCCGGTGAACGGCGGCGGAAGAGGCGGGGCACCGGCGACGGTGGCGGCCGGGGCCAGCGTCGGCGGGGCCATGGCGGGCGGAGCCGCCGCAGCCGGCGCCGGCGGAGCCGACAAGGCCGGTAGTGCAGCGGCAGCGGGCACGGGCTGTGGTGGATTCAGGGCGGGCAGCGCCGGTGCGGCGGGCGCGGTGATGCCCGCCAAGCCGGCCAACCCGGTGATGCCGGCGAATGCGCTCAGCGGTGACATGGGTGCCACCAAGCCGAGCATGGTCTCGGTCAGCGCCGTGACGGCCGGTGCCATCCCGAGCACGATTTCGCCCGCGTAGTGCGGAGCGATCGTCATCAGCACGGGATCGCTGATCAGGCTGGTGAGCGGGTTGTTGCTGGACAGGTCGGCTTGGATGGCCTCGTTGATCTCGGCGATCCGAGTGGTCCACCAGCTCTCCTGGTAGATGTTGCCGAAGTCCTGGGTGGGCGCTTGGCCGGTCCGGTGGTGGTGGTCGCGATGTGTTGGGGTGTTGGGATTGAGCACCGTCGGCGCGGTCGACGCCGCCGGGGACGACGCCACCGCGGCTCCGGCCACCTCCTGATACGTCGACATGGTGGTGGCCGCCTGGACCCACATCCGGGTGTAGTCGGCCTCATTGAGAGCGATCGGAATCGCGTTGACCCCAAAGAAGTTCGTCGCTACCAGCACGGCGTGAATGGTGTGGTTTGCCGCCAGCTCGGCCAGTGTCGGCATGGCGGCCAGCGCGGAGGTGTAGGCGGTGGCGGCGGTCTGGTGCTGAGCGGCCAGCGTCATGCTGTCCGCGCCGGCCTTCGTCAGCCAGGTCAGATACGGAACGTTTGCCGCCACATAGGATTCCGCGCTGGGGCCCTGCCATGATCCCGCCTGTACCGCCGAGAGCATGGTGGAAAGTTCCTGTGCCACGTCGGTGTATTCGGTGCTCAACGCATCCCACATCGCGGCGGCCGCCAGCAATGGTCCCGCGCCCGGACCGCTACTCAGCAGGGCTGAGTACACCTCCGGTGGTGACGCCATCCAGATCGGCTCCGTCATTGCCGCCTCTCGCACGGGGAATAACCGAAGCTTAAACCTCAAATCTTGGCTATTTCCTGGAAGTTTCCTCGGAATGCGGGAATCAAATGCGGAATCGTCCGCATTTATGGAAGGCCATGTACCTCGGGCGGTTTATCGGGCGGGTGGACGCACCAGAAAGCCGCTCATGATCAGACTGCGGGCCAGCTCAATCTGTTGCGTCGCGGCCAGTCCGGGAAGCTCGCCGACCCGGAACGCCTCGGTGCGCTCCGAGACAAATCGCATCGCGGCCTCGTGATCCGGGCGGGCGGTGACGATCAGCTGGGCGAACTGCAGGCCGACCCCGTCGGCCGTCGTGGTCACTCGCGAGTACAGCGGCTGTTGCTTGCGCACCCAGGTGTCGACGTCGAGCCCGACGGTGTCGCTGACCTGCCCGACGATCGGACAGCGTGCACGCCGCACCAGGAAATCCTGCATGGCGCCAAGGCCTTCCGCGAGCGAGTCGGGGGACTCGACCGCGGCCAGGCCCGCATGGATCAGTGGGTCCAGGCTTGCCCGCACCTGCGCATCATCCAGGTGCCTCGCGGGCAACCGGGTGTGCACGACGTCGTCGCGCAGACTCAACAGGTGCAGGGCGTGGGTCAGCAGCGTAAGCACCGTCGGGACGTGGACGCCGACGGTCAGGTGCACCGACGGCTCGCCGCCCGTCTCGGCGGAGTGCACTCGGCCTCGCGGCAGGTAGAGGGTGTCCCCAGCTTCCAGCCGCAGACTCGTCGGCTCGGGAAGACCAGCCGGGTCGACCTCGTACATCTGCTGCATCAGGTGTGGCGGCACCGGATCGTCGCCGTAGAAATACCAGGTCTTGCTGCCCTGGATCTGCAGCACCAGCACGTCGTGGTGGTCGTAGTGCGGCAGGAAGCCGCTGGCGGCCGGCGGGGTGACGTACGCGTTGACGTGAGTCGGAAAGTTCAGCTCGACCTCGACCCCATGGGTCAACGTCGACATGGCGCGCAGGTACTTCTCGATGTTGTTGCAGATGATCGTGTAGCCGCTGTCGGCCGCGGCGCGCACCCGCTCCACATTGAGAGTGCCGTCGGGCAGCGTGTACTGCGCGGGCTCCAGGTGATCGGCGCCGCGCACCAGGCGTACCCCGGCCGGCTCGGCGACCAGCGCCGCCAGCAGCTGATCGAGCGCCGACGGGCCGCCCAGCAGGCGGTCGAAGTAGTCGGTGCGGCCCCGGGCGATGTGGTGCGGGGCGGCGCCCCACAGCTCGTCAAGGAAGGTCTGTACCGTCACCGGCGCCAGCAGCCAGGCGAGCGGGGCTTCCGGGAGCTCCAAACCGTCGAAGCCCGACACCGGCCTCAAGCGCGGGTCAGCAACAAGGTGTGCGACACCCCGGCGCGTCCGAGCAGCTGGCGCCACGGCGCTTTCAGCAGCTCGATTGCCTCCTCGGTGGGCACCACGTGCGGGTTCTTGACGGCGAACGTCTTCCCGCCAACCTTGACCCGCCCCCCATCGGCGGCCTGCAGATTCTTCACCCAGTCGCGGCCGGTTCCGTACGGAAGCAGCACCGCGACGCCGTCTGCGGTGTGGAACATAGAGACCGGGGTGCGGTAGGTGGCGCCGGAGCGCCGGCCGGTGTGCTCGACGATCGACCACATCGGCACCCAGCCACAGATCGGGCGGAACAGCGGATTCGTCACAACGCGGTTGAACCGGGCGCGCCGGTCCGAGAACTGCACCGCTCAGCCCTGCCGGGTGAGCAGCACCGCCTGCTCGAACGGCAGCCGGGCGAAGACCCGCCGCGCTCGCGGACTCACGTGTTCGGCCGCTTCTGCCTTGCTGACCACCCGCGGTTCGGTGACGCCGAAGGTCTTGCCGTGCCGACGCATGGTGCCCCCGCCGGCGGCCGTGATGTTCTTCAGCCAGTCGCGGTCCGGGCCATAGGTGAGCAGGATGGCCACCCCGCTATCGGTGCTGAAGACGGTCAGGGGAGTGCGGAAGGGCTTGCCGGAGCGCCGCCCGACATGCTCGAGGATTCCGAATGTCGGCGCCCAGCCTGCCCACATTCTCTGGATCGGATTGGTGACATGCCGGTTGAACCGGGCCAGCCGCTGCGGTAGTTGCATGACTGCCATCCAACTCCGAGACCTGGGTCACCTCAACCCCCAACAACTACACCCTGTAGTCGGTGACGCCGCGCGAGCTGGGACACTGGTCGTCGTGGGTAATGCGGATCGAGCCACGGCGGTATCGGAGCGGTTGTTCTCCGAGGCCTGCGCGGTGATCCCCGGCGGGGTCAACTCGCCGGTCCGGGCTTTCGCGGCGGTGGGGGGCACGCCCCGCTTCATCGCCGAGGCGCAAGGCTGCTGGCTGACCGACGTCGACGGCAACCGTTATGTGGACCTGGTCTGTTCCTGGGGGCCGATGATCCTGGGCCACGCTCACCCCGCGGTGGTCGAAGCGGTCCGCGGCGCCGTCGGGACTGGCCTGTCCTTTGGGGCGCCGACCCGCAGCGAGACCGATCTGGTGACCGAGATCATCGCCCGGGTGCCCGCGGTGGACAAGCTCCGGCTGGTCAACTCCGGCACCGAAGCCACCATGAGCGCGTTGCGGCTGGCCCGCGGCTTCACCGGCCGGGCCAAGGTCATCAAGTTTTCCGGCTGCTACCACGGCCACGTCGACGCCCTGCTCGCCGACGCCGGCTCCGGGGTCGCCACTCTGGCGCTGCCGTCCTCGCCCGGGGTCACCGGCGCCACCGCCGCCGACACGATCGTGTTGCCCTACAACGACATCGACGCCGTCCGTGAGGCTTTCGCCGAATTCGGCACCGAGATCGCCGCGGTCATCACCGAGGCCAGCCCCGGCAACATGGGCGTGGTGCCGCCGGCGCCCGGCTTCAACGCCGAACTGCGGACGATCACCAGCGAGCACGGGGCGCTGCTGATCATCGACGAGGTGATGACCGGCTTCCGGGTGAGCAGAAGTGGTTGGTGTGGAGAAGGTGGTATCGATCCCATCTCTGCCGACCTGTTCACCTTCGGCAAGGTGATCAGCGGCGGGCTGCCGGCCGCGGCGTTCGGCGGCCGGGCCGAGGTGATGGATCGACTGGCCCCGCTGGGGCCGGTCTACCAGGCCGGCACGTTGTCGGGGAACCCGGTGGCCACCGCCGCCGGGCTGGCAACGCTGCGCGCCGCTGACGATGGTGTCTATGCCGCGCTGGACAAGAATGCCGACCGGCTGACCGCGATGTTGGCCGAAGCTCTGACGGACGCGGGTGTGCCGCACCAGATTCCGCGCGCCGGAAACATGTTCAGCGTGTTTTTCGGCGAGCAGCCCATCACCGACTTCGCTGCCGCTCGCGCCAGCGAGACCTGGCGCTTCCCGGCGTTCTTCCACGCCCTGCTGGAAGCGGGCGTCTACCTGCCCTGCAGTGCGTTCGAAGCCTGGTTCGTCTCGGCCGCCCTGACCGACGAAGCATTCGACCGGATCGCCGCTGCGCTACCTGCCGCGGCACGTGCCGCCGCCACCACCGGAGAGCCGAAACCCTGATGGCAGAAGAAACCCGCGTCCACCTGATCCGCCACGGCGAGGTCCACAATCCCGACGGCATTCTGTATGGCCGGCTGCCCGGTTTCCGGCTCTCGGACACCGGCCGCGCCCAGGCGGTCGCCGCCGCCGATCTACTGGCCGGCCGCGACATCGTCGCGGTGATCGCCTCGCCGCTGCAGCGCGCCCAGGAGACCGCCGCCCCGATCGCCGCCCGGCACAACCTGGCCATCGACACCGACGATGACCTGATCGAGTCGGCCAACTTCTTTGAGGGCAAGCGTGTTTCACCGGGCGACGGCGCCTGGCGCAACCCGCGGTTCTGGTGGCACCTGCGCAACCCCTTCACCCCGTCGTGGGGCGAGCCCTACGACCAGATCGCGGCTCGGATGGCCACCGCGGTGAGCAAGGCCCGTGCTCGCGCCGCCGGCCACGAGGTGGTGTGCGTCAGCCACCAGCTGCCGGTCTGGACTGCGCGCCAGCATCTCACCGGCAATCGACTCTGGCACGACCCGCGCCGGCGCGAATGCGGCGTGGGTTCGGTGACCACGTTGATCTATGACGGAGATCGTCTCGCCGACGTCGATTACCAGGTTCCGGCCGGCGGCTGACGATGCGGGCAGTGCTGATCGTCGGGGCAGTGCTGGCCGCGCTGATCTCGGGCTGCGCGGTCGGCGACGACGCCGTCACCCACGGCGGCACCTTCGAGTTCGTCTCGCCCGGCGGCAAGACCGACATCTTCTACGACCCCCCGCAGGACCGCGGCCGGCCCGGCCCGATCTCCGGGCCCGACCTGATGGACCCGTCGCGCACCATCAGCGTCGACGACTTCGCCGGCAAGGTCGTCGTCGTCAACGTGTGGGGGCAGTGGTGCGGACCCTGCCGTACCGAAATCAGCCAACTGCAAAAGGTTTACGACGACACCCGCGCCCAGGGTGTGGCATTCCTGGGCATCGACGTCCGCGACCCCGAGCCGCAGGCTTCCCGCGACTTCATCTCCGACCGTCGCATCACCTATCCCTCGATCTACGACCCGGCGATGCGCACCATGATCGCGTTCGGCGGTCGCTATCCCTCGTCGGTGATCCCGGCGACCATGGTGCTCGACCGCCAGCACCGGGTCGCGGCGGTGTTCCTGCGTGAAGTGCTCGCCGAGGACCTGCAACCCGTCGTGCAGCGGCTGGCTGCCGAGGCGGCGTCGTGAGCAGCTTCACCGCCACCGCCACCACCGGCCCGCTGCTGTTGGCCGTCGCCGTGTCGGCCCTGGCCGGACTGGTGTCGTTCGCTTCGCCGTGCGTAGTGCCGTTGGTACCGGGCTATCTGTCCTACCTGGCGGCCGTGGTGGGCGTCGACGAGACTCCACGGGCCGGTGCGCTTGAGCCCCCGCCCGGCGCGAGATGGCGCGTCGCCGGGTCGGCAGCACTGTTCGTCGCCGGGTTCACCGCGGTGTTCCTGCTGGGCTCGGTGGCCGTGCTGGGCATGACCACCACGTTGATCACCAACCAGGTGCTGCTGCAACGGGTCGGCGGCGCGGTGACGATTCTGATGGGCCTGGTGTTCATCGGCTTCGTTCCCGCGCTGCAGCGCCAACTCCGCTTCACGCCCCAGCAGCTGTCCACCGTGTTCGGGGCGCCGCTGCTGGGCGCGGTCTTCGCACTCGGCTGGACGCCGTGCCTGGGTCCGACGCTGACCGGGGTGATCGCGGTCGCCTCGACCACCGACGGCGCCGGGGTGGCGCGCGGCGTGGTGCTGGTGATCGCCTACTGCCTGGGCTTGGGCATCCCGTTCGTGGTGCTGGCCTTCGGGTCGGCCAGCGCGGTGGCCGGGCTGAGTTGGCTACGTCGGCACACCCGGGCGATCCAGGTCGTTGGCGGGGTGTTGCTGATTGCGGTCGGGCTCGCCCTGGTCACCGGGGTGTGGGACCACTTCGTGGCCGTGGTCCGAGATGGCCTGGTCTCCGACGTCAGGCTGCCGATCTGATGACCGCCACCACTTCGCTGCTCGCGTGGATCCGCAACACCTGGCGAGCACTGACCTCGATGGGCACCGCGCTGGTGCTGCTGGTGCTGCTCGCACTGGCCGCCATCCCGGGAGCACTGCTGCCGCAACGCAGCCTGAACGCCGCCAAGGTCGACGAGTACCTGGCGCTGCACCCGGTGCTGGGCCCCTGGCTGAACCGGCTGGAGGCATTCGACGTCTTCTCCAGCTTCTGGTTCACCGCCATTTACGTGCTGCTGTGCGTGTCACTGATCGGCTGCCTGACCCCGCGGACCCTCGAACATCTGCGCAACCTGCGCGCCACCCCGGTGAATGCACCACGCAACCTGTCACGGCTGCCCAAACACGCCACGGCGCAGCTGGTCGGTGACGCCGCCGAGCTCGGCGCCCAGATGGCCGCAGAGTTGCGCGGCTGGCGTCGGACCACCCGCTCGTCGGACAGCGCCCCCGGTGGCATTGAGATTTCGGCGGAGAAGGGCTATCTGCGCGAATTCGGCAATCTGATCTTCCATTTCGCGCTGCTGGGGCTACTGGCCGCCGTCGCCCTCGGCCGGATGTTCGGCTACGAGGGCAACGTGATGGTCATCGCCGACGGCGGACCGGGATTCTGCTCGGCGTCGCCGGCCGCGTTCGACTCGTTCCGGGCCGGCGCCACCGTCGACGGGACCAAGCTGCACCCGCTGTGCGTGCGGGTCAACGACTTCACCGCCGACTACCTGGCCTCCGGGCTGGCGACCTCCTTCACCGCGCATATCGACTACCAGGCCGGGGAGGACCTGCGCACCAATGAGTGGCGGCCCTACCTGCTGGAGGTCAACCATCCACTGCGGGTCGGCGGCGTGCGGGCGTACCTACAAGGGCACGGCTACGCGCCCACCTTCACCGTGACCTTCCCGGACGGACAGACCCGCACCCAGACGGTGCAGTTCCGCCCGGACAACCCGCTGACCCTGTTGTCGTCGGGCGCGATCCGCATCGACCCCCCGGCCGGGGTCTACCCCGACGCCAGCGAGCGCCGCAAGCACCAGATCGGCATCCAGGGCCTGTTCGCTCCGACCGAACAACTCGACAACCGGCTGCTGTCGTCGGCGTTCCCCGCCATGAACGATCCCGCGGTCGCGATAGACGTCTACCGCGGCGACACCGGGCTCGACACCGGCCGGCCGCAGAGCCTGTTCACGCTGGATTCCCGGTTGATCGACCAGGGCCGGCTGACCAAGGTGGCCCGGTCCAACCTGAAGGCCGGCGAACAGATCAGCCTCGATGACGGCACGAAGGTGCGCTTCGACGGCGCGGTGCCGTTCGTCAACATCCAGGTGTCGCACGATCCGGCCGAGATCTGGGTGCTGGTGTTCGCGATGACGATGATGGCGGGGTTGGTTGTGTCGCTGGTGGTGCGCCGCCGCCGGATCTGGATCCGGATCACGCCAACGGCGCCCGTGGGGCAGGCCGGTACGGTGAACGTCGAGCTGGGCGGGCTGGCTCGCACCGACAATTCCGGCTGGGGTGACGAGTTCGAGCGCTTGAGCACGAAGCTCTTCGGCAAGGAGACATAGGTGAATACGAGTCATATCGACATCGGGCTGGCGCGCTACTCCGACTGGGCGTTCACCTCGGCGATGATCGTGCTGGTCATTGCGCTGCTGTTGCTGGCCGTCGAACTGGCCTACAGCCGTGCCCGCACACCCGCCGAGGCCGAGCTGGTTTCCGCCGGTGGTGTGCGCCCCGACAGTGCCACCCCGGGCGTGGTGCTCCCCGCACGGCGCCGGCCCCTGGGCGAGCGGGTGGGCCGCGCCGGACTGGCCCTGGTCTACCTGGGCATCGCCCTGCTGCTGGCCTGCATCGTGTTCCGCGGCGCCGCCACGCTGCGCCCGCCGTGGGGCAACATGTACGAGTTCATCAACCTGACCTGCTTTTCCGGGCTGGTGGCGTCCGCCGTCGCCCTGCGCCGGCCGCAACACCGCAGCCTGTGGGTGTTCGTGCTGCTACCGGTGCTGATCCTGCTGACGGTCTCCGGCCGCTGGCTCTACGCCACCGCCGCCCCGGTCATGCCGGCGCTGCAGTCCTACTGGCTGCCGATCCACGTGTCGGTGGTCAGCATCGGCTCCGGGGTGTTCCTGGTGGCCGGGGTGGCCAGCATCCTGTTTCTGATCCGCTCGACGCGTCTCAGTGACCCCGACACCCCGGGAGCCCTGGCTCGGATGGTGCGCCGGCTGCCCGATGCGCAGACCCTCGACCGCATCGCCTACCGGACCACCATCTTCGCCTTCCCGGTGTTCGGCTTCGGTGTGATCTTCGGCGCGATCTGGGCCGAGGGGGCCTGGGGCCGCTACTGGGGCTGGGACCCCAAGGAGACGGTTTCGTTCATCGCCTGGGTCGTCTACGCCGCCTATCTCCATGCCAGGTCGACGGCGGGGTGGCGCGATTACAAGGCAGCGTGGATCAACGTGGTGGGCTTCGCGGCGATGATCTTCAACCTGTTTTTCGTCAATCTGGTGACCGTGGGCCTGCACTCGTATGCCGGAGTCGGCTAATCCAGCTGACAGTTTCCTTTATGACAGCTGCGCTACCCTGCGGTTACCGACGTCCATTGACGTCCTAACCAGTGTGACAGGGGAGATACAAGTGTCCGACCATGCACCCGGTGATGTCACTGCGAGCCATGACGTGACGGATCATCCGACCACCCAGTTCCGGCCCCTTCAGCACGTCAGTGAGGCGGCTGACGGCTCCGCGGACGCTTCTGAGCCCGGGGCCAGCGGGTCGTTCAACCAGCGGCCGGAGGGAGACGAGACCCGCTCTTTCGGCGGTTTCCGCACCGAGCGCCGGTTCTCCGAACCGGTCGACCCGTGGCCGTCGGCGCCCGCGGAGACCTCGTCGCAGCAACAGCCCTGGAACGGGGGCGCGTCGACCACCTGGGTTCCGCAGCCGATGGAGAACCCCGCTCCGGTCTACTTCGGCGGCAGCGCCGGCGGTGCCGGGCAGGCCCCGTACCGTGCCTCCGAGCCCATCGCCCCGTTCTCAGATCTGTCCACCACCTCGTTGTTGCGGCAGGTCAAGCCGCCGCCGACGTCGGGCTGGCGCCGGCTGCTCTATGTGCTGTCCGGCCAGCTGATCAATGTCGGCGAGAGCCCGCGCACCATCCGTTTCAACGACTTGGTGGTGCAGGTGAACCGGCCCCTGCAGGGCTGCCACCGCATCGCGGTGCTGTCCCTGAAGGGCGGTGTCGGCAAGACCACCACCACCGCGACGCTGGGGGCCACATTCGCCTCCATCCGCGGTGACCGCGTGGTGGCCGTGGACGCCAACCCCGACCGCGGCACGCTGAACCAGAAGGTGCCGATGGAGACGCCGGCGACCGTGCGTCACCTGCTGCGCGACGCCGACGGCATCCAGCGCTACAGCGATGTCCGCAGCTATACCAACCAGGGCCCCAGCCGCCTGGAGGTCCTCGCCTCCGACAGCGACCCGGCGGTCTCGGAAGCCTTCAGCGCCGAGGACTACGCCAGCACGCTGCAGGTGTTGGAGCGGTTCTACAGCTTGGTCCTCACCGACTGCGGCACCGGTCTGATGCATTCGGCCATGTCGGCGGTGCTCGCCAAGGCCGACACCATGATCGTGGTGAGTTCGGGCTCAGTTGATGGCGCCCGCAGCGCCTCGGCGACGCTGGACTGGCTCGACGCGCACGGTCACGAGGACCTGGTGCGCAATTCGATCGCGGTGATCAACGCGGTGCGGCCCCGCTCAGGCAAGGTCGACATGCAGAAGGTGGTCGACCACTTCTCGCGGCGCTGCCGCGCGGTGCGGTTGGTGCCGTTCGACCCGCACCTGGAAGAAGGCGCGGAGATCGATCTGATGCGGCTGAAGCGAGAGACCCGCGAGGCGCTCGTCGAGCTGGCTGCGGTGGTTGCCGAGGCATTCCCCGGCGACGACCGGTTCAACCAGCACTTCGTGTAGATCGGGGTTCGGCAGCCCTAGGGCTGGTTGTCGCCGTGACTGATCCGCCAGAGGAACTCTGGGTCGTCGTCCGGTCCGATCACGCGGGTCTTCGGCCGAGCACGAATGGTACGCAGGCTGAGGTACAGCAGCGTTCCCAGAGTCAGGACGAGGAGCAGGTAGAGCACTCGCGACACCTCCTGGCGCCGAATATACCGTTAGCGTCGTTCTCGCCGGTCCGGCCCGCCAGTAGGCTTGATGACCGTGGCGACAGGTCGGGCCCCGATGGGCCGAGCGGTACTCGATGTGGCGATGTACACGGCGGCGCGGCTGGCGCTGGTGGCTGTGCTGACGGCGGTGATCTACGGGCTGGGCCGGCTGCTCGGGCTCAGCGATTTCCCGCCGATCATCGCTGCGATGCTGGCGCTGATCGTCGCGCTGCCGTTGGGGATGTGGCTCTTCACGCCGCTGCGTAAGCGCGCGACCGACAGCCTGACCGTGGCCGGCGAGCGTCGGCGCCTTGAACGCGAGAAACTTCAGGCCCGACTCCGCGGGGAGTAACCACCCCGTTGACTCTGCGCTGATGGCGAGAAAGTGCGAGTAACCCGCGCCCTGAGCGCAGAGTCAGTGCAGGGATAGCGCCGTCGCCTCCGCGATCGCCCACACCAGCATGGTCAGTCCGGTGTCGCGCAGCACCGGAATCAAGGCGGCGCCGCCGAGCCCGGAGCGCACCGGGGCCGCGGCCCGCAACGCCAGTGGCGTGGCGATAAACCCCACCGCACACCACGGGGTGGCCCGCATCAGGGCCAGCGTCAGCACCCCGGCCAGCGCCACCAGCAGCTGAAATAGCACCCGGGTGCGGGCGTCGCCCAGGCGTACCGCCAGGGTGATCTTGCCGGCCGGTTTGTCGGTGGCGATGTCGCGCAGATTGTTGGCCACCAGCACCGCCGACGACAGGGCGCCGACGCCAACCGCCAGTGCGCCGCCGACCCAGTCCACCCGCAGGGCCTGGGTGTACTGGGTGCCCAGCACCGCGACCAGACCGAAGAACACGAACACCGCGATCTCGCCGAAGCCTGCGTAGCCGTACGGGCGTGACCCGCCGGTGTAGAGCCAGGCCCCGGCGATGCAGGCCGCCCCCACGATCAGCAGCCACGGCGCGCTGACCAGGGCCAGAGCCAAACCGGCCAGCGCTCCGACCGACAGCGCGGCGATCGCTGCCGTCAGCACCGCGCGCGGGCTCGCCAACCGGGCGCCCACCAGGCGCACCGGTCCGGTCCGGTCGTCGTCGGTGCCGCGGATGCCGTCGGAGTAGTCGTTGGCGTAATTCACCCCGATGATCAGCGCCACCGCGACGGTCAGCGCCAGCAGCGCCTTCCACCAGACCGCGGCGTCCAGCCATGCGGCCGCGCCGGTTCCGGCGATCACCGGAGCGATCGCGTTGGGCAGGGTGCGGGGACGCGCCCCCTCTATCCACTGTGCGAAGCTGGCCACCGCACGATCCTTGCATGCGGGAGGAGCAGAGGTTGCTGGGCGTGATCGGCGGTAGCGGTTTCTACTCGTTCTTCGGTGACGATGCGCGCCGCGTCCGTTGCGAAACGCCCTACGGGGCGCCCAGCGCGGAGATCACCATCGGTGCCGTCGGCGGCCACGAAGTGGCGTTTTTGCCGCGGCACGGGGCCGCGCACGAGTACTCGGCCCACACGGTGCCCTATCGGGCCAACATGTGGGCGCTGCGGACGCTGGGCGTGCGACGGATCCTCGCGCCGTGTGCGGTCGGCAGCCTGACTCCGGAGCTGCCCCCCGGCTCGGTGGTGGTGCCCGATCAACTCGTCGACCGCACTCGGGGTCGCGCCGACACCTACTTCGATGACGGCGGTGTGCACGTCGAGTTCGCCGACCCGTACTGCCCGACGCTGCGGACCGCGGTGACCGGCCGGCCCGACGTCGTCGACGGCGGAACCATGGTGGTGATCCAGGGGCCGCGATTCTCCACCCGCGCCGAAAGCCAATGGTTCGCCTCGGCGGGGTTCCGGCTGATCAACATGACCGGATATCCCGAATCGGTGCTGGCTCGTGAGCTGGAAATGTGTTATGCCGCAGTAGCTCTGGTCACCGATTTAGATGCCGGTGTCGACGTGGGCGGTGGCGTGAAGGCCGTCGACGTGTTCGCGGAGTTCCAGAAGAACATTGAGCCGTTCAAAAAGCTGGTGCACGAAGCGATCGAGCAGATCGACGAAGAGCGGACCTGTACGCACTGCTTGCCACACGAAGGCATTCAGTTGCCGTTCGAGCTGCCCTGAATCAACGCTGCGCACTCAGAGGTGGGCGGCCGCGTATTCGGCGCCCTGTTCGGTCATGCCGTTGACGCCGTACGACGCGTGTGCAAAAGGCGGCCCGCCGGCCGGTGCGCCGTTGCAGATGGTGTCGCCGTCGGCGCACAGCTCCAGGGCCTTGGAGGCGTACTGCGGACCGATCCGCACCGGTGGCGCGCCGTTCGGCTGGAGGAACTCCGCCGAGGGCGTGCCGAACAAGACGACCGCGGCAACGTGGTCGGCCACCGAAGGCGGCATCGGGTGGGGGATGTAGGCGAGATAGTCGGCGGGGACTTCCTTGGGGATCTCGGCCGAGGTGGTGTAGCCGGCCAACGCCGCGCCTTGTGAGAAGCCGCCCAGCACGATTCGAGTTCTGGGGCAGTTCGCGGCGGTGTTCTCGATGTGGCTGCCGGCGTCGCGGATACCGTCGACGACGGTGCGGGCGAAGTCGATCCCGCCGCCGAAATCGCTGCTGGCGGCGTAGTTGACCGGATACACCTCGAAGGAGCGCTCACCCACCTTGGCGTGTAGGGCATCGACGAAGGATTGACCGATGCCACCGACGCCGGGAGGCTCGCCGGTGCCGCGGGCGAACACCACCTCGACGTCGGGGCAAGGTTGTGCCGCGACGGACGGGACGACGGGGGCCGCCAGTGCGGCACCGCCCACCACCATCGCCGCACCCAGGTACCGGGTGATGCGCCGTGCCTGCGTTGCGACCGCTGCAGTGATGTACATAGTGACCTTCATTCGTATCGTCCACCCGGCCCGGGCTTAAGAGCTGAAACGCAGTTTCGGCTACCCGCCGTCAGCTCCCGATAAACGCGCTTCGCCGCCTTCGGCTGAGTCGTCGCTTCCGCGATAGATCTTCGGTCCACCCGCGGGTGCGGCGCTCGGCGAGTCCGCGGACCGGAAGATCCGGGGTGTACCGGGCTCGCCG
Source organism: Mycobacterium sp. SMC-19 (assembly GCF_045310815.1). Lineage (NCBI taxonomy): Bacteria > Bacillati > Actinomycetota > Actinomycetes > Mycobacteriales > Mycobacteriaceae > Mycobacterium > Mycobacterium sp. SMC-19. Next base: position 675,887 of record NZ_JBJIAM010000001.1, on the reverse strand, counting down.
GGCTTGGGGCGGTCGTCTGCGGGCACCGTCAAGCGTCCGACGACGATGGCCACCACCAGGCCGCACAGCGCCAGGCCGCACAGCACCACGTCGAACGTACTGGTGATCTGCTGCGCGAGTCCGTTGCCGTACACCGGGTTCGCCCATGCGCTGGCGCGTTGGGCTTCCGCGACCCGCGGGGCCAGACCGACACCCACCACGACGCGAGCGATCGTGAAACCGAACAGGACGGCGCTCACCGACCAGACGGCCGCTGCCGGCACGGACCGATTGCCCAGGTTGAGCCGCAGCCAGATCGCGATGACCACGGTCACCACGTCGAAGGAAGCCATCGCGGCGCTGTCGTACGGCGAATACGGCAGTTCCAGCCCGACCGCGACGCTGAGATCGACGATGCGCATGAGCGCGGACCCAAGACTCCAGATCGCGATGAGCAACAACGTGTTCCGGGTTGCCCCCAGCCACGTCGCCGCCGCCGCGCCGCGCGCTGCTGCCACCGCGAACAGCGCCCCGGCGGCCACCCATACGAGGTAGCCCTCGAAGCCGACACCGGCCGTGGAGGTGTTCTGCGCGATCCCGTGAAAGCCATCGATGTCGCGGCCCACCGGCAGCACCCACACCAGGGTCCCGGCGATCAGAGTGGCCCCGCCGAGCAGCACAACGCCGAGCTGGGACGCCTTGTCGCGCTGCAGGACCCACTTCGACGCGACGAGTACCGTGACCCACGCCACCGCCCCGTACACCACGGCGGTCGCAATGATCGCGACTTGCTGTCGACCGAAGCCGCTCGTGGAATGGGCGTCCGGCAGGGCGTAGCGCACCCGCCAATACAGGTTGAACAGCACGCTCAACGTGGCGCCGGCGATCGATGCGTAGCCGAGGACCCGGACCGTGCGCCGCCACAGGCGCACCGGCCCGGCGAGCACCGGCTGCGCGGCGAGCAATGCCCCTGCAGCGCCCAGCAGGGCACCCGGCCCGACCCCGCCGGGTGGCCGCGGGCTTCCGCCGTAGCGGACGGTCTGCACCACGTCGGCGGCCACCACACCGAGTAGCAACACCAGATACGGCGCGCTGAACAGCAGCCGCAGCCTTCCCGCGACGGCGGGATTGTTGGGTACGCGCAGGATTCCCCAGGGCCCGATGTAGGTCGCGGCGATCGCTGCCAGCGCGAGCACGGTGGCCACCGCCAGCGCGGCGAACAGTCCGGGCTTGCCGGCCGGAATGCCGGCACCGAAGTACAGGCTCCACGGCAACGCCGGCGCCGCGAGCAGCAGTGCCGCAGCGGTCGCATCGCGGCCGATATTCCAGCTCCTGGTCGACTCGGCGATCACCTGCTCACCATAACCGCGGCAGGGGCATACGCCATTGAACTGCGAAGATCGATCCGCTCGATGGTCGATCCGCGCGGCTAGACTGGCTAAGCGAGTGGCCGCGGAAGGAGACGCGCAATGGATGTCGCGCTCGGAGTGTCGGTTACCGGCGCGCTCGCCCGCTTGGCGCTCGTCGAATCGGACGCCTACGGCGATGCTGTGCTCGACGAGTCGATGCTCGATCTGACGAGCAATCCGGCCGAAACGCTGATCGAGACCGTGACCGGAACCCACCGCATGTTGGCCGAAGAGGGCCACCGGCTGGCTGCTACCCGCCTGTGCTGGTCGGACTCGGACTTGATGGCGGAGGTTCGCCGCGCCCTGGAGGACGCGGGAGTCGAGAACGTCTCCGAGCAGCCCCAGGCGCGCTCGGCAGTGGCTTTGGCGCGCAACGCCTCGGGCGAGGACGGCGAGACGACGTGGCTGCCGGCTCCGGCGGCCGACGCGACGATGGCTGCGCCCGTGCTGACGGAGTCCGGTGTCCCGGACGGAACGTCCACGGTGCTGGCCCCGGCGGTTGACGACGGAGAGTCGGAACAGCAGCTCGCGTACTCGATGACTGACGATGACTCCGAGCTGCTGCCGGTGGAGTACGCCGAGGGCGACTACGAAAGCTACGAGGGCTACGACGCTTACGGCGCCGAATACGGCGAAGACGACGCCGGAGACGAGGAGCCGGCGCCCCCACCGCCGCCGGTGGGGCGTGCACTTCTGGTGGGCAGCTCGGTCGGTGGGATTCTGGTGGCTGGGTGCGCGGCGTTGGCCGTGGCCGTGACCATCGGCATTCGCCCGACGGCCGCATCCACGCCGGCGCAGCCTCCGGTGGTGGCGCAGCCGCCGCAGGCCCACCCGGTGCCCGGCAATTTCATGCCGGTACTGCCTGCCCCGAAGCCGGCGCGGATACCCGCTCTGCCGGCACCGGCGCCTAATCCTGTTGTAGCCCCGGCGAACCCGGCACCGGCTATCGTTGCTCCGGCGCCGGTTCTTCCGGCGCCTCCGGCAGCGCCCGCACCCGCGCCGCCCGCGGTGATTCCGTTCCCGATTCCGATCCCGATCATCACCGGGCCCGTTGGCGGAGGTGGCGGTTGGCTGCCCGGGTCGGGCGGCAGTGGCAGCGGCGGCAGCGGGTCCGGCCGTGATCACGGCGGGGGTGGCCATACTGGCGGCGATGCCGGTTCGGGCGGCAATGGAACTGGCGGCGCAGGCAGCAATGGTTCCGGCGGCAATGGAACTGGCGGCGCAGGCGGCAATGGTTCTGGCGGCACGGGTTCGGGCGGTACTGATTCGGGTGGCACCGGTTCCGGCGATAACGATTCCAGCGGCGGCCATTCCGGTGGCAGCGACTCGGGTGGTGGGCATTCCGGTGGCAGCGACTCGGGTGGTGGCCATTCCGGCGGTACCGGTGCGGGTGACGGCAGCGCTGGCGGATCCGGCAGTAACCCGGGCGGATCGGGTAGTGGTTCGGGTGATTCCGGCGAGAGCGGCTCGGGTGGCCATTCGGGTGGGTCCGGTGGAACCCCTGGCGGCTCTGGTGAGAGCGGTTCGGGCGGTACCGGAGCGGGCGGTGACTCGGGCGGACCCAGTTCGGGGGGCTCCGGCAGCGAGGCGGGTGGATCTGGCGGTGTCGGCTCGGGCGGTTCGGGGTCGAGCAACGGCAGCTCGGGCGGAGCTGGCAGCAGTGCCGGTGGTGATTCCGGAGGTTCGGGGAGCGGCGGCTCCGGCGGCGCTTCCTCCGGTTCCGGTAGCAGCGCCGGCGGTTCCGGTGGCGGGTCCAGCTCCTCGGGTTCCAGTGGTGACTCCGGGGGTGGTTCCGGAAGCGGCTCGAGTGGCGGGTCGAGTGGTGGTTCGAGTGGCGGCGGCTCAAGCGGTGGTTCGAGCGGTGGCGGCTCAAGCGGTGGTTCGAGCGGCGGTGGCTCAAGCGGTGGTTCGAGCGGCGGTGGTTCCGGGGGTGGCTCTGGCGGTGGTTCAGGCGGTGGGTCTGGTGGTGGTTCCGGCGGTGGATCGGGTGGCGGGTCCGGTGGAGGCGACTGATCCCGCGGCACTCGCTACGTCATAGCGTGATGCGCTTGACCATCGCCTCTACCTGTTTGCGGTCCAGCACAACCGTTGACCCGTCAGGTAATCCGAGGATCCGGTCCGTTGCGATGCCGTGCAGTTTGATCCGCTTCATGCAGTCATCGATGGCCTGACGGCGCGCCTTCGCGTCAGGCGCATCGAGCACCTGCATGACGTTCCTGCGCAAGCTGGCCGCGAAACCTTGAATCATGTCGCCAACACCTTCGGGATCGAAGGTGTTGAACACCCCTTCGTGGACCCCGTCACTGATGAGCTCGGTCAGTACCGGTCGAAACAGGTCCTCCCAGGTGTCCACGATCTTGGCGAACAGGCCGCGGTTGTGCGGCGCGAACAGTGCCGTCATCGCCGCGATCTGTTCGGCAGACCCCATCGCCATCTTGACGTCGTAACTGGCCACCAGCCCGCGATTGAGGCGCTCCAGGGCGCTGGTACCCGGCTCGTCGAAGACCGGCCGCAATGCTTCCAACGCCGCGCTGGCGTTGCGCTGCGCCAGCGCGATGACTAGTGCGTCTTTGGACGGAAAGTAGTGGTAGAACGCGCCTTTGGGAATGCCTGTCACGGCCAGGAGTTCGTTGAGGCTGACGTTGTCATAGCCACGTTCAAGAAAGAGTGTCAGCGCCTGATCGAGCAGCTCGGCCCGCCGGATATCCCTGGGTTTCACGACACGGCGCATGACGGTATTGAATCAGTCGGATTTCTTCAGCCATCCCACGTAGGTCAGGTATGCGCCGCACAGGGCAAGCAGTCCGAACCCGGCCCGCACCACATCGATTGCTCCGCTCGATGTCTCGGTAGCGGATTCGGCTCCGCGGATGATCAACTGCGGTGCGGCAAGCAGGACGAATCCGCGCAGCAGCAGGAACCAACCGAACAGCGAAATGATCACCGCGGCCACGCTGCGCCAATATTGGTGAAACGCAACGATGAACAGCCCGCCGCCGAACAGCAGTGCGCCCAGCACCCACGGCCACATCGGGTCGGTCGAGAAACTCGACAGCAGGTCTCCGATACTGCCGGCCCTGATCGCGACGATGGCGGGAACCACGGTGATGAACGGCCCCAGGACGCGCGCGAAGGAGCGCGTGCGCTGCGCGGACTTAGTCGGTGTGTGCGTCATTGCGACCCCTTTCGCCGGCAGCGCCAGCAAGGCGGCTGCCAGTCCATTAGACCACTGGTCTATAAATTAGACCAGCGGTCTAATTCGACGCAATGCCGTCGGCAGAAAACCTTTGTGCCAGCGCCTTTCGGTCCAACTTGCCGATTCCGTGTCGGGGGAGCGCGGCCACGATATGCAATTCGCGGGGGGCTGCGGTGGTGTCCAGAGATTCCGCGACGTGGGCGCGCAACGCTTCGAGCGTCGGTGGCGTCGCGCCGGCCACCACGATCGCTGCAACGACGCGTTGCCCCAGCCGGTCGTCGGCGATCCCGAAGACCGCGCAGTCGGTCACCGCGGGATGGGTCGATAACACCGCCTCGACTGGCCCCGGAAGCACCGTCAAGCCGCCGGTACTGATCGCGTCGTCGGCGCGGCCGAGCACTGTAAGACGTCCCGAGGAATCAAGGGCGCCAATGTCATTGGTGGTAAACCAGCCCGGCTCGGCGAACGGGTCCGGTTCGACGGGATTGCGATAGCCCTGCGCCAGGGTCGGGCCACCGATGGTGATCCGTCCGTCGTCGCCGATACGTAGCCGGACGCCCGACAACGGCACCCCGTCATAGACGCAACCCCCGGCGGTCTCACTCATGCCGTAGGTGCGCACCACCCGCACCCCGGCCGCGGCGGCCGTGTCCAGGATCGGTTGCGGCGCCGGACCTCCGCCCAACAGCACCGCGTCCAGCTCGGCCAGGGCGGCCGCGGCCGCGGGAGCCGCCAGTGCCTTGGCCAACTGGGTGGCGACCAGCGAGGTGTAACGCCGCCCGGAGCCGAGCGCCGCCACCGCGGCGGGAAGCTGCGCGACATCGAATCCCTCGGTGACATCGAGCTGTACCGGGGCGGTGCCGGCGGCCAAACTTCGCACCAGCACTTGGATTCCGGCGATGTGGTGTGCGGGCAACGCCAGTAGCCAGCGGCCCGGGCCACCCAACCGGTGGTGGGTGGCGGCAGCGCTGGCTGCCAGCGCCACGCCGGTCAACAGCGCCCCTTTGGGCGCCCCGGTGGTTCCCGATGTTGCCACCACCAGTGCGACGTCATCGCCGATGGGATCGTCTACTCGCAGTGCGGTCAGGGCCGACGGATCGGTGTCCGGGCCTACCGGAGTGAACGCGGGGTCGTGACCGTCCAAAACGCCCCGCAACGCGGGCAGGAGCGTCGCGACGGCATCACCGGGTGGGATGGCCAGTGCACGAAGGCGTGCTATGGGTTTCCTCCGTTGGTGGGGGCGTCGTTGGGCGCAGCGTCATCCAGCAGCCAGCCCTTTGCCGCCAACCGCTGTCGCACCCGTTCGATGTCGTCTGGAGCGGGCAGTTCGTTGGTCAATCGGGCGATCAACACCCCGATGTCGATGCGGTCGAACTCGCCGCGGCCGATCAATTCACGGGCGACATCTTTGACCTCGTCGTTGGTCAGGCGTCGTGACAACAGAGCCAACAGCGGAACGTAGTCGTTCTGCGGCACACCATCGGGGTACCCGGCGCGCAGCCAGGCGACGATCGAGGTGAGAAATTTGTTCATGCTGCGTCAACTTCCCCGCGCCGACACCGGAAGGAACATGTCAGCTGCAATGTTACGTCTAATCAAGGCCAAACACCTCGTCCCAGTTGCCCCAGTCATCCCACTGCCAGCCGATGCGGTGCTCGATGAAGTCACGGGCTATGAACAGCACGCCGGCCAATACCGCGGCGAGCAACAGCGCGAAGACGATCCACCGCAGCAGGGTCAATTCCCGGCGGTGCTCAGTCGGTCCGTCGGCCGATTCGCCCAGGCGCACCCCGATGGCGAACAATGCCGGCAGCGCGGTGCCGACCAGCAGGCCGAAGATCAGGATCTTGGCGGTGGCCACGTAGTCGAACCAGGTGCTCAAGGTGTTCACCCACCGACCCCCTCCGTGCGGTTCTCGCCAGTTGAACCAGGGGTATCAGGTTGCGGTGCAATCACTTCGAGGCCATCGGTCATATGTGCACCCCAATCGGCGGTGACATTGGTGTGATCGACCGGGACTTTGCGCGACTGCAGCCAGATGAGCGCCGAGACACCCACCAGCAGCACCAGTCCGGTGATGGTGCCGGGGTAGCCGCCGATACGGTGGATCAGGTGGTAGGTGCATGCACCGATGGCACCGGCCAGCGGCAGGGTGATCACCCAGGCGGTCGCCATCCGGCGGGCGACGCCCCAGCGCACGTTGGCCCCGGGCTTGCCCAGGCCCGAACCCAACACCGATCCGGTCACCACCTGGGTGGTGGACAGTGAGTAGCCGAAGTGACTGGACAGCAAAATGATGGCCGCCGAGGATGATTCGGCGGCCATGCCCTGGGGGGATTCGATCTCGACGAGACCCTTGCCCAGGGTGCGGATGACTCGCCATCCGCCGAAATAGGTGCCGGCGGCCATGGCGACCGCGCACGACACGATGACCCACAGCGGCGGTGTGACATCGGTCTTGTACGCAGCGCCGTAGGAGATCAGCGCGAGGAAGATCACACCCATGGTCTTCTGGGCATCGTTGGTGCCGTGCGCCAGTGACATCAAGGCGGCCGAGAACACCTGACCGCGCCGGAAGTCGCGCAGACTGCGTTCCCGGGAGACTCCCCGGGTCAGCCGGTAGACCAGCCAGGTTCCGACGGTGGCGACCAGCGTCGCGGCGAGCACGGCGATCACCGTCGGCACCAGCACCTTCGAGACCACCCCGGGCCAACGCACCCCGGCCGTGCCGGCCGCGGCCAGCATGGCCCCCACCACGCCACCGATCAGGGCGTGCGAAGAACTCGATGGGATACCGAACAGCCAGGTCGACAGGTTCCAGACGATGCCACCGACCAAACCGGCGAACATCACTTCCAGCGTCACCAAGTTGGTGACCACCAGATCCTTGGCCACCGTGGCCGCCACCTGGGTCGACATGAACGCGCCGACAAGGTTGAGCGTGGCGCACAGCGTTACTGCGGTCTTGGGCTTGAGCGCACCGCTGGCGATCCCGGTGGCGACAGCGTTGCCGGTGTCATGGAAGCCGTTGGTGAAGTCGAAAGCCAGGGCGGTGATCACGACCGTGATCAACAGGAACAGCTCCAAGGTCACCGTGCGGATTTTTGCAGCCGCACGCCTGCCTTGTCGAACCGGGTTAGGCGGGCTTGGCCCCGAGCAGGTACCAGCCCAGGTGGTGCCCCAAGAAGTCGCGGGCGATGAAGAGCACACCGATGACCGCCACGGCCAGCACTAGCAGGAAGATCGCCCAGCTGAGTGCGAGCAGCAGCGGCCGGCGTCCGCCGGTCGCACCCGCAGTGCCGCCGGCGACGGCGGGGACGCCGCTGTTACCGGCCACGTTGACCCGCACCCCGACCGCGAACAGTGCCGGCAATAACCCGCCGACCAGCAGTCCGAAAACCAGGATTTTCAGGGTGGCTGCAAGGTTGAACCACTGACTCATGACCGGATGACCTCACGTGAATTGGGATCGTCGGTGGAGACGACAGTCAACTTGGCTCCGTCATGGCCGGTCTCGAAGGCCGATCGGAGGGCGTTCTCGACTTCGCGGCCCGCTTCTTCGGGTTGCACGCCGGGGGCGTCGAGCCCGCCGGTGAGGGTGCCGTCCCATTCGGCGTTGACGTTGTTGTGGTCGATGCGCGCCCGGCGCGACCGCAGCCAGATCGCCAGGACCGTGATGATCAGCAGCGCCACACCGATGGTGATGCCGGGGTAGCCGCCGATACCGTGGACCAGGCCGTATGCGCCCGAGCCGACTCCGCCGGCCATCGGCAGCGTCACCAGCCAGGCGGCCACCATCCGTCCGGCAACACTCCAGCGCACCTGCGCGCCCGGCTTGCCGACGCCGCTGCCCAGCACCGACCCGGTGGCGACCTGGGTGGTCGACAGCGAGTAACCGAAGTGGCTGGAGAGCAGGATGACCGCGGCCGCGGAGGACTCGGCGGCCATGCCCTGCGGCGGCTTGATCTCGACGAGGCCCTTGCCCAGGGTGCGGATGATGCGCCAGCCGCCGGTGTAGGTGCCCGCCGACATGGCCAGCGCGCAGCTCACGATCACCCACAGCGGCGGCAGCGTGGCCGACGTGCTCACCGCGCCGTAGGACATCAGCGCGAGGAAGATCACGCCCATGGTCTTCTGCGCGTCGTTGGTCCCGTGTGCCAGCGAGACCAGCGCGGCCGACCCGATCTGGCCGTGCCGGAACACCTTCTCGGACTTCTGCTCGTCGACGCCGCGGGTGATGCGGTAGACCAGCCAGGTGCCCACGGAGGCGATCACCGTGGCGATCACCGTGGCGACCACGGCCGGGACCAGGACCTTGGAGACCACTCCGTGCCAGATCACCCCGTGCCCGCCGACTGCGGCGATCATCGCTCCCACGATGCCGCCGATCAGGGCGTGCGAGGAACTCGACGGGATCCCGAGCAGCCAGGTGAGCAGGTTCCACACGATGCCGCCGACCAGGCCGGCGAAGACGATCTCGAGGGTCACCAGGTGGGCGTCCACCAGGCCTTTGGCGATCGTTGCGGCGACCGCGGTCGACAGGAAAGCGCCGAGCAGGTTCAGGCAGGCCGACATGGTGACCGCTGCCTTGGGCTTGAGCGCACCGCTGGCGATCGAGGTCGCCATCGCGTTGCCGGTGTCGTGGAATCCGTTGGTGAAGTCGAAGGCCAAAGCCGTGATCACCACGATGATTAGGAGGAACAGATCAAGGCTCACGAGAGCATCACGGCACTGATTCTGAGGCCTCGATGGGGCGGTTGTCTAACGATCGACCTCGCGAAACGCCGGTGTATGTCGAGACGTATCGAACTGTTTCCCCGTCGTTAACCTCAGGGCTTGCGGGGGCTGTCCTGGCGGGTATCGCGGCGCAGCGGATGGTCTTCAGGGACCTCTACGAAGATCAAGGTCAGGCCGTCGGGATCGGTGACATGCATCTCACGTAACCCCCACGGCTCGCGGCGCGCGGGCCGGGCGATGGGGACCCCGCGGCTCTCCAGTTCGGCCTGGGTGGCGGCGACGTCGCGGACCTGAAGCCACAGCGCCCCCGGGAAGCTCGCGCCGGCGTGTTCGGGTTTGCCGTGCCCGGCGAGTTCGATCAGCGACTGGCCGGCGAAGAACACCATCCCGGCGCCGTAGTCGCGGGCGATCGCCAGCCCGAGCTCGTCGCGGTAGAACCGCAATGAGCGTTGATAGTCGGCCGGACGGAGCAAGACCCGACTGGACAGGATCTCCATCAGTCCTCGACCGGCTCGATCCGGTTCCGCTTGACGATGGCGGTGGCCCAACCGGCGTTGAGGTTGTCCAGCGCGCGAAACGCCAGCGCGAGGCGCGGCGCGATGCGGATCGGGCGGTAGCGGGCCGCGTCGATCATCCACGCGCCGGCCTCCTGCGCGGTGAGCCCCGGCTTGCCCTGGAACGCCGCGGTGGGCGCGATCATCGGGGTCTTCACCAGCGGGTAGTACAACGTGGTGGACTGCACGCCGTAGCGGGCCCACTCGCTGTCGATGACCCGGCTGACGGCGCTCAGTGCGGACTTGGAGCCGTTGTAGACGCCGAACAGCGGCGAGGAGTCGGTGAACACGCCCCAGGTGGCGACGTTGATGATGTGGCCGTCGCCGCGCTCGCGCATCGCCGGGGCGAACCCGCGGATCAGCCGCAGCGGCGAGTAGTAGTTCAGCTGCATGGTCCGCTCGACGTCGTGCCAGCGATCCAGGGATTCGGCCAGCGGACGGCGGATGGAGCGGCCGGCATTGTTAACCAGGATGTCCACCCCGCCGAACCGCTCATCGACGTCCTTGACCAGGGCGTCGATCGCCGCCAGGTCAGACAGGTCGCACGCGATGGCGTGAGCGGTACCGCCGGCGGCGGTGATCCGCTGGACCAGTGCGTCGAGGTTTTCCTGGCGGCGGGCCACCGCGATCACCGTGGCGCCCGCTGCCCCGAACTGTTCGGCGCCGGCTTCCCCGATGCCCGAGGACGCCCCGGTCACCAGCACTCGCTTGCCGGTCAGGTCGATGGTCTTGGCGCCGGGCCGGTGCATCAGCTGCGCAGCGACCGGGGGACGCATGGTTGCCAGCGTGATCTGGTCGGACAGTCGGCGTAGTGGGCTTCGGCTCATGGTTAGCCAGTCTATGCGGGCGTTCTTTGCGTGCCGAGGCTGTAGTTACCGTGTGCTTCACTCGCACTTCTTCGCGCCAACTACAGTCTCGCGGGAGCTCAGAAGTACCGGGGGAACCTGCTCCAGTCCGGATCGCGCTTCTCCAGGAAGGAATCCCGGCCCTCGACGGCTTCGTCGGTCATGTAGGCCAGCCGGGTGGCTTCGCCGGCGAACAGCTGCTGGCCGACCAGTCCGTCGTCCAGAAGATTGAAGGCGAACTTCAACATGCGTTGCGCCTGAGGCGATTTGCCGTTGATCTCCTTGGCCCACTGCACGCCGGTGGCCTCCAGCTCGGCGTGGTCGACGACCTCGTTGACCGCGCCCATCTGGTGCATCTGTTCGGCGGTGTAGGTCCGGCCCAAGAAGAAGATCTCACGGGCGAACTTCTGGCCCACCTGCCGGGCTAAGTAGGCGCTGCCGTAGCCGCCGTCGAAGCTGCCCACGTCGGCGTCGGTCTGCTTGAACCTGGCGTGTTCGCGGCTGGCCAGGGTCAGGTCGCACACCACGTGCAGGCTGTGCCCGCCGCCGGCGGCCCAGCCGTTGACCAGGCAGATCACCGGTTTGGGCATGAATCGGATCAGCCGCTGCACCTCCAGGATGTGCAGCCGTCCGGCGCGGGCGACGTCGACGGTGTCGGCGGTTTCGCCGGACGCGTACTGGTAGCCGCTGCGGCCGCGGATGCGCTGATCCCCGCCGGAGCAGAACGCCCAGCCGCCGTCCTTGGGTGCCGGTCCGTTCCCGGTCAGCAGCACCACGCCGACGTTGGGAGACATCCGGGCATGATCCAGCGCCTGGTACAGCTCGTCGACGGTGTGCGGCCGAAATGCGTTGCGCACCTCGGGACGGTTGAACGCCACCCGTACCGTCGCGTCGCTGACGTGGCGGTGATAGGTGATGTCGGTCAGGTCGGCGAAGCCGTCGACGGTGCGCCAGATGCTCTCGTCAAAAGGGTTGCTGCTCACGCCTGCGACCGTACCGGGGCGGCGGCGTCAGGACTCCGGAGCTTGCCGGAACGCTTCGCGCAGGCTCGCCGCATAGTCCGGGCCCTGCCCGGGGGCGGTGATCGCGTCCAGCCGGGCGATGGCGTCGTCGCTCAGCGCGATGTCGGCCACCTTCATGTTCTCTTCCAGGTGGGCGCGCGATCCGGTGCCCGGGATCAGCAACGTGTTGGCCGAGGTGGTCAGCAGCCAGGCCAGTCCGATCTGGGCCGGGGTGGCGCCGGTTTCGTCGGCGATCTCGCGGACGACGGCGTGGTCGGTGACCTTGGGGAAGCCGGGGAACGCCGAGCCGAGCGGGAAGTACGGCACCCACGCGATGCCTTCGTCGGCGCAGAAGTCGAGCGCGTCCTCTTGGGTGCGGTCGACCAGGCTGTAGGCGTTCTGCACGCAGACGATCCCGGCCGGCAGGGCGCGCTGCAGCACCTCCAGTCCCACGCTGCTGATACCGATCGCGGCGATCTTGCCCTCGTCGCGCAACGCGACCATCTCGGCCAGCTGGTCGTCGAGGTCGACGTTCTGATCACCCTCGGGAGTCGGGGCGGGGCCGAGGTCGTAACGCCGCAGGTTGACCACCGGCACGGTGTCCAGGCCCAGTTGGCGTAGGTCGTTCTCGACGGCGGCCCGCAGTTCGCCGGGCTTCTGGGCGGCGGTCAGCGGTACCGGGCCGACGCCGGTGTAGGCGGCACCGACCTTGCTGACGATCACCAGCTCGTCGCGGTAGGGCGCCAGCGCCTTGCGGATGCGGTGGTTGACCTCGCCGCCGGCGTAGAAGGACGCGGTGTCGATGTGGTTGACGCCCAACTCGACCGCGCGGCGCAGGACCGCTATGGCGTCGTCGGTGGAGACTTTCTCGTCGAGCTGCATGGCGCCGTAGCCGACACGCGCCACGGCCGGTGCGCCGATGCGGCCGAGGCCGCCGGGCTGGGGTTGGTCTGTCATGGTGCTCCTAGTGAGACACTGGTAGAGATGCGGAGGATCCTCCGCTTAGGCAGCGTAACAGAAACGGAGGTACCTCCGCTTTGGCTGGGAGATCCGATGCCCGCCGCAACCGAGAACGGCTGTTGGCGGCCGCCGCCGCCGCGTTCGGCGGCTCCGACGGGAGTCCGGTTCCGCTCGAATCGATCGCCCGCGACGCCGGTGTCGGCATCGGCACGCTCTACCGGCACTTTCCCAATCGTGAGGCGCTGGTCGAGGCCGTCTACCGCGCCGAACTGGGCGATGTGGCGGCCGTCGCCGAACAGCTGGTCACCCGCCACCCGCCGAAGGTGGCGCTGCGCCGCTGGATGGACCGCTACGCCGGCTTCGTGGCGGCCAAGCGGGGGATGGCCGAGTCGTTGCGTGCCATCGTCGAGTCCGGCGCGATGGAGCCCAACGAGACGCGCGAGCGCATTGTCGGCGCGGTCGATCTGCTGCTGCGGGCCGGCGCGCAGGACGGCAGCCTGCGCGCTGATGTGCGCGCCGACGACGTCGTGTCCAGCCTCATCGGCATCTTCTTGACCAGTGGCTCGCCCGAGCAGACCGGGCGCCTGTTGGATCTTTTGGTCGCCGGAGTGGCCGCCACCGGCTGATCAAGCTGTCTACGGTGGGGACGATGACCATCGACGTGTGGATGCAGCACCCGACCCGGCGGTTCCTCGACCACGACATGTTGGCGTCCCTGCGACGCTGGACCGGCGGGGCGATGCCCGACGCGGAGATCCCGATCGAGGCCACCGTGTCGGCGATGGATGCCGCGGGCGTGGATTTCGGACTGCTCAGTGCGTGGCGCGGCCCCAACGGCATGGACCTGGTCTCCAATGACGAAGTCGCCGGATGGGTTCGAGCGCACCCGAATCGGTTCGCAGGACTGGCCACCGTCGACCTGGACCGTCCGATGGAGGCAGTCCGCGAACTGCGGCGTCGGGTCCGCGACGACGGTTTCGTCGGACTGCGCGTGGTGCCCTGGTTGTGGAATGCGCCGCCTACCGATCGGCGCTACTACGCGCTGTTCGCCGAGTGCGTGGAACTCGGCGTGCCGTTCTGCACCCAGGTCGGGCATACCGGCCCGCTGCGACCGTCGGAGACCGGTCGTCCGATTCCCTACATCGACCAAGTGGCACTGGACTTTCCCGAACTGTCCATCGTGTGCGGACACGTCGGCTACCCGTGGACCGAGGAGATGGTCGCGGTGGCCCGTAAGCACGAGAACGTCTACATCGACACCTCGGCCTACACCACCAAGCGGCTGCCGGACGAGCTGATCCGGTTCATGCGAACCCGCACCGGGCAGCGAAAAGTGTTGTTCGGCACCAACTATCCGATGATCATGCACGCCCATGCGCTCGACGGTCTCGACGATCTCGGTCCTAGTGATCAGGCGCGGGCGGATTATCTGCGCGGGAACGCCGAGCGGGTGTTCGGGTTGGGTGGGGGCCATCGGCGCTGATGAGGTAGTTGTCGGTCGCGGCAACCTGCGCTACCGCACTGGATTCTGGCTTCTCAGCAGCAACGCTGATTTCGGCGCGAGTCCGCCTGCACGGATTGCGCGGTGCTATCGAGACGCTCGAGTTCGGTTTTGAGATTCACCCGGGCGGCCGCCTCCCACCGGGCGTGTGCCGGCCCCGTGCGGTAAAGGGCAGGACCGTCGAGGAGGGAACGCAGGACCTGCGACCGTCCAAGCCTGAATTCCTTTTCGGAAACACGGGCGTATTCGGCGCGGATCGCTTCCGCGTAGGCAGCGTAGCTTTGGGCCGCCGATGCGAGGACCGCCAGATCTGCGTCGCAGAGCACTTCACCGTTGTGATCGCCGGAATCCGGCTTGTGGCTGGCGGTTAGTCGCACGAGTCGCGCGACTTCGATGACCAGTGCGGGCGCTACGTTCAAGTCCGCGAGATCTTTTTCCGCCAGGGCAGCGCTGTTCTGCTCATCGTCGGAGAAACCTGTGTAGACAGCGTCGTGGTACCAGGCGGCTAACCGTACCGCGTCGGGGGTGGCGGCGTGATCCGCGAGCTGATCGACGTGACGCAGCACCTTCCGCAGGTGGGTTACGTTGTGATACCGGCGGTGCGGTTCGGACCAACGGGCAAGCAACTGACGGCCGACGTCGGTCTTACCCGACTCAGCGCTGTGCCTTCCGATCAGCGACTGCCAGGCGGCCAAGAGGTCGGCGGTCTGGTAGCGCTGCGATTCATCGACGACCAATGGATTCCTTGGGATACGCCACAGAGTTTTCGCTAAGCAAGAGTCATTCCGTCGTAATTCTCGGAGCAGAACATGCAAGGATCGTTTCGTTCGCTACCGTAATTAACATATGACGCTACGGCCGTGACTACTGATGCGGCCGTAGCTGGGTCAAGGGTCGGTTCATCTGTGGTTGTAAGCCCAGGCTCCAGGGCGCCGATACTGGCGACTAGCGGTATCTGGCTGTTCATGTCGCCGGTGGCATCGGCAGTGCAATCGCCATCGATGAACAATGTGTACAAATCATGCTCGGGGAACCCGTAGTTTAATCTCAGTACCCACCATTTTCCGGACCGCATGGCGGCATAGGGGAAGAATTTATACCCCGTACGCAACCACTCAGGGCGTGCGCTGGTGTCGATCGGCGGCGGCCCGCTTTGTGATGCATCTTCCAACGCCATAGTTTATGCGATTCTCTTCGGGTCGCTAAAAACCGTTGCCTCGCGATTTTCGTCTTTGTTGCCCATCAGATGTCCTTCGGGTGCTTCAGTTGATGCCAGTGGTTGGGAACCGCGGCCAAAATTCGTAATAGACCGCGTTAGTTAAGTTTGTTGCCCGCTAACTTGGCGGCTAACGACTCACACCAGCTCGCTTCAGCCTGTAATGCCTCGCTACTCACTCGCAGCGTCTGACCGACCATGACGGAATTCTAATTTCGAACGAGACCTGGCGCACCTCACGGTCGGACCGGCACCATAGACCGATGCCGCCACCCCTCGACGACATCCTTGACCGCCTACACGTGGTGGCGCTGCCGATGCGGGTCAAGTTCCGCGGGATCACGGTGCGCGAGGTGGGCCTGATCGACGGCCCGGTCGGCTGGGGGGAGTTCGGTGCGTTCGGCGAGTACGAACCGCCCGAGGCGGCGCACTGGCTGGCTTCGGCGCTGGAAAGTGCCTATGGCGAACTGCCCCAACGTCTCCGCGACCGCATCCCGATCAACGCAACGGTGCCCGCCGTCGACGCCGAGCGGGTTCCCGAGGTGCTGGCGCGGTTCCCCGGCGCGAAAACCGCCAAGGTCAAGGTCGCCGAACCGGGCCAGACCCTGGCCGACGACGTCGCTCGCGTGGAAGCCGTCCGCGCGCTCATCCCCACCGTGCGGGTTGATGCCAATGGCGGCTGGACCCTCGATCAGGCGGTCGAGGCGGCAAAGGCCTTGGGTGCACTGGAATATCTCGAACAACCCTGCGCCACCGTCGCCGAACTCGCGGAGCTGCGCCGTCGCATCGATACGCCGGTGGCCGCCGACGAGAGCATCCGCAAGGCCTCCGACCCCCTGGCCGTCACGAAAGCCGGGGCCGCCGATATCGCGGTGCTGAAAGTCGCGCCACTGGGCGGCATTTCAGCGCTGTTGCAGATCGCTGATCAGATCGGCATCCCGGTGGTGGTCTCCAGCGCGATCGACTCGGCGGTCGGTATCGCAACCGGCCTGCGTGCAGCGGCCGCGCTGCCGGACCTGCAGCACGCCTGCGGGCTGGGCACCGGATCGCTGTTCGTCGACGATATCGCCGAGACACCGCCGCAAGAGGATGGCTACCTGGCTGTACAGCGCGTCACCCCGGACCCCGCGCGGTTGCACGCCCTAGCCGCTTCGCCACAGCGGCGCCAGTGGTGGATCGACCGGGTCCGGGCCTGCCATCAACTGTTGCCGCAGTAAACCCTCACACGCTGGGCAGCCGCGCGTCGATCCCGTTGGCGATCGTGACGGCTTCGTCGCTGACGTAGAGCTTGCACGCCAGCACATCAATCGCGACGTTGTTGGTAACCCGCAGGGCCCGTTGACACGACCAACCCGCGCTGTCGTCCTGGTGCTGGGTCATCCACACCGTTGAGTCGACATCGGCGACCGCGTCAAACGTCCAGGACGTATCGGGGTAGCCGTCCTTGGCGGTCGCGAATGTCTGCTCGCCGCAAGAGTTCCAGCGCCGCGCGGTCGTGTCGAAGAAATTCTGCGCCGCGTCGCGGTTGGCGAACACCGTCGCGGCCTGAATCACGAAATGGTCTTGCGAGCTCTGGGTGAGGGTCTGGGCGAGGGTCGCGGTCCATTGCGCGTCGGCGTATACGGTTTTCTCGACGGGCATCCACGCCGCCAGACAGCCGTGTTCGGGGAATTGGCGACCGGAGTCGAACATCCGCGACCGGGAGTCTTTGACCCGCATGGCGCGCGCGCCCATGATCTCGCTCACCGTGGTCGCCTTCAGCAGCAGCTCCGGCAGCATGACAGCCGTCACCGGCCGGGGTCCGTCCTGGTCGGCCGGCACCGCCACGCCACCGGTCACCCGGGAACAGCCCGCCAGCACGGCACAGGCCAGCGCCAGCGTGCAGGCCAAGCCGACGCTCCGTATCCGCATCACCGTCCCCCAGCTGCGCAGTTGAGATCCTGACACCATAAAGCGTCGACGGGTCGCGTACCTTCACTCTGGTGACCAACCTCGCTTACGACGACCGTAATCAGGATGGGGAGCCGGTTCTGTTCATCGCCGGGCGGGGCGGCGCCGGCCGCGGCTGGCACTTGCATCAGGTGCGCGATTTCCAGCTCGCCCGGTATCGCCCGATCACCTTCGACAACCGCGGCATCGGTGCCACCGAGAACGCCTCGGGGTTCACCACCGAAACCATGGTCGCCGACACCGCGCAGCTCATCGAATCGCTGAACTGTGGACCGGTCCGCATCGTCGCGGTGTCGATGGGCTCCTTCATCGCTCAGGAATTGATGCTTGCCCGGCCCGAATTGGTGACATCGGCCGTCCTGATGGCTACGCGCGGCCGCCACGACCGCGCTCGTGAATTCTTCTACCAGGCCGAGGCGAAGCTCGCCGAATCCGGTGCCGAACTCCCTACCGAATACGAAGCCAAAGTTCGCCTGCTGGAGAGCTTTTCACCGAAAACGCTCAGCGACGACGCGGCGATCAAGGACTGGATCGCGATGTTCACCATGTGGCCGGTCAAAAACACCCCGGGGCTGCGCTGCCAGCTGGACGTGGCGCCGTTGACCAACCGGCTGCCCGCCTACGCCAACATCACCCAACCGGTGCTGGTGATCGGATTCGGCGACGACGTCGTCACTCCGGCGCACCTGAGCCGCGAGGTCGCCGATGCGATCCCGGGCGCGCGCTACCTGGAGATCCCCGATGCCGGGCACCTCGGTTTCATCGAGAAGCCGGACCAGGTCAACAAGGCTGCCCTGGAGTTCCTCGCCGAGGTCGACGGCAAGCCGTTCCGGTGGGCGCCGGTGCCCCCGGCGCACGACTAACCTGATACCAATGACCAACCCCTCGACGGCACAGGCCCGCATCGTCGTCGACGAGCTGATCCGCGGTGGTGTCCGCGACGTGGTCTTGTGTCCGGGGTCGCGCAATGCGCCGCTGGCGTTCGCGCTGCACGACGCCGACCGGGCGGGCCGGCTGCGGCTGCATGTGCGCATCGACGAACGCACCGCCGGGTATCTGGCGATCGGGCTGGCGGTGGGCGCGGGTGCGCCGGTGTGTGTGGCGATGACCTCGGGTACCGCGGTCGCCAATCTGGGGCCGGCGGTGGTCGAGGCCAACTATGCGCGGGTGCCGCTGATCGTGCTGAGCGCCAACCGCCCCTACGAGCTGCTGGGCACCGGCGCCAACCAGACCATGGAGCAACTGGGCTACTTCGGCACCCAGGTGCGTGCCGCCATCAGCCTGGGGTTGGCCGAGGACGCCCCCGAGCGGATGGACGCCCTCAATGCCACCTGGCGTTCGGCGGTGTGCCGAGTCTTGGTCGCCGCCACCGGATCCCGGACCGCGAACGCGGGTCCGGTGCAGTTCGACATCCCGCTGCGCGAACCGCTGGTGCCCGATGCCGATTCGGATCGGCCGCTGGAGCAGCTGGGCCGACCGCACGGGCGTCCCTGGACTCTCACCCCACCGGTCAGCTTCGACCAGCCCCTCGACATCGACCTGTCCCCGGACACCGTGGTGATCGCCGGGCACGGTGCGGGGCTGCACCCCAACCTGGCGGCGCTGCCCACCGTCGCCGAGCCCACCGCCCCGATGCCGGAGAATCCGTTGCACCCGCTGGCGCTGCCGCTGCTGCGCCCGCAGCAGGTGATCATGGCCGGCCGGCCTACCCTGCACCGTCCGGTGTCGACCCTGCTGGCCGATCCGACGGTGCCGGTGTACGCGCTGACCACCGGGCCACGCTGGCCGGACGTGTCGGGTAACTCGCAGGCCACCGGCACCCGGGCCGTCACCTCCGGGGAGCCGGATCCGGCCTGGCTACGCCGCTGCGCGGAGCTGAACGCCCAGGCCAATGCCGCGGTGCGCGCGCAACTGGCGGCCCATCCGCTCACCACCGGCCTGCACGTGGCGGCGGCCGTGGCCGACGCGCTGCGCCCCGGGGATCAGTTGGTGCTGGGCGCGTCGAACCCGGTGCGCGACGCCGCCCTGGTCGGGCTGGGCAACGCCAAGGGTGCCCGAGGCGTCGCCGTGCGATCCAACCGTGGGGTCGCCGGCATCGATGGCACGGTGTCCACCGCGATCGGTGCCGCCCTGGCACACGAGCGGCAGAACCCCGACGCGCGCACCATCGCCCTGATCGGGGACCTGACCTTCGTCCACGACAGCTCCGGGCTGCTGATCGGGCCCACCGAGCCGAGGCCGCAGCAGCTGACGATCGTGGTCTCCAATGACAACGGCGGCGGAATCTTCGAGCTGCTGGAGCAAGGAGACCCCCGGTTCGCCGATGTCTCGTCGCGAATCTTCGGCACCCCGCACGACGTCGACATCGCCGCGTTGTGCCACGCCTATCACGTCGATTTCCAGCAGGTCGAGACCGAGGACCTGCTCGCCGTGCTCGCTGAACCCGCCGGCGGCGTGCGGGTGCTCGAAGTCAAAGCCGACCGCTCATCGCTGCGGACGCTGCACGCCGCGATCAAGGCCGCGTTGTGAGACTGCCCGATTACCGGTCCAATCGGGCCTATCGAACGTTGAAGCCGCTGTTGCGCACATTGATTCGCGGTAATGGCGCCTTGCCCCGCGACACCTGGGCCGCGCGTGTACTGCGGTGGGCGCGTACCGGCGTGGTGATCCTGGTGTCGTTGGTGACATTACAGTCGCTGTTGCTGGTGGCCGGTGCGTGGCGCAACGACATCACCATCGAGCGCGACATGGGGGTGGCCGAGGCCGAGGTGCTCAACGCGGGATTTCGGCGCTCCACCATCGAGTTCGTCACGCCGGAGCGGATCACCTACCGCCCCGAGCTCGGCGTGCTCTATCCCTCCGAATTGGCAACCGGGATGCGGATTTACGTCGAATACGACAAGGCCGACCCGGATCTGGTGCGGGTCCAGCACCGGACCGCGGTGCTGGCGGTCATTCCGGCCGGTTCCGTCGCGGTGATCGCCTGGCTGATCGGGGTTGCGGCGCTGGCGGGATGCAATGTCGCCGAACGACGGTGGGCCAGAGCGCAGTCGTAGTGCGGCAGTCGTCGCTGGGGCCAAAAGTCCTCAAAATTTGCGCTAGTGCCTGTTTTTGCTGAAGAGCGCAGAACGACTTGTTAATCTGCTGCGGATTTCATGCTGTTCGTTTCGTAGCAAACGGCGGCCCTCAACGGTGAGGAGACATTCCATGATCCGTCGCACTGTGGTCCTTGCAGGCCTCGTCGCATTCGGAGTCGGTATCGCAACGGCTCCCATCGCTGCTGCAGAGCCGTACTACAAGAACTGTTCTGAGGCCCGTGCGGCGGGAGCGGCGCCCATCCGCGAGGGCGAGCCCGGATACCGCCGGGCGCTCGACCGCGATGGCGACGGAATCGCCTGCGAATAAATAGCGCTGGGGAGCGCTGACGCGCTAGCGCTCGTGCACCAGCCGCTCGAGCCAGCCCGCGTCGTCGGTGTCCACCACCGTCTTGGTGGTCAGGTCGTACACCGTCGGGGTGCCGGGGCTCTCCGGGTTCGCCGAGAGCAGTTGCACGCGGTTGAAGGCATTCATCGACGTGGCGTCCACGACCTGCTGGCCGGCAGCGATCCGGTCCACCACGTGGCCGGGCAGGCCGCTTTCGCGAGCGGTGGTCGCGATGTCCTCCACGCTGGGTGTGCCGCCCTTGCGGTACAGGCCGGTCACGAACGTTTGGTAGGCGCCGGCCGTCGTGGCCGGATCGGCCGCTGCCATCAGTGCGTTGCCGACGCGCGCGGAGGTGTCGTTTTTGCGGCGGGCATCCAGAAACGTCATCCACCGGTAGGTCACCGCGACGTCTCCGGTGGACAGGTGCCAGCCCAGCTCGTCGCCGGAGGCCGCCTCGAACTTCGCGCACTCGGAGCACTGCGGGTCGCAGAAGATCTCCAGCTGCACCGGGGCGGAGGCCGCTCCGACCAGCACGCCGAAGTGGTCGGCACTCCACGCCGTGCCGGGTTCATGCGCCGGTCCCAGCTTCGCCTCTCCTCCGTCGAGGCTCGCTGAACCGCCGGGTTCCTGCGCCGGGGGATCGGCTGCTGCCGGCCCCGCCAAAGCCCCGCCGAATACCATCAGTGCTGCCAATGTGCCCAGCCAAGACCGCATTCCAGCACCCTATCGAAAGGCGGGTACCGTCGACCGGGTGAGCCGCGCGAGCCTGGACAAAGACCCCCATGCCGTGGCGTCGATGTTCGACGGCGTTGCCCGTCGTTACGACCTGACCAACACGGTGCTGTCGCTGGGACGAGATCGGTCCTGGCGTAAGGCCACCCGGAAAGCCCTTGAGTTGCAGCCGGGGGAGAAGGTGCTCGACCTGGCCGCCGGGACCGCGGTGTCGACGGTGGAGCTGGCCCGCTCGGGTGCCTGGTGCGTGGCGGCGGACTTCTCGGTGGGGATGCTGGCCGCAGGGGCGGGTCGGCCCGTGCCCAAGGTCGCCGGGGACGCCACCAAGCTGCCCTTCGGCGACGAGGTGTTCGATGCGGTCACGATCAGCTTCGGGCTGCGTAATGTCGTCGACCACACCGCGGGCCTGCGGGAGATGGCCCGGGTGACCCGGCCCGGGGGCCGGCTGGTGGTGTGCGAGTTCTCCACCCCGACGGTGCCGGTGTTCGCCACGGCTTACAAGGAGTACCTGATGCGGGCGCTGCCCGCGGTGGCGCGCGCCGTGTCATCGAACCCGGAGGCCTACGTCTACCT
The DNA here is from genome assembly GCF_045310815.1 of Mycobacterium sp. SMC-19. Taxonomy (NCBI): domain Bacteria; kingdom Bacillati; phylum Actinomycetota; class Actinomycetes; order Mycobacteriales; family Mycobacteriaceae; genus Mycobacterium; species Mycobacterium sp. SMC-19. Next base: position 653,811 of record NZ_JBJIAM010000001.1, on the reverse strand, counting down.
CGCCGAATCGATCCGCGCCTGGCCGGATCAGGCCGCGCTGGCGGAGCAGATCGGCGCGTCGGGTTGGTCGGAGGTGAGCTGGCGCAACCTCACCGGGGGCATCGTCGCGCTGCACTCGGCCCGCAAGCCGCGCTAACCCCGCGCGCTCGGCCTAGGAAGGCCTAGGAAGGGTCTAGGAAGCCGGGTCGAACCGGAACACTGCGATTCGGCCGGCGAGCGCCTCGACCTCGTCGGGGGTGCCCTGGTCCACCAGGCCGGCCTGTTTGAGGAAGCGGGCGCCGACGGGCACCTGCACCGGAAACGCCCGCAACACCGGACGGGCCGCCTCCGCCGACAGCTCGACGATGCGCACCGGCCGTTCGTGGCGACCGTGGCGCAGGAGGCCCGCACCGGCCGCCCGGGCGTTGAGCGCCCAATCGGCCTTGGGGAACCCCGCCACCGTGTAGAGCTGGCCGTCGACGGTGAACGGCGTCATCGGGGTGCTGCGCGGCTGGCCGGACTTGCGGCCCGGCACCGTCAGCACCATCGGCGGTCCCGTGGGGATGCCCAGTTTCTGCAGGCCGATCATCAGCTTGTTGACCGGTTTGAGCCAGCGCGGCGGCTTCGGGTCAGCCATGGCTTCGCTCCCTGTCAGCCCAGATGCGCCGAGAGCAGCCAGCCCGCAGCCGACTTGCGCCCACCCGCTTCGTCGCGCAGCCCGACGCCGCCGAACCCGGGGAAGTCGTCGGGGAACACCGCGTGCAGCCGGGCCGGCTTGATCTCGTCGACCACCCAGTACTTCGAGACCACCTCACGCAATTCGTCAGCGGTCACCGCGAATGGCGGGCCCTCGGGGATGGCGGTCTTATCGAAGACCAGCACGAAGTACGACGCCCCCGGCGCGGCGGCCCGCACGATGGACTGCTGGTAGCCCTCACGGGCCTCCACCGGGATCGAGTGAAACAGCGTGCTGTCGACGATGGTGCCGAACCGGCCGTCATAGCCGGAGAAATTGCTGATGTCGGCGACCTCGAAGGAGGCGTTGGTCAGGCCGCGTTTGGCGGCCTCGGCGCGGGCCAGCTCGATAGCGGTGGGCGAGCTGTCGAGCCCCACCGTGGTGTGCCCCTGTTTAGCCAGGTGCAGCGAGATGGCGGCCTCGCCGCAGCCGACGTCAAGGACATCGCCGTGGAACTTGCCCTGCTCGATCAGTGTGGCCAGCTCGGGTTGGGGTTCCCCGATACTCCACGGTGGTTTGGCGCCCAAGCCCATTTGCTCGGATTCGCCACGGTAGGCGGCGTCGAACTGGAGATCCAATGAATCGCTCATTACCCCGGTATATCAACGCCCCTGATGCATGTCAATGTTGTTGATATATCTTTTTGCGGCGCCCCAGCAGCCGCCCCCAAGTTCCCGGCGCTAGGAGAACGGGCGGCGGCGGTCGATCAACCGAGACATCCGCCCCCCGCCGCGCCAGGCCCGCGCCACCAGATCTGCGTCATCGTCGGTGACCAGGTTGGCCATCACCCGCACCGCCACCCGCATCAGCATCGTCGAGCGCATCGCTATCGGGCCGGTGGCCGGCAGGAACCGGGGGAACGTCAGCAGCAGCGCGAGGCGTCGCGCGACCGAGAACCCGCGTGCGTAGTGGGCGGACAGCAACTCCGGCCAGGCCTGCGAGAGGTCAGCAGAATGTCCAGCGGCGCTCAGTAACTCAATGGCCAGCCGGCCGGTTTCCAGGCCGTAGTCGATGCCCTCGCCGTTGAGCGGGTTGACGCAGGCCGCGGCGTCGCCGATCAGCATCCAGTTGGGCCCGGCGACCCCCGAGACCGCGCCGCCCATCGGCAGCAGGGCGCTGGCCGGCGCACGCACCGGCCCCTCGAAGCCCCACTCCTCGCGGCGCAGGTCGGCGTAGTAGGACATCAGCGGCCGCAGCGCGACGTCGGCGGGTCGTTTGACGGTGGCCAGCGCACCGACGCCGATGTTCACCTCGCCGTTGCCCAGCGGGAAGATCCAGCCGTAGCCCGGCAGCACCTCGCCCTCGGGGGAGCGCAGCTCCAAATGCGACGTCAGCCACGGTTCGTCGCTGCGCGGCGAGGCCAGATAGCCGCGGGCGGCCACCCCGTACACCGTCTCCTGGTGCCACTGGCGGCCCAGCACGCGGCCCAGCGTGGAGCGGGCCCCGTCGGCAACGATCAGCGTCTGACAGCTGACCTCCGCGCCGTCGGCCAACACCACCGAGCGCACTCGCCCGGACGAGTCGTGATGGACCCCGACGGCCTTGACGCCCAACAACATCCGGGCCCCGGACTCCTCGGCGACCTTGCGGATGCGTTCGTCGAGTTCGGTGCGCGGCGCCGCACTGCCGGTGGACGGGAACGACGGGCCGGGCCAGTCCACTTCGATCTCGCCACCGAAGCCGGCCATCCGCAGACCACGGTGCCGGATGTGGCTGTCCAGCCACTCGCCGAGCCCCAGTAACTCCAGCTGTTCGACGGCCCGCGGGGTCAGGCCGTCACCGCAGGGCTTGTCCCGCGGGAAGACGGCCGAATCGACCACCAGCACGTCGCGGCCCGCCCGCGCGGCCCAGGCGGCTGCCGCCGACCCCGCCGGTCCCGCACCGACCACCACCACATCAGCCTGCGAACTCACAGTGACCAGTATGTTGGAGCCGTGAGGACACCGGCGAACGTGGTGGCGGGGTTGGATTTCGGCGGCTTGGGGGACCCGGGTTTCGCGGACCGAGTCCGCGACGGGGTTGCCCGCATCGAAGAGCTGATGGACACCGAGTTGCGCGGTGGTGACGGCCTGATGACCGAGGCCGTCACCCACCTGTTCGACGCCGGCGGAAAGCGGTTCCGTCCGCTGTTCACGGTGCTGTCGGCCCAGCTGGGACCCGAGCCGGACGCCTGGCAGGTGACGGTGGCCGGTGCGGTGATCGAGCTGGTGCACCTGGCCACGCTGTATCACGACGACGTGATGGATGAGGCGCAGATCCGCCGTGGGGCACCGAGTGCCAACGCGCGGTGGGGCAACAACATCGCGATCCTGGCCGGCGACTACCTGTTCGCCACCGCGTCACGGCTGGTGTCGCGGCTGGGCCCGGATGCGGTGCGGATCATCGCCGAGACCTTCGCCCAACTGGTGACCGGACAGATGCGCGAGACCCGCGGTGCGGCTGACGGCGTGGACTCGATAGAGCACTACCTCAAGGTCGTCTATGAGAAGACGGCCTGCCTGATCTCGGCGTCGGGCCGGTTCGGTGCGACGTTCTCCGGTGCCGACGACGACCAGATCGAGCGACTGGCCCGGCTGGGCGGGATCGTGGGCACCGCCTTCCAGATCTCCGACGACATCATCGACATCGATTCCGACCCCGACGAGTCTGGCAAGCTGCCCGGCACCGATCTCCGCGAGGGCGTGCACACGCTGCCGGTGCTCTACGCCCTGCAGGAGACAGGTGCCGACGCCGAGCGGTTGCGGGAGCTGCTGGCCGGCCCGGTCACCGAGGACGCGGCGGTCGAGGAGGCGCTGGGGCTACTGCGGGCGTCGGCGGGGATGGTCAAGGCCAAGCAGACCGTGGCCGACTATGCCGCGCAGGCCCGCGCGGAGCTGGCTGAGCTGCCCGACTGCGTCGGTCGCGCGGCGTTGGCCGGGTTGGTCGACTACACCGTCAACCGGCACGGCTGACCACGATTGCGGAACTCGTGCGACCGCGGCGGCGTTTAATGAGCACGATGGTCGTTCTCCAAGGAGGAAGTCGATGACCTGGCACCCGCACCACAACACGGCGAAGACGTTCTTTCTGCTGTTCGTGATGTCGGCGTTGATCGTCTTGGTGGGCCGGGCGTTCGGGCCACAGATGATGTGGGTGGCGGTGCTGTTCGCCGTGGGGATGAACGCCTACACCTACTTCAACAGCGACAAACTGGCGCTGCGGGCGATGCGGGCCCAGCCGGTGACCGAGGTACAGGCACCGGAGATCTACCGGATTGTGCGGGAGCTGGCCACCACCGCCCACCAGCCGATGCCCCGGTTGTACGTCAGCGACACCAACGCACCCAACGCCTTCGCCACCGGCCGCAACCCGCGCCACGCCGCGGTGTGTTGCACCAGCGGAATTCTGCGGCTGCTCAACGAGCGTGAGTTGCGTGCGGTGCTGGGGCACGAGCTGTCGCACGTGTACAACCGCGACATCCTGATCTCGTGCGTGGCCGGCGCACTGGCCTCGGTGATCACCGGGTTGGCCAACATGGCGATGTTCATGGGCAACCGGCGCGACGGCAACCCGCTGGCGATGCTGCTGGTCGCCTTGGTAGGTCCGCTGGCCGCGTCGGTGGTGCGAATGGCTGTGTCGCGGTCGCGCGAGTACCAGGCCGACGAGTCCGGTGCGGTGCTCTCGGGTGACCCGCTGGCGCTGGCGTCCGCGCTGCGCAAGATTTCCGACGGTGTGGAACTCGCCCCGCTACCGCCCGAGCCGGAACTGGCCAGCCAGTCGCATCTGATGATCGCCAACCCTTTCCGCGCGGGGGAGAAGGTCGGTCAGCTGTTCGCGACCCACCCGCCGATGGCCGACCGGATTCGGCGGCTAGAGGCGATGGCCCGCGGCTAGCGCACCCGGACGCCCCACCTGCCACTTTCGCACCCGCGCTTGGGGATATGTGGCTTGTCGAATCGCGTGCAGAAGTTGGCCGACCGGCCGCCGACTGGCCTGCCCGACTGGTGATATCGGATGCGCTATCCGATTCACACTCATCTCACCCCAGCCTCGATGGTGCGCAGGTGGCGCATGCGTCGGCTGCGTCCGCTGTGGAGCGCGATTCACTGGGAACCAGCACCGTGCCACCGGTAGCGCAATGCTGCCGCAGCCAATCCTCCAGGGTCTGCTCGGCGGCGTGATCGATGTAGGTGGTCCGGATGGCGAGCGTGACGTGCGAGCCGGCGGGAATCTGTGCCAGCACGTTGGTCAGCCGGGGAAGCGCCAGGAAGGTGCACGCGCCCGACACGGTCACCACCCACTCGTCGTCGCTGTGCGCGGCGGTGATCTTCATCCGGATCACCCGCCAGCCCGTCAAGGCCATCGCCAGCACCAGCCCGATCAGCACGCCGTGCAGCAGGTTCAGGAACACCACGCCGGCAACCGTCACCAGGTAGACGACGAGATCGCCGCTGCGCCAGGCCGTCTCGATGTGAATCATCTTGATCAGCTGAACGCCGACGGTAATCAGCAGGCCGGCCAATGCCGCAGTGGGAATCTTCTGCACCAAGTCCGCGAACGGCAGGGCGAACAGCAGGATCCACACGCCGTGCAGGAACGCCGACGCCCGCGACTTCGCACCGGCGGCGACGTTGGTGGCGCTGCGGACGATCACCCCGGTGATCGGCAGCCCACCCAGCAATCCCGAGGCGACGTTCGCGGTGCCTTGCCCGATCAGTTCGCGGTTGAAAGCGGTACGCGGCCCGGTATGCATCCGGTCCACCGACACCGCCGAGAGCAGGCTTTCCACGCTGGCGATCAACGCCACGGTGACCACCCCGATGAAGGCGGCAGTCCAGTTGCCGTCCGGCAGCGCGGGCAGCTGCACGGCATCCAGCAGTGATCCGTCCAGGGTGATGCGCCGCACCTCGAGCGAGAAGAGCAAGGACAGCACTGTCGCTCCGGCAATCGCGACCAGCGGCCCGGGAATGCGGCCCAGCGGTCCCGGTACCGATCGCCAGGCGAGCATGGTCATGATCACCAGGATGCCCAGGATCGGCTCGGCCCCATGGGACTCGATCAGCCCCTCCGGCAGCCTGGCGAGGTTTTCCCAGGCCGAACTCGCCGAGCGGCCGCCGAGTAGGACGAGCAGCTGCTGCAGGGTGATCGTGATGCCGATTCCGGCCAGCATCGCGTGCACCACGACCGGCGAGATCGCCAGGGCGGCCCGCGCCACCCGGCTCAGTCCCAGGAGGACCTGCAGCACCCCGGCGCCGACGGTGATTGCGCACGTCACCTTCCAGCCGAAGCGCCCCACCAGATCCGCGACGATAACTGTCAGCCCGGCCGCCGGCCCGCTGACCTGCAATGGTGATCCGCCCAGGGCGCCGACGACGAGCCCGCCGACGATCGCGGCGATCAGGCCAGCCAGCACCGGTGCGCCGGAGGCAACGGCAATACCCAGCGACAGCGGCAGAGCGACCAGAAACACCACCAGGGAGGCGGGTAGGTCGTGCCGGAGAACCGAGCGGGACCAGGCTCTTCGTGCGTTGGCTCGTGATTTGACGTCGGCTTGCGCGGTCAGCATCCGGTAGTTCCCCTGCCCTCATAAGATATTGCTGAGATGCAGAGAAGTTATTCATGCCTTATTGCCAGTGATGGAATGTGACATGTCCAGGAAGTAAACACATGTAACACATTCGGAGCGAACGTACAGGAATCACACAGTTAGAAGCCAGAGCCGGTCACCTCATGCCCGGGGGTCTCGGCGATCAGTCCGCGATAGGCCTGCTCCACCGTGGAGCCGTGGTTGATCACGCCGTCGACCTCGCGCGCGATCGGCATACTCAGGCCGTACTGGGCGGCGAACTTCATGATCACGCTGGCGGCCCGCACCCCCTCGGCCACCTGGTTCATCGACGCGATGATCTCGTCGATCGGCTTGCCGGAGCCCAGCTGCTCACCGACATAGCGGTTGCGGCTGCGCTGGCTGGTGCAGGTGACGATCAGGTCGCCCATCCCGGCCAGGCCCGCGAAAGTGTCGCGGGCTCCGCCCATCGCCTCGCCGAGCTTAGACATCTCGCGCACCGAACGCGCCATCACCATGGCCCGGGTGTTCTCCCCGATCCCCAGTGAGTAGCCCATTCCGACCGCGATCGCGTACACGTTCTTCAGTGCGCCGGCCATCTCGACCCCCACCACGTCGTCGGTGGTGTAAACCCGGAATCGCTTGGTGCGGAACAGTGACGCCAGTTCGCAGGCCAGGCCCGGGTCGGGCATGGCCAGCACCGCCGCCGCCGCATAACCCTCGGCGACCTCGCGGGCGATGTTCGGTCCGGCCAGGATGCCGGCGGGATGCCCGGGCAGCACCTCGTCGACGATCTGCGACATCCGCATGTTGGTGCCCTGCTCCAGGCCCTTGACCAGCGACACCACCGGCACCCAGGGGCGCAGCTCGGTGGCCAACTCTTCGAGCACTCCCCGGAAGCCGTGTGACGGTACGGCCATCACGACGACGTCGGCGCAGTGCGCGGCTTCGGCGAAATCGGTGGTGGCGCGCAGCGTGCTGCTGAGTTCGACATCGTTGCCCAGGTAGCGACTGTTGCGATGGTTGTCGTTGATGTCGGCAGCGGTCGCTTCCGATCGCACCCACTGCAGCGTCGGCGCACGGCGCGAGCAGATGGACGCCACCGTGGTACCGAACGATCCGCCTCCGAGCACGACGACATTGGGTGTACGAGTAGCAGCAGGCATGAGCGACAGCGTATTGCCGTCGCCACTGCCGCACCCACGGTTTGTGAACATGTCGCCTAAACGGCGGACCAGCCGCCGTCGATCGAGAGCGTGGTGCCGTGGATGTTGGCGGCTTCGTCACTGGCGAGGAACACCACGGCGCCGGCAACCTCTGTCACGGTGCTCATCCGCCGGGACGGAATCCGGGCCAGCACGGGCGCCACGTGCGGTTCGAACTCCGCGTTGCGCTCGGTTCGGATCGGTCCGGGGGCAACGGTATTGACGCGCACACCGGAGGGGCCGTATTCGTCGGCCCACGACTTGGTCAGCGAGTGGATGGTGGCCTTAGTCGCGCTGTACAGCGCTGAATTCGCCGAACCGATCAGCCCGCTGATCGAACCGACGTTGACGATCGCGCCGCTGCCGCGCTGCGCCATCGCGGGCGCGAGAGCGCCGGTCAGCAGGAACGGGGCGAACACGTTGATCGCGAACGCGTCGCGGATCTGTTGCTCGGGAACCTCCGCGGTGGGCGACGGCATCAGCAGCATGGCCGCGTTGTTGACCAGGATGTCGATCGAACCGCCGGCCGCGGCGGTCGCCTCGGCGGCCAACCGGGTGACCGCGTTCCCGCCGGCGCCCAGATCGGCGCCGATAAACGTGGCCTTGCCGCCCGCTGATTCGATGCGCTGCACGACGTCGGCGCCGCGTTTGGAATCGCGTCCGCTGACGAGGACCGACGCGCCGGCCTCGGCCAATGCGGTGGCGATGCCGGCCCCCAGTCCGGCGGTAGAACCGGTGATCAATGCTGTGCGGCCTGCAAGCCGGGTAATGTTTGGACTCATGAGTCCAGATAGTTCACCTATCAAAATGGACCCGCAAGTCCAGAAATTGACCAGCAAGGGGGCGGCCACCCGGTGGCGGATCATCGAGGGCGCCGCCGCGGAGATCCGTACCAGCGGGGTGTCGGCCACCACGCTCGATGACATCCGGGCGCGCACCCAGACCTCCAAGAGTCAGCTGTTCCACTACTTTCCCGGCGGCAAGGAACAGTTGCTGCTCGCGGTGGCCGAACACGAGGCCGCGCGGGTGTTGGCCGATCAGCAGCCCTACCTGGGCGAGCTCACGTCCTGGGCGGCCTGGCAGCGCTGGCGCGACGCCGTCGTCGAGCGGTACCGACGTCAGGGGCAGCATTGCCCGTTGGCGGTACTGATGTCCGAACTCGGGCGGACCACGCCGGCGGCCCAAGCCGTTACCTCGTCGCTGATCCGGCAATGGCATGCCGAGATCGCGACCGGGATCCGCGCGATGCAGCAGGGCGGCAAGATGGCGGGGCGTATCGACGCCGATTCGGCGGCAGCCGCCCTACTGGCGGGCATCCAGGGCGGCGTCGGCATCCTGCTCGCCACCGGCGATCTCGGCTTCTTGGAGGCCGCACTGGACCGCGGCATCGCCGCGCTGCGTACCGAGACGTGACCTATCCGGCCAGCGGGATCGCCTCCCCGGCCCGTCCGAACACCATCGATTCGGTGATCTGATCGAACCGGAAGTCCAGGGCGTCGGCGAAGTAGTTCTGCCGCACGTTCCAGGGCCGCTTGGTGCCCGAGCGCGGGAGCGCGTGCGGCGCGCGCAGCACGTAGCCGGCCTGAATGTCCCACGCCGACTTCTCGGCCATCGGCTCGTCGCCGAGGTGCGGGTAGGCGTGGGTGTAGCCCCGCGAGGTCATGTACTCCAGCAGTTTGGCGGTGGCCCGGGCGGTGATGTCGGCGCGCAGCGTCCAGGAGGCGTTGGTGTAGCCGACGCACCAGAACAGGTTCGGCACGTCTTCGAGCATGTGCGCCTTGTAGACGAAACGGTCGGTGGACTTGATCTCGGTGCCGTCCAAGCTGATCCGCACCCCGCCAAGTGCCTGCAGCTGCAGGCCGGTGGCCGTGACGATGATGTCGGCGTCCAGATGCGTACCGGACTGCAATGCGATCCCGGTGGCATCGAAGTGGTCGATCCGGTCGGTGACCATGTCGACCCGCCCGGCGCTGATCTCGGCGTAGAGGTCGGCGTCGGGAATCAGACACAGTCGCTGGTCCCACGGCTCATACGGCGGCTTGAAGTGGGTGTCCACCGGATAGCCCGGCGGCAGGTTCTGCACGGCCGTGCGACGCAGGATCCACTTCAACACCGGGGGAGTCTTGCGGGCCAGGAACCAGACGTAGCCCTCGAACATGGCCATCACGAATCGGATGATCGGGTGAGCCAACTTGCGGGGCAACAGTTTTGCCACCACGTCGACGAAACGGCTGTACATGGTCGCCGAGATCAGGTACGTGGGGGTGCGCTGCAGCAGGGTGACGTGGCGCGAGCGCTCGGCCAACGCCGGGACCAGTGACATCGCGGTGGCGCCGCTGCCGATCACCACGACCTTCTTGTCGGTGTAGTCCAGGTCTTCGGGCCAGTGCTGCGGATGTACCAGCGTCCCCGCGAACGTCTCGGATCCCGGGAAGTCCGGGGTGTAGCCCTCGTCGTAGTTGTAGTAGCCGGAGCCGAAGAAGACGAACCGGCCGCGGTAGGTCCGCTGGGTGCCGTTCTCGTCCGCCGTCACCGTCCAGGTGTCGGTCGCCGAGTCCCAGTCGGCGGCGGTGACGTGGTGGTTGAACCGGATGTGGTCGTCGATGCCGTACTTGCGCGCGGTGTCGGTCAGGTAGTCGCGGATCTCGTCGCCGTTGGCGACCCTTTCGCGCCGGGTCCACGGTTCATACGGCAGGCACAGCGTGAAGATGCTGCTGTCCGAGCGCACCCCGGGATAGCGGAACAGATCCCAGGTCCCGCCGATGCGCTCACGCCGTTCCAGGATGACGTAGCGGGTGCCGGGGTTGCGTTCGGCGATGCGGTAAGCCGCGCCGATACCGGAGATGCCCGCTCCGATGATGACGACGTCCACGACCTCTTCGGTAGTCACGATGCTCAGCCTAAGCACCGGGAGGCGGTCGGACCAGCGGTACCGGTTACCGGTAATTCACGAACTGCAAGGCCACGTCCAGGTCGGCACCCTTGAGCAGCGCTTGGACCGCCTGCAGGTCATCGCGCTTCTTTGACGACACCCGGATTTCCTCGCCCTGGACCTGGGACTTGACGCCCTTGGGGCCCTCGTCGCGGATCAGCTTGTTGATCTTCTTGGCGTGCTCGGCGTCGATGCCCTGCTTGAGGCTGCCGCTGACCTTGTAGGTCTTGCCCGACGGCTGCGGGTCCCCGGCGTCGAACGCCTTCATGGAGATGTCGCGGCGGATCAGTTTCTCCTTGAACACATCGACGGCGGCCTTGACCCGCTCCTCGGTGGAGCTGACCAGCTCGATGTTTTCCTCACCCTTCCAGGCGATGGTGGTGTCGGTGCCGCGGAAGTCGAACCGGGTGGCCAGCTCCTTGGCGGCCTGGTTCAAGGCGTTGTCGACCTCCTGCCGGTCGACCTTGCTGACGATGTCGAACGATGAGTCCGCCACGAGATCTGTCCTCTCCTTGAGTTGTGCTGGCCGTTTGCGTCTGAGGTACATCCTCGTTGTAGTCTGCTAGGCGCACTACGGCAGGTTGCCCGAGCGGCCAATGGGAGCGGACTGTAAATCCGTCGGCGAAAGCCTACACAGGTTCGAATCCTGTACCTGCCACACTGGTCAGGCCCCCTCAATGAGGGGGCCTGACGTTTTTCCGGGCTGGGCGCGCATGCGGCCAAGACCAGTTTTCAGTAGGCCGAACGGTGCGAGCTTGCCGGTCGAATCCCGTGGTGCAGTTCGGCGACGTCGGGGTGAGCCCGGGTGCGGGACTTCCATGCGTTCTCGCCGTAGGTGTCGAAGATGGGGTTGTCCGGGTCGGTCTCGACGCCCCGCGCCAGGACCGCCAAGTCGGCGGGCAGGGTGATACGCGGGATGGTGGCATCCAGTGCCGGGTTGAGGAAGTACGGGATAGATACCCGGTCGGTGCCCGGTTGGGGCAACAGCACCCGGTGACGCGTGGCCCGCAGGTAGCCGTCGGTCGCGACTTCGAGCAGTTCGCCGATGTTGACGATGAACGCGCCGGCCATCGGGGGAACGTCGACCCATTCGCCGGGCGAGCTTTCCACTTGAAGCCCTTCGGAATCCGGATCGACGAGCAGCAGGGTCAACACGCCGGAATCCTTGTGGGCGCCGACACCTTGGCCGGCCTCGGGGCCGCCCGGATACCGGACGACTTTGATCAGCGTCGCCGGCGAGGTGGCGAACGCCTCGTCGAACAGGTCTTCGGCGGCTCCCAGCGAGGCCGCCCAGTGCCGGAGCAGTTGCAGGCCCACCGCGGACAGGGACCGGTCCCACGCTTCGAACGCGGCGCGGAAGGAAGCGGGCCGTGCGGGCCACAGGTTCGGGCCTTGCAGATGCCAGTACCCCTCCGCTTCGGGTAGCGCGGGACGCTGCGGCCCGATATCGATCTGCTCTCGCCAGTCGACGCGCCCGTTCGTCAGCTCTCCGCCCAGACGTGAATAGCCCCGGAAATGCGGGCTTTTCAACTGGCTGATCTGGTTCTTCTCCGCCTCGGGCAGCTCGAAGAACTGCGGGGCCAGCTGGAGGACCTCGGTGCTCTGCTCCTCGGGTATGCCGTGGCCGATGAGATAGAAGAAGCCGCGGGTGTGGGTGGCCTCCCGCAAGGCCAGGCGAAACGCCGCTGCGTCGGTAGCGGCGTCAGACAGGTCCAGTACGGGCAGCATCACAGGGACCCTTCGTCATCGGGCGCCAAAAGCCAAGCGCCTACAGGTCGCCTGAGTAATCGGCGGTCAGCCAGCGGTCGGGCCGGATGGTGAACAGCACGCTGGATGCGCCGTCCATGTTGGCGGCAAATGCCCGGCCGCCTTCCTGGCCCAGGTAGCGAATCGCGATGGCCTCGCGCTGCGGCAGCGGCGCCGGCGTGACCGCATTGACCACGGTGCCTTCGACGATCACATATTGGTAGGGCAGCTCTTCGCGCTGCACCACCAGCGTCACCGCACCGGCCTGCTCGATGAGCTTGGCCTTCCGCCGGCCGGCACCGGTATTGACCAGGATGTCGCCGCCGGGGGTGTAGTCGTACCAAATCGGGACACTGGCCGGAGGCCGGCCGTCGGTGGCGGCGACGGACAGCACCGCGATGTGCTTGTCGGCGAGAAACTGTTGACGCTCGGTCTCGGTAAAAGGTTTGGGCATACCGGCTCGAACAGCGGTGGACGCTGCGCTATTCCACTTACACTCCGGCGATGCCCGCCGAGAAGGAGCCCGGAATGCCTGTAGCGGATCTCGTTGTCATCGGCACGGTGCTCACGGTCAACGACGCGCAACCGACTGCCCAGGCGCTGGCTGTCATCGACGGGCTCATCGTCGCGGTCGGCGACCGCACGGACGTGGACCCGCTCATCGGCCCCGACACCCGGGTGCTCGACATCGGCGACGGCGCCGTATTGCCCGGCTTCGTCGAGGCCCACGGGCATCCGCTGATGGAGTCGGTCGTGCTGTCCGGCCGGATGGTCGATATCCGGCCGGTGACTCTTACCGACGCCGACACCGTGGTGGCGCTGATCCACCAGGAGGTCGCCACTCGCGGCGTGGACGGGGCATACGCGGTCGGCTGGGACCAGTTGCTGCAACCGGGTCTGCCCATACCTACGTTGGCCTGGCTGGACCGCGTCGCCCCGGAGCACCCCCTGGTGATCGTGCACAACTCGGGCCACAAGGCGTACTTCAACAGTGCAGCCGCCCGGGAGGCCGGGCTGAGCCGCGACACCCCCGACCCGATCGGTGCAAAATACGGCCGCGACGCCGCCGGCGAACTGGATGGGACCGCGGAGGAGACCGCCGCGCTGATTCCGTTGCTGGGCAAGGCGATGCTGCCCGGCGACGCTCCGGCGATGCTGCGCGCCGAATGCGCACGGCTCAACCGGGCCGGCCTGACAACAATTTCGGAGATGGCGTTCTCGCCGCAGTTCCGGCCGCTTGTTGACCACCTGCGCAATGAGCTGACGGTGCGACTGCGCACCTACGAGATCTCCAACGAGGCGTTGCACACCGACGCTTCGCCGGGGGACGGCGACGACATGGCGCGCCAGGTCGGGATCAAGATCTGGGTGGACGGCTCACCGTGGATCGGCAACATCGACCTGTCGTTCCCGTACCTGGACACCGACGCCACCCGCACCATCGGCGTCGAACCCGGATCATGCGGGCACGCCAACTACACCGGCGAACAATTGACCCGCATCGTCGAGGCGTACTTCCCGCACGGCTGGCAGATGGCCTGCCATGTCCACGGCGACAACGGGGTCGACACCATTCTTGATGTCTATGAGGACGTGCTGCGGCGGCACCCGCGTCCCGATCACCGGTTGCGCCTCGAACACGTCGGCGCTATCCGCCCCGAGCAACTGCGCCGCGCCGCCGCGCTGGGCGTCACCTGCAGCCTGTTCGTCGACCACCTCCACTACTGGGGTGATGTTCTGGTCGACGGACTGTTCGGCGAGGAACACGGCTCGCGCTGGATGCCGGCGGCATCCGCCGTCGCGGCGGGTATGCGCATCTCACTGCATAACGACGCGCCCGTCACCTCCGAAGAGCCGTTGCGCAATATCAGCGTCGCCGCCACCCGGGTGGCACCCAGCGGACGGGTGCTGGCGCCCGAAGAGCGGCTCACCGTCGAGCAGGCGATTCGGGCGCAAACCCTCGACGCGGCCTGGCAGCTGTTCGCCGAGGATGTGACCGGCTCACTCGAGGTGGGCAAGTACGCCGACCTGGTGGTGTTGTCGGCCGACCCACGCGCCGTCGCCCCGGAAGCGATCGCCGATCTCGAGGTGCGCGCTACCTTCCTGGCCGGCCGCCAGGTGGTCTGAAATCCGGGGACCGCCAGCTATTTAAAGGAAACATAGGGGTCTAAAGCCCTCTGGCGGACTAAGCCTGGTAAGGCTAACCTTCGTTGCATGAGCCTGCCGATGCCCGACCGCAAGACCGCTGATCTGCCCGGCCACTGGCTGTTCGCCCGTCTGGGCAAACGGGTGCTGCGGCCAGGCGGGCTCGGTCTGACCCACCGGATGCTGGCCGACGCGCAGCTGGCCGGCGCCGACGTCGTGGAACTCGCCCCGGGCATGGGGCGTACCGCGAAAGAGATCCTGCAGAACGGCCCCGGCACCTACACCGGTGTCGAGGCGGACGAGAACGCCGCCGGCGTGGTCCGCTCGGTGGTCGGTGAACGGGGCCGGGTCGTCACCGGCGAGGCGTCGCAGACCGGTCTGGAGGCCGACAGCGCCGACGTCGTCATCGGCGAAGCGATGCTGACCATGCAGACCAACGCGCATAAGGCCGACATCATCGGGGAGGCCTTCCGAGTGCTGCGCCCCGGCGGCCGCTACGCCATCCACGAGATGGTTCTGCAGCCCGTCGACGTGCCCGAGGCCGTCAAGGACGAGGTCCGCACGGCGCTGGCCCGCTCCATCAAGGTCAACGCCCGCCCGTTGACCGCCGCGGAATGGACCGAGTTGCTCACCGAGGCCGGCTTCACCGTGGAGAAGATCTCCTACGCACCGATGGCGCTGTTGGAGCCCCACCGGTTGATCGCCGACGAGGGCCTGTTCGGGGCGCTGCGGTTCGTGTTCAACGTGCTGCGCGATTCCGATGCGCGGGCCCGGGTGCTCAACATGCGCGCGACGTTCCGTCGCCACCGCAACAACATGGCCGCTATCGAGGTGATTGCTGCCAAGCCCGCCTGACCGGCTTGCCATGATGGACAGGTGACAACCCGCGACCGCGACGACTCGGGCCGTCCCCGCAACGCCCGCCCGCGTGATCGGCTGGGCCGGCCGCTGCCCCGCGGCAGCCAGGGCGGCGTCGAGGGTGTTCCCGACGACCTGGACCTGCCGCCGGCGCAGATGCTCGCGTACGCGCAGCTGTTGTTGGACGACGGTCTGGCGTTCAACGCCCACGAAGTGCTGGAAGCCGCCTGGAAACATCGGCCTTCCGCCGAGCGTGAACTGTGGCAGGGCTTGGCGCAGCTGGCCGTCGGCGTCACCCACGTCCAGCGGGGCAATGTCGCCGGCGCGGTCAGTCTGTTGCGCCGCGGCGCCGAACATCTGGCGACGGTGCGGCCCCCGGCCCCGTTCGGGATCGATCTCGCCGGATTGCTCGGCTTTGCCGCGCATTTGGCCGACGACCTGGCGGCCGGTGTCGAGATCGCCCCGCAGCGGCTGCACCCGCGGCTGGTCGCGTGAGCGCCCCGATTCGCTGGACGCTTGCCGACGGCCGCGACCTCCTGTTCTTCGCCCTGCCCGGCCACACCCCGGCCCCGGTGACCGATCGCCGGCCGCTGTCGCCCCGTGACCCCGAGCCGTCGCAGTTGCGCTTCGACCGCACCACCGGCCAGTGGGTGATCATCGCCGCGCAGCGCCAGGACCGCACCTACAAGCCCCCGGCCGAGGCCTGCCCGCTATGCCCGGGGCCGAGCGGTGAGACCAGCGAGGTGCCGGCGGCCGACTATGACGTCGTGGTCTTCGAGAACCGGTTCCCGAGCCTGGCCGGGGCCGGGGCCGGTGCGGTGGTCGGCCCAGCTCCGGACGGTCCCGAGTTCGTCTCCGCTCCGGGCTACGGCCGTTGCGAGGTGATCTGTTTCTCCGCCGATCACACCGGTTCGTTCGCCGACCTGCCGGCGGCGCATGCCCGGCTGGTGGTGCAGGCGTGGCGGCACCGCACCGCTGACCTGTTGGGCCGCGCGGGTGTCGAGCAGGTGTTCTGCTTCGAAAACCGCGGCGAGGAGATCGGGGTGACGCTGGCTCACCCGCACGGCCAGATCTACGGCTACCCCTACCTGACTCCACGCACCGCCGCGATGCTGGCGCAAGCGCGTGAGCATCGAGTGACGCACGGCACCAACCTGTTCGCCGATCTGCTGGCGGCCGAGCGCGCCGACGGTGCTCGGATCGTGGCGCAGACCGAACACTTCACCGCATTCGTGCCGTTCGCCGCACGCTGGCCGGTGGAGGTGCACCTGTACCCGAATCGTCGAGTGCACAACCTGACCGACCTGACCGATGACGAGCTCGACGACTTCGGAGGCGTCTACCGAAACCTGTTGGGTCGCTTCGATCGGATCTACGACACCCCGCTGCCCTATATGGCCGCGCTGCACCAGTACCGCGGCGACGGCGCGCAGGCCGACGGCTATTTCCACGTCGAGCTGATGTCGATCAGACGCAGCGCCACCAAGCTGAAGTATCTGGCGGCCTCGGAGTCGGCGATGGACGCGTTCATCGCCGACGTCACCCCGGAGTCGGTGGCGGCTAGGCTGCGGGAGCTGTGATCACCTACTCCGCGCCGGGCCGGGTCAACCTGATCGGCGAACACACCGACTACAACGGCGGTTTCGCGCTGCCCATCGCGTTGCCGCAACGCACCAGCGTCACCTTCACCCCCGCCGAGGTCGACACCCTCACCGTGCTCAGCGATCGCGCCGACGCGCCGGTCAGCATTCCATTGAACACCACGCCCGGCCAGACCACCGGCTGGGGCGCGTACGCCGCCGGGGTGATCTGGGCGCTGCGCGACAGTGGGTTTGCGGTGCCCGGCGGCACCATGGATATCCGCAGTGACGTACCGATCGGCTCGGGCCTGTCGTCGTCGGCGGCCCTGGAATGCGCGGTGCTCGGCGCCTTGGCCTCGGCGGCCGGCCTGAATATCGATCGGATCGAGCAGGCCCGGATCGGCCAGCGCGCCGAAAACGACTATGTCGGCGCGCCAACGGGTTTGCTGGATCAGCTGTCATCGCTGTACGGGGAGGTGTCCAGCGCGCTGCTGATCGACTTCCGCGACGTCGCGGTGCACCCGGTGCCGTTCGACCCGGATGCTTCCGGGGTGACCTTGCTGCTGCTCGACTCCGGTCAGCGGCACGGCCACGTCGACGGGGAATACGCCGCCCGACGCGCCTCGTGTGAGCGGGCCGCCGCCGAGTTGGGGGTGTCATCGTTGCGTGAGGTCCAGCACCGGGGCGTGGCAGCGCTCGATGCGCTCGCCGACCCGGTCGACGCCCGGCGGGCCCGGCACGTGCTGACCGAGAACGAGCGGGTGCTGGATTTCGTTGCGGCGTGTGCGGAGTTGGACTTCGCCGCGGCCGGTACGTTGTTCACCGCGTCGCACGCGTCGATGCGCGACGACTTCGAGATCACCACCGAGCACATCGACCTGATCGCCGACAGTGCGGTGAGCGCCGGCGCGCTCGGCGCCCGGATGACCGGTGGCGGGTTCGGTGGCTGCGTGATCGCCCTGGTGCCCGCCAAACTCACGTTGAAGGTGGGTGATGCGGTGCGCGCCGCGGTCACCGACGCCGGATATGCCGAGCCGGAGGTGAGCCGGGTGTATGCGGCGGCCGGGGCCCGATAGCCTCAGATCCCGTAGTCGGGCAGGTCGAAGTCGTCGCGCACGGCGCCGGCGAACAGGTTCGCCAGCATTCGCAGGTTCATGGCCCGTAGCGCCAGGTTACGAAACCATAGGCCGAAACGTGTTCGGGTGACGAAAAATCCGAGCAACTGTGCAGCGTTGGACTGCTTGTCTTCGATCAACGGGCGCAACCGCACTTCGTAGGCGTCGAATGCGCGCCGATGATCGCCGTCGGCGCGGTGCAGCTCGCCGGCCAGCACGTAGGCCTCGGTGATCGCCAGGCCGGTGCCCTCTCCGCCCAGCAGCGAGATGCACCCGGCCGCGTCGCCGATCAACAGCACTCGGCCCCGCGACCAATGGTTCATCCGAACCTGGCTGACCACATCGAAGTAGAGGTCGTCGACGATCTGGCCGTCGATCGCAGCCAGTAGCTGGGAACACTCCCAGCCGGCATCGGCGAACCGATTGTGCAACTGGGTGTTCGGACCTGAAAGCTCCGGTGAGGTATCGCGGAACACGAACAGCGCCAGGGTGCGGTCTTCGCGCAGCGCGACCCGCGACACCTGGCGGTCGGGCACCGCGTACGTCACGTACTCCGATTCGTCGCGCGGCCGGTAACCCTCGACGACGGCGGCGGCCACCTTGCAGCCCAGATAGTGCTCGAAATCGTCGTCGGGCCCGAAGACCAACCGGCGCACGTTGGAGTGCAGCCCGTCGGCGCCGATCACCAGGTCGAACTCCCGCGGCCCGGAGCGGTCGAAGCTGAGGCGGACGCAGTCGTCGTCCTGTTCGATGGCGGTGATGCTGTCGCCGTAGATCATCTCGACTTGCTCGGCGATGGCGGCGTGAATGGCGGCGGCCAGGTCGCCGCGCGGCAGACTGGTGAAGTCGCCGCCGAGCAGATGCCGAAAGACGTTGGCATCCAAGGTGGCGAGGGTATGGCCGTCGGTGCCGACTGATCGGAGGGATTCGATCTGGTAGCCCTTTTCGAGGATCTGCGCCTCGATGCCCATCCGCTGGGCCACGGTGTAGCCGACGCCCCAGAAGTCGATCATGTAGCCGCCGGAGCGGAAGGCCGGCGCGCGCTCGATCACGGTCGGGGTGTGGCCGGTGCGGTGCAGCCAGTACGCGAGCGCCGTCCCGGCTACTCCCGCACCGCTGATCGCGATCCGCATCGGCTCAGATCATTTCGTTCTCGGTCAGCCATCGCATCACCGGCCAGCCGATGAAAACCGGCAGCCAGCAGGTCAGTACCCGGTAGAGCAGCACCGACGGAACCGCCAGCGCGGCCGGCACACCGAACGCGGCCAACCCACCGATCAGGGCGGCCTCCACGGCACCCACCCCGCCGGGTGTCGGCGCCGCGGAGGCCAGGGTGCCGCCGACCATCGTCACCACCGTGACGGTGACGAATGACGTGTTGCCGCCAAACGCCTCCACGCTGGCCCACAGTGCCAGCGCCGCGCCCAGCGTGGTGCCGGCCGCGCCCAACACGATCAACGCCAGCCGCTTGGGCTCGCGGGCCAGGTCCACCAAGTCGCCGGTGACTTCCTTGAGGCGCGGCCGCAGCGCCGTGGTCAACCACCGGCGCAGATTGGGAACCAACAGCACAATGCCGGCCAAGCCGAGCGCCACGCCGGCGATCAGGTACAGCATGGTTGCGCCGGGCACGAAGTGGGACAGGTCCGTCGAGGCGCCGGCAGCGGTGGTGAAGATGACCAGCAGGATCACGTGCACGATCACCTGCACCGACTGCTGCAGTGCGACCGCGGCGGTCGCGCGCAAGGTGCTCAGGCCGCCCTTTTGCAGGAAGCGGGTGCTCAGCGCCAGACCGCCGACCCCGGCCGGGGTGGTGGTGGCCGCAAAGGTGTTGGCCACCTGCATGATCGCCAGATTCCGGAAGCTGACGAAGCCGTTGGCGCAGGCCCACAGGGCGCCCGCCGCGCCGACGTAGGTCAGCGACGAGACAATCAGCCCGACCAAGGCCCACCACCAGTTCGCTTGCCGCAGTTGGGAGAAGAAGGTGGGCACCTGGCTGATGAAGGGATAGGCCACGTAGACCAGGGCAACCAGCAGGATCAACTGAATCAGCTGGCTGCGGGTGAACCGGGTGATGGTTTTGGTCTGGATCTGATCGGTGTTGGTCTGACGCTTGACCTCCTCGCGGGCGGCGGCGATCACCGTGCCGACATCGGGGACGGCATTGCGAAGGCGCGCGGGCACCGCGGATTTGGTGAGGCGTCGCGAGGCGGCCAGCACCACGGTGCGACCGAAGTGCTCGATTGCCGCTGCCACCGCCGCGGCCGCGTCGTACAGCGATGACGTCGTCACCAGCAACTGGGCGATATCGGATTGCAGCTGGGTGTCGGTGGCGCCGTACTCGGCATTGCCGAAGCCGCCGAACACCACCCGCCCGTCGTCGACGGTCATCTCCTTGCTGCGCAGGTCGCCGTGTGAGATCTGCTGATCGTGCAGACGCCGCAAGGATTCCCAGGGCTGGGCCACCGGTGTGGAGGAGGTGCAGTCGGCGATCGGGGTGCCGCGGGGCGGGGTGTGAGCGTACAGCGTCCAGCCCCGGTCGAGAGAGGCGACCGCGACGGTGTTGGTGTTGGCCAACTTGGCATCAGCGATGGAGATCGCCATCAGTGCGCGATGCTCCACGGCGCGGTGCAGGGAGGCGTGCAGCGGCGCGGTCTCGGTGGTGCGTAACCGGAATTTGCGCCAGAGCTGGCGCAGCGCGCCGCCGCTGCGCTGGTTCGGGCCGTACAACTCGATGGTCACCGGGTGGTCGCCGACGGTGGACAGCACCAGCGGGCCGCGGCCCGCCGGCCGGATGACGGCGAGTTCGGAGACGGTGTGGCCGCGACGTGCCAGGGCGCGGACCGTGCCGTCCAACGGCACCTCCAGTGCGGGGGTGCCGACAATCAGGATCACCAAGGCCCCGACGAACCATCCGACGGCCAGCCCCAGCAGCGAGCGGGCCGGCACAATCGCGCTGACCACCAGGTGGATCGGTACGAACGCCAGCAGCAGTGCCCACCACCAGCGTCGCCAGCGGGCCGGCAGCCAGGGGCCGGAGACGGTGAGCATGGCGGCGAGCATGGCGATCCACCGCGGGTCGTCGAGGAACTGTGCCAGCGTGGTGGCCAGCCGATCGGAGAGGTCGAAATGCCAGTTCGGTGCGGCCATGCCGGTGCTGCGGATCGACAGTGACACCACGGCGAGCAAGCCGGCCACGGCATAGGCACCGAGCAGCTTCCATTGCTTGGAGACCACCAGTCCGATCAGAATCGCGAACGGCAACACCAGGATCGCGATGCCGTAGGCGAGGTAGACCAGGTTGGCGTGGACGGGGGAGAGCACCCCGACGATCTGGGAAACCGACCGCTCGAGTGCCACCCATTCGTAGCGGGTGACCAGCGAGCTGGTGATGACGGTCGCGAGGAAGAGTGTGGCCAGCACCAGACGCAAGATGTCATTGGTGCGTCGGGTCAGCGGCTGCAGCAGGTTGCCGGTGACGGCGACGTCGCGCCCCTCAACTCGCATGATCTCTTTCGGTCCGTCTCATGCCGCATCGCGCGGCGGCTCGCCACAACTTAACCGGTGAGCTGCGGTATCACGGTGGATTGTCGGCGACATGGGGCCGCGTCGGCCCGCGTGAGTCCCATGCGCCACACCCGTCACCACCGGGGACCGGCATGAGGGGTGCCCAGCTTGCAGCGACGCGGTTCAGAGCGGGTAGCTGACCCCGGTCATCTTTTCCGACTCCTCCCACAGCCGCAGCCACAGCCGATGATCCTTCGAGAGTTTGTTCGACGGGCACGGCCCCATTGCGCCGCGAGACTGGTTCAGCTTGGTGGGGCCCCAGTAGGTGTCCGGATCGGCGTCGGGCACGGTCGCGGCGAACAGGGTCGACTCGGCGCCCCGCTCCGGCGGCTGACCGACCAGCGGCAGGCCGTACTTGGCGATCAAACCGACGACGGTCTTGTCGTTGTCGAACAGGTCGGTGGTCGACACCCCGGGGTGCACGCCGTAGGACCGCAGCGGCGAACCCGCCGCCACCAGCCGCCGTTGCAGCTCGCGGGCGAACATCAAGTTGGCCAGCTTGGACTGTGCGTAGGCAAGGTTGCGTTGGTAGGGGCGGTGCTCGTAGTTGAGGTCGTCGACCCAGAACTTGGGGGTCTGCTTGTGCGCGATGCTCGACACCGTCACCACCCGGTCACCGATCCGGTCCAGCAGCAGGCCGGTCAGCGCGAAGTGGCCCAGGTGGTTCACCCCGAACTGCGTCTCGAAGCCGTCCACGGTCCGCCGCATCGGGATGTTCATGATCCCGGCATTGTTGACCAGCACGTCGAAGCCGCCCTGCTGCGCGGCGAAATCGCGCACCGAGGCCAGGCTGCCCAGATCCAGCGCCGCCACCGTCACGTCGCCGTCGATTCCGTCGGCGATCTCCTGGGCCTTGGCGGTGTTGCGACAGGCCATCACCACGCTGGCGCCCTTGGCGGCCAGGGTGCGGGTGAGGACCTCACCCAGCCCGCCGTTGGCGCCGGTCACCACGAACGTGCGGCCGGACTGATCGGGGGTGTCCGTGATTCTGAAAGACATGCTGGTCACCGTACCTGCCTGTGGCGCTCACGCCGTAGCGCTGTTCGGTAGCCGGGGAGCTCAGATGGTGTCTACCAGTGCGAGGAAAATCAGTGCCCATGGCACGCCGCCGGCCAAGAGTGTCAGGCCGGATCCACCGACGGCCAGCCCCAGGCCGCGCCGGCGCGGTGACTGCGAGCGCAGCAGCCACGCACCGATCAGCAGTGATGCGAACGCCGTGATGGTGAACGTGGCGGCGAACATGATGCGATATCCGGCATGGCTGTCTATCGGAAAATGACCCAGTAGCCAGCCGACGCCGAAGGCCGTCGCGAACACGACCTGGACGACGATCGGCGCTGATCGGGTGGCCGTCCGCCAGACGTCGTTGTCCTGTACACAAATTCGTGCCCGCAGTTGATTGAACATGCCCGAGTCCTCTCAGTGCAGGTGCTGCAGCAGCTGGTAGATCACGGTGGCGGGTATGACGGTGACGGCGATGGTCAGGGGAGTTGCGAGGTAGCCGATGAGGATGCCGCGCCCGACCTGGCCAGCGTCGCCGGGCAGTTCGCGCATGAACAGTCCGGTCGGCACCACCACTACCGTTGCGATAACAAAGAAGAAAACGCTGGCGAACCAGAGCGGCAGCCAAGCCCACGTCGCAGTCTCAACGATCGCGATGGTCGCCAACGCGGCCAGGAAGCCGCGCGGTCCGTAGCGAGCTGCCGGGTCAGGGGTGGTCATGACGGCTCCTTCAACGGTGCTTAGCTGATTGGTCTCGACGAGACGGACGGCGGAGCATAGACAGGCCCGAATTCGCGGGCCGTCGCGTCGTCGAACGCGGCGAAGCGCGAACTGCCGACGCCGATCTCGTGGTGGATCGGCAGATTGGTGACTGGGCCCAACCAAGTGTTGCCGGAGTGTGCCGGATCGATCAACACCGTGCGGGTGCCGCCGCTCGGCAGATCCTGGTAGACCTCCAGCGACGGGTAATTGGTCCGTGTTCCGTCGATATAGACGCCGTCGTGTCCCGGAGTGAACACCAGATCGCCGTTGACGCTGAGCCGATTGTCGCGCAGTGGGCCGTGCGCATCCGTTGTGAAGCCGGGCACCAGCGGGTTCCCGGCGTCGTATTTGATGCGCACCGACCCGTCAGCGGCTTGCGCGATGCTGGCTTGGGGGACGCCGACTGCCACTTTTCCAGGGCCGCCACTGCCGTTGAGTTCAACCGACGGGTTCTGTCGCATCACCACGATGCCGTTCTCGTAGTCGATGTAGGTGGTGACCTTTGTGTCCTCGGGATCAAAGTGCGCATTAGGTCCACGATCGTTCCCAAAATCGCGAGAAAGTAAACCGCTCTTGACATCTCGCTGTGGGATCCATTGCGATGCACGCACAACTCCTTGCCCCGGCACCGGATCGATCCGGGCCACCCGAACCTCGGAGTTCACCCCCTGGAACTTGGAGTCGTAGGTGCTCGGGTCCAAGGCCGCCGCAGTAGCCCAGTCGGAGGCTGATACCGGGTCTCGCCCGAAGACCTCCCGGAAGGCGTCGATCTGGTTGAGCCGGCGCGCCTCATCGGTGGCCGGGCCTCGTTTGAAGGAGTGGTCTACGGCCTGGATGGTCGGCCGTTGCCGGTGCTCGACCGAGTAGCCGCCATTCAAGGTGCGCACCGCCCGCGCGCGGGCCTGACCGTCAGCGACGGTCTCGGCGATCACCTGGTGAATGTCGCGGGTCTTAGCAGACAGGAAGCGCTGGAACTGTCGGGCGCCGGCCGGGGTATCCACGGCCAGAGCGCGGTGCTGGGCCAGCGCGGCCCGGATCTCGGCTTCGATACTGTCGAGACTCCGGCGGCCCTGCACCGCCACCTGCGCGGCGCCGCGCACCGTCGTCAGGAAAGCCCGGTCGGTCTGCACGGACCTCTGCAGCCGCCCCGCCAGGGCATCTTCGCGCGCTCGCGCGGCATCGGCGTGGGCGCCGAGTTCCTCGGGCATGCCGGCGACGCTAGTTCAGCGATGGCGATCCCGGTATTCACCCGAGGCCGAGCCTTGAGCGTCAGTCCTTGAAATACACCAGCTGATGCGTGCTGGCCACCAGCCGGCCCGTCCGCGACCACAGGTGCGCGCTCTGATCGAAGTAGCCGCGCGAGAACCGATTGGCGTGCGCGCTGGCCAGCAGAAAATCACTTCCGAGCGCGTCGATTTCGCCTTGGTCGGCGTGGAAGTAGGTGGTCAGGGAGATGGTGCCGGCGGGCAGGAAGCGGCCGCTGCGCAGGAACACTCGAGGGAAGAACACGTCCGACAGGCACGCCAATGCCGCGAAGTCGAGCGGCCGGTTCTCGGCGTCGCGCACCCACAAGGTGGTGGTCGAGGATTCGCTGGGCTCTACCGCCTTGAGCGGCACCGGGCCGTCGGTGAAGCGCATGTCGTAGCGCTTGGCCCAGACGATGGCGTCGACGAAACTGCCCGGGGCGACGTCCTCGGGGGCGGGGGCGCTCGGCGGGTGGCTTTCGTCGTCGGCCCAGGTGTCCCGGTGCAGTCCGAACAGCGCGGTGGCCGTGGTCTTGACTTCGTCACCCTGGCGCAGCTCAAGCACCCAGTGCTGGTTGCTGCGGTTGGTGCGCGCGGCGCGCACGCTGACGTCGAATTCGCCGTCGGCAATGGGTGCGGCGAAGTTGACGGTCAGCGCCAGCGGGTCACCGATGCGATCGGGGTGCGATTCAACGGCACGTAGCAAAACAGCCGCGGTGATCCCGCCGAACGGCCCGACCATGTTGGCCCACTCCGGACGGGTAGCGCCGCGGAACGTTCCAGCGTCGACCGCCTCGAGTTGCATGGCCAGATCGAAGGGGTGTGGGGTCACGGGAGTCCTTAGCGGTGATCGGAGCGGTCCCGGTCACGCTATCGCGGTGACCACCCAGGTGCGGCCCGGGAACTGCACCACACCGTCGACCCGCTGCCGGCGCAGCTCGTCACGCAGTTCCTCGACCACGCCGGCCCAGCCATCGGCACCCAGCCTGGCCTCCAGTTCGGCGCGGGCCTGCTGCCCGGTGCGGTTGGCCAGGATCAACGCCAGCCGTTCCTCGACGCCGTCGCTGCCGTCGATCCCGAAATTGCAGACCCCGTCGAACGCTTCTACGGCAATGTCGTTCCAGCCGGCGTTGGTCAGGATGGCTCGCACCCGCTCGGGATTGCCGAATGCCAGCGGGCCCGGCGCCGTGGGATCCAGCGCGGCAGGAGGTGATTCCAGTTTGGCGGCCAGAACATCGGTGCCCGCCGTGAACATCGGATTGTCGCCTTCGCGCCAGCACACGAACGCCAGTCGGGACCCCGGGGCAGCGGCGGTGCGGATGTTGGTGAACGCCGCCACCGGATCGTCGAAGAACATCACCCCGAACCGCGAGATGACCCGCTGAAACGATGCCCCACCCCCAGCCTGGTGCAGGTCCATGGTCTGGGCGTCGCCGAGGATCACCGTGGCCTCGGGAACCCGCCGGCGCGCCGCGTCCGTCATCGGTTCGGAGATGTCCACGCCGAACGGAATGGCACCCAGGGCGGCGGTGCGCTGCAGCAATGTGCCGGAGCCGCAGCCGATGTCGAGCACCCGCTCACCTGCGGTGATGTCGGCCGCCTGCATGACCGCGTCGGCGAATGGTGCCAGCACCGCCTCGAAGGTCGCCGCGTTGTCCACCCAGTCGATGCCCTGGGCCGCCCAGGCCTGCTGCTGTTCCTCGTTCGCCATGGCCTCAGCGTAGGGAGTGGCGCCGGCGGAGAGGATTGGGGGAGTCGCCCGCCTTGCAGCGACAACCGACGTTATGTCAGATCCGCGACTGGGATTGTCGCGCAGAGGCGGGCATCACCCCACATGGTCCCGCCGCGTCACACGCGGCCCAGTCCGAGGCTTGTGGACCGCGCTTCGCCCATGATGTTGTTCTAGGTCAACACCCCGGCGAAGGAATCCCACATGCCCGACGCTCCGCTGCGTGACGATCACCTTGAGCTGCTGCGCCGTCGCGCGCTGACCGAGGACGCGGCCCGACCGCAGTCGGTGCAACGCCGGCATGACGCCGGGGGCCGTACGGCTCGCGAGAACATCGCTGACCTGGTCGACCCGGGGACCTTTGTGGAATACGGGCGGTTCGCCATCGCGGCCCAACGCGCCCGGCGCGACATCGACGACCTGATTGCCAACACTCCCGGCGACGGACTGCTGGGCGGAACCGCCACGATCAACGGCGCGCTGTTCGGACCCGAACGCGGCGCCTGCGCCGTGCTGTCCTACGACTACACCGTATTGGCGGGCACGCAGGGCGCGATCGGTCATTTCAAGAAGGACCGCCTGTTCGAGCTCATCGAACGGATGCGCCTGCCGACAGTCTTCTTTGCCGAGGGTGGCGGTGGCCGGCCTGGTGACACCGACTATCCGACGGTGTCGTCACTCGACGTACCGGCATTCGCCTTGTGGGCCAAGCTGTCCGGGCTGGTGCCGCGTATCGCGGTGGTCAAGGGCCGCTGCTTTGCCGGCAACGCCGTGATCGCGGGCGTCTCGGATCTGATCATCGCGACCGCGGACACCTCGATCGGCATGGCAGGACCGGCGATGATCGCCGGCGGTGGACTGGGCCACGTCGCACCCGATGACGTGGGCCCGTTGTCCGTGCAGGCGCCCAACGGCGTCGTCGACGTTGTGGTGGCCGACGAAGCCGAGGCCGTTGCGGTCACCAAACAAGTCCTCGGCTACTTCCAAGGTGCTACCGCCCCCGGCGCTGCGGCCGACCAGGACGCCTTGCGCACCATGATCCCCGAGCGCGCACGGCGTGCCTATCCGCTCAAGCCGATCATCGAGACCCTCGCCGACGTGGGTTCGGTGACGTTCCTGCGGGAGAAGTTCGCGCCGGAGATGGTTACAGCACTGGCGCGTATCGACGGCCGCCCAGTCGGGATCATCGGCAACAACACCATGGTCATGGCCGGAGCCATCACCGCCGCGGCCTCCGACAAAGCCGCGCGTTTCCTGCAGTTGTGCGACGCCTTCGGGCTGCCGATCGTGTCCCTGGTCGACTGCCCCGGCTACATGGTCGGCCCGGCCGCCGAGGCAGAAGCGCTGGTACGGAGGGCATCTCGGCTGCTGGTGGCCGGGGCGGCGCTGCGGGTGCCACTGATCGCGGTCATCTTGCGGCGCGGCTATGGCTTGGGTGCCCAGGCCATGATGGGCGGCAGTCTCCATGAACCGGTGCTGACCGTAGCCTGGCCGAGCGCGCACCTGGGCCCGATGGGGCTCGAAGGTGCGGTTCGGCTGGGGCTGCGCAAGGAACTCGACGCCATCGCCGATCCCGATGAGCGAGAGGAACGTGTCCGGCAGGCCACCGCCATTGCGCAGGAGAACGCCAAAGCGCTCAACGCCGCAACACTTTTCGAGATCGATGACGTGATCGATCCCGCCGAGACCCGCGCTCTGATCGTGGCAACGCTGGCGGCGTGCGCCGGGTTCGGCCAAGACGTGCCGCCGCGGCGGTTCGTCGACACGTTCTGAGACGTTCCTGCATCAGAGCAGCCGGCCGAACACCACGAAGGCCGCGACCGCGAACAGCACGGCGTTCAGGGCCACGCTCTTGGGCTCCTGCAGTCGAGAGTGCGCCCAGGCTGCCCCGACCATGACGACGCACAAGCCTGCGGCGGCCAGCGGTGTGAGCACCTGACCCATTCCCGTGAGCCCGGGTGCTACCAGTCCGAGGGCCGCCAGAAGCTCCATCGCCGCGGTGAAACGCACTACCGGCATGGGAAACATGGCCACTCCGGTTTGGCCCGTGTCCAGCAGACGTTGGCGCGGCAGGGTGAGTTTGGCGCCTCCGGAGGCAGCGAATATGGCGGCCAGTGCGAATTGGGCAGTCCACAGTGCGACGTTCATGATCTCGGTCCTTCCTGTTCTGGGTGTTCATCTGCTAGGACGGAAAGAGACCGGCGAGTGTGACAGCTCGCTGGTGTCACACTCGCCCACGCGGAATCGTCTACATGACATGAGCAGGTACCAGACCATTCGCTATGACCGGCGTGAATACGTCGGAACCCTGACGTTGTCGCGACCCGAGAAACGCAATGCGCTCAACCCGGCAATGCGCGCAGAGTTGGACCAGCTCGGCAGACAGCTGCTGGCCGATGAGGCCCTTCGTTGTCTGATCGTCGCCGGTGACGGGCCGTCGTTCTCGGCCGGTATCGACCTGGTCGAAGACATGGCCGGGACGTTGACCGCGTTCGCCGAGCGACCCGTCGATGACGAGACCGTGGAGCTCGGCCTCGCGATAGCCGGGACCTTCGAGTGGATTCCCCGGCTTGGCTGTCCCAGCGTCGCAGCGGTCCGCGGGCACGCCTACGGGGCGGGCCTGCAGCTGGCACTGGCCTGCGACTTCCGCATCTTCGCCCGCGACGCCCGCATCGGTTTGACCGAAACTCGCTACGGCCTGTTGCCCGACATGGGCGCAACGTTTCGACTCCCGCGCCTCATCGGGGAGGGGCGGGCGCGGGAACTGATCCTGTTCGGCGAGGTCATCGACGCAGCGGAGGCGCTGCGCATCGGACTGGCCAACCGTGTGGTCGGCGACGACGAACTCGATTCCACGGCGCACGAATTCGCCGACCGTCTCGCGCGCCAACCGAGGATCGCGGTCCGTGGGGCCCGGCGTGCCATCGATGCGGGCCGGACCCTTGACGACGCCGCCGGCCTACGGGCAGCGGTCACCGAACAGGCCCGTTGTTTGGCGTCCGCCGAATTTCGCCACGCCATCCCGACCCAGACAAGGTGAATGCCATGACCAGTGACCTGCCCTACATCGACGAGCACACGCTGCGGATCGACGCGCCCCGTAGCCGGGTGTGGAGCGCTCTGCAGCGCTATGTCGAGGCCATGCTGCACGGTAACGAACGCAATCCGCTGCTCGCGCCGCTCGGACTGCGGCCCCGCGCTGGTTTCGCCGTGGCCGAAAGCGTTGAGCAGCAACGGATCGTACTGGCGGGACAGCATCGCTTCTCGCGGTACCGGCTGGTGTTCGAGCTCACCGACGATCAGGCAGGTGCGACGCGCCTGCATGCCCACAGCTACGCGGCATTCCCCGGACTGCACGGCGGCATCTATCGGGCCCTGGTGATCGGGACACGCATGCACGTCGTCGCGACGAACTACCTGTTGCGGGGTATCCGCACCGCTGCAGCAGCCGGCTGAAGGTCGCGTTCCGCCCAGATCACGCCGCCGAGCGCAGATCCCGATCACTGCTCGCCGGTTGCGGATACGGGCGATTCCGCAGCGGCGCCCATCCGACGTAGGTCAGATACAGCCCGACCAGTGCGAACAGGACGTAGGCGGCGCGCGCCCAACCCTCGGCGCGCATCGCGATGTTCACGCTCGACAAACCGGCGTAGGGAAACACCGTCAACGCAAGCCCCTTGAGAAGGGTGATCCAACCCGTCACCGAGACGCAGATGGCCGCTGCGCCGCGCCAAAGCGGGTGCAGCGCCACCACCGCCAATCCGGCCAACAGGGTGAACGCCCCAGCCTCCCACAGCAACAACGGATCGGGTCCGAAGTCCGAGGCCTGCGCCCACACCTGCGGGAGACGAGACAGGGCCGCCACAGTGACGATGACCAGGAACGGACCGATAACGCGAGCGAACATCCGCGTCCGGGCCGAAGATTGCTCTGACACACTCACCGCACTGCCCTCCTGGACCTTGTTTCACCAGGCTACGAGGATTGTGTGACGGCCACCACCACCGGCTGTATCAGCGGCCGGTGGTGGTATCCAATGTCAGCTCCCAGGCCGACAGCCACGGTGTGATGGTCTGGGCGATCGAGAAGGGATGCGGGTCTTCGCACTTGGGCTCGGAGTAGGTACCGTCGGACACCGCGATGTAGATGCCGACCGCCTCGGCAGTGCCGTCGTCACGCAGTCGGTACACCGGTCCGCCGGAGTCGCCGCAGGTACCGCCGGCTTCAAACCGGACCTTGTTCGCCTCACTGGCCACCACCGGACCGCACACCGGTCCGCCACTGCGGATTCCGTAGTGGCACAGCACATCGCCAACGGACACATACTCGGCGACCCCGACCACCGGATGCCCATCGATGACCGAAGTCAAGGGAATCGTGCCGGGGTTGTCCAGGGTGATCAGCCCGATGTCGTAGTCATCCCAGTTGCTGCCGTCGCTGACGGTCTCGGTGAACGTGCCGATGGTGCGATAGGCGAAAGCGCCGCCGTGGCGGATCACCACCTGCCCGGGCCCGCCGCCCGGGTTGCAGTGCCCGGCTACCAGCAGCCCGGGTCGGCCGTCGCGGGTGTGTACCAGGAATCCGGTGGTGCAACTGATACTGGCTGCGTCGCCGCCGGGGGAGACGCTGATGCCGATGCCGGGCCCGATCGCGTGCGCCATCGGGATCGGGACCAGAGGGTGCGCCGGGTGGGTGCGGTTCACCTGGTACAGGCCGATGAAGATCGCGGCGACGACGACGGCGGTCCCGATCCGCCATACCGCCGTCTTCGCCGTGTCCCAGCGGCGCCGTTCCGTCACCGTGGCAACGGTAGCGGTTGCGTAGGCTGGCCAGATGGCGTCCCCGATACTGACCGCCGACTTTGCCAGTGAGTTCCCCGAACTCGCCCAGCCCTGGCGGGCCGCCATTCCGCCGGAACCGAAGCTGCTGGTGCTCAATGAGAAGCTGGCCGCCGAACTGGGCTTGGATCCGGCCTGGCTGAAAAGCCCTGACGGGCTAAAGCTGTTGACCGGTACCGACGTTCCCGACGGCGCCACCCCGGTGGCCCAGGCCTATGCCGGACACCAATTCGGGAACTATGTGCCGCTGCTCGGAGATGGTCGCGCCCTGCTGCTCGGCGAACTCGACGGCGACCGCCGTCACGACATCCACCTCAAGGGCTCCGGGCCGACTCCATTCGCCCGCGGCGGCGACGGTTTGGCCGTCGTCGGCCCGATGCTGCGCGAATACGTCATCAGCGAAGCCATGCACGCGCTGGGGATCCCCACCACCCGCTCGCTGGCCGTGGTGGCCACCGGAGCCCAGGTGCAACGCGAGGCGCCGGTGCCCGGGGCGGTACTGACCCGCGTTGCCGCCAGCCACCTGCGGGTCGGCAGTTTCCAGCTCGTCGCCCAGCAGGCCCGCGCCACCGGTGATCTGGGGCTGCTGCGCCGGCTGGCCGACTACGCGATCGCCCGGCATTACCCCGACGCCGCACAGGCCGAAAACCCTTACCTCGCACTGTTTCAAGCGGTCGTAGAAGCCCAGGCGTCGCTGATCGCACGCTGGATGCTGGTCGGTTTCGTGCACGGCGTGATGAACACCGACAACATGACCATCTCCGGGGAGACCATCGACTACGGCCCGTGCGCATTCATGGAGGCCTACGACCCGGCGACGGTGTTCAGCTCCATCGACCACGCCGGGCGCTACGCCTACGGCAACCAGCCGCTGGTCGCCCAGTGGAACCTGGCCCGGTTCGCCGAGACCATCCTGCCGCTTTTTGCCGCCACCGAGGAGCTGGCGCTGTCGGTGGCGGTGGAAACCCTCGAAGGGTTCATGCCGCGCTATCACGGCCTCTGGTCGGCGGGGATGCTGGCGAAGTTCGGGCTGACCGGCAGCGTGGAGGCTGCCGCGCTGATTGATCAGGCGTTGGCGCTCATGACCGACAACCAGGTGGACTACACCTCGTTCTTCCGGCAGCTGGCGGCGGCCGGGCGCGGGCACACCGGCTCCCTGCCCGCCGTATTCGGTGACTGGCTGGGGCGCTGGCGGGCCATGCAGCCCGACTTTGACGCGATGGACAGGGTCAATCCGGTCTACATTGCGCGCAACCACCTGGTGGAGCAGGCGTTGACGTCCGCGATGCGCGGCGACCTGGCGCCGGTGCAAAAGCTGTTGGACGTGATCACCGAGCCCTACCGGCAACGGGATGACGTGGCGGCATATGCCGCTCCGGCACCGCCGGAATTCGGGGCCTACCGCACATTCTGCGGGACCTGACGGCCGCGGACGGCCAATCAGTCCGGGGTGGATAGTGCGGCTTCGTGCGTGCTCCGGTGAGCCCGATGCGCGCCATGTTGCGCCGGCACATGCGGGGTCCGAAGTCCCGGGGGCGCGGCGTGGCGCCCCGTTGAACCGCCGTTCTCGCTGATCTCGAACCGCCGCGCCAGCCGGGCCAGCGGTGCGGGCGCCCACCAGTTCCAACTGCCCATCAGGTGCATGAACGCCGGCACCAACACCATCCGGATCAGCGTGGCATCCACCAGCACCGCCAAGGTCAGACCGAGGCCGAGCATGCGCATGAACGACACCTGTGCGGCGATCAACGCTGCGAACGAGATCGACATGATCAGGGCCGCGGCGGTAATCACCCGAGCGGTATGCGCCAATCCCTGCGACACGCTCTCGTCGTTGTCGGCGCGGGTGCGCCCCGAGGCCAGCCAGTACTCCCGGATCCGGGATACCAGGAAGACCTCATAGTCCATCGACAGCCCGAAGGAGATGCAGAACAGCAGCACCGGCACGTTGGCGACCAACATGCCGGTGGGCGTCGTGCCCAGCGCTCCGAGATGCCCGTCCTGGAATATCCAGACCAGCGCCCCGAACGCGGCGCACAGCGACAACACATTGAGGATCAGCGCCTTGATCGGCAGCACCACGCTGCCGGTGAGCAGGAACAGCAGCGCGAACGTGATGGTGGCGATCAGCCCCAGCACCAGTGGCAGCCGGTCGGTGATCGCGTCGACGCTGTCCCGGTTGATCTGCGCCAGCCCGCCCATCTGCACCGTCCGCTGACCGGGTGCCGGCACCTGATGCAGCAGATCGAGCTGGGTTTCGGAACGCTGCGAAAACAGCGGGGCGGTGCTGGCCACGGTCAGCAACACGGTGTCGTCTTTGATCCCGGTGGCCGCCGAGGGATCGCCCACCCGGTCGCCGCCGACGAAGGTGCCGGTCGGCGCCGACACCGAGGACACCTCCGGGACCCGGGACAGTTCGGCGGCGTAGCGATCCAACTCCTGTGGCGCGATGCCGTTCGCCTCACGAACAACGATCGGCACCGCCCGGTCGGAGTCGTCGGCGAACTGCTCGCGCAGCGCGTCGCCGACCTGGTGCGCCGAGGCTGTTCGCGGCAGCACCCGGTCGTCGGGGTAGCCCCACTTCACGCCGAGGAACGGCGCTCCGACCGCCACCAGCAGCGTGACCACGGCCAGACCGATCGGCACCGAGTGGCGGGAAACGAATCTCGTTGACCGGTACCAGAATCCCTCTTCGATCGGTCGCGCGACGGGCTCAGGGCGCCGCAGCAGCCGCCGAATCGGCCGTCGCAGGTTCAGTGCGTCGAGACGGGGTCCCAGCAGGGCGATCGCCGCCGGGGTCACCACGATCGCCGCGATCGCCACGAACGTCACCGTCGCCACCCCGGCGTAGGCGAACGACTTGAGGAAGTACATCGGGAACAAGACCATGGCCGCCATCGACAGCGCGACGGTGATCGCCGAGAACAGCACGGTGCGACCGGCGGTGGTCATCGTCCGGATCAGGGCTCGATCGGGGGCGACGCCCTCGGCCAGTTCGTCGCGGTAACGGTTGATGATCAGCAGGGTGTAGTCGATCGCCAGCGCCAAGCCCATCGCGGTGGTGAGGTTCATCGCGAAGATCGACACGTCGGTGCCCAGCGTGATCAGCCGCAGCACCGCCATCGAGCCCACGATCGCCAGTCCGCCCAGCGCCACCGGCAACGCGGCCGCCAGCAGACCGCCGAAAACCCACACCAGCACCGCAAAGCTCAGCGGGATCGCGATCGATTCCATCAGCAGCAGGTCATGCTGATTCTGGTGATTGATCTGCGCATAGACCATCGCGCCACCGCCGGCGCGAACGCTGACCCCGTCGCGGTCGTGTGCCACCTGGTCGGCCAGGGTGCGGGCATATTTCTGCGCGTCGTTCTCGCCGCCGCGCAGGTTGGCCACGATCAGACCGGCCGTACCGTCGGTGCTGGTCAGTCGGGCGGCCGCCGAGGGCGGATCCGTCCACGGCGAGGCTACGTTGAAGACGTGCGGCGAGCGCTGCAGGACTCCGGCGATCTCGGTGCCGACCGTGCGGGCCCGGTCGCTGTCGGCGCCTTCGGGGGAACTCACCAGAATCAGCAACTGCTGGTCACTTTGGCCGAACTTGTCGGTCAGCAGCGCGGTGGCCTGCGCGGACTCCGAACCGGGGTCCTGAAAGCCGCCCGCGGACAGGCTGTCGGCCACCGGGATCCCGAACACCGCGGCTGCGACCATCACCAGCCCGGCCAGGACGAGGACGCGTCGCGGAGCGGCGAGGGCCAGCAGGGCGATCCGGTGCAGCACGTAGTGACCTTCCGCCGATATGGTCAACCGGAGGTGCAGCGGCACCCCTACCGACAAGATACGTAGTCGATGGCGCAGGCGTTCAATATTCGCCAGCTATGCCGAGCCGTTGAACCAGCGCCGCGGCGGCACCGTGACCTCGACATGGACAACACTCCGACCGTGGCCGCCGTAGCCGTGGAATTCCCTTCTCACCAACACCGTCAGGGTGAGGTGATGGCCGCTCTGTCGGACTTCGCTGGCCCCGACTTTCAGCGGTTCGCCGCCCACAGTGGTGTCGCGACCCGCCAGCTGGCGCTGCCGTTGGCGCGGTACCCGAAGCTCAGCGGCTTCTCCGAGGCGAACGACGAATACCTTGACATCGCTCTGGATCTGAGCGAGCGGGCGCTGCTGGAGGCGCTGGATCGCGCCGGAATCGCTCCGGCCGACGTTGATGTCGTGTTCTCGACGACGGTCACCGGCTTGGCCGTTCCCTCGCTGGAGGGGCGGTTGGTGTCGCGGATCGGCCTTCGCTCCGACGTCAAGCGCATCCCGCTGTTCGGGTTGGGCTGTGTCGCCGGCGCGGCGGGCCTGGCCCGGGTCCACGATTACCTGCGCGCCTTCCCCGACCATGTGGCCGCCCTGGTCGCCGTCGAACTGTGCTCTTTGACGGTTCAGCGCGAAGACCTCTCGGTGGCAAATCTGGTTGCCGCCAGCCTGTTCGGTGACGGCGCCGCGGCGGTCATCGCGACGGGCGCCCGACGCGCGGCACGCGGTCCGAGGCTGTTGGCGACGCGAAGCCAGACCTACCCCGACACCGATGACATCCTGGGATGGAAGATCGGCAGCGAGGGCTTCAGCATCGTCCTGTCGGTGGAGATCGCCACGATCGTCGAGAAGTATCTCGGTGACAACGTGCGCGAATTCCTGGCCGATCACGGCCTGGTCAGCGACGACATCTCGACCTGGATAGTGCACGCCGCCGGACCGAAGATCATCGACGCGATCGAGAACCTGCTGCACCTACGGTCCGAGGCGCTGACGCCGACCCGAAATTCGTTGCGGGATCACGGAAACCTGTCCTCGGTGTCCGTCCTGGACATTCTCGACGGCATCGAATCCGATCCTCCGCCGCCCGGATCGCTCGGGTTGATGATCGCGATGGGGCCGGGTTT
Source organism: Mycobacterium sp. SMC-19 (assembly GCF_045310815.1). Taxonomy (NCBI): domain Bacteria; kingdom Bacillati; phylum Actinomycetota; class Actinomycetes; order Mycobacteriales; family Mycobacteriaceae; genus Mycobacterium; species Mycobacterium sp. SMC-19. The sequence goes on along the minus strand of NZ_JBJIAM010000001.1, from coordinate 617,903 downwards.
CTCCGCCGAACTCGTGCTGCTGGAGTGGTAGGCGTGTACTACTTGCTGGTTGGGGTGGTGGGCATCGAACGACTCATCGAGTTGGTGGTGGCCCGCAGCAACGCGCGGTGGGCGTTCGCCAATGGCGGCATCGAGTTCGGGCACGAGCACTATCCGGTGATGGTCAGCATCCACTCGGCGCTGCTGGTCAGCTGCGTTGCCGAGGTATGGCTGTTGCACCGGCCCTTTATCCCCTGGCTGGGCTGGCCCATGTTTGCGGTCGCGATGTTGAGCCAGGTACTGCGCTGGTGGTGTGTGCGCACACTGGGCCGGCGCTGGAATACCCAGGTGATCGTTCTGCCGGAAAGCCCTCTGGTGCACGGCGGTCCGTATCGCTGGATCCATCATCCCAACTATGTGGCAGTGGTATGCGAGGGGTTAGCACTGCCGCTGATCCACACCGCCTGGCTGACCGCGCTCTGGTTCGGTCTGGCCAACGCGGCGGTGTTACGGGAGCGGATTCGGGTGGAGAACGTCGCGCTGGGGTACCGGTGATCGGCTTCGACACCGACCTGCTGATCGTCGGCGGCGGGCCGGGGGGCCTCGCTACCGCGTTGTGTGCTCGACAGCAGGGACTTTCGGTGATCGTTGCCGATCCCCGGGCCAGCCCGATCGACAAGGCCTGTGGGGAGGGCCTGATGCCGGGCGGGCTGGCCGTGTTGAAGTCGCTCGGGGTGGACCCGGTCGGTATGCCGCTGCGCGGCATCAACTATCTCGACGAGCAGCGCCGGGCCGAGGCGCCTTTTCGCAATGGCCCGGGACGCGGCGTGCGGCGCACGACGTTGCATGCCGCCCTGACCGATCAGGCCAAGCAGAACGACGTCGACTGGGTCGCCACGAAGGTGGACGCCGTCGTCCAAGACGCCGGGGGAGTAACGGCGGGCGGCATCCGGGCCAGATGGTTGATCGCCGCGGACGGGCTGCATTCGGTCGTTCGCCGCGCCGTGGGGATCTCCTGTGTCGCAGGGACACCGCGGCGTTACGGGCTGCGATGGCACTACCAGGTTCCGGCGTGGTCGGAGTTCGTCGAGGTGCACTGGTCACGGTGGGGGGAGGCCTACGTGACGCCGGTAGAGCCGGGCCTGGTGGGGGTGGCCATCTTGTCGCCGAACCGCCCGCAGCTGGACTGGTTTCCGTCCTTGGCGGCCCGCCTGGCCGACGCTCCACGCGGTCCCGTCCGCGGCTGCGGTCCGATGCGGCAATTGGTTTCGCGCCGGGTTGTCGGCCGGGTGCTGTTGGTCGGTGACGCGGCCGGCTACGAGGATGCGCTGACCGGCGAGGGCGTCAGCCTGGCTGTCAAACAGGCCGCTGCGGCCGTGGCGGCGATAGTCGATGGCAACCCGTTGTCTTACGAGCGCACCTGGCATTCCATTACCCGCCGCTATCGACTGCTCACCCGAGGTCTGGTGCTGGCCAGCGCGTGGCAGCCGGCCCGACGGGCTGTGGTCCCCGCCTGCTGTGCGCTGCCTGCGGTGTTCGACCGTGCGGTGCACCTGCTGGCACATTGAGGCGCTACTCGATGGCGGACAAAACCATCTGGGTGGAGCCGCGCGAGCCGATGGTGATGCGCACCGCGCCGTCGGGATAGTTCCGGACCCGCAGCCCACTGGCGGAGAAGATCTCGCTCCATGGCCGGTCGGTCGCCGGCAGGTACACAAAGTTCGCGTGGGAATCGGTGGTGTACACCCCCGATGCCCGCAGCCGGGTCCGCAGATAGCTCCGTTCGGCGACGATGTGGGCGATGCGCTGCTCCAGTTGTGCTTCTGCCTGGTAGGAAGCGGCCACCGCCACCGTGCAGCCGGCGCTGATGCCGAACGGCAGCTGCATCGACCACAGCAGACCGGCCAGCTCCGGTGCCGCCAGCGCGTAGCCGATTCGTAGCCCGGCCAGGCCGTAGGCCTTGGAGAAAGTGCGCAGCACAATCACATTCGGGAAGCGTGCAATGAGTCTGGGAACGTCGATGCGCTGGTTCGGTGCGACGAACTCGATGTAGGCCTCGTCCAGCAGCACAATGGTGTCGGCGGGAACGTCCGCGACCAGCCGTTCGACATCGGCGACGGTTTCCAGCGTTCCGGTCGGATTGTGCGGGCGGCACAACACCACCACCCGGGCACCCTGGGCGGTTGCCTGGGCCATCGCGGTCAGGTCGTAATGGCCGTAGCTGTCGAGGGGCACGTCGACCGCGGTCAAGCCGGTCATCTGGGCGAAGGCGGGGTAGCCCTCAAAAGTGGGCTTGCTCAGTACGATCCGCTCGCCGGGAGATGCTGCTGTCTGCAGCACCCGCATAGCCAGCCCGGACGCGCCCGGGCCGAGTGCCACGCTCTCCTCGGCCACCCCGGCATGGTCGGCTACCAGTCGGCGCAGTTGGGTGGGCAGGAATTCTGGATAGCGGTTGGCCGCCCCGATGAAGTCAACCAGCGCCGCGCGCACCGCCGGCAGCGGCGGTAGGGGGTTCTCGTTGAGCGACAACGCACACGGGTCGACGGCCGGCGGCAGTGCGCTGCGAAGATGCGTGGTACCCGAATCCGCTTGCGCCGCCGAGGTCATTGCGGTCGTCCGCCCCATCGGATGGCCGCCGCACCGGCGAAGTCGCCGGCGTGTGCGAAGCCGGCCATCACCACCACCTCGCCCGGCTGCAGCCGGTTGCCGGTTATAGCCCGATCCAGGTTGATCGGGATGCCGGCGCCGAACAGGTTGCCGCACTCATCAAAGGTGTCGACGTGTCGTGATTCGGGCACTTCGAGCGCTTCGCGCCAATTGCGCAGAAAGATCCGGTTGGGCTGGTTGGTGACCAGGAGTCCGATATCCGAGGGAGACAGGCGGTTGCGATGACAGACCGCGAGGGCGACCTCGGGGACCTGCCGGTTGCCGCGCGCGAGCACCTTGGTGATCTTGTCTTCGGTGAAACCGATGTAGGCGGCGCCCGGCCCGGGCTGCCACCACTTGCGGGGCGGGTCGGTGTTGTAGGTCATGTCGCCGGCGTACTGGCCGTAGGTGCGGCATTCGACGTCGATGATGGGCGATTGATCTGATCGGGTGAGCAGTCCGACCGCCGCGCCGTCACCGGGAACCGACGCCTGCGACTTGCTGCGCACGGCGGGATGGTCGAAGACCTGGCCGGCGGCGTTCTGCGCGATCGCGATCAACGCGCTTTGCCCCAGTCCGGCCGACAACAACTGGCGAGCCACATTGAGCCCCAGGATGAAAGCGGCGCATCCGCCATTGTGCAGATCCAGCACCGAGGATGGACGCATTCCCAGCCGGTGGGCGACCCCGCCGCCCGCGCCGCAGAACGGGATGTCCGGCAACTGGGTGTGGGTGATCAAGATGTCCACGTTCTCGATGACGTCGCGGCCGTGGCGCTCGATGATTCCCTGCGCCGCCTGCTCGATCATGTCGACCGCGGACTCGTCGTCGCCGACATGATGGCGGAATCGGGGGGCGCGGAACATCAGGTTGTCGCGCAACGCATCGGACTCGGCGAACTGCGCGTAATAGTCGGCGCCGATGGGTTCGCCGGGAAGGTAGCTGGAGACGTCGATCAGGCTGACGGCTGATTGGTTCATGATCGCCTCATCGCATCCAGAATGGGGTGACCGGAAGGCCGTTGTGGTGCCGGTATTCGGCAATCGCCTTCAGATTCTTCAGCTCCAGCAGGTGGCCGGCGCTGAACATGTCCCAGAAGTCGCCGACCCACACCGGGCGCTGCGGCGGCGCGGTGTCCGGATAGGGATTGTGGTCGTAGAACGGGTGGTGGCAATTGGTCCACAGCACAACCGATCCGGGCTTGTTCAGCACCACCTGGGCGTCGACGATCCGGATCAGGTAGATCATCCACAGGTGGTCGGGCTGATCCCAGGCGCAGTGGTAGTCCACCGTGAGGGCTTCCCGGTTAAAGACGGTGCGGGTGTAGATCTTGGTCTCCGAACCCAGTCGGTCGTAGGCGAGCCAGAGATCTGCTTCGTCGGTGGGGGTGAAGCCGCGCAGGCTGTAGGTCCACTCTTCCAGGCATCGCGTATCGGAGAGGTAGTCGAACAATTCGTCGGGCGGACAGTCGATGTAGTCGTTGACGGTGCAGTAGTCGCCGAACACCACGTCGTGGGGATAGACCGAATGCATCATCTCCATGATGATCGGGGTGGCGACCTCCCGCGGACTGGTCTCGACCCGGACCAAGCCGTCGATGGGTCCGGGCGTACCGGTGTGGACGCTGATATCAGCGAGGGCGGGCAGCGACATCGAATTGATCCTCCTCGTGGGTTGGAACCTTGCCGTTATGAGCTACTGGAGCAGTGGTTTTCGGTGACGCATCGGCAGAAAGGAACGGCGCGAACGGTGGTATCTCGTCGGCGGCGCACTCGACGCTGATCACCGAGGGGCCCTCACGGTCCAACGCCGACTCCACGACCGCGCCGAATGTGCCCGGGTCGTCGACGTCGATCGCGCTGAGCCCCGGGAACATCGACGCCAGGCCGTCACCGAGCTGGCTGGGCGTAAAGCGGTTGTAGCTGTAGAAGCCGTCATAGAAGAGCTGCTCGCGGGTGACGCACATGGCGTGCGCGTTGTTGTTCAGCAGCACGAACAGCACCGGAAGCCGGTACTGCACGGCGGTGTGGATCTCCATGCCGTGCATGAAGAACGCACCGTCGCCGGCGATCACCACGGTGCGCCGACCACGGCCGAAAGCCATCCCGATCCCGGCCCCGAAGCTGTAGCCCATCCCGCCCATCCCCAGTGCGACCAGGAAACGGCCGTCGCGTCGCGGCGGCAGGTAGTGGATGGCCGCAGCGCCGGTGTTGCCCGCATCGACGACGATGTCGGTCCCGGCAGGCAACGCGCGGTCCAGCACGGCCATCGCGTCGCGATAGCGCACCCCGGGGCCGGCGTAAGGCGGGGGATTCAGTTCGGTGTGCGGCACCGTCTCGGGCACCCGCAGCCACCGGGGGCGCCCGGCTCCGGAGAGCTCGCGGGCGATCGCGCGTAGGGACACCCGAAGATCAGCGGTCTGCACGTGCGTACACGGAACATACGGCGGCGCCGAACCGATCGATACCGTGTGGATGGAGCCCAGCACCGCTTCGAGACCGGCGCGGGCGGTCAGCGACATCCGGGTGCCCACCACCAGGCACAGCGCACTGCCGGTCAGTGCATCGGCTACCGAGGGGTGGCCCATGATGCCGGCCACACCCAGTGCCGACGAAGATCCCAAACCCGAAGTGCCCGAGACGTCTTTGGCGTCGGGGACGCACACCACCCGTGCGCGCAGCAGTGCCCGCAGATTCTCGAGATCGGCGCGGGCGTCGTCACGCGCCACCTGTTCGCCGGCGATGATCGTGACCGGTCCATGGGCGTTGCGCAGCGCGTGGACGATCGGATGCGGGTCGCTGATCACGACGGGATCGCCGCCGGTGTCGCCGCCGTTGCGGTACGGGCCGGCGGTGACGAAGCCCTGCTGAACATCCTTGGGCAGCAACAGCACCGCGGGCCCGCCGCCGCGTGCCGCGGCGATCGCCCGGGGCAAGGCGGCCACGATGTCCTCGGGGTTCATCACCCGCTCGCAGAAGACCGAGACCGCCGAGAACAAGGCCTGTGCATCGAGTGCACCGTTGCGGCCACTGGTGTCTTGGAAACTGCCTCGACCGTCCAAAGTGATCGGGGCCTGGCCCACCAGCGCCAGCACCGGAACCCGGCTGGCCAATGATTCACCGAGCCCGGCAACCAGGTTCAGCGCGCCCCCGCCCGACGTCGCGGCGACCACCCCCAACCCGGCACCGCTGCGGCTGTAACCGTCGGCCATGGTGGCGGCCGAGAACTCATGCTTGGCCAGCACCGCCGTGATGTCGGGACGAAAATACGCTGCGTCGTATAGGTCTTCGATGTTCGCGCCATCGACGCCGAAGATGTGACCGACTCCCATCGCCGCCAGCTGGGCGACAATGAAATCGACCACGGAAGCGATCCTGGACATCTGCCCGCCTAACTCGTGATGACGATGTCATTGACACGGTTTGCGGCGGGCGTTGGTTCGAAGAAGGATCCGATGACCCGGGCTCGTTACAGCGTGCGCTCCAGCAGGACCTGGCCGTTGTCGGCCGACACCACTTGGACCGAGGCGATCTGATCCGACGGAGTCGAGATGCTGCCGGCCGGCGTCGCGGTGTGCCCGGGTTCGGCGACCCAGGTCGCCAGCCGGGTCTGGCTGCCGTCGCGGCCGACCACCACCAGCGCCAGGGTGTCGTGGTGAGCGTTCACCGGTGCCAGGCAGACACAACTCAGATCGATGTAGCTACCCCAGGATTCGTCCCTGACCGCCACCGTGGAGGCGAGCGCCGTCGTTCCCACTTGGGCCATCGGCACCGCATCGGGGTGGGGTGACGGCGTGGTCGCCGAGCCGATGCCCAGCAGGACACCGATCCCGAGCACGGCGGCCGCCGCGGCCGAGGCCGTCCACGCCATCAGCCGGGTACGCCGGCGCCGCCGGTGCACCTCGGTCAACAGGGCCGGCAGCAGGTTGGCCGGCGGGGGTGGCTCCGCCGCGTCGGATTCGTTGATCGCCGCCACACAGTTGCCGTCGAGCTGGGACAGCAGGGCGGGCACGCCGCTGATTTCGGTCACGGCGTCCCGGCACTGCGGGCAGTTGGCCAGGTGTCCCTCGAATTCCCGGCGGTCGGCCGCAGACAGCGAACCGAGCACATAGGCGGCATCCCACATGGCGTATGGGTGCTCACCCTCGACCGGCCCGCAGGCCGGACCGATCTCCCGCGGCGACATCATCGTGTCACCCCCATCTCCTGCAGGGCGAGTCGCAGAGCCCGCACCGCGTAGTGCAGGCGCGATTTCACTGTTCCCTCCGCGATCCCCAGGTCTTCGGCGGTCTGGCCCGTACTCCAGCCACGGTAGTAGGACCGTTCGATCACCGCCCGGTGCTCCGCAGACAGGTGCGTCATGGCGTCGGCGATCAACATCCGGTCCAGGGCGGTGTCCACCTCGTCGCGGGTGGGTTGCTCGGGCGTGGTCGTCTCGTCGAGCGTGGCGACCACGTGGCGGTACTGGGCGCTGCGCCGTTCGTCGATGATCATGTTGCGCGCCACGGTGCACATCCAGGCACGAGGGGAGCGCTCGGTATCGCCGATGACCTCCGGGTGCTGCCAGGCGCGCAGCAGCGTCTCCTGCACCACGTCTTCGGCACGGCTGGCGTCACCGGTCAGGCGCAGGGCGTAACGCCACAACACCGCGGCGTGCTCGTCGTAGAGCGCTTTCATCAGCGCGGCTTCGTGGTCTGGCGGTATGCCAATGCGAGGCAAGCTGATCACCTCCTGCCTAATGACACGACGTGGATGCCTGCTCGGTTCATGCGGCGGTCCCAGCTTCGGCTCTCCTTCGTCGAGCCTCGCTGAACCGCTCGGTTCATGTTTTGGCACCTCAGTCAGGAATCCAGCTGCCGTGAAAACCGTGCGGAACGCGACGCGGCAGCCGCACCCGGGCGACGGGTTCGGCGTCGAACTCCGACGCGCCCAGGATCACCAGTTCGCTGCACTCACGGACCGGGCTGTAGACGTAACTCAGGTACCAGCCGGCCGATTCGTCGGTCTGCCCCGGAGCCGGAGCGAACACCGCCTCATCGGGTGCGCCGGCCATACCGTTGACGCCGAACCGGTGGACCTCGACGCTGTCGCGCGCCAAGTCATAGCGGACCAGCCCGTCGGTGCCGACGGCGACGGCGTAGCGGGCCGCAGCGCCCACCCGCCGGTCGTCGACGCGGGGGAACTCGATGTCACGGTCGTCGAGCTGAACCTCGTGTACGACGCCGGCGTCCAAGTCGATCGTCCAGCGCCACAGCGAGGCGTCGGTCTCGAAATCGCTGTTGTCGCGCCAGATTTCCGGGTAGCGGACCACCTGCATCACGATCGCGTCGCCCTGGGCCGACGACACGTCGAAGGCGTTGGCGACGTGGAAGACATAGCACGGGTGGATGTCGAACCAGCGAACCGGACCGTACGGATCATCGCGGCGCAGCACACCCAGGCGGGCGCCGTAGTCGTCGTCCCACCGGTAGGGCGGATCGCGTTCGATTCGTCGGGTGAGCGCAACTTGCGGGTTGAAGACCAGCGGCAGGTCCAGGAACACCACATGCTGCGCGGTCAGCGCGAAGTCGTGCATCAGCGTCAGGCCGGGAACATCGATCGGACGGCGGACCTGGACCGCACCGTCGGCGCTGGCGCGGTAATAGTTGATGTGCGGGTGGGTCAGGTCGCCGTATCCGAAGAAGTGCAACTCGCCGGTGATCGGACAGATCTTGGGATGTGGCGCCATGGAATCGATCAGCTTGCCGGCGAAGTCGTAGGCGCCCAGCGTGTCCAAGTCGGGGGTCAGTTCGTAGGGCAATGCGGTGTCCATCAGCGCCAGGGTCTTGCCGGCGTGCCGGATGACGTGCGTGTTGGCCGCGCTGGAGTGCAGATTGCGGCTGCCGTCGGCGTTGAACAGCGGCAGGGGGTGTTCGAAGCTCTCGGTGCGCACCCAGCGGTTGCGGTACCAGGCGGCCCGGCCGTTCTCCAGCCGAACTCCGTGCACCATGCCGTCGCCGGTGCACCAGTGCCCGCCCGCCTCGCGGGGGTTGGGGCCGTTGCGCAGATACCAGCCGTTCAACTCCGGCGGGATGCTGCCGTCGACGGGCAGATCGAACTCGGTGAGCTCGTCGGGGACCGGAGCGTAGTTGCCGGGGCGAAAGACCCTGAAGACCGTCTCCGGCGGCTGAAGAACTGCCACCGCAGCACCAGAGTCATGGCCGTTGACCTGACGGATGACACCGGCGGCTGCGCGACCCGCGGTGAATTCGCCGTCGGCTGTCACGCCGTTGGATTCGGTGAAGTCCTCTTCATCCAGCAACGACAGGACAGCCGGCATTTCGGACAGCTCGGTGACGGCGTCCTGGCACAGCAGGCACTCGTCCAGGTGCGTCTCGAACTCGCGATAGTCGGACTCCGAGAGTGACCCCAGCACATAGGCGGCATCCCACAGGCCGTACTCGTGGTCAAACGTCATTGCACCGTTCCCATATCTCGCAGTGTCTGTTGCAGTGTCCGCAGCGCGTAGTGCAGCTGGGTCTTCACGCTGCGCTCCGCGATTTCCAGATCGACCGCGATCTGCTCGGTGCTCCATCCGAAGTAATAGGCACGACGTAGCAGGGCCCGGTGTTCGGCGGAGAGCTGCGCCAGCGCGGCGGCGACCATGGCTCGGTTCGGTGCAAAGTCGCGGTGCATGGCGCTTGAAGCGCTGCTGAGGCGGGCCCGGGCCTGGTCGTCGGTGGTCATGGCGGTTCAGGCCCTGCCCGTACGCGCAGAAGGGTCCGGCCGCGGCGTGGCCGCGGTCGAGTGTCGATCTGCCGCTGGTCTTCCTCTACCCATGCACCAGCCTCCCGGAAGTGACACGGGGCAGCGTCCCGTCCGGTTCAGTGTCGCGCGCGCCCGGCGGCTGCGGTAGAGGCTTTACGTCGTGGTAACCAGCGTCAGCTGCCAGGCCTGCAGCCACGGCTTGATCAGCTGCGCGACGGAGGACTCGCGTGGCTCAGCGCAGGCCGTCTCGGGATCCTCGCCGTCGGACTCCGCGGTGAGGATGCCGACCGCTTCGGCGGTGCCGTCGGGGCGCATCCGGTAGGCCGGGCCACCCGCGTCACCGCAGGTGGTAGCCGCGGCGAACCTGACCTTGTCCTTTTCGCTGGCAGCCACCGGACCGCACATCGGCTCGCCGCTGCGGACTCCTAGATGACAGAGCGTGTCACCGATGTTGACGCGCTCGGCCACGCCGCTGACCGGGTGTCCATCGACCTCGGAGGTCAGCGGGAACTTGTCGGGGTCATCCAAGGTGATCAAGCCGATGTTGTTGCCGTCCTTGCCGTCGTAGACGCTCTGGGTGAAGGCGCCGACGGTGGGGTAGAGGGCACCGTTGTGGATGGACACCGTGCCGGAGCCGCCGGGCTTGTTGCAGTGCCCCGCCGACAACAGTCCCGGCCGGCCATCCTTGCTGCGTACCAGGAATCCCGCGGTGCAGCTGGTGGCCTCGGAGCTGCCGGTAGAGGACACATTGATGCCGACCCCGGGGCCGATCGCCTCGGCCGGCGGCTGCGGGATGAGCTGCTGCACCGGCTGGGCGCGGCTGACCCAGACCATGCCCGCCAGGACTGTTACGACGCCGGCCGCGATGGACAGGCGCTTGAGCAGGATTTTGGGCGGGGGTCGTCGAAAGGCGGCCATCTGGGCGAGGGTACCGAGGGTGGGGCGGATGTGCAGGTGGGGCGGTTACGCGGAGGGTGAACAGGGGATGGAGAAACGCCGGCGTGACCGAGTGGCACATTTTCGGCAATTCGGAATCAATGGCTATTTGTTTGGTTCCTCGGCCTTAGGCTGGCGGCGAACTAGCGACTCTTTTTCCTCTGTTCGCTCGGCCAAGCGATCGCTGAAATTGATCAGCCCCTGACCCGCTGCGGCAAGCGCTCGGCGCGCCGATTTCTTTGCCAGCTTGACGCTCGCTTCGGCTGCGTCGCGAATTCCAGGCGCTTCCAACGCAGTCCAGACGTCAACCTGATTTCGTCGGGCTCGGGCAAACGCGTTGAGCTCGGTCATCAGCTGATTGCGGTCGTGCGCCAGCTGCTTCGTCGACATGAAGCGAAATCCCTCGATGGCGTCGGTCTTAGCGACCTCGTCGATGACCTGGCGTGCTCGCTGGTATAGCTTCGCGTCCTCCGACAGGTGGTGCATCAGCAGTTCGCGGGCGTCCTCAATCGCGTGCGATAAATGGTCAGGCTCGTTGGCCTCGATTCGGGCGAGCCGCACTCGCTGCCACTTGTACATCGACTCCTCGGCGACTACTAGCAAGCTCAGCGTTTCCCCGATCAAGCTCTCGTCGACCACGGCCTGCAGCTTCTGTGCTCTTTCCTGGACGGGCAACCCAGGAGCCAATGAATCCAGGACCCTCTTCACGTGACTTCGAAGCTGCTCGATAGTGATGTTCAATGCCGGGCCAAGCCCTGCGACAGCATCCCAATCCGCGTCCGGGAGGGAACCGTGCTTCTCCAGGTAGTTGACCTTGCGTGTAGTGATGATATTGCTGCCCAAGACGTCGCCTGCGCGTTCAGCTTGGGCAAGGTGAAGGACCTGCTCGACCTTGCCTTCGACGCAGCGAACCGCATCCTCCACCTCGGCGATCGCTGATTTGAGTGCCAGTTGCATGGCGACCATCTGGGCAGACATCAGAGTCTGCGGGCCCATCGCGGTCGGTCGCCACTGCAGCTGCTCGACAAACTTGTTGTCGGCGCCGCGGGTAGTCATCCGAAAGAACCCCGGGGAAGCTGGAATCAGCTTGTCTCTCTGGATGGCCTTGATGCTGTCAGGGTGCAGCTGCACGAACTTGCCAGCCTGGCCCAGCATCGTAGTGACACCGGCGAGCAGACCGGTGGCATTGCCCAGCGAGGCTTTGCTGACGCCAGCCACTTGGACGGCACGGCCCGCCGACTCACGAAGGCGGTCTAGGTACGACTCGACAGCCTCGGGATCGCCTCCGATCAATACCCCCTCCGGTTGCGTGACGACGACGATTTCGCCATTTGCGGGACCGGGAAGATTGTCTACGTCGTCACTCACGATGGCCTCCAGAGGTGGACTTTGGCCGAGTGTAAGCAGGTGCGCCGACATCGAGGGTCGGGGAGGGCGCCTTATCAGTGCGATCCCGGCCCGGCTGTCGGACGTCCCGCCTAGCATTGGCCCGAAATAGCGTGGAAGCGAGGTAAGACATGAGCAGGCGTTCGGTCGGCGGCCCACGGCGTTCGTCGCTCGGAGTGTTCACTCGATATCAGCAACCCACGTCCGACTGCAGCCGGAGGCCTTCGGCCTCAAGTCGCCCCCATACCGTCTAGGACCCGAATCGGTCCGTGAGGTCTGTGTCGGCTGGGCCGGTTAGAGTTATGTCGTGCCAGCCAAGACCCAGAAACCCCGAAAGAGCAGCGGTTATGGTGTCAGACTAGTCCGCGGCCCTTTCATCAATCTCCAGCCGCACCGCGACCACACCGACGACATTGAGTTGTTTCTCAAGTACACCGAGCGCCTGCGGCGACAGGGCGAACGCTTGGCCGCCGACTTCTTCAGTGGCGCTGGCGGGCTGAGCCTAGGGCTGCAGAAAGCCGGGTACAAAGTAGTCCTCGGTGCCGACCACGAGCCCTTCGCCAACCGGACTCATGCCCACCACTTTGGTGGCATGTCAGTCGACTGGGACCTCGCCGACCCCGAAGTCGTCCGCGAAGTCGCCGAGCTGTGTAAGGCGGCCCGCGTGGATCTCATCGCCGGCGGACCACCGTGCCAGCCCTTCTCGAAAGCAGGCCGGTCGATGATCCGCCACCAAGTCGAGTCAGGCTTGCGTGACAGGCACGACCAACGACGAGATCTATGGCTGTCCTATCTCGAGATCATCCGCGTAGCGCAGCCTCGCGCGGTCATCATGGAGAACGTTCCCGACATGGCGCTGGACCGCGACATGTTCATCCTGCGAAGCATCGTGGAATCCCTCGAACAGTTCGGATACAGCGTCGAGGAACGCGTCGTCGATGCTTGGCGGTATGGGGTTCCGCAGTTCCGGCAGCGGCTGATTCTTGTGGCACTCAAGGGGAAGTTGAAATTCACATGGCCTCCTGAGGTTCGGCAAAAAGTAACCGTATGGAACGCTATTGGTGATCTTCCGGAGGTCGACGGTGGCTGGCGTCCAGAAGGCGGCGCGGAGGGTTGGTCAGATTACAGCGGGCCGCTCACTCAGTTTCAACGCGAAATGCGTTCTGCAGTAGCGGACGCTGACGCGGGAAAAGTCTTCGATCACATCACGCGCCCTGTCCGTGACGATGATCGTGAAGCGTTTGAAAGCATGACGCACGACACGAAATACACCGATCTCAGGGCCGAACACCAGCGGTACCGGGGCGACATCTTTGATGACAAGTACAACCGCCTCAACGAAAACGATCTTTCCCGAACGATCACGGCGCACATCGCTAAAGATGGGTACTGGTACATCCACCCACGCCAGAGTCGCACGCTGACGGTTCGCGAAGCAGCCCGACTTCAGACCTTTCCCGATCAATTTCGTTTCGACGGACCGCCATCGGCGGCCTTCCGTCAGATCGGCAATGCGGTTCCGCCGCAACTGGGCTTCGTCATCGGGACTGGTGTCCTTGAGTCAATCGAGCGGGCCGACCATCCGGGCATCAGCACCCGCCGGTTGAGCATTGAGCTCTCCGCCTGGTTCAGACAACGGAGTGAATTCCTCGCGCTGCCTTGGCTGGCTGCCACATCCCGCTGGGAGGTTGTCGCTGGTGAGGTGCTGCTCGATCGCGCATCTCCACAAGTCATTCGTCGACTCTGGCCCATCATTCAGAAGTTAACGCCGGAGCCGAAGCGGCGATCGGTTGACTCGGACCTCCTCGAAGGTCTCATCGATATGTCACGGACCGTCGGGCGCCTCAACCGAGCCGAGACGGTTATCGCTCTGGCTCAGCGCCTCCACGAGTCGCCGCGGATCCTAGACGGCTGCGCCGAGGAAGTGAAGAGTGCTACGGCGCTTCCGGACTCCGTGATCGACTTGGCGGCGCTGGTGGTTCCGGGTGGTTCCCTCGGTCACGAGGATGAGGGGCTCGACGAACCGGTTCTTGTCACAAAGGGCGTGCTTCGAGTAGCGCGGCGCTTCCAGGCGAATGCGGTTGATCGTAAGAACAAAATGACCGACGGTCGAATGGCGGTTGCACGGATGATCGGCTTCGGACCCGACGCTCGCCATGCCCATCTCGGCCTGATAGAGCTTGCCAACAGCCTCTGCAGGCCGGAACACCCGACATGTGAGGAGTGTCCTCTTAACTCCCACTGCGCTCGCGACGGCGTGTGATTTCCGCGGTTGTTTCTGCGGTGTGATCAGATGCCGAGGGCGTCGGCCACATCTGGATCGGATTTGCGCAGGATCGAGGCAATCCTCTTGAATGCCTTGTACTCGCCTGCTTCTAATGCGGCGGCTTGCAATGCCAAGCCGATTTCCGACGCTTGAGTGAGCTGGTCGCTGCCGTTTTTCTTCTTCTCCTCCGACGGTTTGGAGCCTGCGGCTTTCCGGTAGACCTCATCGGCGATCGAACACATTTCATTGATCGGTCGCTCGATCATCTGCCGGAGTTGCGCAGGAATCGAGACGCGCATTTTTGCGACGTTGATATTGAAGGCAGAGTCGAGGTCGGTGTCGAAGTCGACACTCGCACGGGCTAGTTTGGTGTGTTCGTCAATGGCCCGGATGCCGGACCAGCCGCCCCACTGGACCAGCCGGTCGGCGCGGTAGGTGTACAGACCCTGTTGGCGATTCCACTTCAAAGGGCCTGAGTGTCTTTCGAATTCAGCATGGCTGCTGAATTGATCCCGCCCGGGGAGCACGTACCGGCGCAGGGTTACCGAGCCGGTTGTGTCACCGTGTTGTATTTCGAAGATATCTTCAGCGAGTTCCTTTGTGAGCCTCTCGCTGCGGGCGAACGGGTCCCACGGCTGCAGTTTCGTTCCATTCACGGTGATGGCCACCGGTCCAGTCTTGGCTTCGTCAGCCAGGAATCTATGGAAGACCATCGAGAGGTGTTGCGCCGCCTTGTCGGCGATCGTCTCAAATCGCCTGCGCGCCCAGCCTCCCGCGGCGTTGCGTGATGGCACGACGCGGTCGAGTTTCTCCCAGACGACCACTGTGCCGCAGCCGTCCTCAAGAAGCTTGCGGGCACTATCAAGAGTCGCGGTGCGTTCGGGCTCGATGATCAGCCAATCGTCGAATTCGATCACCAGATCGAGGTCCAATTGCCGAGTGAGGATAGGCCGTCGAATCCCTTCTTTGCGCGTAAGGACGGTGAGCGATCGTCCCTGTGACAAGGACGCTGTCTTGAGCCCCAATCCGTAGCGTCCTAGATCACCCCGGCCGTACGCGCGGCGACTCCCGAAGCGCATCGCCTCTGTGAGTCCGTTGATGGTCATTCCGTGTCCGTTGTCAGCTATCAGCACCCTCGACTGTTTGGCGTCGAACTCCACGAGGATGTCGACCTGCGTCGCGCCTGCCGTGATGCTGTTGTCAACCAGATCAGCTACGGCTGAGCTGAAGTCGTAGCCGATGTCGCGCAGCGAGTCGGTCAGCCGAGCTGCCGACGGCGCCACAGCCGTCATGCGTGTCACATCGTCCCCTGTCTAGTCCGAGTCCAGGATCTCACGTACGTCCGACATCGTTGGCTAGGCCGCATCGTGTCGTTTCCTGCACGCGGGTTCGCCAGAGTTCGCTAATCGCTTCGGCCGCGGTCGATGGGTCCTCATGCTCCCAGACGTGCACAGTAATCCAGCCCAACCTTTGCAGGTAATCGTCATTTCTTCGGTCCCTGGCGACGTTCGCTTCGAGTTTGTCCGCCCACCATTTCCCGTTGTTCTTTGGCGTAGTGCCGTGGTCGGGGCAGCGATGCCAGAAGCAACCGTCGACGAAGACCGCGATGCGAGCCCGGGTGAACGCAATGTCGGGTTTGCCGGGAAGCGTCTTGAGGTGGGTCCGATAGCGGAGACCACGACTGTGCAGTTCCCTTCGGAAAGCCATCTCCGTGCTGGTATCCCTGCTTGGCATAGCGCTCATCTGGCGGCTGACTAGCTCGCTTAGCGGCTTCGGCCTTCGGCGCGTTACCCCGTCCGCTTCCTTTCCCGTACGTGTTGCAGATGGCGCAGACGTGGCCTTCATTTCGATGCCTCGTGCTGCTCAGTTTCAGGCTGGCCCGCGTCGATCGGAGGCACAGTGGGCGGCCACGCGCGGTCAACAGCGCTTACCGAATCGCTCAGGATGTAGTGAGTCCCCCTGCGGACGCCCCGGCTGGCGAGCAGGCCGTCACGTACGAGGCTCTGGAGCACCTCGCGGGCTTCGCTTGATGTGATGGGGACGAGCTCGCGCAGACTCGTGTTGGTGACGCGGCCGACGCCTTTAGCAATGGATAGCGCCTTGCTTGCAGCGATGTCGAAGTCGGGATTGACTGCCTCCACTGCCGTGCTGCCGAATGAATCCTCATCCGTGATTGTCATGCGTTCAACGACCGTTACCCCCGGGCTGACCGGTGGCAATTCGCGCGGGCCCAATGAAGCATCCTGGCCGACCTTCTGTCGATGTCGCCCAGTGCCGGTCGACCCTCCGCCGGCGAGCCCCTCGGCGGCCGCGGTGAAACACTGCTCGACTACCGCACGCAGTTCGTGATCGGCGAGGGCCTGAAACGCCATCAGCGGCGTAAGCCGTAGAAGCCTCTTCATCGCTTCGCGCATGAGCTGCATGCGGGAGTCGGCTGCGCCCTCGTGAACGCGGGCAAGAAACTCCAAGGCCACCGTTCGTGCGAGCCGGCGGTCGCTGGCTATGGTCGGGCGCTCCATGATGTTGACGAGTTCGTCCTCGCCCAGTTGCGTCAGGTCGATATCTGGGCCGAGGATCTCGGCACGCCACCAAAGCCGGCGGAAAGTGTTGCGGTTGACATTCCCGATGAATCGTCGTTTGTCGGCGTCAGCGCCGAATCGCCACACCGCCACATCGAGAAGCCAGCAGCAGGTTAGGTAGCTCCATACCTCCTCGTGGGAGGCTTCGTTCGCGGACATCGGCAATGATTCGCGCAGGAGCCGGGCCCCTCGGCCTTCAAAGACGGAGGGCTCGGTGATCCGATCAGGCATACCGTGTTCACGTGCGAGCGCCAGAATGTCGGTCCGC
Organism: Mycobacterium sp. SMC-19; assembly: GCF_045310815.1. Lineage (NCBI taxonomy): Bacteria > Bacillati > Actinomycetota > Actinomycetes > Mycobacteriales > Mycobacteriaceae > Mycobacterium > Mycobacterium sp. SMC-19. The sequence goes on along the minus strand of NZ_JBJIAM010000001.1, from coordinate 601,097 downwards.
AGCTGCTCGAGTTCATGCGTTTCGACGCGCTGACCTCCGACGGGTGTATAGGTGATCGTCGGAGTGAAATCACGCATACTGCTTGCGATTTCAGCTAGTCCACTACCGAGGTGGACCTTGAGTAACTCTGTGGCTGAGTGCCTGGCAATCCGCGGCAGGACGATCATGCGAGTATCCCGAATCTGGCCTGGATTTCAGCGTTCACCAGGGCCGCATCTTCGCCGATACGTGACCGCATCGCGGGGATCGGCTTCCCCGGCCAGCAGAGTGCTATCAATTCGAAGATCATGCGGCCGATTGTCCCATCTTCAAAGCTTTCCGGGTCATCCACAAATCGGTCGTTCCGGAGGGCCCCCGCGATGAGTGACCTGGCGACGTCGAAGGTGACGAAGGAGCGGAGTACCGCTGCGCGCGGGTCGGAACTGCCCGATCTCAGCATGTTGGGGATCGACTCGTGGCCTGAATTGACCAGGAGTCGCATGCCTCCCAGCACGGGTGCTTCCAAGTCAGTGGGATCCCACTCAAGGAACCACGCCGCCTTGTCTGGGCAGTACGCAATGGCCTTGAAGTCTGCCGCGGTGATGGGAAATCGAGCAGCCCCGCCTTCGACTGCGACGCTGCATTCCTCCTCCCAGAGAATGGCTCCGATTCGTCGGGGAGAAATCGGTGAAGGTTCTTCGCCTGGGTACCTAAGGACAAGCCGCGTCCGCAAAGTCAATCGGCCTCCGGATTCGCTACCTGGGACTGTCATCGTGAGTGCAGTCCGGACTGTGCCGCGGAGGGTCCCCAACTCGACGATCGTTCCGTCACCGGTCATGCGGGTTCTGCTAGAGGACCACGTCGCCACCAAGGCGAAAGCTGCGTTCCCCGACAGCTGGCACCCCCGGCGCGTTTCCTCCAGGTCGACTTCAACGATCCGCGCCAAGTCCAATTCGACGAAGGGGTCCCAGTGATCGAGTCGATCGCCGACTTCCGCTCCATCGGTGAAACACCACGGTTGAGCCGCCACGGCAGTTTCCGGAGGCAATAGATATGGGACTGCTTTGGGTGTCTTCATGCGCGCCCCACCCTGAGGTCGACACGCATCATTTCCTCCCGTAGAGCGACTTCTACAGTCCAGTGCCCGTCGGAATCGTCCGGTCCGACAATGATTGTCGCTGAGCTGTACCGGAGGCCCGAAGGTGCGATCCAGGCGTGCACCGCTGGTGGCTCGTAGCCGACCGGCGGCTCGGTCTCCACTTGCCCGCCGTCGTTTGTCATTACCTCGACCGCGGCTTCGAGCCAGACTCGGTTGCCCTTTGTCCTGAGTTCAAAGGGATAAGCAATGACTGCCGTTCCATCAGCTGATATCGCGGGGCTGGGCGTGCCTCCGGTTTTAGTTTGGGGCAGCGGCAATGGTTTAGGGGGCGGCCGAGTTGTCGAATGTTGTTGTTCGGCGCCGTCCGTTGCGTCAGTCTCGTCCCCACTGCCGTCTATGCTGCTGCCGGTTTGAGCGGCGGCATCGGTAGGGGTGGCGTCTACCCAGACGTCCTCGGTAACCGCATCGACGTCCTTATGGCCGGGCGCGCGGCGCCGTCGTTTGGTTGTCGGCCGTTGTGTTGCTGGCCGGCGGGCTCCGGGGCCCTCCTGTCCGGGCATGAGTGCTGCAAGTGCATCAGCGAACTCGCCCAACGGGATTGCGTCCGCGTCATTGACGTGTCGGACAGTGGCGTTGTAGCCGGCGGCAAGTCGGCACTGTGCCTGGATGCGTTCCAGAGCGATGTTGACGAAGGAACGTGCGTGTCTGTCAACCACTGAGCGTGCCACCCAATCGTCATGGGTCGGCGGCTCCGCGGCCTTGAAGGCTTCATCTATATCTAGTGCGGACTTGAAGACCCCCGCATATCCCATCCGGCCGGCCAGAGGGATAGGTCCCTCCATGTACGTAACCACGAGTTCCGGTGCGCGCATCAATGCAATGTGGTGAACAGATGTCCTTGTGCGTCGCGCACCGAGGGGCACCGGCCGGTCAGGCAGATCAGCAAGAGCTACTGGGTCTTTTTTGACTACGAGTCGCCCCAATTTTCTGGCCGGTCTGAGGCTGCGGACTTCCGAGTCGATCATGAATTCGTCGTCGAGGCTAGCGTCGGGGTCTTGACGCAGTCTGTCCATCGCTTCGACGAACCCTCGGAGTTGTGGGTGTGTCCGTGGTGTGGGAATGCGGACTTTCTTGCCGTTGTCACTTATTGAGAACTTCATGGTGCTTTGCGCGCCGCCGGCCGTGTCGATCATGCGGGGCCAGAAGTTCCACGCAATCGCTTCTGCGATGAAATCCATAGTGGGGTCAGTACCGTCGCCGGTTTCAATCGTTACTGATGGCGCGATGATGAGCACTGTTGTGCCGAGATCGTCTGCGCCGTTCCGCGGCGGAAGACCCAGAGCAGCGGCGATCTCTTCTGCGTAGCGGCCGGTCACTGGTTCGGGGACCCCATTTTCCATTCGGCCCCACCAATGCCGGCCGGTGAACGGCACGCCTTCGACATCAAAGGTCTGACCGAGTGCGCAACCCAGAAGCCGTCTTTCGAGCTGGCCGTCGTCGGTCCTGCACAGGCTGTCGATGATTACGGTGCGCGCGGCGCTTGCGATGTAGAAGGCGGCCTTGCCGTACCCGAATGACCCGCCGCCGAAATCCTTATCCGGGGGTTGGCCGATGTTTCGAACGAAATCGACGAAGTCGCGCGGTTCACCGGGGCGGTCGGCGCGCGTCGGTCCGGCAAGACCGTGGGTGCCGAAGTCTGCGAAGTAGAGCGTGTGCATGCCTTCGCGCATTTCGTGACCAAGCGCAAGCCCCGGCGGAGGGTTGACAAGGACTTGGCTTCGCAAGAACGACACGCCAGCCTGATCGAGAGTCGAGCGTCCGATGGCGACACGGATTCGTGCTGAATCCGGTCGCTTGGCATCCCAGCAGTTCTGCACTGCCTCACGCACTAATACCTCTAGTGGTTCAGTGTCTGGCCGTCCGAGCTGATTCAAGACACCGATTGCGGCCAATCCGCCGGTTGCGTTGTATGGCTCCGAGTAGCGCTCCATCGACATCATGCGGTCGGCCCCGCCGCCACGGTCATCGTGATTGCCTTGTACTCGTCGTCTTCCAAAGCACGGCCCGCGGTGTCAGAGAGGTCAATGACGTAAGTGATGTCCACGACTCCCTGCGGACGCCTGCCGCCGCTGAAGGAAGCGGGAACGATTCGCGGTATCTGATCATCGACCGGCATTGTCATGCGCTCAAGGACGTCAAAGGTCGTCTTGTCTGTAGCGGGTAGGTCTACCGCTGGAACTCCGCTGGCGGTCAGCGCGTCGAAGAGCTGTGCCGCCGATACTCCGGCTTCCAGCAGTTCATCCACCACAGCCGTCAGGCGTAGCGGGCCGCCTTGGACAAACTCCAAGCGCACTAAGTGCAGATAAAGCTGTCCACCGTCTGGAGGCAGGAGTTGGTCCTCGCCGTGGATGGTGACTCGATAACCAGTGTGGGCCCGCGTTGTTTTGACTTCCACGGCAGTCATCCCGCCTCGGAAATCATGACGCTGGCCGAAAGGCCCCGACCAGAAGCCGATGTCAACACGCCCAGAGTTCTTTACGGCATCCCTCACGACAAGAAGTTCCCCGAGGGTTGCCGCGATCTTGTCGAGGCTCGGTGGCCCTGATGGTGGAACAAGGAAGTTCTTCCAGCTTGCGAGAACGCTCTTAACCGCATCTGCAGGCTCCTCCGTTGCAGCGGCAATCCGCTCGACGACTGCTGACGCGAAGTGATCGAAGACCTCGGACAACGACGCAAAGAGACATGTGATGTCGAGGACACGGATGTCCTGGCCAGCGATACGCAGTGGACGCGTCGAAACCACCAGGGTTGTAACGCCTGGGTCGATTTCGATTTCCGACTCCGTCTGCAGGAGGAGGTGTTGGCGTGAGTGTTCATCCATGGCCACCCACGCGCCATCGACCGAGTCGACGGCGAGTGTGACCAAGCCGCGGCGTTCGGCCGTCCCATGTGTGGCGAGCGCTGCATATGCAAGGCGAACTTCGTCGATCACGCAAGTTCCGCCTCGGACTCGACCGGTTCGTCACCTTCGTCGGGAACCTCGACTTCGACGTCGGGCATGGAGGCGACGTCAGCGGTGACGTATTCGACGTTTGCTCTCGTGGAACGACTTTCGGGAAATACGAAGCCGACTCCGATCACGTGCTCCACGGCGTCCAAAGATTCACGGGTCTTGGAGGTACCGCGAACGGGCCTGCTGTCCTTTGACACTGGGTACAGGAGAAGCAGACCCGATCCATCTCCGTAGCCGCCCCGCGCTGGAGCACTACGGAACTTCGCCAGTTCGGCGGGTTTGGTCTCAGCTGTCAGCGTGCCTTCCGGTAGTCGAATATCGATGACTCGATCGTGGCGGCTCATCAGTGCCTTGATGTCGGCGTAGGTGTTGGTCCCGATCTGGAGGAGCCTTGCGCGATTGATGCAGCCGATTTGGCTACCGGTTCCCAGGTCGATGGATCCCAAGTAGTCCGAATCGGCCGCACGACCCATAACCGCGACATTGAAGCGGAGGATCTCCCCCTCGTCGCGCCGGTCGAGGATGTAGCGGCTGATCAATGGGCTGTCGAGGTCGCGGCTGTTCTCGTGAAAGTGGTACATCGACAGGAAGCTGACGATGTGTTGTGAATCAATGCCTTCGAAGATTGTTATCCCGTCACGTGGAGTCCTTACCTTCTCGGGTTGGATAGTCGCGAGAAGCGTCTGTGCAGCTTCGACGTTGTCTGCCAACCAGTCTGGGTCGCGGTGGTTGAAAAGTATGGTCTGCAGGCGGCGGCCGGCGTACGAGGCCTCTGCTGTGCGTGCGTGTTGCATTTTGGCGGCGGAAGTTATGGCCAATGAGGGGTGCGTACGTATCCTTACGCCAAACTGCTCCGGGGTCAGATGTTCGACCTCGAGTCGCTCCACGTCGTAGCGGATCTCTTGTTCCACGGTGGCGAGATGGTGGAACCAACCGCGCATTTCGTCAGTCATCCAAATGCGGGTCAGATCGGCGTACCCTTTTCGATAGCCGAACCAGCGGCCCATCTGCAAGAGAGTGTCGTAAGCCGACGCGGTGCGGACGAAGAACGAGACCGCCAGTCCTTCCAAGGTGAGCCCTCGGGAGAGGGTATTGCCGCCGACTGCGACGATCACGCGCGGATTGTCATCGTCAAACGACAGGCGCTCCGGGCTCCTGGAGTTGTCGACGATTACCTCTGCCGCGGTGGCGACCGCGGGTATCACGCCGGCGATGTCGTCCCAGCTCACCTTGTCGAGGTCGAAGTCGACTGCTGCGACGCGGTCACATTCCGTTTCCCATTGCGTACGGAGCGTCTCCAGCAAGGCCGCGTCACCGCGCTGGAGGCGCATATTGAGTAGCCCCAAATGGTTTCGGATGGCGTCGGCAGTTCGTTCGTGGACGTCGATGTGTTGTGAGGTGTGGACGAGCGCGGTTGCGTGGGGGTTTCCCTTGTTACGGAGGCGGCGGGCCGCCGTGCTCATCAGGAAGTAGCGCAAGGCCTCATCGAGGCTGTCGGTCACCCGTGGATCGAATTCGTGCCGCTTGGCTGCACCCTTCGGTTTGAGGTCATCCAATTCGTCTACGCCAACGGACCGCACGAAGTCGTGTCCGTCGTCGCCGACGTCGTTGGCATCGAAGTCCAAGGGCTCGCGGCCAAAGATGGCTTCCGGACCGATGTATGGCAGCGGGCGCGGGAGGTCGACGATGAAGTCGCGCGGGTATAGATCCTGGTAGTCGCCCGGATCGATGAGGACGTTTGCGAAAGGGGTTGCGGTATAACCAACGTAGGCGGATTTCGGAACCTTGTTGACGATGTCGCGGATAAGGCCGTTGATGCGTGAAGGCTGCCGATCGGGTTTGGCGGTGTTAACGGTCGCTTGATCGGCCTCGTCGTCGATGATGAGAACGGGGCAGGCGGCAAGCACTTCGGGACGTGCCGCGAACAACCACCTCTTGAGGGCCCTGAGTCGCGGTCCGTTCTTTTTGACCACCGCGAGAACGCACTGACGCTGGATTGAAAGCAACGCGTCGACGTTCGCGGTCGGCCGGAAATCTTGTTCGTCGGTGAGACGGTGCCAGATATTGCTGTTGCGTTCCCAAAGTTGCTCGTTCAAACGGTCCTGTGTCTGTTGCCGAAGGGCGTCATGGATTCCCGACAGGACGATGAACATTCGGTAGCCGGCATCGGCGGCTTTTGCGATTACGGCGGTGAAGTTGGTGGTCTTTCCGCTTTGGACGTAACCGAGAACTAGTCCACAGCAATGGTATTCGCCCTGATCGGCTGGATTCGGTAGGTTAGCAACCACTTTGGTTGACGACTTGTCGAGGTCGGTAATCATGCCGTCGTTCCAACCCTCCTCGGTGAGGATTTCGACGAGCGCTGCCCAGTTCTTATCCGCTGTTCGCGGTCCCGGGTACCAGGACTCGATGTTGCCCGCGACCACCGATGTCGGGATCTGAGCGTTGCGGATCCGCTCGTTCAACTCACGAATCCGTTGAGCGGCAGCCTCTGCCTTTAGCGGATCTCCCGTTTCGGAGAGCTCGGCAACCGCCTGTTCCAGAGTCAACGAGGGAGTGTCGCGAATAATTCGCGCCAACGCTCGAACATGCGGGTCCTCGGCAGCCAGATCGTCGAGATTTTCCGGGCCGTCGACGGTCAGTTCCATCAGCTCTCCTGAGCTTTACGACTTGAGTTGTACAAGTAAAGTTCCGGGAATACCTGGGCGATGATTTCCATCAGTTCGCCGGCGCGTTGCTGATCGATCTGTAGGACTTGGCTTGTGGTCCCGTCCGACGCATAGGTCTCCAACTGGAGGAGGCCCTCAGCCTTGTCCGAAGTCCATCCGCATTCCACGCGAGTCTTGTAACTGACGGTTCTGTCGCTTCGGTACTTGAACCGTGTGATCAGCGCCATCTGCCTCCTCGGTGCACGTTTCGTCGCCGGGAATGCCCGCCAAGGTCACTCGCCAGTGTCTTTTCATGGTGGAAGATACCGCGGGGCGCTGACAGAGCGGTCGATTCCGGGCAGGGTTCTAGGGTCAATTCCGCTTGCTGGCGTCTTGGTGGAGCGTCCCAGTCTCGGAGGCCGCGGTTTCCGCATCGGTGAAGAGGTCTCGGGCCGAAGGGGCGAGTGTGTCTGTGATGTCGATGAGTCGTTCGGAGAGGATCCCGATCGTCGTGTCAGCCGTGACTTCGGAGACGAGCGGCTCGCAGCGTTGGCAGGCCGCGGCTTGCCCGGAGCCGGACGTCGTCGGCGTACCGGTAGATGAACACAACGCCTTCCCGCACACCGCCATCCCTCCATCCCGCGCCCGGCCCCTGCGACCATGTACCGATGACCGCAACACTCGTCGCCAAGAACGTTGCCGGCGGCTTCGCGCACCGCACGCTGTTCGAGGGCGTCGATCTGACCGTGGCACCGGGGGACGTCATCGGCGTCGTGGGTGCCAACGGCGCCGGCAAGAGCACCCTGTTGCGGATCCTGGCCGGCGATCTGGAGCCGCTCGACGGTGCGGTCAACATCGCCCCGGCCGATGCGTTCGTCGGTTGGCTGCCGCAGGAGCACGAGCGGGTGGCAGGGGAGACCGTCGGCGCCTACATCGCTCGCCGGACCGGTTGTGCACAGTCGGCGCAGGCCATGGACGCCGCGGCCGCGGCCCTGGCCGATCCGGATCGGGCTCCCGCGGGTACCGATCCGGCCGACGCCTACTCCATTGCGCTGGACCATTGGCTTGTGACGGGCGCGGCGGACCTCGAGGACCGGGTGCCGGCGGTGCTGGCCGACCTCGGATTGGATGCCGAGGCGGTGCAGCCCGAGTCGACACTGATGACCGGATTGTCGGGCGGACAGGCCGCCCGGGTGGGCCTGGCCGCGCTGATGCTGTCGCGGTTCGACATCGTCCTGCTCGATGAGCCGACCAACGATCTCGACCTGGACGGGCTGGCCCGGCTGGAGCAGTTCGTCCGTGATCTCCGCGGCGGGGTGGTGCTGGTCAGCCACGATCGAGAGTTCCTGGCCCGCAGCGTCACTCGTGTCCTGGAACTGGATCTGGCCCAGAACACCACGACCGTCTTCGGCGGCGGATACGACAGCTATCTCGAGGAACGGGAGATCAATCGCCGGCACCGGCGTGAGCAATACGACGAGTTCGCCGAGAAGAAGGCCGATTTGGTGGCCCGGGCCCGTGTTCAGCGGGAATGGTCGAGTCAGGGCGTCCGCAACGCGATACGCAAGGCGCCCGACAACGACAAGATCCGCCGCCGCGCCGCCACCGAGTCCAGCGAGAAGCAGGCGCAGAAGGTGCGCCAGATGGAGAGCCGGATCGCCCGCCTCGAAGAGGTCGTCGAACCCCGCAAGGAATGGACGCTGCAGTTCACCATCGGGGCTGCGCCACGGTCCAGTTCGGTAGTCGCGACACTCGACAATGCCGTGGTGCGGCAAGGCGATTTCGTCCTCGGACCGGTGTCGCTACAGGTGGATGCCGGCGAGCGGATCGGCATCGTGGGCCCCAACGGGGCGGGAAAGTCGACGTTGCTGCGACTGCTGCTCGGTCGTCAGCAGCCCGACGCCGGCCGCGCAAGTCTGGGCGCCAACGTCGCTATCGGTGAAATCGACCAGGCGCGCGCCGATTTCACCGGCCCCGCCCGTCTGGTCGATCGCTTCGAGCAACGGGTGCCGGACTGGTCGACCGCCGACGTGCGCACCCTGCTGGCGAAGTTCGGGCTGACCGCCGACCATGTGGAGCGCACGGTCGACGACCTTTCGCCCGGGGAACGTACCCGCGCCGGCCTGGCGTTGCTGCAGGCCTGCGGCACGAACGTGCTGGTCCTCGACGAACCGACCAACCATCTCGATCTGCCCGCCATCGAACAGCTTGAACAGGCACTGGAAACCTACGACGGTGCGCTGTTGTTGGTGACCCACGATCGCCGGATGTTGCAGAACGTCCGGTTGGACCGCTCCTGGCGGGTCGAAGCCGGGAGTGTTACCGAGCTGTAGGCGGAAGCGGTTATCCGAGGCGGCCGTGAGCCGGCCAACGATCGAAGCGTCAGCCCGAGCCGTTGGGAAACAGCGTTTACGCCAGAGTCCAGAACGGCTCGATCGCCGCAAGAAACCTCTACCGCATTCGAAGTATCGGTCACTCCGAGCCGTTGCCGGCTTGCGTGTCGATGACGGTTTGGATCAGCTCGGCGATGCGCTGCTGTCCGGCCGCGGTCATGTCGAACTTGGCGCGCATCTCGGCGAAGCCGGTAGCGACCTGTCCGAACGTTCCGTCGACCTGCGCGAACCGCTCGTTGACCTGCGCGAACCGTTCGTCGATCTGTCGAAAGCCATCGACCATGTCCTGGCGCAGCGCGTTGAAGCTCCCGATGGTGGCCCGCTGAAAGTCACGGATCTCACCGCGGATCTCACCCACGTCGCGATCAGCCCCACCGGCGAGCACCCGGGCTGCCGCGGCGTCGCGTTCGCTGGCGCTGACCCGGCCGCGCAACTCGCCCACCTGCACCTCCAGGGCGCTGACCCGTGACTCGAGGTCCTTCGGCGGCATGGTGGCAGCGTACGCGGAACCGGCGGCATGAGAAGTCTGTCTATCCACAAGCGCTCGACGCTCGCAAGGCCGCCCCGCGGTCTTATCGCGCCGGCCGCCGAACCCCACAACAGTCCGGCGACTTTCCGGTGAATGGGACGGGGCTGGCATTTTCCTTAGAGGTATGATGTGGTGTAGACCACGTTGGAAACCTTGATGTGATGCACACCACAGGAGATGGGGCAATGACCACTTTTCTGAGCGGCTTGGCTGCCACCGCTGCCACCGCGACCGTCGGCGCCGGCATGATGGGTCATGCCACCCTGGCGTTGTGCGTCGGTCTGGTGTCGGCCGCCTTCTTCGCCGGCCAAATCTGCTGATTCCACCGCGGCGGTCGGTCAGCTGCAAGATCTAACCGGCTGATATCCCCGGCGCTATCCGATTCGAACTCATGTCATACCGCCAGTCGCGGTACGCCTGTGGCGGGTGGGGACCATCTCACCGCCTGCACACGCGACAACTATCGTCGAGCGATGACACCCGAGGAGCGGCTCACCGCGCTCGAACAGATCGAGGCGATCAAAGCCCTCAAGCACCGCTACTTCCGGGCGTGTGACGCCAAGGACCCCGAAACCTTCCGGGCCTGCTTCATCAATCGCGGGGCCGACATTCATTACGGACCCCTGGGCGGGTTCGACGACGCCGATCAGATCGCCGCGGTATTCACCAAGATCGCGCTGCACAAGGTGGACGGCAAACCGGTGATCCTGGACATGCACCACGGCATGCATCCCGATATCGCCATCACCGGCCCCGGCACGGCCACTGGACGATGGACGCTGAAGTTCCGGCAGCTCAACATGATTGAGCGCACCGAACGCCTGCTCACCGGCGAGTACGACGACGACTACGTGATCGAGGACGGCGCCTGGAAAATGGCCCGCAGTCACTTCCGCCAACTCTGGGTGATCACCCGGCCCCTCGGCGACGACGCCATCGTGGAGGCCTAGAGATGAGCACCCGAATCGCCTTGGTCACCGGCGCCAGCCGCAGCGTCGGCAAGGGAGTTGCGCTGGCGCTCGGCTCGCACGGCTGGACCGTCTACGTCACCGCCCGCGGCGAAGTCGGGGCCGACGGGCCACTGGATCAGACTGCGCGGGAGGTCACCGAGCGCGGCGGGCGCGGCATCGGTGTCCAGTGCGACCACCGCGACGACGAGCAGATCGCGAAGCTGTTCGCCCGCATCGGCGACGAGCAGGACGGCCGGCTGGATTTGCTGGTCAACAACGTGTGGGCGGCGCCCAAGGGGTTCGCCGGGTTCACCGAGAAGTTCTGGCAGCGCCCACTGTCGGACTGGGACACCCTGATCGGGGTGGGCCTGCGCGCCCACTACGTCGCCTCGGTGCATGCCGCGCAGCTGATGGTCCCGCGCGGGGCCGGCCTGATCGCCAATATCTCCTCGTTCGGGGCCCGCGGGCACCTGCACTCGGTGCTCTACGGCATGTCCAAGGCCGGGCTGGACAAGATGGCCGCCGACATGGCCGTCGAGTTGACCGGAACCGGGGTGAGCGCGGTATCGCTCTGGCCCGGGCTGGTGAAGAACGAAGTCATGCAGGGCTTCATGGCCCGTGGCCTGGACAACTTCCAAGGCTTCCCGCTGGCCAACGCCGAAACTCCGGAGTTCATCGGCCGCGTCGTCGCCGCCCTGGCCAATGATCCCGACCTAGCTGCCCGCAGCGGGCACACCCTGATCACCGCCGAGGCCGCGCTGGATTACGGCGTCACCGACATCGAGGGAAACCAGCCGGACTCGCACCGCGAACTGTTCGGCGGCGGGCCGCTGTACTGACGGCGCCTACCAGTTGCTCGGCGCGTAATCCTTGAGGAAGCACCCGTACAGGTCTTCGCCGGCTTCCCCGCGCACGATCGGGTCGTAGACCCGCGCGGCGCCGTCGACCAGATCCAACGGGGCGTGAAATCCCTCCTCGGCCAGTCGCAGCTTGGTGGGATGCGGGCGCTCATCGGTGATCCAGCCGGTGTCCACCGCGGTCATCAGGATGCGATCGTTCTCCAGCATTTCGCCGGCACTGGTGCGGGTCAGCATGTTCAGCGCGGCCTTGGCCATGTTGGTGTGCGGGTGGCCCGGACCCTTGTAGCGACGGCTGAACTGCCCCTCCATCGCCGACACATTCACCACGTACTTACGGCGCGCGGTAGCCGCCGCCATGGCCGGGCGAAGCCGGCTCACCAGGATGAAGGGCGCGGTCTGGTTGCACAGCTGCACCTCGAGCAACTCCAGTGGGTCGATCTCGTGCACGTGCTGGGTCCAGCTGTTGACGGCGGCGGTGTCGGGCAGCAGCCCGCCCGCGTCGATGGCGACGCCGGCGGCGATCCGCTCGGGGGACGCGCTGCGGGCGGTCAGGGCCAGTTCGGTCAGTGCGTGGGGCTGCTGGTGCTCGGCGAGGCTGCCGGCCAGGGCCGCTGGGTGGGCGTCGCTGACATGGTCGAAGGTGATCACGTCGACCAGCTCGCCTGCGGGGGTGCGCTCGGCTTCGACGAGGGCGGCATAGGAGCCGGGCGCGCGCCGCACCGTCTGCGCGGCGTTGTTGATCAGGATGTCCAACGGGCCCTGGGCAGCGACCGTGTCGGCCAGTGCGACGACCTGGGCCGGGTCGCGCAGGTCGATACCCACCACCTGCAGCCGGTCCAGCCAGTCGGCGCTGTCGGGCATCGCGGCGAAGCGCCGCACGGCATCGTTGGGGAATCGGGTGGTGATGGTGGTGTGCGCGCCGTCGCGCAGCAGCCGCAGCGCGATGTACATGCCGATCTTGGCGCGCCCGCCGGTGAGCAGGGCGCGTCGTCCGGACAGGTCGGTACGCGCATCGCGTTTGGCCCGGCTCATCGCGGCGCAGCCCGGACAGAGTTGGTGATAGAACGCGTCCACCTGCGTGTAGTGGGTCTTGCAGATGTAGCAGGCCCGCGAGCGCAGCAGCGTGCCCGCCGACGCCCCGACCGCGGCAGACACCAGCGGAATGCCCTGCGTCTCGTCGTCGATGCGGCCCGGCGCCCCGGTGGCGGTGGCGGCGATGACGGCCTGGTCGGCGGCGGCCACCGCGTCGCGGCGGGCGGTCCGGCGGGCCTTCTTGACCGCCTTGAACATGCGCGCGGTGGCCCGGCGCACGGCCACGGCGTCCGGGTGCTCCGGTGGCAGCGAGTCGATCTCGGCGAGCACCTGTAGGCAGGTGGCGAGCCTTTCCGGGTCGATGACGGTCACGCCTGGTAAGGGTACGGCCCCGTAACGACCGGCAAGAACACGACAGACCCGCGATCGGGATCAAGGCAGTTCCACGCGGTCAAATCATCAGGTAATCTAAGCAACGCTCTACGCGCGGAACTCGGGTTCCGTATCGGTTGGCAGCATGGTTTCTTCGCCTGAATTGGGCGTCGCGCGAGCCGGGTTGCCCCCGTCTGGATCTGATCGACCCGAACGACCGAGAGGCATGCACCCGGTGTTCCGACTGATGAAGCGGTTCTGGATTCCGCTCTTGCTGGTGGTTGTCGTGGCACTGGGCGGCTATGCCATTTCCCGGATTCGCGAATCTCTGGGACACCAAGGCCCGAACCTGGCGGAAGGGTCCGCAATCACCGAGAACTTCAATCCGAAGCACATCACCTACGAGATCACCGGGACCGGTGGGACCGCAAACCTCAACTACCTCGACGAGAATGGGCAACCGAATCTCGTCGAGAACGCGTCGTTGCCTTGGTCGTTCACGATCGTGACGACGCTGCCGTCGATGTCGGCCAACATCATGGCCCAGGGCGATCGCAACACCCGCGACCTTCGATGCCGGGTGACCGTCGACGACGAAGTGCGCGATGAGCGGGCCAGCGACGACACCATCAAACCGTTCATCTACTGCTTGGTGAAATCCGTATGAGCGAGCCGCAGACCCACCGCCCCTTCTTAGGCCGGATGGTCCGGGTGTTCTCGGTGCCGATCATCTTGTTCTGGGTGCTCCTGGTGATCGTCCTGGGGGCGGTGATCCCGTCACTGGGCGAGGTCGCGGCCACCCGGTCGGTCCCGATCAGCCCTACCGGTGCGCCGTCGTACGCGGCGATGCTCAATATCGGCAAGGTATTTCAGCAGTACGATTCGGACTCCACGGCGATGGTCGTGCTCGAGAGCGATGAGCCGGTCGGGGAGGCCGCGCACAAGTTCTACGACGAGATCGTCGCCAAACTCGAGGCCGATCACGAGCACGTGCAGAACGTTCAGGACTTCTGGAGTGATCCGCTGACCGCGGCGGGTTCGCAGAGTGTGGACGGCAAGTCCGCCTATGTGCAGATCTTCCTCAATGGCTCGCAGGGCACCACCGAAAGCCATGAGTCGGTGGCGGCGGTGCGCGACATCGTTGCGTCGGTGACCCCGCCGCCGGGTATCAAGGCCCATGTCGCGGGCAATACGGTCCTGAACGCCGACACCAGTGTGGCCGGCCACCAAAGCATGCATCGGCTCGAGTTCGTGTCGGTCGCCATCATCATCGTGATGCTGCTCGCCATCTATCGCTCGGTGGTGACGATGCTGATCTCGATGGTCGCCATCGGCCTGGGACTGTTTGCCGCAATGAGCGTTACGGCCGCGGCCGGCAACATGAACATCATCGGCCTGACCCCGTATGCGGTGAGCATGGTGACGATGTTGTCCATCGCCGCGATCACGGATTACCTGATCTTTCTCCTCGGCCGATATCACGAAGAAAGAGCTAACGGCCTCGATCCCGAAGAGGCGTTCTATGTTTCCTACAGTGGCGTCTCGCACGTCATCCTGGGTTCGGGGCTGACCATCGTCGGCGCCTTGATGTGCCTGAGCATGACCACGCTGCCCTACTTTCAGACCATGGGGCCGCCCTGCGCGATCGCGATTCTGGTCGTCATCGCCGCCTCACTGACCCTGGCCCCGGCGATACTCACCGTGGCATCGAAGTTCGGGCTGCTCGACCCCAAACAGAAACTCTCGACGCGGAACTGGCGCAAGGTCGGAACCATCACGGTCCGCTGGCCCGTCCCGGTCATCTTGATGAGCAGCGCGCTTGCCGTCGTGGGCTTCATCAGCTTGCTGACGTATGTGCCGCAGTATAACGACCAGAAGTTCACTCCCGCCGACATGCCGGCCAACCTGGCCATGGCCGTCGCGGACCGCCATTTCTCCCAGGCCCGGATGAACCCCGAACTGTTGATGCTCGAAACCGATCATGACCTGCGCACACCCGCAGACATGCTGGTGATCGAGAAGGTCGCCAAGAGCGTCTTTCGCATGCGGGGCATCGATCGGGTGCAGACCATCACCCGCCCACTGGGTGCACCGATCGAGCACAGCTCGATCCCATTCCTGCTCGGTGCGCAGAACGCCGGCACCCTGCAGGCCGCGAAGTTCAACAACGACAACTCGGCTCAGATGCTCGAACAGGCCGACGAGATGAGCAAGACCGTCGCCAACATGGAGCGCATGTACGCCATCACCAAGGAGATGACGGAAGTCACGCACAGCATGGTCGCCAGGACCCACGACATGGCGGACACCACTGATCAATTGCGTGACCATATCGCCGATTTCGATGATTTCTTCCGGGTGTTCCGCAACTACTTCTACTGGGAACCGCACTGCTTCGACATCCCGATCTGTAACTCACTGCGATCGATCTTCGACACCATGGACGGTATCGACGAACTCGACGAACAGATACAGAATCTCACCGTCGATATGGACCGTCTGGACAAGTTGCTGCCGCAGATGCTGCCGGTTCTGCAGAACACCATCGACTCGATGACGACGATGCGCGACTTCATGCTCGCGACCCACAGCACCATGGCCGGAACCCAGGCCCAGCAACAGGAATTGGCTAAGGGCGAGACGGAGATTGGCCTGTACTTCGATCAGGCCAAGAACGACGATTTCTTCTACATGCCGCCGGATGTGTTCGACAATCCTGACTTCAAGCGTGGCATCAAGATGTTCATGTCGCCCGATCACCAGTCGGTCCGGATGATCATCACCCACCAGGGCGACCCGGCCTCGGTGCAGGGCATCGCACATGTCCGGGACCTCAAAGACGTTGTCGCCGATGCCCTCAAGGGCACCCCGCTGGCCAGCGCGAAGGTCTCGCTGGCCGGTACCGCATCGCTGTACGCCGATATGCAGGACGGCGTCGTCATCGACCTGATGATTGTGCTGATCGCGTCGCTGATACTGATCTTCGCGATCATGCTGATCATCACCCGCAGCGTGGTGGCCGCCCTGGTGATCGTCGGCACCGTGGCCGCATCCTTGGGTATCGCGTGCGGACTGTCGGTCCTGCTCTGGCAGGACATCCTGGGCCTGGGCGTGCAGTGGATCGTGATCCCGTTGTCGATGGTGATCCTGCTGGCAGTGGGTTCGGACTACAACCTCCTGGTGGTCTCGCGCCTGCGGGAAGAGATAAACGCCGGGCTCAACACCGGCATCATCCGAGGTGTGGGGGCTACCGGGCGTGTCGTCACCGCGGCGGGCCTGGTGTTCGCCTTCACCATGATGGCGATGATCGTCAGTGACCTGCGGGTGGTCGGCCAGCTCGGTACGACCATCGGTATCGGCCTGATCATCGACACGTTGATCGTCCGGGCGTTCATGACACCGTCGATCGCTGCGGCGCTGGGCCGTTGGTTCTGGTGGCCGCTCAACACTTTTGAGATCACCCGACGGGGCCGCAGCGGACCCGGACCGCAGCCGGCCGAAGACAACACCGCGCCCATTCCGCAACCCACATCGTAGGTGTCTGGCGATGGCAGACACCGGATCGAAATTGCGCAGGCGCACCGATGGGCGACTCGATCGGTCGCGTGATCCCGCGATCCTCGATGCCGCATTGGCCGCGTTGGCCGAGAACGGCTATGACGACACCAACATGAACGACATCGCGGCGCGCGCCGGTGTCGGCAAGGCCGCCATCTACCGCCGTTGGTCGTCGAAGGCTGCGTTGATCGCCGATGCGCTGGTGTACTGGCGGCCCGACCTGATGGACGATGACGTCGCCGACACCGGCAGCCTTGTCGGCGACTTCGACGCGCTGGTGGGACGGATGGCGCGCACCGACGACGCGCTGATCCCCAACGACGTGGTGTTGCGGGTCGCGGTCGAGGCCGCCCATGATCCACATCTGGCCTCGGCGCTCGACGACATGCTTCTGCTCAAGGGCCGGCGGGTGGTGACCACCATCCTGCAGCGGGCCGCCGACCGTGGCGAGGTGGCGTCCGGGCGCGACTGGTCGCTGGTCGCCGATGTGCTGGCCGGGGTAGGTCTGATCCGGGTGATGAGCGGTCAGAGCTTCGACGCAAAGTTCGCCCGGCAGGTCATCGACACGCTGGTCCTTCCCGCTGTTCTCGCGGCGAACGCGCAGACCGATCGCCACGCGGCCGACGCCGGGACCGATTATTGATTTGTTCCAGATCGCCCATACACTTGCTGACGCAATGACCGACAACGCCCTGGATTCGCCGACGGTCGCCGCAGCGCCGCCAACCGGCCGGATCTCCTCCGAAGCAGCCCGGCGCCGCACCTTCGCCGTGATCAGCCATCCCGACGCCGGCAAATCCACCTTGACCGAGGCCCTGGTGCTGCATGCCAAGGCCATCACCGAGGCCGGTGCGGTGCACGGCAAGTCTGGTCGTCGTGCCACGGTTTCGGACTGGATGGAGATGGAGAAAGCCCGAGGCATCTCCATCACGTCGACGGCCCTGCAGTTCCCGTACCGCACCCCCAAGGGGCAGGACTGCGTCATCAACCTGCTCGACACTCCCGGCCACGCCGACTTCTCCGAAGACACCTACCGGGTGCTGACCGCCGTCGACTCCGCGGTGATGCTCATCGACGCCGCAAAAGGCCTCGAGCCGCAGACCCTCAAGCTGTTCCAGGTGTGCCGTCATCGTCGGATCCCGATCATCACCGTGATCAACAAATGGGACCGTCCCGGCCGGCATGCCCTGGAATTGATGGACGAGATCCACACCCGCATCGGGTTACGGCCCACCCCGCTGACCTGGCCGGTCGGCATCGCCGGAGAATTCGACGGGGTGCTCGATCGCCGGTCTGGAAACTTCATCCGGTTCACCCGTACCGCCGGCGGCGCCACCGCGGCACCCGAGGAGCACATCGCCGCGGCCGATGCGCAGGCCGCGGCCGGGGATGACTGGGATACCGCGGTCGAAGAGTGCGAGCTGCTGTCCGCCGACGGATCCGACTTCGACCGCGAGGCGTTCCTGGACTGCACGGCGACACCGGTGCTGTTCACCTCGGCGGCGTTGAACTTCGGGGTGAATCAGCTTCTCGACGTGCTTACCGAGTTAGCGCCGGCTCCCGGCGGGGCGCTCGACGTCGACGGCGGCCGGCGCGCCACCGACGCACCGTTCAGCGCCTTCGTGTTCAAGGTGCAGGCCGGCATGGACTCGGCCCACCGCGATCGCATCGCTTTCGCGCGGGTGTATTCGGGAACCTTCGAACGTGGCGATGTCCTCACCCACGCCGCGAGCGGCAAGCCGTTTGTCACCAAGTACGCCCAGTCGGTGTTCGGCCAGCAGCGTTCCACCTTGGACACCGCCTGGCCCGGTGATGTGATCGGGTTGGCCAACGCTGCCGCCCTGCGTCCGGGCGACACGTTGTATTGCGAAGTGCCCGTGCAGTACCCGCCGATCCCGAGCTTCTCGCCCGAGCATTTCTCGGTGGCACGCAACGTCGATCCCAGCAAGCACAAGCAGTTCCGTCGTGGCATCGAGCAGTTGGACCAAGAGGGTGTCGTGCAGGTGCTGGTCTCCGATCGCCGGGGAGAGCAGGCGCCGGTGCTCGCCGCGGTCGGACCGATGCAGTTCGAGGTGGCCGCACACCGCATGGCCAGCGAAATGGGCGCGCCGATCACGCTGGAACCGCTGCCGTATCAGGTCGCGCGGATCGTGGACGCCGGCGACGTCGACTTCGTCAACAAACAGTCGTTGGCGGAAGTCTTGATCCGCACCGACGGCGTGCACCTGGTGTTGTTCTCCAACGCGTGGCGGCTGCAGGGTTTCCAGCGCGACAACCCCGACGTACAGCTGCGGTCCCTGGTGGCCGCCGAGGGGTAACCGAACCGCCGCCGTCAGCGGTCAATCACACAGCGCGGCAAGCAATTCGGGAAGTGGCACGGTGGCGATGCCGATGGCGGCGTCGCCGATACCGTAGGGAAGTACCAGGGTGTCGGCATGTACCAGAGCGCCGCAGGAGTAGATCACATTGGGCACATAGCCGTTCTGCTCGTCGGTGGCGGGGCTCATCAGCGGTTGGCGTAGCCGACCGACAATCCGGGTCGGATCGTCGAGATCGAGCAGGATCGCTCCGATGCGGTAGGTACGCATCGGGCCCACGCCGTGAGTGAGCACCAGCCAGCCCGCCTCGGTCTCGATGGGCGGACCGCAGTTCCCGAGTTGCACCGCCTCCCATGCCTGCGCCGGTCGCTGGACGGGAACCGCGCTCGGCCACACCGATAAATGGTCGGAGTAGGCGATCGCATTCGACTCGCGGTCTGCCCTCGACAGCGCCGCGAATCGCCCGTGGATCCGGCGCGGAAACAACGCCAGGCCCTTGTTGGCCGCGGCGCGTCCGACGATCGGTGTGGAGGTAAAGGATCGAAAATCCTTTGTCTCCAACAGCTGTTGGTTGATACGGGTTCCGCTGTAGGCAGTGTAGGTGGCTAGCCACCTGACGGCTCCGTCATCATCGGTGAAGCGGACGAAACGGGCGTCCTCCATCCCGGCCTGCTCAACCTCGATCGCTGGCCACAGCACCCGCTCGGACAGCGGGACGCTGTCAGCGAATTCGACGGCGTAGGTGCGGTCTGCGATGGCGCGGATCACCGAGATCGTTTCTCCGGCACGTCCACGGGTGCTCAGATGGTTCTCCAGGGTGGCGAGTCGCTGATCGAGTTCCGCGCGGGTGAATCGGTCACCGAGCGCATCGAGTACGTAGCGACTGGCCTCGCCCGCATCGTCGAGGCGGGCGAGCTCACTGCGGAAGACGGCCGCGTCCAGCAGGGTCGGTGTCGCTGCTCCGGCGGTGGCGAAGCGGCTCTGATCATCGATGGTGGCGCATCCCGCCGCGTCGATGACGCCGGTGCGGAACCCGATCGAGGAACGATGTCCTTCCCCGATGCCCCGCATGCTCAACACGAATCGCAGGCCGCCCGCTGCCGCTCCCGCCTGGTCTGGGTGGGCCACGATGCTGGGATTGCACAGCGCGGCACCCTCAATGGCGTACTCGTTGGTGAACGCCGCGCCCAGCAGCAGCATCCGTATTTCGGAGAGCTCGCGGCCGGGGTCCAGCCGGTCGGCGAGTTCCCGGGCGTGCCGGCCGAAGGTGCCGACCAGATCGCGGTGCCGCCCGTCGAAGCGTGCCACGACATCGTCTAACGACGACCGCGCCTCGTCCTCGTCCAAGGCCAGGATCCGTGCCAGCACTGCGCCCGCGCGAGACTCCTGGTACTCGAAACCCTCCTGGCCGGGTACGAAGAGCCGGGTGATGACCCGAGATGGGTCGGCCGCAAGCCGACGGGGGCTGCGCACGACCAGTCCGTCAAGCACCGAAGTCATTGCGGCACAGTCGAGAAGTTCTGAGCCTGCTGCAGGGTCGACAGCACGGCCAGTGTCGACTCCGCGCCCTGATTGCGATTCACCCCGTCGGCGTGCAGACCGTCGAATCCGCCGCCCGTGTCGGGATCCCACATCGGCTGTCCCGCGTCGTTGTCGCCCTGGAACCACGCCGCGGCCGCTCGGACCCCGTCCGGCCAGATCTGCCTGGCGTCGACGCCGGCGGCGCGTGCGCACGCGTCGGCGAGCGTGGCCACCTCGATCGGCTGCTGGTCGAATCCGGGCCGTAGATCAGTGGGGCCCCGCCCCGCCGCCGGGGTGGGGGAGAGGTGTCCGTCTGCCGTTTCGTATCCGACCAGCCATTCCAACAGGTCCAGACCGCGCTCCCACAGTGTCGGCGTGTCGAGCGCAGTGCCGGCTGCGATCATCGCCTCGGCCAGGACCGCGTTCGCGTAGGTCAGTCGTTCCTCGGGCCACGGCCAGGCGGGGTTGTCGTTCGGTTCGGCGACGGTGGCGGCGTAGTCGGTGACGAGCTCGCGGGCTGCGCGGTGCTCGGGATTGACGGTCAGGAGTTCGGCGGCCCCCAATGCCGCGAAGGCCATCGCGCGCGGCCAGATCGACCGCCCCTGGGCGGCGCGCTCGAACTGCACGATGGCCGACTGGCGCACCCAGCCCACGTCGCTGTGCGCGGCGGCCGTCCCGAGTCCCCAGACGCATCTACCCCAGCAATCCTCCATGGCAGGCTCATCCGTCCAACCTCCGGAGCTGTCCATCCGGTTGCGGCAAGCGCCGGTGAGGGCTTGCGCCTCGTTCAGGAACCGCACCGCAACACTGGCGAGGCGGTGCACGTCCCCGTCGGCGCGCGGCTGGCGGGTGGCAACGACGAGAACGCGGCTCATATCGTCGGCGCAGTAGCCGTGCTCGCGCCGAGGCTCGGCGAAACAGGCGTGCTCGAAGGTGCCCCGATGGTCCGTCATGCGCAGCAGATGGTCGAAGACCGGGGCCGGTGCGGTGATGGTCATACCGATGCCGGCCGCTGTGCGAGGTGGCGGCGCGCCAAGCCCAGATAGGCATGGGCGACGCTCGTCCAGGCCATCGTCGGGGCCAGTCGGCGGGCCTCGGCGGCCATCGAGCCTGCCACGCGCGGGTCGGTCAGCACCCTGCGCAGGGCGGAGGCGAGCGCGTCGGGGTCATCGTGCCCGACGACGATGCCCGCCCCGGTGCCGAGAAGCTCAATGGCGTGCGGGAAGGCGGTGGCGACCACCGGCCGGCCGCACGCGATGGCGTCGACCAGCACACCGGACGTGACCTGATCGGTGGAGTCATAGGGCAGGACGACCGCCGCCGAGGACTGCACCAGTGCGACCAGTGACGAAACGCAGCGATAGGCGGGGTCGAAAGACACCGAGTCTTCGACACCGCTGCTGCGCGCCTGTGCGGCGCGCGCGTCACGGTAGGCCTCGCCATCGGCGGCCAGAACCTTCGGGTGCGTGCGGCCGGCTACCAGGTAGCGCGGCCGCCCGGGGAGATCATGCAGGGACCCCATCACGTCGATCACTCGCTCGATGCCCTTGCCTGGCCCCAGTAGCCCCCAGGTCAACAGGGTGGGTCGGCCTGAACGCTTTAGTGCGGCCTGCCGGGGCACGGCCGCGCCATGCGGGATCGTGGTGACTTTGCGGCGATCGATGTTGAAGTCGTGGCGTAGGCGCTGACTGGCGACCTCCGACATGACGACCACCTGATCTGCCCTGGCCGCGATCGCTTCGAATACCGAACGCTGGTGTGGGGTAGGGCTTTTGAGGATCGTGTGCGCGACGATGATGGACGGGATGCGCAACCCGTCTATCAGGTCGAGCACTTCTTTCCCGTCGGCGCCGCCATAGATCCCGTACTCGTGCTGGATGATCGCGACATCGCTCTGGTTGAGCAATTCTGCGCAGGCCTCCACCGAGCCCGCCGACCCATTGACCAGCTCCCCGACGACCCGGGCACTGCTGGACGGCGTCCCGTCCGCAATGCGCACGACGCTGACCTCGGAGCCATTGGCGGACAGTCCGTCGCACAGAGCAGCGGTGAAGGTCGCCAGCCCGCACGGGGTCGGTGGATACGTACTGACGATGCCGAAACTCGGGGGGCTCGAAAATCGTTGTTGCGTCTTAAGAGCGGTAAAAGGTGGGCAAGCGAACAGAGCATTCATGGTGATCCCGACGTACTGCCGTCACCGGTGTGCCCGGTGCGAGCGATTGCTCTACAAGATCAACGGCGAAATGCTGACTCATCCCGGACTGGCTCGGTTCCCAACTTTTTCCAGCGTACACCCCTATTTCGCCGGCCTCACCCGCGCAACCGCACCAGCCGCGTCGTCGAACTCTCGTCGAGCTCCACCAGATCCGAGTAGGACCGCAGGAAGTCGCTGAATGACTTGTAGCCCAGGGCCTTCTCGCTGAAAGACGGATCCATGCGCTTCATCTGTGCCTTGACCGACGAGTTGTGCAGCCACTCGACGTCGTCTTTCTCCAGGCCGATCTGCAGCGCGCGGATAAGCAGTGCGGTGGCGGTGTCCTGCGGATCTGGTTGCGGCGGCTCCTCGGGCTCCTCCTTGGCCCGGCGAGTGCGCCGCTTCGGCTCGTCTGCGTCTGCGTCGGCGGCGGCCGGCGCGGGCTCGAACACCGGCACTCCGGGCAGCGCGTCGTAGCTGACGAAGTCGTCGCAGGCCGCAGCCAGTGCGCGGCTCGTGGAGCCGGCCACTCCGATGCCGACGACGTAGCGGCCCAAGCGTTTACAGCGCTGGGCCAGCGGGATGTAGTCGGAATCGCCGGCCACGATCACCACATGGGTCAGATCCGGCAGCCGGAACATGTCCTCGACCGCGTCGACCGCCAACCGAATGTCGGCGCCGTTCTTGCCGTAGGCGGCCGCCGGGAACAACTGCACCAGATCGACCGCTCGGCCCACCAGCTGCGCCCGGTAGCCGGTGTTGACCTCCGCCGACCAGTCGGCGTAGGCGCGGGTGAGCACCAGCGTCCCGAACGACGAGGCGAAGTCGATGATCGCCCCGACATCGACGGTGGCCCGGGCGAGGCGCTCCGGTTGCTTGGCCAAGCCCTTGGACTTGTCCTTTTGAAACGAACTGCGCCCATTGACCTGGTCGTAGCGGGAGATCACGATGTTGTCGAAGTCGAGGTAGACCGCGACCCGGGTATCGCCGGATTCCGTCATGGTTCCAGTGTGGCGTACCACCGGCCTCATCCCTAACGGCTTGGCGGGGATGGGGGAGGTGCCCGCCTCTGAGCGACAACCGCGCGGGCGGTTCGGGGTGGGTGCGATGTGTCGCTCAGAGGCGGGCAACGGTCCACATGGTCCGGCTCGACGACGCGCCTACCGGCCCGACGGCGCGCGCCTAGCCGGCCCGGTACCACCGCGGGATCAGCTCCGGGTCCGGCAGTGGGTACTGCCCGAAGAACCCGTGCGGGTCACCGCGCAGCACCTGGGCGTTCTGAACGTCAGCGCGCTGGCGGATACTGCCTAGCCGGCTCAATTCGGCGGCGCGGTACGCGGTGTAGCTGCGCAGCACCCGGCGTGTGACGATCACCAGCACGGTGATCACGGCGCCGGCCAGAATGAGCCAGCGCAGCCACCACAGCAGCACGATGAACAACAGGATGGCGAAGCCGGTTCCGTTGCTGGCCGACTGTTGGCGATTCCCCATGGTCGCGACGGTAAGCCGGGGGTCTGACACCTCGGTGTCCGAAAAGGAACCTCACGCCTCCCGAAGGCGCAGCGCCAGCCCGGAGGCCCGCACCACCCGGCGGCCCAGCGCAGCCCGCACCGAGGCCTCCGACCCGACCACCCGCACCTTCGTCTTGGCCCGGGTCACCGCGGTGTAGAACAACTCCCGGGTCAACAGTCGCGACTCGACGGGCGGCATCAGCACCGTCACTTCGCCGGCCTGGCTGCCCTGGCTCTTGTGGATCGTCATCGCGTACATGGTCTCGACCTCGGCGAGGCGGCTGGTGGCGAACTCCAGCGGCCCGGACGCCGTGGAGATCACCGCGCGCAGTCCCTCGTTGCGGACCACCACCGCCCCGGTATCGCCGTTGCGCAGCCCGAGCCCGTAGTCGTTGGCGGTCACCAGCAACGGCCGGCCGGCATACCACTCGGTCCACATCGGGTCACCGGTCTGCTCGGCCACCAGGCGGCGGATCTGCTGGTTCCAGTGCCGCACCCCGTGTAGGCCCTCCCGGTGTGCACACAGCAACCGGTGCTCGTCCAGCGTCGCCGATGCCGCCGTGGCATCACCGAGCAGCGCGGCCTGGCGCACCGCCAACGCGTGCGGGACCACCAGAGTCGCCAACCGCTCGGCCACGTCGGCCGCGTGGTCGGTGTCGATCCACTCCACGTGTTCGCCCCCGGCGGCCAGCAGCGCGATCGCCTGATCGGCATCGCCGTCGCGGATCGCCACCGCCAGCGCGCCGATCGACTCGCCGAACCGGTGCGACGTCCGCAGCGTCGCCACCCGGGTGTCCGGCCGGGCCGCCAGCCCGTCCACCAGATCGGCCAGCACCGCGCCGGCTTCCACCGACGCCAGCTGGTCGGCGTCACCCACCAGAATCAGCCGGGCATCGGGGCGCATCGCCTCCAGCAGCCGGGCCATCAGCGTCAGCGACACCATCGACGTCTCGTCGACCACGATCACATCGTGCGGCAACCGGTTGGCCCGATCATGGCGGAACCGCACCGAGCTGTCCGGGCGCGAACCCAGCAGCGTGTGCAACGTGGTCGCACCCAGTCCGGCCAGCCGCGCCCGATCCACCGGCTCCAGCTCGGCCACCTCCGCCGCGACCGCCTCGGTCAGCCGGGCCGCGGCCTTGCCGGTCGGGGCAGCCAACGCGATCCGCAGCCCGGGCGTCCCGGACCGCTCGGCATGCTCGGCCAACAGCGCCAACAGCCGCGCCACCGTGGTCGTCTTGCCGGTGCCCGGCCCCCCGGTCAGCACCGTAACCGGTTGTGACAGTGCGATTTCGGCGGCCGCCCGTTGCTCATCGAACTTGCCGGGCGGAAAGAGTCGCTCAAAGGCGGGCAACTGAGTCGGTGCTGTCCCCGGCGCCGACAACGCCAACAGGTCCGTGCAGACCTGCTCCTCCTCGCGCCAATACCGGTCGAGGTAGAGCAGCCCGCCAGAAGGGATGTCATAGAGCCGCAGCACCTGCGCCTGCACCAGCTGACTGGCACGCACCGCGGCCAACCAGGCCTCTGGCTCCGGCCAGGTCACCTCCGCGCCGTCGGTGTCGGCGGCCACCGACGACAGATCCAGACACACCGACCCATGACGCAGCGCACGCACGGTCAGCGCGAGCGCCAAGCCCACCGTCTCATCGGGCTCACCACCCAATGCTGTGATGCGTTGGGCAGCATGGACATCGGCGGCATCCAGCACACCGGCCTGATTGAAGTCCCGCAATAGCCCGGTGGCTCGGGAGGCCACTCGCCACTCCAACAGCTCGCTCATGCCGCCCGCCTGGCGTGCAACAGATCCGACAGCGCCACCACCAGTGCGGCCGGCGGCCGCCAGTCGAACACCCCGGCACGGTGCCCGTCGAGCACCGGGGTGTCCGGGCCGCACATCCCACGCACGAACAGATACAGCACCCCGCCCAGATGCTGCTCGGGGTCGTAGCTGGGCAGCCGCCACCGCAGGAAGCGGTGTAGCACCGCGGTATACAGCAGCGCCTGCAGCGGGTAGTCCGAATGCAGCATCGCGGCGGTGAGCCGATCAAACCCGTAGTCGGCGGCGGTGTCGCCGAGCCGGTTGGTCTTGTAGTCGACCACCAGGAAGCGCTGCTCGGGCACCCGCAGCACCACGTCGATCGACCCGGACAGATACCCGCGCAGCGGCTGGCCGCCCAGGGCCTCGGTGGCCAGCCGGTCGGCATACGGGGCGAACGGGTCGTCGGGCCGCAGGTGCTCGCGCAACAGCAAGCCCACCTCGGCCAGCCGCACGTCCGGCGCCACGCCCCGAACATCCCCGCCGGCCAGCGGGATCTCGAAGTCCAGCTCCCGCAGCCGGTCCCGGGTGCCGATATCGCGCAGTGTCAGCCCATCGGCCAGCGGCCCCAGCGGGGTGTCGTGCATGGGCACCAAGGCAGCCGCCAGCACGGCAGGATCGGCCTCCACCGACCACCAGGCGGCGTGTTGACATACGTGGGTTTCCAGTTCGGCTGCCAGGTCGACAGCGAAAGGATCGGCCGTCTCCAGCACGGCGTGCACCAGCGAGCCGAAAGCCGCCCCGGCGGGCAGCTCGGCCATCGGTGAGACCAGATCCGCCCCGGCCGGCGGCGCCGCCACCACCGCCACCGGGACGTCGTCGGCCTCGTCGTCGCGGGCCGAGAGCTCCGGTTCGCTGTGCACCCCGAGCGCCCCGTCTTCCGAAGCGTGCCGGATCAGGCCCGAATACGAGGTGCGACGCCATCCGGTGTCGATGTGCCGGTGGAAGTGCCGCGCTTCCAAGTCATCCGGAGGCTGCGCCGGCGTGACCGGGGCCAACGGGGCGATCACCGACTCCTCGATAACCAGACCGCCGGCGGCCTCCCACTCCCGAAAACAGGCCAGGGCTTCGTCATCGGATGGTTTGGGCTCGCAGCGATCCGGCACCGGCGCCTCGCCGCGGCACCGGCCGCGCAGCAGCCGGGACAGGCCGCCGTTGGGCTCGTCGTAGGACGCCGCCCACCACGCCACCACCTGCGACTGCGCCCGGGTCAACGCCACATAGGCCAGCCGAATGTCATTGCGGGCGGCCTCGGCCAGGCTCAGCCTTTGCACCTCGGTGTGGTCCGAGCTGTCCGGTCCGCCGACGTGCCGGCAGCGGACGCCGGCTTCGTGATAGAGCGGGATGGCCTCGTCGAACATGTGCCGGTTGAACGCGAACGGCAGGTACACGATCGGGAACTGCAAACCCTTGGAGCCCCACACCGTCAGGATCTGCACGGCTGCGGCGTCAGAATCCAGTCGACGATTGTGCTGCCCACCGCCGGTTCCTTCCGTGCACTGGCGGCGCAACCAATCCCGCAACGCCGGCAGGCCCAGCCGGTCGCGGTGCGCGGCCTCATGCAGCAACTGCGCCACGTGCGCCAGGTCGGTCATGGTGCGTTCCCCGCCGTACTCGCCGAGCAGGCGGCGCTTGAGGCCGGCCAACTGCGCCGCCTCGAACACCGCCGCCGGACCGTGTAGCCGCAGCTCGTCGGCCCAGTCCCGCAACGTCGATGCCACCTTGTCGGTCAACGCGTCACCGCCGTCGGCCAGCGCGGCGGCGGTGTGGCCGAAGAACACCGTCGCCGCGGCGGCCCGCACCAACCCACCGCGATGGGTTGCTTCGAACGCCTCCAGCAGACACAACCAGTCGGCGGCCGCGGCCGAGGAGAACACATCGGCGTCACCGGTGAACACCGCGGGAATTCCGGCTCGCAGCAGGGCTTCTTGGCAGGCGGCCGCGTCCCTGCTGTTCTCGACGATCACCGCCACGTCACCTGGGCTGATCGGTCTGCCGTCGAAGGTCGCGCCGCTGGCCCACAGGGCGGCGACGTCGGCAGCCAGATCATCGGGGATATGGCGGCGCAGCTTGGGCATCGGGGCGACACGGTCTGAGGCGACGCCGAAGGTCGCGCGGCCGACCACCCGCAGCCGGAACGGCGCCGTGCTGGGCGCACCGGCCAGCCGGGTACCGCCGACGGCGGCCTCGACGTCGTGGACCACGATCTGCGGATCACCCAGCGCCGCACCGCCCATCACCGTCTGCAGCGCACCGACCAGCGCCGAGTCGCTGCGCCAGTTCACCGCCAGCGTGCGCTGCTGCCCGGCGGTCCGCGCCGCCTGCAGGTAGGTGTAGATGTCGCCGCCGCGGAACCCGTAGATCGCCTGCTTGGGGTCGCCGATCAGCACCACCGCCGAATGCCCGACGAAGCCGCGTTCGATCACCTGCCACTGGATCGGGTCGGTGTCCTGGAACTCGTCGACCATCACGATCGGCCAGCGCTGCCGCATCCGTTCACGGGCCGG
Source organism: Mycobacterium sp. SMC-19 (assembly GCF_045310815.1). Lineage (NCBI taxonomy): Bacteria > Bacillati > Actinomycetota > Actinomycetes > Mycobacteriales > Mycobacteriaceae > Mycobacterium > Mycobacterium sp. SMC-19. The sequence goes on along the minus strand of NZ_JBJIAM010000001.1, from coordinate 572,797 downwards.
CGAATCTTCGGGTTCCAGCGCACCGGCCAGCCGGCGCAGCAGGTCGTCGTACCCGAGCACCCCGAGGCGGCGCTTGCGCAGCTCCAACTCCGTGCACACCGCGTCGACGAAGCGCAGCCGCACCTCGGCCACCGTGCCCGGTTCGGGATCTTGCGGGCGTAGTTGGGCATACGGGTCGGCGACCACCACCCGCGCGAGCTTCAGCGCGTCGGCGTAACTCAGTGCCACCTCGTCGCGCTGCGTCCCGAAATTCGCCAGGTACAGGTCGTCGACGACCCGGATCACCAGATCGTCGAGGCTTTCCACCAACTCGACGCCGGCGCTGGTGTCACCGGCGATGCCGAGCGATTTGAGCACCAGATGACAGAACTGGTGAGTGGTGGCGATGGTCGCGGCGTCGAATCCGGCCAACGCATCACGCAGTCGCCGGCGGCGCAGCTCCCGCTCGTCTGCGCTGCCGCTGCACAGATGCGCGAGGAGATCATTGGGTTCCTGCGTGCCGGTGCCGTCGAGGGCGGCCAGCGTCTCCACCAGTTGGCGGCGCACCCGGTCACGCAGTTCCCTGGTGGCCGCCCGGCTGAAGGTGATCAGCAGCATCTCGTCCAGCGTGGCGTGCCCCTCGGCCAGATAACGCGTCACCAGACCGGCCAGCGTGAACGTCTTACCGGTGCCGGCGCTGGCCTCCAGCACTGTGGTGGTGCCCAGGGCCGGCAGCGGGCCCAGCAGATCGAAGCGTTCCATCAGCGCGCCCGCCGTTCCGCGCGCAGCAGCGGCAGCCACAGTCTGGCCGCCAGCGCGCCTAGTCGGGTGTCCTCGCCGTCGATCTCCTCGCCCGGACGGGGCGGCCGCTGCAACACGTCAAACGGTGCGCGTGGGCCCCAGACCCGGACGCTGGCGGGTTCGGCGTCCTCGCCGGGGTAGCGCTGGGTGGCCCATTTGCTGCTCGCATACCAGACCGGGTCGCGGCCCGCGTGACGCTTCTCGGCCCACGCGAACGACGTCTTGATCGGCAGCGGCAGCGGTTCGCAACGCCCGATGTCGTAGAGCCACAACAGCTCCCGCAACGTCTCGATCGGATTGGGGGGCGGCCCGAACAGCCGCTGCAGGGCGCGTTCGCCGTCGCGGGCCCGGCCGATGCAGCGAGCGCTCCATTCGACGTCGGGACGCTGGGCGGCCAGCGCCACCAGCGGAATCCAGGCCTGCAACAGGTGGGTATCGCGCAGCTTGGAGTAGTTGACCGACACCGTGGCCGCATCGAACACCGGGGTGACGGTGCCGGTCAGCCGGCGACCACCGCCGAGATCCAGATCGATGTCGTAGGTGGCCGGAGCACGTGTGCGATGCTCGCGCGCCGCGGCCGCCAATCCCACGACCCGGTCCCGGATCTGTTTGGCGGTGCGCCAGCCCAGTTGCCCGGGCGGCAGGCTGCCGCGCCGCCATTCGGCCGCGATGGCCTGGGCGGGGTCGATGCCCAGCAGCATGTCGTGCAGCATCCGGTTGCCGACCGCCCATTCGCCGAGCGCGTCGATCTCGACGGGCATACCGTCCTCGACCTCGTCGACCTCCCACGGCAGCGTGTAGTTCAGCGCGCTGAAAAAGCCCTTGACCGGGTCCTTGAAGAACTTCAGCAGGTCGGTCAGCGCAACGTCTGCCGGTGGTGGGGGAGGCAGTGGGTCGGTGATGAACTGCTGCGCGTCGCGGCGGGTTCCGGCCGCGGTTCGCGCCGCCAGCGGCACGGTCGGATCGAAGGTGAAGGGCACGTCGGGGATCAGCCGGCCGGGTTCGACGTTCTTGACGTCGAAGGGCTGCAGGGGATGCTCCACAACCAGGTGCTCGCGCACCGGCTGCGGCGTGGTCTGATCCAGCGCGTCGATCAACTCGGCCAGCGGGACGGCGGGCGGGCGGGGGTGGCCGCTGTGTTCGTCGGCGCCGGTGTAGGTGATCACCAGCTTGTCGGTGGCGGCGGTGATCGCATCCAGCAGCAATTGCCGGTCCTCAGAACGGATGTCACGTTCCCCGGTCATCGGGCGCCGCGACAGCACGTCGTCACCGTCGGGCAGGTCCAGCCGGGGGAACACCCCGTCGTCCACGCCCAGCAGGCACACCACCCGGTGCGGCACCGAGCGCATCGGCACCATGGTGCACACCGTCAGCGTTCCGGTGCGGAAGTTGGCCCGGGTCGGGCGCCCGGCCAGATGCCCGGCCATCAGCACCCGCACATCGGGCAGCCGCAGCGCGATGTCGCTGCGGTCCGCGGCGTCCTCGAGTACCTGCGCCAGCTCGCGCTGCAGATGCGCGCTCTGCCAGGCATCCGTGCCGGCATCGGCCAGTTCGGCGACCCCGTCGCGCAGCGCGGCGATCCACTCCGCCAGCGGGCGAGTGCCGTCCAGCTTGTCGACCGCCGACTGCAGCCGTGCGACGAACTCGGCCAGCTTCCCGGCCAGCTCCACCTGACTGCTGCCGACATCATCGAGGGGGAGCGCGGTATCGAGCCAGGCCTGCGAATCGTCGGACATCGCCACCCCGGTCAGGATGCGGTCCAGCCCGAATCGCCAGGTGTTGTGCACGATGTGGGACAGCCCGTAGCGCTCGCGGGTGTGCGGATCGAAACCCCAGCGGATGTTGGCGGTACGCACCCACGTGGTGATCTGGGCCAGATCGTTGTCGGTGAAGCCGAACCGCGCCCGCACCGGGTCGGTGTGGGCGAGATTGAGCACGGCGGTGGCAGTGGCGCGGCTGCCGGCGATCTCCAGCAGTTCGGCCGCCACCGCCAGCAGCGGATTGGTCTGGGCCAGCGCCCGGTCGGCGAGCTGCACCCGCAACCGGTGCGCCGGGTGGGTGTCACCGGCCAGCTCGCCCAGACCGAAGTCGGCGACGATCAACGGCGCATACGTCTCGATGTCCGGGCACATCACCACGATGTCGCGGGGCTCCAGCGTCGGGTCGTCGTGCAGCAGCCCGAGCAGGACTTCGCGTAGTACGTCGACCTGACGGGCCGGGCTGTGGCAGCTGTGCACCTGCACCGAGTGGTCGGATACCGCGTGGTTGCGGCCCTGGGGGCGTAGCGCGTTGGCGCCCAGATCGGATTGCAGCCAGCCCAAGAGTGTGTCCGGCCGCGTTACGGCACGCAGGTATTCATCGCTGTCGCGCTTGGCCGGCAGACCGCGCTGCAGCTCACGCAGATCGCGGCCCAGGGTCTCCAGCAGCGGATGGTGTGCACGGTGCCGGGTGTCGTCGTCGGTGCGCGGCACGGTGCCATGGACGTCGTCGAGTGAGCGCCACAGCGCGTCGGAGGGGTGCGGCAACCACAGGTGCAGGTCGTGATGGGTGGCCAGAGCATCCAGCAACTCGATGTCGGTGCACGCCAACCGGGTGTGCCCAAACAACGACAGCCGCGGCGGCAGCGTCTCGATCGGCGCCTGGCGCAGGCGCGCGACGGTATCGCGGTGCCGAACGTGCGGGGGATCGATACCGATGGCAGCCACCAGCGCCCGCCACAGCGGCGGCTGCCAGCCCAAGTCGTCGTGCAACGCTGCGCCGGCACCGTCGGTGGCCTGGCCGGCGCTCCAGTCGACGAGCAGCTGCGGCCGCTGGCGGGCATACGAGGCGAACAATCCGGCCAGCCGGCGCGCCACCGCATAGCGTCGGCCGCGGCGCAGCTCACCCTCCGGACTGGGGTCGGCGTGACCCAAATGTCTTGCCAGCGTTGCACACCACGGCTCATACAGGCTCGCATCGATCACCGTCAACAGCGGCCAGGTCATGGCATCAGGCGACCACGGGTCTTCGTCGCCGGCGCCGATGATCTCGGCGATCAACGAGGTCGGGCTGCGGAACTCCACGCCCGCGCACACCCCGTCGCCCCCGGGACCGGCGCCCAGCACGTGCGACAGGCGCTGGGACAGCCAGCGCTCCACCCCGCGCGCCGGCACCAGCACCAGCTCCTGGGCGAACGGGTCGGCCGGCGGCGTCGCCAACAGCGCACCGAGGCCGTCGGCGAGGACGTCGGTGCGCTCGGCGCGGTGCAGGTGCAGTCCCATCGCGGCCACCCTAAACCGCGGCCCCGACGCGTGGGCTGAACCATCGGCCGGTCGCGATCGTGGTGCATTTTATGAGGATCTACACGCTGATACTGGCCGCCGTTGCCGCACTGGTCGTCGGGCTGGCCGGCCCACCGGCCGCCACGGCCGCAGATGATCGATTGCAGTTCACCACCACCACCATCGACGGGACCCCGTTCAACGGCGCCAGCCTGCAGGGCAAACCCGCGGTGCTGTGGTTCTGGAGGCCCAGTTGTCCGTTCTGCAACGCCGAGGCGCCGTCGGTGAGCCAGGTAGCGGCCGCCAACCCGCGGGTGGTCTTCATCGGTGTGGCGGGGCGCTCCGATGTGGCGTCGATGCAGGACTTTGCGGCCAAGTACCACCTGAACTTCACCAACCTCAACGACGCCGACGGCTCGATCTGGGCGCGATTCGGGGTGCCGTGGCAGCCCGCCTACGTATTCGAGCGCTCCGATGGCACCTCGACATTCGTGAACAACCCGACTTCGGCGATGTCACAACAGGAGTTGTCCGACCGGGTCGCGGCGCTGACGTAGGTGAACCAGAACCTGCCGGGACTGGCCTTCGCCGCCGGCCTGGTGGCGGCCCTGAATCCGTGTGGGTTCGCGCTGCTACCCGCCTACCTGGCGTTGGTGGTGCGCGGTGAACGGGCCGGCGGGGCGGGCGCGGTGGGCCGGGCGTTGGCGGCCACCGCCGCGATGACCCTGGGCTTTCTGGCGGTGTTCGGCGCCTTTGGGCTGCTCACCGTCACGGTGGCCACCAGGGTGGAGCGCTACTTGCCCTACGCCACAGTGGTGATCGGCATCGTGCTGGTCGTGCTCGGCGGTTGGCTGCTGGCGGGCCGCCGGCTGGCGGTCGGCTCCTTCGGTGGGCGATGGGCGCCCACCGCCCGGATCGGGTCGATGCTCGGCTACGGGGTGGGTTACGCCTGCGCCTCGCTGGGCTGCACGATCGGTCCGTTTCTGGCGGTCACCGGGGCGGCACTGCGCGGTGGCCACGACGCGGTGCTGGCCTATCTGGCGTATGCGGCGGGGTTCGGGCTGCTGGTCGGGGTATTGGCGATCGCGGTGGCGCTGGCTCGCTCCGCACTGATCGATCGGATACGCCGAATCACGCGCTACGCCAGCCGGATCAGCGGCGCGCTGCTGGTGGCCGTTGGACTCTACGTCGGCTACTACGGCTACCACGAACTTCGCCTGTTCGAGAGCGACGCCAGCGCAAGCGATCCGGTGCTGGCCGCGGCCGGACGGTTACAGGGCACGCTCGCCGGGTGGGTGCACCAGCACGGGGCCTGGCCGTGGCTGGTGGTGTTGGCTGTCTTCCTGCTGGGAGCGGCGCTGCGTGCTCGACGCCCCGGTCGTTGACACCACGCCTACTGCGCACCCTCGTAGGCTGGAATTTGTGAAAGCCGTCAGCTGCACTAACAGCGAACTCGAAGTCGTCGACCTGCCCACTCCGATTCCAGCCAGAGGCCAGCTGCTCATCGACGTGCTGCGGTGCGGCATCTGTGGATCGGATCTGCACGCTCGCCAGCACTGCGACGAGGTCGCCGATGTCATGGCCTTGACCGGATACGACGGCTTCATGCGTTCGGATCAGCGGGTGGTGCTCGGGCACGAAGTCTGCGGCGAAGTACTCGATCACGGTCCCCGCACCCGCAAGGCGCCGCGCCCCGGCACCCGGGTGGTCGCACTGCCGCTGTTGCGGCGCGGCGATGCTGTCCATGCGGTGGGGCTGTCGGAATCGGCGCCGGGAGGCTACGCCGAGCAGATGCTCGTCGAGCAGTCGCTGACTCTGCCCGTTCCCAACGGGCTGTCGGCGGAGGCGGCCGCGCTCACCGAGCCGATGGCGGTCGCCTGGCATGCCGTGCGGCGCGGCGAGGTACGCAAACGCGACGTGGCGATCGTGATCGGCTGTGGACCGATCGGCCTGGCGGTGGTGTGCATGCTCAAAGCGCGCGGCGTGCGCACGGTGATCGCCAGCGACTTCTCACCCGGCCGCCGCGCGTTGGCCACGCGGTGCGGCGCCGACATCGTTGTCGACCCGGCACAGGACTCGCCGTATGCCGCGGCGGCCGGTCACGGTCACCTGGAGAAGGCGCCGGATGCGCTGGGCCTGGCGGTGGGCACGGTCGAAAAGCTCTACAAGGCACGGCTGCCCTGGTGGCATGTCTGGCGGGCCGCCGAAGCCGTCGGCGCCGCCACGCCCAACCGTCCGGTGATCTTCGAGTGCGTGGGGGTGCCCGGTGTCATCGACGGCGTCATCGCCGGCGCTCCACTGTTCTCCCGGGTGGTGGTGGTCGGGGTCTGTATGGGAACCGACGCGATCCGGCCTGCGATCGCGATCAACAAGGAAACCGACCTTCGGTTCGTATTGGGTTACACACCAATGGAATTCCGCGACACCCTGCACATGATCGCCGAGGGCAAGGTTGACGTTTCGCCGCTGATCACCGGCACGGTCGGACTGGGCGGGGTGGCGGACGCGTTCGACATGCTGGGCGACCCGGCTCTGCACGCCAAGATCCTGATCGATCCCAAGAGCCCGGTGCAGGAGGTCGACGCGTGACGGCGAGCATCAAGCGCATCGCGATCAGCACTGGTGGCGGTGACGCACCCGGCCTGAACGCCGTCATCTACGCCGCCACCCTGGCCGGCCGAAGCCGGGGCTGGGATGTGGTCGGGATCCGCGACGGCTACAACGGGCTGCTGTTGGGTGAGGACTACCCCGACGGCGGGCTGATCGAGCTGACCCGTGACCGGGTGCGCGGCATCATCCACCAGGGCGGCACCATCCTGGGCAGCACCAATCGCGGCAACCCGATCGCCTACCCGGTGCAGCAGCCCGATGGCAGCTGGAGCGAACAGGACCGTACCGACGAGGTGCTGCAGCGCATTGCGCAGCACGAGATCGATGCGTTGATCACCATCGGCGGCGACGGCTCCCTGGCGATCGGCAACCACCTGCATGAGGCCGGGCTGCGGCTGGTCGGGGTACCCAAGACCATCGACAACGATCTGGAGTGCACCGCGGCGACGTTCGGATTCGACAGCGCGGTCGACTTCGCCTCGGAGTGCATCGATCGGCTGTTTCCCACCGCGACCTCGCACAGCCGCATCATCGTGGTGGAGGTGATGGGCCGCTACGCCGGCTGGATCGCGCTGCACGCCGGGCTGGCGTCCGGGGTGCATGCCATCTTGCTCCCGGAGATCCCGTATCGGCTCGAGCCGGTGGCCGAGCTGATCAACGAACGCGCACAACGTGGTTCGACGTACTCCATTGTCTGTGTCGCCGAAGGCGCCAAACCGGTGGATGGCGAACTCACCGTGGCGGGCAAGGCGGTGGGCCAGGCCGAACGCCTGGGCGGCGTGGGCGCCAAAGTTGCCGCCGAACTCGAGGCGCTCACCGGGCGCGAGTCTCGCGCCGTCGTACTCGGGCACCTGTTGCGTGGCGGCTCGCCGTCGTCGGTGGACCGGTTGCTGGGGCTGCGGTTCGGCGCCGCCGCGGTGCGGGCCCTCGACGAAGGCCACAGCGGGGTGATGGTGGCGCTCAACCCACCGACGGTGGATTACGTGCCTTTGGCTGACGCCACCCGCCGACAGAAAACCGTGCCGCTGGACTGTGACTCGATCCAGACCGCCCGAGACCTGGGTATCAGGTTCGGCGACGAGGGCCTGCGTCATGACTGAGGCACCGCACCGTCGCGGCGACTATGGCATCGACGGGTCGTTTCACCGGGTCTCGCTCGGCGGGCAGCTCGCCGCCCTGGCGATCGGGTGCGCTGCGCTGGCGATCTACGGCGGCTTCGCCCTGGCTCGCGGTCCACAGTGGGCCGGGGCGGTGGCATTGGTCCTCGACGCCGGCATCCTGGCTCAGGTCGGGCTGTTCTGGCACGCGACGCGGTCCGGCAAGTTCGCGGTGTGGGACGACGTCCTCGACGGGTTGCGGCTGCGGGGCGACGAAACGGTGCTGGACATGGGATGTGGGCGAGGTGCGGTGTTGTGCGCCGCAGCCAAACGGCTGCCCGACGGGCGGGCGATCGGAGTCGACCTGTGGCAGGCCGACCAGACCGACAACTCGGCTGATGCCACCCTGGCCAACGCCGCACTGGAAGGCGTCGCCGACCGGATCGAGGTGCGCACCGGCGACATGACCGCGCTGCCGCTTCCCGACGCCAGCGTCGACGTGGTGGTGTCCAACCTGGCGATCCACAACATCGGGTCCCGCGAGGGCCGCCGGCGTGCGCTGGCCGAGGCGGCCCGGGTGCTGCGGCCCGGCGGCCGGTTGGCCATCGCCGACCTGTGGGAGATCCGCCACCACGCAGCCCAACTGCGTGAAATCGGTTGGCGTGACGTGACGTGGCGCAACCTGGGCTGGCGAATGTGGTACGGCGGGCCCTGGGCGTCGACCCGGCTGGTCACCGCAACGAAGCCGGGCTGAGCGCTGGGCGCCGCCGAGTGTGAAATCCACGACGTGACACGCCGACGATGCGTCGTGATATTCACAGTGGGGCGCCAGGCTCAGTACGCGACGGTAAACCCGTGCCGCAGCACCAGATCCGCCGTCACATCCGGGCGTTCCGCGAGAGGCCAGGACTCGACGTCGAACGGTGCGGTGGCGAAGAACGCGTAGTTGACGGAGGTCTCCGGGGTGGTGCGCGAGCGGTAGACGATCGCGTCCGGGCACTCGTCGGGCTCGGGCCACCAGCGCCGAACGGCGTCCGCGAGCTGTTGGCAGCTGGCCCACACGGTGTCGTGCTGGCCGGTGCTGATCTGGTCGTCGACGCCGAGCGCATCCAGGTTGCGGTCGGTGCGCAGGTCGAGCACCCGCAGGTGGCGGGCAGCGGACAGTCGCACCAAGTGGTGACGGGCGTGATCACCGGGGATCATCAGCCCGGTCAGTCGGTAGCGTTCTCGGAACGCGCCGACGAGATCGGTTGCCGCATAACGGGTGCGGAATGCGCCCGATGGCGGATCGAAGCGATAGCGTGGTTGGTCGAACCCGTCCCAGGTCCACTGGTCGGGATGCTCGGCGTCCAGGCGCCACAGCTGCGTTCCAGAAGCGATCCGGCGACGGCGCAGACCACTGGGCCGGGCCTCGGGCAACGCGGCCCGATAACCGGCGGGAAGTTCAGGCACCGAGCGAGATGAGCAGTCGACGCGCGGCCGGCGCGGTCTCGCTGTGGCGCAGCGCCTCGGCGATCGAGACACCGCCCAACTCGTCATGAGTGAGCCGCATGATGCGGTCGGCAGCCAACGGGTCGGTGGTGAACCGGCCCAGCAGTTCCAGGATCTCGGGCAGCTCGGGGCGCAGCCGGGCGTCGTCGAATTGCCAGGCCGGGAACCAGGTCTGGTTGCCCACGGCCGCGCCGATGAGTTTGCCTCGGCTGCGCAACCGGTGCACCGCCTGCGGCGTGCCCAGTCGCAGCAGATCTTGGACCTTCGGGGTGGGCAGCGCCCCGGCGACGAAGTCATCGACGAGGGCAGCGCGACGCTGATCGTTCAGGGCGTGGGCGGCGATGCGCTCCAACGTGCCCTGCGGTGCCGTGGGGGCCTCTAGCAGCGCGTCGAGGACAAGGGCGAACCCGGCGTCGGTGCGGGCGCGTTCGGCGACCTGACGGGCGATCGGGGCGACGGCGATGGGCATGCGTTCGATACTACTCGCCGCCGCCTAGGATTGAAACAATCGAAACAATTATTCGGGAGTGGGCCCGGGGCGGCGTCTCAGCGCGCGCCAGCCCAATGCACCTGCCGCCAGCGCGACGAGCGCGCCCAGCAGCGGCCACACCCCCAGCGTGTCGACCCGATCGGCGAACCAGGACTGCACTGCGCCCGCCGCACCGATCACCGGATCATCGGTGTCCCCCTCGGCGAAGTACAACCGAATTTCGTAGTAACCGTAATAGCTGACGTACAACCCGGTCAGCAGCACGATCAACCCCGCGATCCGTCCCACATACGGCAACACCCGCCGCAACGCCGAGCTGGCAGCGGAGCCCGCCAATGCCACCGCCAGCGCCGCAACGCCCACGGTAATGCTCATGCCGGCCGCGTAGGCGACGAACGCCAGCACGCCGGACATCGTCGAGCCCTGTCGGAAGGTCGTGCTGATCACCGCCAGAAACGGCGCGATCGTGCACGACAGCGACGCCACGGCATAGCCGACGCCGTAGCCGTACATCGACCCCAGGCGCGCCGTGGGTGTTCCGCCCGCCGTGTTGGGCATTAGCACGGCGATGTCGCGGCCGGACACCAGCCAGGCGCCCATCGCCAGCAGTGCCACGCCGATCACCAAAGTGGCGAACGGCAGATACTTCTGCGCCGAAGCGATCAACGGTGAGACGGCCAGTCCGAAGATCCCGAACACCGTCAGGAATCCGGTCGCCATCACCACGGTCGCCACCGCTGCCCGGGCCAGCGCGACCGGGCGTGAGGTGTCCCGGCTGGCGGCGATCACCAGGCCCAGATAGCCGGGGAGAAACGCGAACCCGCAGGGGTTCAATGCCGCCACCAGCCCCGCTCCCAGGGCGAAACTGAGTGAGGCGGTGTCGATCACGAACCCGTCAGGGCCTGCAGTCGTCTGTTCAGCTCGGCCTCGGCCAGCGAGCCCGTCACCACTTCGACCCGTCCGTCGGAGTTGATGAAGGCGTACGCGGGTTGTCGGGTCACGCCGAACCGGGACCACACCACGGCGTCGGTGTCGGCCAACTCGGTGAACTCGTCGACGCCGTACTTGGCGGCGAATGCCCGCAACGCGTCCAGCCGGTCCTGTGCGCCCACGCCGACGAACGTCACCTTGGGGTGTGCAGCGGCCAGCCGGGCGACCATCGGTGCGTCTCGCTGGCAGAGCGGACACCAGGGCGCCCAGAACCACAACACGGCCGGCCTGCCGGCCAGGCTCGCGCCGGAAAACGGTCGGCCGTCGAGGGTTTGGGCAGCGAAATCGAGTTGGGCGTTCTCGGCCCGGGTTTGCGACCCGCAGCCGAAGATCAGTACGGCTATCGCCGCCACGGCCATGAGCAGTACGGCCGATCGGCGACGCCCCGGGGCCTTGTCATGCGGCATACCGGCGAGTATGCCATCGGATCCTGCGAGGCTAAGGTTCTGCCATGGCACGCGGAAGCCTGGAGCACACCGCCGACATCGCTGCGCCGCCGGACACCGTGGCGGCGTTTCTGGCCGATCTGGTGAACTACGAAGCCCTGCACCCGATGCTGGTCGACGTGCGGCAGATCCCGGGCGGCGCCGACGGAGTGACCCGGTACCTGGCGCCGCATCGCATGCGTCTGTACGGAATACCGATCCGGTTCACCTGCCGGGTGGAACTGCGTACTTGCGTACCCGGCGAGATCTGGACCCACACCCTGCAGCGGCCCGGTATCGAGATGTGGTCCACCATGACGGTTCGCCCGCATGCCGGCGGCACCAGGCTGCACGAGCACGTCGACATCAGCGCGCCACGGATGTTGATGAAGACCGTGCTGCGCGACGGCGGCAGCTCGCACGCCGCGATGTGGGACAACCTGCGTCGCTATTTCGAAGCGTGACCAAGCCGGGCATGCTGGAAGCCATGAACCGAAGCCAGATCACCGAGCAGATCATCGCCGCCCGCCTCGCCAAGGGGCTGACCTGGCAGGAGTTGGCCGACGCAATCGACAAGCCGGTCGTGTGGACCACCTCGGCACTGCTGGGCCAGCACCCCATTCCCACCGAGTTGGGCACGGTCCTGGCCGGCCTGCTCGGGCTGGACCCGGCGGTGGTGCCGGTGCTGGCCGCGGTACCGATGCGGGGCGGGCTCACCGCGCCTCCCACCGACCCGACCATCTACCGGCTCTACGAAGCGGTGGGCGTCTACGGCCCGGCGATCAAGGAGCTGATCCACGAGCAGTTCGGCGACGGCATCATGAGCGCCATCAACTTCAGCATGGACATCGAGCGCAAACCCCATCCGGGAGGCGACCGGGTGGTGATCACCTTCGACGGTAAATTCCTTCCCTACGAATGGAACTCAGCGGACTGAGTGCCGGTCGATGGCCACTCGTGGAGCGCGCGACACCCCGCCACTGACCGCCGACCTGGTGCTGTCCGGTGGGGGAGTGCGCTTCGTCGGGCTGGTCGGAGCGGTGGTCGCTCTGATGGACGCCGGCTACTCGGTGCAGCGCATCTCCGGGGTGTCCGGCGGCTCGGTGGTGGGCACGATTCTGGCCGCTGCTGCCCAGGGCGACCAGCTGACCGCGGCGCAGGTGAAGGATCTGGCCCTGTCGGTTCCGCTGCACACCTGGCGCGACGCGGCGCCCATCCCGCTGGTCGGGCCGGTGTGGGGGTTCCTGCGCGACAGTGCCCTCTACCGCGGCGATGTCGCGCACGATTGGATCCGCGGTGAGCTGGCGAATCTGGGGGTGAGCACCTGGGGAGATCTGGCCTACCAGGCCGACAACCTGATGCCCGAGCGACGCTACCGCGCCGTGGTCACCGTCACCGATGTCACGACCGGGCAGCTGGTGCGGCTGCCGTGGGACTACCGGCGGGTGTACGGGCTCGATCCCGACGAGCAGTCCGTCGCCGACGCGGTGCGCGCCTCGATGGCCGTCCCGTTCTTCTACCGTCCGGTGACGCTGACCAGCGCCGGCGGGCTGCGATCCACCCTGGTCGACGGTGGAGTGCTGTCGAACTTCCCGATCTACACCTTCGACCGGCTCGACGGCCGAGCACCGCTGTGGCCCACCTTCGGGGTCACGGTCGTCCCGGAGATGTCCGACGGCATCGGTGCCATGGTTCCGGTGTTGCGGCCGCTGCGGCTGTTCGGACAGTCACTACTGCTGGAGAACCTGATCAGCACCATGCTGGTCGGCCACGACCAGACCTACCTGAACCAGCCGTGGGTCAGTGTGCGTGCGATCAAGGTCAACTCCACCGATGTCAGCGTGCTGGACTTCGGCATCTCCCGTGACCGGCTCGAGAAGCTCTACGACAACGGCTACACCGCGGCGAGCGAGTTCCTGTCGACCTGGGACTGGGCGGCCTACCTGCGGCGCTTCCGCGCGTCGCACTACCCAAGCAAGGGCTCAGCCGGAACCGACTGATGCCGGGGTTTGTTCGGCGGTTCCAGCCTCGCCGAACCTCCGGGTTCAGGTGCGGTGCTTGCCCAACTCGGCGCTGGCGTCGCCCAGCCGCACGGTGATGTCGGTGTTGCCGGAAGCCTCCAGCTGCTCACGACCGCGCAACCGGTCCTGGATCTCGCGGGCCGCCCCGTTGATCCGCTCGATCTCGCCGCGGAACACGTCCGGGCGGGTCTCTTTGCTGGCGTAGTGGAAGTAGCTGAGCAGACTGCGCAGCAGCTCCAGCTTCTGCTTCTCCCGCTTGGCCAGGTCGTGCGTCGTCATCAACTCGACCCGCCGCACCGGGGGCAGGTCCTTCCAGTCGAGCGCCACCTTGTTCTCGTACCGCGGTTGTTTGCCGCGCCGCCCGAACCAGCCCTTCGGCTCGTCGGGGCTGTTGGCGTAGCTGACCGTCCCGGTGAACCGCGACTCGATGCCCTCACCGAGCTCGGCCCGATCGATCGCCGAGTCCCACACCGTGCGCCACTCCTGGTTGGGCGCCAGCACCGTCAGTTCCTCGGGCAGCTGCAGCGCGACCACGTCGGCGTAGCCGTCCGAGGCGGTTTCGTAGCGCGCCACGGTGGGGGGCTGGTCGAACGAAAACCGGATGTCATAGGCGGCGGTCTTGCCGAAATTGCGGACCACCAGCTCGATGACGTGCCAGTCGGCGGCGTGCGGCTCCATGAACATCGCCACGTGCGGGCGGGTCTGCTCGGCGGCCAGCCGGCGGTTGCGCTGCAGTTGACGGTTCAAATAGAACAGTGCCAGCACGGTGATACCGATGGCCAGCCATGCGGCCCAGGCCAGCCAGGCATCCGCGCCCGCGTGCGCGACGTCGTACAAGCGGTCCTCAACTGATCCCATCAGCTATCCCCTCATCCGCCCATCAGCATGCGCCACCGGTCCAGACTTGCGGCGCTGAATACGTAGTTGGATCGCTTGACTTCGGAAAGTGCCGCGCTCGGGTCCGCCGAATACCAGTGGCCGGGGAACACCGTCGGGTCGCCCGGTAGTGCGGCCAACTGCTGCAGGCTGCGGTACATCTCGTCGGAATCGCCGCCCGGGAAATCGGTTCGGCCGCAGCCCTCCAGGAACAAGGTGTCGCCGGCGACCAACCGACCGTCCAGCAGGAAACACTGGCTGCCCGGGGTGTGACCGGGCGTGTGCAGCAGCTCGATGTCGATGGCGCCGACGCTGACCCTGTCGCCGTGATCGTGCGCGGTCAGGTCCGTCATCGGAATCTCGGTCACCCGTGAAACCCACTGTGCCTCATGGGTATTCACGTGAACCGGAACGCTGACTCGCTCCAGTAGCTCGGCCAGCCCCTTGAGCTCGAAGCCCATCATCTTGCCGCCGACGTGATCGGGATGGTGATGGGTGACCAGCACGCCGGACAGTCGCATACCGTCGGCCTCGAGCGCGTCGAGCAGATCACCGGCGGCGTAGGCCGGGTCGACCACTACGGCGTCGCCGGTCTGCCGGTCGCCGATGAGGTAGGCGAAGTTGCGCATCTGGGCGGCCATCGGGTCGCCGGCCGCGAAATCGCGTCCAGAGAGCAGCTGGCGGAAATACAGCCGGTCGGATTCGGGCACGCCCTCCAGCCTAAAGCAGCGGCGATTGCAAGCGCGGCGAAGCCGGGCGCAGCAGATCGCCGCCGCTTACTCGCGATTAAGTCAGCAGGCTCTGGCCAGCCTCTGTCGTCGCGGTTTGGTGACCTCGTGGGCGAGGTTGTAACCTTCTACAGGCTTGCAGCGCCCAACGGGTCGCTGTAGGTGAAGGCCCCCTTAGCTCAGTCGGCAGAGCGTTTCCATGGTAAGGAAAAGGTCAACGGTTCGATTCCGTTAGGGGGCTCGGTGGACGCCAGTCGGTGCGCCGACTAGCGCCGATCGGGGCGGTGTAGCTCAGCTGGTTAGAGCGCACGACTCATAATCGTGAGGTCGGGAGATCGAGCCTCCCCACCGCTACTGCAAGCAATACGACATGTGAAGAAGGACGACAGACGTGGCCTCCAGTACTGATGTGCGGCCGAAGATCACCTTGGCCTGTGAGGTGTGCAAGCACCGCAACTACATCACCAAGAAGAACCGCCGTAACGACCCCGACCGGCTGGAGCTGAAGAAATTCTGCCCCAACTGCGGCAAGCACGAGTCGCACCGCGAATCTCGCTAAGGTAGGCCGACCGTGTCGTTGGCCGACCGTCTCGCCGGGGCGCACTACCGCTATCCCGACCACTACGACGTGGAACGGGAGAAGATCCGCGAGTACACGCGCGCGGTCAAGGCGACGGACCCGGCAAGCCTGAACCTGCGGGCGGCAGCTGACCTCGGCTACGACGGGCTGGCTGCCCCTCTGACCTTCATCTCGGTGTTCGGTCACATGGCGATTTCGGGTTTCTTCGAACATTGCGGTGTCACCACCGACGACGCTCAGATCGTCCAGGTCGACCAGAAGATCGAGTATTACCGGGCGATCAAGGAAGGCGACCGACTTTACTGCGATGTGTCGGTGGAATCCGTTCGCCGTGCACATGGCACCGACATCATCGTGACCCAGCAGGTGGTCACCAACCACGCCGGTGAAATCGTGCAGAAGACATATACGACGTTGGCGGGCCGCGCCGGCGAGGGAGATAAGGGTTTCACCGATGGCGTTGCGTGAGTTCAGTTCGGTCAAGGTCGGCGATCAGCTGCCCGAGCGGGTCATTCCGCTGTCGCGGCAGGATCTGGTGAACTACGCCGGCGTGTCCGGCGACCTGAACCCGATCCACTGGGACGACGAGATCGCCCAGCAGGTCGGTCTGGACACCGCGATCGCCCACGGCATGCTGACCATGGGGCTCGGTGGCGGTTACGTCACGGGCTGGGTGGGTGACCCGGGCGCGGTGACCGAATACAACGTGCGCTTCACCTCCGTGGTGCCGGTGCCCAACGATGGCAAGGGCGCCGAGATCACCTTCACCGGCCGGGTGAAGTCTGTCGACTCCGAATCGAAGACGGTGACCATTGCGCTCACCGCCACCACCGGTGGCAAGAAGATCTTCGGGCGGGCGGTCGCTTCGGCCAAGCTGGCCTAGGGGCGCGCAGCGATGGCGATCAAAACTGATATCCGGGGCATGATCTGGCGCTACCCCGAGTCGTTCGTGGTGGGCCGCGAGAAGATCCGCGAGTTCGCTCGGTCCATCAAGGCTGAGGACCCCGCCTACCACGACGAGGCGGAGGCGGCCAAGCTGGGCTACGACTCGCTGGTGGCGCCGCCGACGTTCGTGGCGATTCTGGCGAAGCTGGTGCAGTCCGACTTCTTCCGCCACGTCGACACCGGCTACACCACCATGCAGATGGTGCAGGTGGACCAGGGCTTCAAATTCATCAAGCCGATCAAGGCCGGCGACACGCTTTACGCCCGGATGGAGATCGCCTCGGTAGTCGAGCGTTTCGGTGCTGACATCGTCACGACCCGCAACATCTTGACCAACCAGGATGGCGATGTGGTGCTCGAAGCGTTCACGACGATGATGGGTCACGACGGTGACGATTCGGTCAACCTTCGGTGGGATGCCGAATCCGGTCAGGTCGTCCGAACAGCCTGATTAGTAACTGGCCGTTGCGGCGAGGTACACTCGGACCTCGGGGTTTTCCGAGCATTAGCGCGCTTTCCGTGAGGCGAACGGGGGGCGCGCGAATTGTGTGAGCCGGCGACGGCGCACAGGTGAAGTTCCCGAACCCGCAGGTTGGTGCGCCAACCGCGAAGGGGCGTAGCTCAACTGGCAGAGCAGCGGTCTCCAAAACCGCAGGTTGCAGGTTCAAGTCCTGTCGCCCCTGCTGACGTGCCATGGTGGACACTGGACACCATGCGCGGTACGGCAACGAGGTAAGCGCGAACAACGAAGGAGCATGCGGTGACCGACGAGCTCGACCGTCCCGACGCCGCAGCCGACGGCGACAGCGATGCCGAATCCGGCCGCAGCAGTCGCACGGCCGTGGTGAGCAGGCAGGTCGGCGACCCGCTGCGACCTACCGGTAAGCGTTCGCGTCGTGGTGCAGGCGATGGTGGCGACGACGTGGAATCCACGGCTACCGAATTGGACGCCGACGACGCCGCGAAGGCCAAGAAGAAGAAGGCGAAGAAGAAGGCGGAAGGCCCCTCGCGCAACCCGTTCGTCTTCGTTCTGAACTTCCTCAAGCAGGTCGTCGGCGAACTTCGCAAGGTGATCTGGCCGAACCGCAAGCAGATGGTCACCTACACCGCGGTGGTGCTGGCCTTCCTGGTCTTCATGGTGGCGTTGGTCGCCGGGGCAGACTACGGATGGGCCCGGCTGGTGCTGCTGGTGTTCGGCGAGTGAAGTTATAGGAAGGACTGACAACCGTGACTACCTTCGACGGCGATACGCCTGCGGGCGAGCCGGTCGACGTGGCGGAGACCACCGAGGTTCCCGCTGAGGACTCCGCGGTGGAGGCCACCGAGTCCCCCGAGGCTGATGAGGCCACCGAGGCTCCCGAGTCTGAGGCCACCGAGGCCGCCGAGGCGGCCCAGGAGGAGTCGGCTGAGGAGCTCGACCCTGCGGTGGCGCTGAAAGCCGAGCTGCGCTCCAAGCCGGGCGACTGGTACGTCATCCACTCCTACGCCGGCTACGAGAACAAGGTGAAAGCCAACCTCGAAACCCGCGTGCAGAACCTCGACGTCGGCGACTACATCTTCCAGGTGGAGGTTCCCACCGAAGAGGTCACCGAGATCAAGAACGGCCAGCGCAAGCAGGTCAACCGCAAGGTGCTGCCGGGCTACATCCTGGTTCGGATGGACCTCACCGACGATTCCTGGTCGGCGGTGCGCAACACCCCCGGTGTGACCGGGTTCGTCGGCGCCACCTCGCGGCCGACCTCGCTCCCGCTGGACGACGTGGTCAAGTTCCTGCTGCCGCAGGGCGCGGCCAAGAAGCAAGCGCGGGGCGGAGCGGGTGCGGTGAGCACCGCCGCAAGCGAAGGCGGTCTGGAGCGGCCGATCATCGAGGTCGACTACGAGGTCGGCGAGTCGGTCACCGTCATGGACGGTCCGTTCGCCACGCTGCCCGCCTCGATCAGCGAGGTCAACGCCGAACAGCAGAAGCTCAAGGTGTTGGTGTCCATCTTCGGTCGTGAGACACCAGTGGAACTGGCCTTTAACCAGGTCTCGAAGATTTAGTACGTAGGAAAGGAAACACCCCCTCATGGCCCCGAAGAAGAAGGTCGCCGGGCTGATCAAGCTTCAGATCAAGGCTGGCGAGGCCAACCCCGCGCCGCCGGTCGGACCCGCGCTTGGTCAGCACGGCGTGAACATCATGGAGTTCTGCAAGGCGTACAACGCCGCGACGGAGAGCCAGCGCGGCAACGTCATCCCCGTGGAGATCACCGTCTACGAGGACCGCAGCTTCACTTTTGCGCTCAAGACCCCGCCCGCGGCGCGGCTGCTGCTCAAGGCCGCCGGTATCGCCAAGGGCTCGGCCGAACCGCACAAGACCAAGGTCGCCAAGGTGTCCTGGGACCAGGTGCGCGAGATCGCCGAGACCAAGAAGGCCGACCTCAACGCCAACGACATTGAGGCCGGCGCCAAGATCATCGCCGGTACCGCCCGTTCCATGGGCATCACCGTCGAGTAAGGCTGTTGATCCTGCGCTGACGGCGTAAAAGTGCGAGTAAGCACCGCCGTGAACGCAGACTCAACGCAACGAAAGCGTGGGAGGGCCAGCTTCGGCCCGACTTTCACCACGACCAACCATCTGAGATTGGATAAACCATGAGCAAGACCAGCAAGGCCTACCGCGCTGCCGCCGAGAAGGTGGACCGCGACAACCTCTACACCCCGCTGGCCGCCGCCAAGCTGGCCAAGGAGACGTCGTCGACCAAGCAGGACGCCACCGTCGAGGTGGCCATCCGCCTCGGTGTCGACCCGCGTAAGGCCGACCAGATGGTCCGCGGCACCGTCAACCTGCCGCACGGCACCGGTAAGACCGCCCGCGTGGCGGTGTTCGCGGTCGGCGAGAAGGCCGAGCAGGCCATCGCCGCCGGCGCCGACGTGGTCGGTAGCGACGACCTGATCGAGAAGATTCAGGGCGGGTTCCTCGACTTCGACGCCGCGATCGCCACCCCGGACCAGATGGCCAAGGTGGGCCGCATCGCCCGCGTGCTGGGCCCGCGTGGCCTGATGCCCAACCCCAAGACCGGCACCGTCACCCCGGATGTGGCCAAGGCCGTCGCCGACATCAAGGGCGGCAAGATCAACTTCCGTGTCGACAAGCAGGCCAACCTGCACTTCGTGATCGGCAAGGCGTCGTTCGAAGAGGCCAAGCTGGCGGAGAACTACGGCGCCGCCCTCGACGAGGTGCTGCGGCTCAAGCCGTCGTCGTCCAAGGGGCGCTACCTCAAGAAGGTCACCATCTCGACGACCACCGGCCCCGGCATTCCGGTGGACCCGGCCGTCACCCGCAACTTCGCGGCCGAATAAGACATACCGAAAAGCCCCCGCACGCTAGCGCGTGACGGGGGCTTTTCGCTGTGACGGTGGGGTCTAGTCAGCCTGCTTGGCGTAGCTGACCAGGCTGACGTCCAGCGCCTCGTCGGTGAAGTAGTACTCGCAGCCGCGCAGGTACTTCATGTAGCGCTCGTAGACCTCTTCGGACTGGATCGCGACAGCGTCGGCGTGGTGGGCCTCAAGTGCGTCGCCCCAGATCCTGAGCGTCTTGATGTAGTGCGGCCGCAACGAAAGCGCCTCGGGCACAGTGAAACCGGCCTTCTCGCCGTGCTCCACCATCATGTTGGTGGTGGGCAGCCGGCCGCCCGGGAAGATCTCGGTGAGGATGAATTTGATGAACCGCGCGGTCTCGAACGTCAGCTTCTTGCCGCGCGCGTTGAGTTCATAGGGGTGGAAGCTCACGCTGCTCTGGATCGTCATCCGGCCGTCAGCCGGCATGATGTCGTAGCTGTTCTTGAAGAAGTTGTCGTAGTTCTCGAAACCGAAGTGCTCGAACGCCTCGATCGAGACGATCCGGTCCACCGGCTCGTGGAACTGTTCCCAGCCCTGCAGCAGGACCCGCCGTGACCGGTCGGTGTCGATGGCGTCCAGCAGGCTCTGCGAGTAGGCGTGCTGGTTCTTCGACAGGGTCAGGCCGATGACGTTGACGTCGTACTTCTCGACGGCGCGCTTCATGGTCGCACCCCAGCCGCAACCGATGTCCAGCAGCGTCATCCCCGGGCGCAGGTCCAGCTTGTCCAGGTTCAGGTCGAGCTTGGCGATTTGGGCTTCTTCCAAGGTGGCGTCCGGCGGCTCGAAGTACGCACAGCTGTACATCCGAGTCGGGTCCTGGAACAGCGCGAAGAAGTCATCGGACAGGTCGTAGTGGGCCTGGATGTTCTCGAATTTCGGACGCATATCTGCAGTCCGGGTCGATTTGTCCACCATCTGTGACTGGTTGCCTTCCTGATGAAACCCGCTGTGAGCGGACGTGACAACCGCCTTGTTGTCCGTGCCGTTCAACTGTTGCAGCTTAGCGGGTCGGGGGTGAAACGGTTGACGAGACATGTAGCCAAGCCGGAACCCGCGGCAGGCCGGTCGCTGCTACTTCTGCAGCGTGTACTGGTGGACGCTGGTGTTGCCGTTGCGGAACAGCTCCACGCAGCCGTTGAGGTACTTGTCGAAACGGTCGTAGGCCTCCTGGCCCTGCACCTCGATCGCCCGCTCCTTGTTGGCCAGCAACATCGCCGCCCAGTCCTCAAGCGTGCGTGCGTAGTGCGGGCCGATCTCGTCGTCCCGCGTCACGGAGAAACCGGCGTCCGCGGCGTACTTGCGGGGCAACCACGCCGACGGAAGCTGCCCGCCGGGGAAGATCTCCCTCATGATGAACAGGGTGAACTTGGCCAGCGACATCGTCATCGGAATGCCCTTGGCCTGCGCCTCGTCCTGCCCGCTGATCGCGGTGATGGTGTGCAGCAGCATCCGGCCGTCGTCGGGCAGCGCGTTGTAGGTGATGTCGAAGAAGGCCGGCCAGCGGTCGCGGCCGAAGTGCTCGAACGCGCCGATCGACACGATCCGGTCCACCTTGTCGGTGAACTCCTCCCAGCCCTGCAGTCGCACCTCGATGCTGCGGTTGGTGTCCACCTTGGACAGCTTCTCGATCGCGTACTCGCGCTGCTCGCCACTGAGGGTGAGTCCGATGACGTTGACGTCGTAGTTCTCCACCGCGTGCTGCATGCAGGCCCCCCAACCGCAGCCGATGTCGAGCAGCGTCATGCCGGGCTCCAGGCCCAGCTTGCCCAGGGCCAAGTCGAACTTTGCGATCTGTGCCTCGTCGCAGGTGGTGTCCTTGTCCGGGTAGAACCCGCAGGTGTAGCCCATCGTCGGACCCAGGAACAGCTCGTAGAACTCGTTGGAGATGTCGTAGATCGACTGCAGTTCTTCGTACTTCGGTTCCAATTTCGGCATGGCTCAGTTCGCTCGCGATCTTGTATAAATGAGGGGAGGGTGTGCACAGACTACCGTTGTCCGTCTGTTATGAGCACCTCGGTGTGGTTTAGGCCACCGCGGAGTCGCCGACAAGCTACTTAGCGGTAGCAAACGTCGTGGTCAGCTCGCTGATCACCGGATCCCACAATTCCTCAGGCAAATCGTGGCCCATGCCCTCGAACAGCACCAGCCGGGCGCGATCGATGGCGTCGGCAACCGCCCGTCCCCCCGACGGGCGCATCAGCTTGTCGGCCAGGCCGTGGATGACCACGGTCGGCGCGGTGATCAGCCGGTCATAGGCTGCCAGGCTGCCGCTGGCCAAGATGGCGCCGAACTGCCGGGCGATGCCCCATGGGTAGTAACTGCGTTCGTAGGCCTCGATGATGTTGGCCCGCAGCCGGTCTTCCGGTGTCGGGTAGCCGGGGCTGCCGATGATCCGGCTGGCCCGCACCGCGTTGTCGATGATCACGTCGCGGGGGGAGTCCGGTGACGGCCCGGTCAGCAGCGCCATCAGGGCCCGCGGTGCCGGCGGGGGCAGGAAGCGTCGGTTGTTGCTGGAGAAGATGACGGCCAAGGACCGGGTCCGGGCCGCGAACCGCGCCGCGAACACCTGCGCGATCATGCCGCCCATCGAGGCGCCGACCACGTGCGCCTGCTCGATGTCCAGGTGATCCAACAGGGCGGCTGCGTCGTCGGCCATGTCCTCAAGGGTGTAGACGGCCGGGCTGGGCTTGCCCAGCCAGAACCGCGCCATCCGGGGGACCAGCGCGCCGCGGGCATGACTGCGGCCCAGCTTGCTGGACAGGCCGACGTCGCGGTTGTCGTAGCGGATCACCCGCAAACCGTGCGCGACCAGCTTCTCGCAGAACCCGGTGCGCCACAGCAGCAACTGGGCGCCCAGGCCCATCACCAGCAGCACCGGCGGGTCCTCGGGGTTTCCCATGTCCTCGTAGTAGATGTCCAGATCCCCCGAGCGGGCGGTACCGCTGCGCATCTCCACCACGGTCATACTCCCGGGTTGTTGTCGTCGGTGTCTTTGTGCTCGCGGCTGACGTCGACCATGAAGTTGGCGAAATAGCCGGTCAGCTGCGGGTCGGACATCATCTGCCAGCGCGGAGCCAGCAGTTTCATGTAGCGCTCCACATAGAGGAATTGCTTGCCGATCAGGACCAGCTCGCGGGGCAGCTTGACGTCGTAGGCATCGGCCAGCGCCCCGAGCTGCTTGCCGATGTCGGCATAGGACATGTCGCCCAGCGACTTCATGGTCAGCGGGGTGGCGAATGCCTCCAGGTCCTTGGCGGCCTGGCCCTCGGGCTTGACGGTGCCCACCGCACCCATCAGCACCACGATCTTGCCGGCCGCGGCGTGGTCCTTCTTGACCAGCAGTGCGTACACCAGCTCGCGCAACAGCCAACGGGTGCGCGGATCGATCCGGCCCATGATGCCGAAGTCCAGGAACACCACCCGGCCCTCGTCATCCACCAGCAGGTTGCCGGCGTGCAGGTCGCCGTGGAACAAGCCATGCCGCAGACCACCCTCGAAGGTGGAGAACAGCAGCGCCTTGACCAGCTCCACGCCGTCGAAGCCGGCCTTGCGGATGGCGGGGGCGTCATCGATGCGAATGCCCGACACCCGCTCCATCGTCAGCACCCGTTCGCTGGTGAAGTCCCAGTGCACGTCGGGCACCTTGATGTTGCGGCCCAGTGGGGAGGCATGCAGGTGCGACACCCAGGTCTGCATCGACTGGCCCTCGATGCGGAAGTCCAGCTCCTCGGCGAGGTTGTCGGCGAAGTCGGCGACCACGTCGCCGGCCGACAGTCGCCGGCCGAGTTTGGCCAGCTCGACAACCTGGGCGAAGCGTTTGAGGATCTGCAGGTCGGCCGCGACCCGTCGGCGGATGCCCGGCCGCTGGATCTTGACCACCACCTCCTCGCCGCTGTGCAGCGTGGCGAAATGCACCTGGGCGATGGAGGCCGATGCGATCGGGGTCTCGTCGAACTTCGCGAACAACTCCTGCGGTGCGGCGCCCAGTTCCTCGACGAACAGTTTGTGCACCGCGTCCGAGTCGGCCGGCGGGACGGAGTCGAGCAGTCCACGGAACTCCCGGGACAGCGGCTCGCCGAACGCGCCGGGGCTCGAGGCGATGATCTGGCCGAACTTGACGTAGGTGGGGCCCAGGTCGGCGAACGTCTGGGGCAGCTCGCGGATCACCTTCTGCTGGACCGGCCCCGGCCGGAGCAACCGGGTGAAAACCCGGGTGACGGCGCGGATGAGCTGCCAGCCCGTGGCACCGATGCGGGCCGCCTCAACCGGCAGCGGCACCCGATCCAGCTGGGCCACCTGTCGGGGTGGGGTCGAACTCATTGCTGCAGTCTGCCAAATCGGCGAAGGAAGTTCTCCGCCAGCGCACCGCCCTAGGCCGTGGCGCCCGGTCGCCAGGGGGTCAGCCATGCGGTCGGCTCCCAACCCTCGACCCCGGCGATCAGTTCGTACATGGTGGCGCCGTCGATGCTCTCCCGGATGATGTCGGCGTGCCCGGCATGGCGGGCGAGCTCGTTGATCAGGTGATGGAACACCCAGCGCACGGTCCACGCGTCGACGTCGGTGGGGAACCACGGTGCGTCGCGCGGTACCGGCACCGCGGCGTCGAGGTCGGTGCACTCCAACAGGCGTAGCGTTTCGGCGTTCTGGGTTGCGAACGCCTCCAGCGCCCCGGCCAGGGTTTCGTCCTGGCGCAGCACGTACTGGTCCTGATACTCGCGTTCCTTCTCCTCGCGCGGCCGGCTGTCCGCGGGCGGGGCGGCCGGTGCGGTGGCGACGCGGGACATCCAGGCGTGCTGCATCCCGGTGGCGTGCTTGATCAAAGCGCCGATCGACAGGGCGCTGGCCGTCGGGGTGGCGCGAGCCTGCTCGTCGGTCAGGCCGTAGGCCACCGCGAAGTAGGCGCCCTGGTGGTAGGTGACGAATTCGCGCAGCGCGTGGCGTTCATCGGTCACCGGTGGGGCAAGTCCGGGCATGGTTTCAGTCCTTTCGATCGGGTCGGTGCGCGTACAGATCGCGCAGGCATGCGATTTCGGCTCCGTGATGGATGGCTTCACGGTTGATGTGCAAGACCAGCTCCGCCATGGTGTGGTCGGCCCACGGCCCCTCCGCCGCTCCGATGGGCCGACCCAAGGCAACCTCGTCGAGGCCACGCACCCCGGCGATCCAGCCCGCATACGCGTCGTCGAGTTGGCGCAGCGCCGTGGCGGCGTCGCGTGCGTAGGGCCAGCTCTGGTAGTCGGCCGGCGGCCCGCCGAAGTGGTGGTGGTTGCGCATGGCGAACACACCGACGATGACGTGCGCCATTCGCCAGGCGATGGTGGTGAACGGCGCCGGCTCAGGAGCCGGAAACGCGAAGTCGATACCGCCCGGGCGCACGGTCCAGCAGTCCGGCACTGGTTCCCACAGGTACTCGTCGTCGGTAAGGCCGGCCAGCCGTGGGCGCAGCAGGTTTTGCCAGTGCCAGTCGAGCTGGTTGGCCAGGTAGGTGGTCGGGTCCGGCATGCTTTGAGCGTTCCACGTAAATAGGACAGTTCTGTCCTAAATCTTCGGCAGACTGGTGGGCGTGTCGGAGACGACGAGTCGGGTGCTGCGGCTACTCGGGCTGCTGGAGGCCCGCCGGGTCTGGACCGGGCAGGAGCTGGCCGAGCGGCTGGCGGTGACCACCCGCAGCGTGCGTCGTGACGTCGAGCGGCTGCGGGAGCTGGGTTATCCGGTACAGGCCAGCAAGGGCCGTGGCGGCGGCTATCAGCTCGGCGCCGGGACCGCGCTGCCTCCGCTGTTGCTCGACCCCGACGAGGCGGTGGCGGTGGCCGTCTGCCTGCGGTTGGCCGCCGGGGGCAGCGTGTCCGGGGTGGCCGAGGCCGCACTGCGCGCGATGAGCAAGTTGCACCAGGTGATGCCGGCGAGGCTGCGCTCGCAGGTCGCCGCGGTGCGCCAGGCGACGGTGACGTTGACACCCGACGCCGGGGCGGAGTCGGTGGATCCCGACGTTCTGATGTCGCTGGCCCGGGCCTGCCGCGACCACGAGCATGTCGCCGCCGGCTACACCGACCGCGCCGGGGCACGAACCCAGCGCCGACTCGAGCCCTATCAGCTGGTGACCACCGGCCGCCGCTGGTATCTGCTGGCCTACGACCGGGACCGCAACGACTGGCGCAGTCTGCGGCTGGACCGGATGGCCGCGGTGCAGGCGCTGGGCACGACGTTCGTACCGCGGCCAGCACCGGATGCCGCCGGCTATGTGCAGCAGGCGATCACCGCCTCGCCCTATCGGCACGTCGCGAGGGTGCGCTACTACGCCGCCAAGGACATCGTTGCGCAGCATTTCTCGCCGACGGCGGTGACGATCGAGCCCGACGGTGACCACGCGTGCATCGTCACCGCGGGGGCCGACGATCCGGAGCGGATGGTGTTGTACTTCGCGATGGTGGGTGCTGCGTTCGAAATCCTGGAGCCGCCGGAGGTGATGGCAGCGGCGCGCACGGTGGCCGAAAGGCTCCGCGCGGCGGCCGGGCATCCGTAGGTTTGTGGCATGCGGATCCTCGAGGTCGAATCGACCGAGAAGTTCGTCGGGCCGGCCAACGGGCCCGCGCAACTGGTCCGGGTGGACTACCGCGACGCCGACGTGGCGACAGCGGTTCGTATCGTCGGCGACGGCCTGTTCGGCGAGGCCGTCGCCGAGCCCGGAAGCGGTGTCATCGAGGTGCCGGTGACCGTCGACGATCCGGTGCCGGGACAACAGCGGTCCGCCCAGGTCAATGACAGCCGTTTCACGTTCACCGTGGCGGAGCCCGGCTGGACGATGTTCATGGTCGGCCACTTCCACTACGACCCGGTGTGGTGGAACACCCAGGCCAACTACACCAGCGTGTGGACCGAGAGCCCGCTCGGCGCGTGCCGGCAGACCAACGGCTTCAACCTGGTGCGTGGCCACCTGGACTGGGCGCGGGACAACCCCGAGTACAAGTTCGTTCTGGCCGAGGTCGATTACCTCAAGCCGTACTGGGACACCCACCCGCAGGACCGCGCCGAGCTGCGCCGGCTGATGGAGCAGGGCCGGGTCGAGGTGATGGGCGGCACCTACAACGAGCCGTCGACCAACCTCACCGACGCCGAGACCACGATCCGCAATCTGGTGGCCGGGATGGGCTTTCAGCGCGACATCATGGGCGCCGAACCGGCGACGGCCTGGCAGCTCGACGTGTTCGGCCACGATCCGCAGTTCCCCGGGCTGGTCGCCGACGCCGGCCTGTCCGCCAGCGCCTGGGCGCGCGGGCCGTTTCACCAGTGGGGCCCGATGGCCGATCGGGGCGACCCGCGCCGGATGCAGTTCGCATCCGAGTTCGAATGGATCGCGCCGTCCGGGCGTGGCCTGCTGACCCACTACATGCCGGCGCACTATGCGGCCGGGTGGTGGATGGATTCGTGTGCGACCTTGGCCGCCGCCGAGGACGACGTCTATCGGTTGTTCACCGAGATGAAGAAGGTCGCTGCCACCCGCAACGTTCTGCTGCCGGTGGGCACCGACTTCACCCCGCCGAACCGCTGGATCACCGACATCCACCGGGCCTGGAACGCCCGCTACACCTGGCCGAAGTTCGTCTGCGCCCTGCCGAGCGAGTTCTTCGCCGCGGTGCGCGCCGAACTGGAGCAACGCGGCGCGGACCCGTCCCCGCAGACCCGCGACATGAACCCGATCTACACCGGTTGCCACGTCTCCTATATCGACACCAAGCAGGCCAACCGGGCCGCCGAGCAGGCGGTCCTGGGTGCGGAGCGCTTTGCGGTGTTCGCCGCGGCGCTGACCGGGGCGGACTACCCGGAGGCGGCACTGGCCAAGGCCTGGGCGCAACTTTCCTACGGCGCCCACCATGACGCCATCACCGGGTCGGAGGCCGACCAGGTCTACCTGGACCTGCTGACCGGCTGGCGCGACGCCTGGCAGCTGGGCACCGACGCTCGCGACAACGCACTGGCGGTGCTGTCGGGCTTGGTCGATTCCGGTGACGGTGGCGGTGCCGGTGCCGTGGTGTGGAACCCGGTGGCCGCCGACCGCACCGACCTCGTCACGGTGCACCTGAAAACACCGCTGTCGGCCGGGGTACGCGTGGTTGCCCCTGACGGCACCGAATGCCCGGCCCACGTTGAGGATGGCGGCAGCACCGTCAGCTGGCTGGCGCACGTGCCGTCGCTGGGCTGGCAGGCCTACCGGCTCAGGCCCACCGGCGACGCCCACGGCTGGCAACCGGTGGCCGGCGCAGGGATCAGCAACGAGTACCACCAGCTGATCGCGGACCCGGACCGCGGCGGCGGCATCACCTCGTGGCAGCACCAGGGGCGCGAAATGATCATCGACGGCGGCCTGGGCAACCAGCTCGCCGTCTACGACGAATACCCGCGGCACCCGCAGTCCGGGGAAGGTCCCTGGCACCTGGTGCCCAGCGGGAACCTGTTCACCTCCGCGGTCGCCCGCGACGTCACCGTCCAGGCCTACCGCGGGCCGCTGGGGGAGCGGCTGGTGGTGTCCGGGCGGATCCGCAACGTGCTGACCTACACCCAGACCCTGACCCTGTGGCACGGCATGGATCGGGTGGATTGCTCCACCACCATTGAGGAGTTCACCGGCGCCGATCATCTGTTGCGGCTGCGCTGGCCCTGCCCGGTGCCCGGTGCCATGCCGGTCGCCGAGGTGGCCGACGCCGTCATCGGCCGCGGTTTCGGCCTGCTGCATGAGCCCAGCGGTCGCTCGGTGGACGCCGCGCAGCACCCGCGGACCCTCGATACCCCCGCCAACCGCTGGTTCGGTCTGTCCGCGACGGCCCGGATCAGTGTCGGCGACGGCAGCCGGGCGGTCGCGGTGGCCGAAGTGATTACCGATGGCACGCCGGCGCGGGAGCTGATGGTCGCGCTGGTGCGCGCCGGTGTCACCGCCACCAGTTCGGCGGCCGACGGGCCCCGCTATGGCAACCTCGACGTCGACTCCAACC
This sequence comes from Mycobacterium sp. SMC-19, assembly GCF_045310815.1. Taxonomy (NCBI): domain Bacteria; kingdom Bacillati; phylum Actinomycetota; class Actinomycetes; order Mycobacteriales; family Mycobacteriaceae; genus Mycobacterium; species Mycobacterium sp. SMC-19. The sequence continues at coordinate 544,139 of NZ_JBJIAM010000001.1, read as the reverse complement.
TGCCCGACACCCGCATCGCGCTGGGTGGGCCGGAGTGCAACGCCTTCACCCGCGCGGTGCTGGCCGCCGCCGATCCGGCCTACACCGACGAGCTGCACCGCCAGCTCGAGCGCCACGGCCGGGCCCGGGTGTGGGTGCCGGCGGCCAAACCCCTCGCGCAGGTCTGGGTTCCCGGGGCGGACCTCACCGGCCCCCGCGACCTGCCGGTGCTGGTGATCGCCGGCCGCGACGACGACAGTTTGGTGGCCGAGATCGCCCGGGTGGCCGACGACCTGGCCGACGCCGAGATCGCGGTGGACCAGGACGCCCGCGCGGAGATGGAGCCTTTCGAGGCGCGCACCGTCGCCCTGATCAACCGCGGCGTGCCCAGTTTCGCGGTGGACTCCGCTGGCACGTTGCACACCGCGCTGCTGCGTTCGTGCACCAGCTGGCCGTCGGCGGCCTGGGAAGACGACCCGCGCCGTACGGCGCCCGACGGCAGCGCGTATCAACTGCAGCATTGGACGCACACGTTCGACTACGCACTGGTGACCGGCGACGGCGATTGGCGCCAGGCGGCGATTCCTGAGCGCAGCGCCGCATTCGGCGATCCCTTGCTGGCCGTTCCGGTCGCCGGGGCCGGCGGGCCGTTGCCCGCGAGTGGTTCGCTGCTGCGTCTTGACCCGGCCGAGGGGGTCGGCCTGGGGGCGCTCAAAGCGGCGGGCAACCCGATGGCGCGCGGCAGCGCGCAGCCGGTCGACCCGAACACCGTCGCGCTGCGGTTGGTCGAGACCCGCGGCGCCGACGCCGCCGTCACGCTGCGCAGCGACCTGGGGCCGGTGACCGTGCTGGGCCGCGCCGACCTGCTGGAACAGCCCCGCGAACATCCGGCCCCGGACCGGCTGCACGGCTACGAGATCGCCACCGTCACCGCGCGCCTCGATAGTGAAAACCTGGGCACCGGCCGTCCCATGGCACCCGAATCCGAGGCAGCCCAACCGCTCTACGCCCGCTATTGGCTGCACAACCGCGGCCCGGCGCCACTGGGCGGTCTGCCGGTGACCCCGGCTCTGCATCCGCACCGGGTCGACGCGGATCCGGGCGCACTGCTGAAACTGGAGCTGACCGTGGCCAGTGACTGCATCGACGCCGCCCTGTCCGGTGCGGTGACGTGGCGGTGCCCGCCGGGCTGGGTGGTCACACCGACCGAACAACCGGTGCGGCTGGCGGCCGGGGACCACATGCGTGTCCCGGTGGCGGTGACGGTTCCAGGGGACGCCGCCCCGGGGCTCTATCCGCTGCGCGCTCGACTCGGCCTGTCCGGTGACGTGCCGCGGGCCTGGCTCCAGCAGGTCGAAGACGTGGCGGTGGTCCGCGTCGGCGATCCGGGTCTTGACCGGCTGCTGTACGTGGACGATCCGCCCGACGTTGAAGTCACTGCCGGCCGCTCTGCTCGGCTGACGGTCACGGTCGGCACCGACGCGCATGCCGACTTGGCGGTCGAGGCGCACCTGATCAGCCCCTGGGGTAGCTGGGAATGGGCCGGCCCACCGGCGCTGGGTGCGGTGGTGCCGGCCGGTGGTCAGGTGGCGGTGACCTTCGACATCGCCCCGCCCGTATGGGCTGGGCCGGGCACCTGGTGGGCGCTGGTCCGGGTCGGTGGGGCGGGTGCGCTGGCCTATTCGACCGCGGCGCGACTGGCGGTGCGGGCGCCCGTCACGGTGGGTGTCGACTGATGGCCCCGGTCCTGGCACTGGACGTCGGCGGCACCAAGATCGCCGTCGGCCTGGTCGACCCCGACGGGGCCCTGTCCTACACCGCCACCCTGCCCACCCGAGCGGACCAGGGCACCGAGGTGGTGTGGGCGGTGGTTGCCGAGCTGATCGAGAACGCCCTGGAACGGGCCGGTGGGCGGGTGGACGCCGTCGGGATCGGCTCGGCCGGACCCATCGATGTCAACGCCGGAACGGTCAGCCCGGTCAACATCGCGGGCTGGCGTGGGTTCGCGCTGCGGGACCGGGTGGCTGCCGCGGTGCCCGGGGTAGCGGTCCGGTTGGGCGGCGACGGCGTCTGCATGGCGCTGGGCGAACATCGGCACGGCGCCGGGCGCGGCACCCGCTCCATGCTGGGCATGGTGGTCTCGACCGGGGTGGGCGGGGGTCTGGTGCTCGACGGCGCACCGGTTCATGGCAGAACCGGCAACGCGGGCCACGTCGGGCACGTCGTCGTCGATCCCAATGGGGAGCGGTGCCGCTGCGGTGGCCGCGGCTGCGTGGAGACCATCGCCTCCGGGCCGTCGATGGTGCGCTGGGCGCTGGCCAACGGCTGGGCGCCGGAAGCTCCCGGGGCAGATGCCAAGACGCTCGCCGCGGCCGCCGACGCCGGTGACCCGGTGGCGCTGCGGGCTTTTCGGCGCGGCACCGACGCGCTGGCGGTGATGATCACCTCGGTGGCCGCGGTGTGCGACCTGGATCTGGTGGTGATCGGCGGGGGAGTCGCCCGCTCCGGTGCCTTGTTGTTCGACCCGCTGCGGGCCGCGCTGGCGCAGCGTGCCGGGTTGGACTTCGTGGTCGGCCTGCAGGTGGTGCCCGCCGAACTCGGCGGCGACGCCGGGTTGGTGGGGGCGGCCGTGCTGGCCACCTTGCCTTGACGCTGCTTAGGGGGTCTGCGTCATCGCGTGGCTGGGCAGGGAGCAGATCGCGTCCAGGCCGAAGACCCTGTTCAACCGGCCAAAGGCCAGCCAGGAGCCCAGGGACATCGTCAGTTCCACGGCCTCACGCTGGTCGTAGTGGCCCGCGAAGCGGGTCCAGAACTCGTCGTCCAAGCCGTGATGGTCCAGGACGTAGCGTTCCGCGTATTCCGCGGCCAGGCGTGCCCTGTCGTCCAGGCGGTCTGTTGTGCGCCACTGTTCTACTGCTTCGGCGAACTCTTCTTCCACCTTGACGCCGTCGCGTTCGGTTCTCCAGTCCTGGCAGAACAGGCAGCCGTTCAATTGGGCAATGCGCAGTCGCGCGGCCTCGAACTCGCGCAGGCCCAGCGTCGAGTGGGCGTAGACAGCCAGGGAGAAGTTCGCCGCCGCCGGGCCGATCCCGGGCACCAGGCTGCCCCAGACGTACTCGATGGCGTCCTGGCCCTCGGGGATGTCGATGTTCACTTCGTACCTCCGAAGGTTCGGCCGGGGATCCAGCGCAGCGGGACGTCGAGGGCGTCGTACAGGCCGGGACCGGCGGCGACGAGCCAGTCGAGGGCGCCGACGATGCGGCCGACCGCGGTGGCGTTGCCGCCCTCGGAGCGGTTGCCGTTTTCGGTGGCTTCGACGGTCACCTCTACCCGGGGGCTTCCTTCGATGATGACGCGGTGGGCGCCGTCGTCGCCGTCCGGCGGCTGCGGCCAGTCGGGCGCGCAGGACGGGTCGATCCGGGTGACGTGTTCGATGACGATGCGGGCCTCGCCGTCGACGATGCCCTGGACCTCGAACCGCACGGCGCCCTGGGTGCCCGCCTCGAAGTCGCCCATCGCGGCGGTCGTCACGGTGCGGTCGAGGGCGCGGCGTTCGACGTGCTCGCGGATGTCGTCCAGTTCGATACCCAGCGCCCGAGCGATCAGCCGGACCTGGCCGCCCCACACCATCGACGGGACGGTCGCCATCAGCATCGGCGGGTCGTACTCGAGCGGGTGCCCCATACCGACGAGGTGGCGGACGGAATCCGGCTGGTCGTAGGTCGTGTAGTCGAAGATCTCCTGGCAGCGGATCCCGTCGACACGGGCGGCGAGCCCGCTGACGAGCAGCGGCAGGATGTCGTTGCCCCAGCCGGGGTCGATGCCAGACACGAACAACGATCCGCCGCCGTCGGCGATGGCCTTCTCGACCGGTTCGCGAATTTCGGGCGGGGCGCTGCGGTGGTCGTACAGGGCATAGAGCGACGGCGTGACCACGGCGGCGCCGGCGCGGATCGCGCGGCAGACGTCGGCGAGGGCGTCGTCGGGGCGGATGTCGCCGGAGGCGGCGTAGACCACCGCGCGGGGACCTGCGGCGAGGGCGGCTTCGACGTCATCGGTGGCAGCGACCCCGAGCGTGCGGCCGAGCCCGCCCAGGTCACCCGCATCGCGGCCGACCTTGGCCGGGTCATGAACGATGACGTGCGCGAGTTCGAGTGCCGGGTGGGCGTCGACGGCGCGGATGGCCAGCCGTCCGACGTTCCCGGTGCCCCAGACGAGGGTGGGAATGGTGTCGCTCATCACAGGAGCCTAGCAAGCGATTGGTTGGCCACTGGGGGCCCCGAGTCAACGCGAAAGGTGGATCCGTCCCCAATCGCAGAGCTGGGCCAGCACCGGGGCCAGCGTCATCCCGTACTCGGAGACCGAATAGTGCACACACGGCGGCACGGTGCCGGCGTCATGGCGGTCGATGACGCCGTCGGCGACGAGCTCGTGCAGATGACGGATGAGCATTCGCTCGGTGATCCCCGGGATGCTGCGGCGTAGCTCGGCGGTGCGCATCGGCCCGTCGGCCAGGCGCCACAGGATGGTGCCCTTCCAACGGCCATTGATCACCGACAGTGCGGCGTCGATCGGGCAGTCGCTGATCAGTGTCTTCGATGCCGCCACCAGCGCTCCTTATGCTGACTAATTTGTCAGTACCTTGTTTTTTGTCAGCATAGCCATCACAGTCGGTTGTTGTGAAGCAGATTGTGGAGATTCTCGCGCTGGTAGTGGTCGGAACCCTGTTGGGTTCGGAGTTCGCGGTGGCGGCGTTTTTGCGCCCAATCCTCGGACGCCTGCCCGACGACGCCTTCTGGGTCGCGCGCGGTGACGGAGCCGGGCTGCTGGGGAAGGTGATGCCGTTCTGGTACCTGGCTTCGTTCGCGCTGCTGCTGGGGGTCGCCGCCGTCGCGGGCTCGCAGCGTTGGCTCATCGGTGCCGGCGCGATCTTGATGGTGGCCGTCGTGATCCTGTCGGTGGCGGTGCTGGTGCCGATCAACAACAAGATCGCGGCCTGGCGTGCCCCCGACGAGGTGTCCCGAGTGCTTGCCGCGCGCTGGGATCGGCTGCACTGGTTGCGCGTGGCGATGCTGGCGGTGATCTTCGTGCTGCTGGCGATCGGCGTGGTGCAGGCCTAGGTCCGGCTGGGTCGGCGGACGCCGTTTTGGTCGATCGGCCCTCGTCACGCTATGGTGTGTGGCGATCCACCACAGACCGTCGGTCACCGAGCAATCGGTTGAAGGTCCGGGAACATCCCGGCGGCCCACGCAGGAGGACGAGGCACCGGCATCGCCGGCACACATTGTGACGCCCCGACCGCATCCTGCGTCGGGGCGTTCGTTATTTCCCGGGTGGAACAAACTTTTGAGACAACAACAGCGACACCGAGGAGGTATGCATGGCGCGGGCTGACAAGACCGCCGCCGTCGCGGAGATCGTCGAGCAGTTCAACGGCTCGGCCGCCACCGTGATCACCGAGTACCGCGGTCTGACGGTTGCGAACCTGGCGGAGCTGCGGCGTTCGCTCGGCGGTGCGGCAACCTACGCGGTGGCGAAGAACACCCTGGTCAAACTGGCCGCGGCCGAGGCCGGAGTCGAAGGGCTCGACGAGCTCTTCACGGGCCCGACGGCCATCGCGTTCGTCCAGGGCGAGCCCGTGGATGCCGCCAAGGCCATCAAGAAGTTCGCCAAGGACCACAAGGCGCTGGTCATCAAGGGCGGCTACATGGACGGTCGCGCGCTGACCGTCGCCGAGGTGGAGCGCATCGCCGACCTGGAGTCGCGCGAGGTGCTGCTGGCCAAGATGGCCGGTGCCATGAAGGCCAACCTGTCCAAGGCTGCCGGACTGTTCGCCGCGCCGGCATCGCAGATGGCTCGCCTGGCGGCCGCGCTGCAGGAGAAGAAGCCTGCCGAGGCGGCACCTGCTGCCGCGGCCCCGGCCGAGGCTCCCGCGGAGGCCGAGGCCCCGGCCGAGACCGAAGCTCCGGCGGAGACCGCCGAGGCTCCGGCCGAAGCCGCCGAATAACTAGCCACAACCCAACCCAACTTCCCTAACCGGAATCAGAAAGGACCGAAATCATGGCCAAAATTTCCACCGAAGAGCTGCTCGACGTCTTCAAAGAGATGACCCTGCTGGAGCTGTCGGAGTTCGTGAAGCAGTTCGAGGAGACCTTCGACGTCACCGCTGCGGCTCCGGTCGCCGTGGCCGCCGTCGCGGGCGCTGCCCCCGCCGCTGAGGCTGGCGAGGAGCAGAGCGAGTTCGACGTCATCCTGGAGTCGGCTGGCGAGAAGAAGATCGGCGTCATCAAGGTCGTCCGCGAGGTCGTGTCCGGCCTGGGTCTGAAGGAAGCCAAGGACCTGGTCGACAGCGCTCCCAAGCCGCTGCTGGAGAAGGTCGCCAAGGAGGCTGCCGAGGACGCCAAGGCCAAGCTCGAGGCGGCTGGCGCCACCGTGACCGTCAAGTAGTTCGTACTACGGCGCAAGCCCCCGGAACCCGCGAGGTTCCGGGGGCTTCTGCTATTCGGCGGTATTGAGCCCGGCGCCCGCCGCGGCCAGCGACTGTGCCGCCCGCTCGGGGGTGTCGCCGAGGGCAACCAGGAGGCTGAGCGTCATCGGGCTCAACACCTGTATCGCCGCGGACAGCCCGTCGTTGACGTCGCCGAAGAAGCCGGCCAGCTCCAGCATCATGAAGCCGTGCATCACCGTCCAGAACTGCGCGGCGGCCGCCACCACGGCGGCGTCAGCGGTGTCGGCCGTGTCGCTCGGGGCCACGGTGAGCCGCCCCGCTTGTATTGATCGGTGTACGCCCCGGACCAGGTGCGCGAAGCTGGGTACCTCGACGTCTATCTGGGCGGTACCGAGGGTGAGCATGTTGTGGGCGGGCGCATTGATGCCGTGCGCGCTGGTGCTGCCGAACATCAGCCGATACAGGTGCGGCCGTTCGATCGCGAAATTGCGGTAGACGATGCCGGTGGCCAAGAGGTCGGCGACGGGATCATCGGTGGCGGGGATCGTCAGGGCCGCATCGAACTGGCGCAGGCCCTCCTCGGCGATTGCCGCGATCAGCTGCGGCATTCCACCGAAGTGGGTGTAGACCGCCATCGTTGAAGTTCCAGCTGTGCCGGCCACTTTGCGCGTCTGCAAGGCGTCGGGACCGTGCTGGTCGAGCAGGGTGAGGGCCGCGGCAAGCAGGTCGTCGCGTACGGTCCGCTCGGGCTGCGAAGTCACGGTTGCCATCGTTTCACAGCCAGCGTACGGTGCTCATAACGTTGAAATAACAATGTTATAGGAGTCGGTATGACGACCAGCCAGACAGCCCCCGTCGCGAACCCGTATCTCGAGGGCGTCATGGGGCCCGTGCAGGTCGAGCTGACTGCCACCGACCTGCACGTCACCGGACAGATCCCGGACTATCTCGACGGCCGCTACCTGCGCAACGGGCCCAATCCGGTCGCCGAGGTCGATCCGGCCAGCTATCACTGGTTCACCGGTGACCCGATGGTGCACGGCGTGGCGCTGAGCGATGGCCGGGCCCGCTGGTACCGCAACCGCTGGGTGCGCACGCCGGCGGTCTGTGCCGCGCTGGGCGAACCGCTGCCGGGCCGAATCGACGTGCGGGCCGGCATGCAGTCCGTCGGCCCCAACACCAATGTGCTCGGCCATGCCGGCAAGACGCTCGCGCTGGTGGAAGGCGGCGTCGCCAACTATGAGCTCACCGAGGAACTCGACACGGTGGGCACCTGCGACTTCGACGGCACCCTGGCCGGGGGTTACACGGCGCACCCGCACCGCGACCCGGTCAGCGGTGAGTTGCACGCCGTCTCGTACTCGTTCGCGCGGGGCAACACCGTGCAGTACTCGGTCATCGACACCGCCGGGCGTGCCCGGCGCACCGTCGACATCGAAGTCACCGGCTCGCCGATGATGCACGACTTCTCCCTGACCGAGAAGTACGTCGTGGTCTATGACCTACCGGTCACCTTCGACTCGGCGCAGGTGTTGCCGGTGAGCATGCCCCGCTGGCTCAAGGCGCCCGCACGGATGGTGTTGAGCAGCCTGGTCGGCCGGGTTCGGGTGCCCAGCCCGATCACCGCGATGGTCAATCGCGACAGCCGGCCGCCGGGCGGGCTGCCGTACTCGTGGAATGCCGACTATCCGGCGCGCATCGGAGTGATGCCGCGTGAAGGCGAGCCGAAGGTGCGGTGGTTCGACGTCGAGCCCTGTTATGTCTTCCACCCGCTCAACGCCTACACCGAGGTCTCGCCGGCCGGGCACGAACTGCTGGTGCTCGACGTGGTGCGCTACGCGAAGGTCTTCGACGTCGACCGGCGCGGCCCTGGCGACGCCCCGCCAATGCTGGACCGCTGGACCATCAACCTCGACACCGGCGCGGTGCGCACCGAGTCTCGTGATGACCGACCGCAGGAATTTCCCCGGATCAACGACGCGCTGCTGGGGTCCAAGCACCGCTTCGGTTACGCCGTCGGGATCAACGGCGGCTTCATCGGCGACGTCCAGGCCCAGATGTCGACCACGCTGTACAAGCACGACTACCTGACCGGCTCGAGTATCACCGCTCCGATCGACCCGCAGCTCGTGCTCGGCGAGATGTCATTCGTGCCGCGCCCGGGGGGCTTGAACGAGAATTTGGCCGAGGACGACGGCATTCTGATGGGAATGGGCCACCACCGCGGCCAGAACGAGGGGCAATTAGTCATACTCGACGCCGCGACCTGTGAGCCTGTAGCCACCGTTCACCTGCCACAACGGGTTCCGATGGGCTTCCATGGCAATTGGACACCCGCCGACTGAGGCGGACCGCCGATAAGGGTCGCACCTGTGCGCTACAGTGGCCCAAGCCACAAGCCAGTCGTGGCACGAACAGACGTTGCGGAAGGACCTCACTAATGGGTGTCGCCATCGAGGTACAGGGGCTTACCAAGTCCTTCGGATCGGCCCGGATCTGGGAAGACGTCACTATGACTATTCCCGAGGGAGAGGTCAGCGTTCTGCTCGGACCCTCCGGTACCGGCAAGTCCGTGTTCTTGAAGTCGCTGATCGGCCTCTTGCGCCCCGAGCGCGGTTCGATCGTCATCGACGGCACCGACATCCTGCAGTGTTCGGCCAAGGAGCTCTACGAGATCCGCACGCTGTTCGGCGTGCTGTTCCAGGACGGCGCTCTGTTCGGGTCGATGAACATCTACGACAACACCGCCTTCCCGCTGCGTGAGCACACCAAGAAGTCCGAGAGCCAAATCCGTGACATCGTCATGGAGAAGCTCGAGATGGTCGGTATGCCTAATGACGGCTACAAGTTCCCGGGTGAGATCTCCGGCGGTATGCGCAAGCGTGCCGGTCTGGCCCGCGCCCTGGTGCTCGACCCGAAGATCATCCTCTGCGACGAGCCGGACTCCGGTCTGGACCCGGTCCGCACGGCGTACCTGAGCCAGCTGCTGATCGACATCAACGCCCAGATCGACGCCACCATCTTGATCGTTACGCACAACATCAACATCGCGCGCACCGTGCCGGACAACATCGGGATGCTGTTCCGCAAGGAGTTGGTGATGTTCGGGCCCCGCGAGGTGCTGCTGACGTCCGAGGAGCCGGTGGTCCGCCAGTTCCTCAACGGCCGGCGCATCGGTCCCATCGGCATGTCCGAGGAGAAGGACCAGGCGACCGCGGCGGCCGAGGAGGCCATGATCGCCGCCGGCCAGAGCGACGGCGGCGTCGAAGAGATCGAGGGCGTGCCGCCCCAGCTCAGCGCGACTCCCGGCTTGCCGGAGCGCATGGGCGTGGCACGTCGCAGGGCCCGGGTGCGCGAGATCCTGCACACCCTGCCGCCCAACGCGCAGGCGGCCATCCGGGACGATCTCGAGGGCACTCACAAGTACGCCGTGCACGAGTTCCCGGCAGACGAAGAGGCTCCCACCGCGTCGATCCCGACCCCGCCTGGCTGAATCCGTGCAGGCTCGCGCCGTGTCAGCTCTTGACGGACGGACCTAAACGGTCCAATCTGGTCACCAGCACACGTGCGGAGAGCCCGGCGGAGGTCAGCCAGCACCGACAGGGCCCCGGGACATCGCAGTTGAGGATTGCGTCAGCCTGCGCTATTGTTGGACGTTGCGCTGGCTTCCTCCTGCCCATCCCTTACCCGCACCCGAACACCGCGTTACCAGCCTGAGTCACGTTTTGGCTCGTTTTGGCTTGTTACCTCGTGGTTTGGCTGTGCGTGAGACCGGACAGATCGTTCGCCAGCCGAACCAACGGTCGAATATTCGCAGCGAACGGGGTCCGGTGAGAGCCGGGATCCGCTGGCCGCATTAGGTGCTGGAAGGATGCATCTTGGCAGTCTCCCGCCAGAGCAAAAAGAACGCTTCTACTACCCAGAATTCTCCCAATAGTTCTGTGCCCGGGGCCCCGAATCGGGTCTCCTTTGCCAAGCTGCGCGAACCGCTTGAGGTTCCGGGTCTGCTGGACGTGCAGACCGACTCGTTCCAGTGGCTGATCGGGGCGTCGGAGTGGCGCGAGAAGAGGGCCCAGCAGACCGGTGCTGCGCCCAAGGGTGGCCTTGAAGAGGTTCTCGAAGAGCTGTCCCCGATCGAGGACTTCTCCGGCTCGATGTCGCTGTCGTTCTCTGACCCGCGGTTCGACGAGGTCAAGGCTCCGGTCGAGGAGTGCCGCGACAAGGACATGACCTACGCGGCCCCGCTGTTCGTCACCGCGGAGTTCATCAACAACAACACCGGCGAGATCAAGAGCCAGACGGTGTTCATGGGTGACTTCCCGATGATGACCGAGAAGGGCACCTTCATCATCAACGGCACCGAGCGGGTGGTGGTCTCCCAGCTGGTGCGCTCGCCCGGTGTGTACTTCGACGCCAACATCGACAAGTCCACCGAGAAGACGCTGCACTCGGTGAAGGTGATCCCGGGCCGCGGCGCCTGGCTGGAGTTCGACGTCGACAAGCGCGACCTGGTCGGCGTCCGTATCGACCGCAAGCGTCGTCAGCCGGTCACCATCCTGCTCAAGGCGCTGGGTTGGACCTCCGAGCAGATCCGGGAGCGCTTCGGCTTCTCCGAGATCATGATGTCGACGCTGGAGAAGGACAGTGCCGCCAGCCCCGACGAGGCGCTGCTGGACATCTACCGCAAGCTGCGTCCGGGCGAGCCCCCCACCAAGGAATCCGCGCAGACCCTGCTGGAGAACCTGTTCTTCAAGGAGAAGCGCTACGACCTGGCGCGCGTGGGTCGCTACAAGATCAACAAGAAGCTGGGCCTGACCGCCAACCCGGGCGAGTCGCAGCCGACCACGCTGACCGAAGAGGACATCGTGGCCACCATCGAGTACCTGGTGCGCCTGCACCAGGCCGCTCAGGATGGTCAGTCCGCCACCATGACGGTGCCGGGCGGCGTCGAGGTTCCCGTTGAGGTCGACGACATCGACCACTTCGGCAACCGGCGTCTGCGCACCGTGGGTGAGCTGATCCAGAACCAGATCCGGGTCGGGCTGTCCCGGATGGAGCGCGTGGTCCGCGAGCGGATGACCACCCAGGACGTCGAGGCCATCACGCCGCAGACCCTGATCAACATCCGCCCGGTGGTCGCCGCGATCAAGGAGTTCTTCGGCACCAGCCAGCTCTCCCAGTTCATGGACCAGAACAACCCGCTGTCGGGTCTGACCCACAAGCGCCGCCTGTCGGCGCTGGGCCCGGGTGGTCTGTCCCGTGAGCGGGCCGGCCTGGAAGTTCGTGACGTGCACCCGTCCCACTACGGCCGGATGTGTCCGATCGAGACCCCGGAAGGCCCCAACATCGGTCTGATCGGGTCGTTGTCGGTGTACGCGCGGGTCAACCCGTTCGGCTTCATCGAGACGCCGTACCGCAAGGTCAACGACGGTGTGGTCAGCGATGACATCGAGTACTTGACCGCCGACGAGGAGGACCGCCACGTTGTGGCGCAGGCCAACTCGCCGCTGGAGGACGACGGCCGCTTCACCGAGGACCGCGTTCTGGTCCGTCGTAAGGGTGGCGAGGTCGAGTACGTGTCCTCGGCCGAGGTCGACTACATGGACGTCTCGCCGCGCCAGATGGTGTCGGTGGCCACGGCCATGATCCCGTTCCTCGAGCACGACGACGCCAACCGTGCCCTGATGGGTGCCAACATGCAGCGTCAGGCGGTTCCGCTGGTGCGCAGCGAGGCGCCGCTGGTGGGTACCGGCATGGAGCTGCGGGCCGCGATCGACGCGGGCGACGTGATCGTCGCCGACAAGACCGGTGTCATCGAGGAGGTGTCCGCCGACTACGTCACGGTGATGGCCGATGACGGCACCCGGCAGACCTACCGGATGCGCAAGTTCAACCGGTCCAACCACGGCACCTGCGCCAACCAGCGTCCGATCGTCGACGCCGGCCAGCGTGTCGAGGCCGGCCAGGTGATCGCGGACGGCCCGTGCACCGACAACGGCGAGATGGCCCTGGGCAAGAACCTGCTCGTGGCGATCATGCCGTGGGAAGGGCACAACTACGAGGACGCGATCATCCTGTCCAACAGGCTGGTCGAGGAGGACACGCTGACCTCGATTCACATCGAGGAGCACGAGATCGACGCCCGCGACACCAAGCTGGGCGCCGAGGAGATCACTCGGGACATCCCGAACGTCTCCGATGAGGTGCTGGCTGACCTCGACGAGCGCGGCATCGTCCGCATCGGCGCCGAGGTCCGCGACGGCGACATCCTGGTCGGCAAGGTCACCCCCAAGGGTGAGACCGAGCTGACGCCCGAGGAGCGGCTGCTGCGGGCGATCTTCGGCGAGAAGGCCCGCGAAGTCCGCGACACCTCGCTGAAGGTGCCGCACGGTGAGTCCGGCAAGGTCATCGGCATCCGGGTGTTCTCCCGCGAGGACGACGACGAGCTGCCCGCCGGCGTCAACGAGCTGGTGCGCGTCTACGTCGCGCAGAAGCGCAAGATCTCCGACGGTGACAAGCTGGCCGGACGCCACGGCAACAAGGGCGTCATCGGCAAGATCCTGCCGGCCGAGGACATGCCGTTCCTGCCGGACGGCACCCCGGTCGACATCATCTTGAACACCCACGGTGTGCCCCGTCGTATGAACATCGGTCAGATCCTGGAGACCCACCTGGGCTGGATCGCCAAGACCGGCTGGAACATCGATGTGGCGGCCGGCGTGCCGGACTGGGCGGACAAGCTCCCCGAGGAGCTGTACTCGGCCGGAGCGGACACCCGTACCGCGACCCCGGTGTTCGACGGTGCCCGCGAAGAGGAGCTGCAGGGTCTGCTCTCCTCGACGCTGGCCAACCGCGACGGCGAGGTCATGGTCAACGGTGACGGCAAGGCGATGCTGTTCGACGGTCGCTCCGGTGAGCCGTTCCCGTACCCGGTGACCGTTGGCTACATGTACATCATGAAGCTGCACCACTTGGTGGACGACAAGATCCACGCCCGTTCCACCGGCCCGTACTCGATGATCACCCAGCAGCCGTTGGGTGGTAAGGCGCAGTTCGGTGGCCAGCGGTTCGGTGAGATGGAGTGCTGGGCCATGCAGGCCTACGGTGCGGCGTACACGCTGCAGGAGTTGCTGACGATCAAGTCCGACGACACGGTCGGCCGTGTCAAGGTCTACGAGGCGATCGTCAAGGGCGAGAACATCCCCGAGCCGGGTATCCCGGAGTCCTTCAAGGTGCTGCTCAAAGAGCTGCAGTCGCTGTGCCTCAACGTTGAGGTGCTGGCGAAGGACGGTGCGGCGATCGAATTGCGCGAAGGCGAGGACGAGGACCTGGAGCGGGCAGCCGCCAACCTGGGAATCAACCTGTCCCGCAACGAATCCGCCTCTGTTGAGGACCTCGCTTAATTACTCGCTACTAAACCCGCAAGGGGAAAGGGAGTTACGTGCTCGACGTCAACTTCTTCGATGAGCTCCGCATCGGCCTGGCGACCGCGGAGGACATCCGGCAATGGTCCTACGGTGAGGTCAAGAAGCCGGAAACGATCAACTACCGCACGCTCAAGCCCGAGAAGGACGGCCTGTTCTGCGAGAAGATCTTCGGACCGACTCGCGACTGGGAGTGCTACTGCGGCAAGTACAAGCGGGTGCGCTTCAAGGGCATCATCTGTGAGCGCTGTGGCGTCGAGGTGACTCGCGCCAAGGTGCGTCGTGAGCGGATGGGCCACATCGAACTGGCCGCCCCGGTCACCCACATCTGGTACTTCAAGGGCGTGCCGTCGCGCTTGGGCTACCTGCTGGACCTGGCGCCCAAGGACCTCGAGAAGATCATCTACTTCGCGGCCTACGTGATCACCAGTGTCGACACCGAGATGCGCCACAACGAGCTGTCCACGCTGGAAGCCGAGATGGTCGTCGAGAAGAAGGCTGTCGAGGACCAGCGGGACGCCGACCTGGAAGCCCGCGCCCAGAAGCTGGAGGCCGACCTGGCCGAGCTGGAGGCCGAGGGTGCGAAAGCCGATGTGCGCCGCAAGGTTCGCGACGGCGGCGAGCGTGAAATGCGTCAGCTGCGCGACCGGTCGCAGCGTGAGCTGGACCGCCTCGACAACATCTGGGACACCTTCGTCAAGCTGGCTCCCAAGCAGCTGATCGTCGACGAGACCGTCTACCGCGAGCTGGTGGACCGCTACGGCGAGTACTTCACCGGTGCCATGGGTGCGGAGTCGATCCAGAAGCTGATCGAGACCTTCGACATCCACGCCGAGGCCGAGCTGCTGCGCGACATCATCAAGAACGGCAAGGGGCAGAAGAAGCTTCGTGCTCTCAAGCGCCTCAAGGTGGTCGCCGCCTTCCAGCAGTCGGGTAACTCCCCGATGGGCATGGTGCTCGACGCGGTGCCGGTGATCCCGCCGGAGCTGCGTCCGATGGTGCAGCTCGACGGTGGCCGGTTCGCCACGTCCGACCTCAACGACCTGTACCGCCGGGTCATCAACCGCAACAACCGCCTCAAGCGACTGATCGACCTCGGTGCGCCCGAGATCATCGTCAACAACGAGAAGCGGATGCTGCAGGAGTCCGTCGACGCGCTGTTCGACAACGGCCGCCGCGGCCGGCCGGTCACCGGACCGGGCAACCGTCCGCTGAAGTCGCTGTCCGACCTGCTCAAGGGCAAGCAGGGCCGGTTCCGTCAGAACCTGCTCGGCAAGCGTGTCGACTACTCGGGCCGTTCGGTCATCGTGGTCGGTCCGCAGCTCAAGCTGCACCAGTGTGGTCTGCCGAAGCTGATGGCTCTGGAGCTGTTCAAGCCGTTCGTGATGAAGCGACTGGTTGACCTCAACCACGCGCAGAACATCAAGAGCGCCAAGCGGATGGTGGAGCGGCAGCGCCCCCAGGTGTGGGACGTCCTCGAAGAGGTCATCGCCGAGCACCCGGTGCTGCTCAACCGGGCACCTACGCTGCACCGCCTGGGTATCCAGGCCTTCGAGCCGCAGCTGGTGGAAGGCAAGGCAATTCAGCTGCACCCGCTGGTTTGTGAGGCCTTCAACGCCGACTTCGACGGTGACCAGATGGCCGTGCACCTGCCGCTGAGCGCCGAGGCGCAGGCCGAGGCCCGCATCCTGATGCTGTCGAGCAACAACATCCTGTCGCCGGCCTCGGGCCGTCCGCTGGCCATGCCGCGACTGGACATGGTTACCGGGCTGTACTACCTGACCACCGAGATCTCCGGTGACGCAGGCGAATACACCCCGGCCGCCAAGGACCGTCCGGAGACCGGTGTGTACTCCTCGCCGGCCGAGGCGATCATGGCTGTCGACCGCGGTGCGCTTTCCGTGCGGGCCAAGATCAAGGTGCGTCTGGACCAGCTGCGGCCGCCGGCCGAGGTGGAGACCGAGCTGTTCGGCGAGAACGGCTGGCGTCCGGGCGGCGCCTGGATCGCCGAGACCACGCTGGGCCGGGTGCTGTTCAACGAGCTGCTGCCGACCGGGTACCCGTTCGTGAACAAGCAGATGCACAAGAAGGTTCAGGCCGTCATCATCAACGACCTGGCCGAGCGCTACCCGATGATCGTGGTCGCCCAGACCGTCGACAAGCTCAAGGACGCCGGCTTCCATTGGGCCACCCGTTCGGGAGTCACGGTCTCGATGGCCGACGTGCTGGTGCCGCCGCGCAAGAAGGAGATCCTCGACTCCTACGAGGAGCGTGCCGACAAGCTGGAGAAGCAGTTCCAGCGTGGTGCTCTCAACCGCGAAGAGCGCAACGAGGCGCTGGTGGAGATCTGGAAGGAAGCCACCGAGGAAGTGGGTCAGGCGCTGCGTGACCACTACCCGGCCGACAACCCGATCATCACGATCGTCGACTCCGGTGCTACGGGTAACTTCACCCAGACCCGGACGCTGGCAGGCATGAAGGGTCTGGTGACCAACCCGAAGGGTGAGTTCATCCCGCGCCCGATCAAGTCCTCGTTCCGTGAGGGCCTGACGGTGTTGGAGTACTTCATCAACACCCACGGCGCTCGAAAGGGCTTGGCGGACACCGCGTTGCGTACCGCTGACTCGGGTTACCTGACGCGTCGTCTTGTCGACGTTTCTCAGGACGTGATCGTGCGCGAGCACGACTGCGGCACCGAGCGCGGCATCATGGTGGACCTCGCCGAGGTGGCCGCGGATGGATCGCTGATCCGCAACCCGTTCATCGAGACGTCGGCCTACGCCCGCACGTTGGCCGTCGACGCGGTCGATGAGAAGGGCAAGGTCGTCATCGAGCGCGGTCACGACCTCGGCGACCCGTCGATCGAGGCCCTGCTGGCTGCCGGCATCACAGGCGTCAAGGTGCGTTCGGTGCTGACCTGCGCCACCGGAACCGGGGTCTGCGCCACGTGCTACGGCCGATCGATGGCCACCGGCAAGCTGGTCGACATCGGTGAAGCGGTCGGCATCGTCGCCGCCCAGTCCATCGGTGAGCCCGGTACTCAGCTGACCATGCGTACCTTCCACCAGGGTGGTGTCGGTGACGACATCACCGGTGGTCTGCCGCGTGTGCAGGAGCTGTTCGAGGCCCGGATTCCGCGTGGCAAGGCGCCGATCGCCGACGTCGCCGGGCGGGTGCAGCTTGAAGAGGGCGAGAAGTTCTACAAGATCACGATCGTGCCGGATGACGGTGGCGAGGAAGTGGTCTACGACAAGCTGCCCAAGCGTCAGCGGCTGCGCGTGTTCAAGCACGAGGACGGCTCGGAGCGGTTGCTGTCTGACGGCGACCACGTCGAGGTCGGCCAGCAGCTCATGGAGGGCTCGGCGGACCCGCACGAGGTGCTGCGTGTGCAGGGCCCGCGTGAGGTGCAGATCCACCTGGTCAACGAGGTCCAGCAGGTCTACCGGGCCCAGGGTGTGTCGATCCACGACAAGCACATCGAGGTGATCGTCCGGCAGATGCTGCGCCGGGTGACCATCATCGACTCGGGCGCCACGGAGTTCCTGCCCGGTTCGCTGACCGAGCGGGCCGAGTTCGAGACCGCGAACCGTCGCGTGGTGGCCGAGGGTCTGGAGCCCGCGGCCGGACGTCCGGTGCTGATGGGTATCACCAAGGCGTCGCTGGCCACCGACTCGTGGCTGTCGGCGGCCTCCTTCCAGGAGACCACCCGCGTGCTGACCGATGCGGCGATCAACTGCCGCAGCGACAAGCTGCAGGGCCTGAAGGAGAACGTGATCATCGGCAAGCTGATCCCGGCCGGCACCGGTATCAACCGGTACCGCAACATCGCCGTGCAGCCCACCGAAGAGGCCCGGGCCGCTGCGTACACGATCCCGTCCTACGAGGATCAGTACTACAGCCCGGACTTCGGCGCCGCCACCGGTGCCGCGGTTCCGCTGGACGACTACGGGTACAGCGACTACCGCTAGTCGACGACGAAAAGAGCCCCGGGGCGTATACCCCCGGGGTTCTTTTCGTATCTGTCGCCGAGTGTGCATCCTGCGACGTCCCCGCGGCGTGTCGTGTCGCAGGATTCACACTCGGCGGACGCGCCGGGTTGCGGCCCCGCAGCCGACCAGGTTGCATCGTTGAGATGGGGGACGAAGTCGACCGCACCAGCTACTCCCGCACCCAGCGCCGCCAATACCGGCACAAGATTCAGCAGTGCCTGGACGTCTTCGAGACGATGTTGGCGCAGGCCAGCTTCGAGTGTGAGCCGCCGCTGACCGGTATGGAGATCGAGGGCAACCTGATCGGCGACGACTACCGGCCGGCCATGGCGAACGCCGGCGTGTTGTCGTCGATCGACGATCCGGCATTTCAACGTGAATTAGGTTCCTACAACATCGAATTCAACGTGCCGCCCCGCCAGTTCACGGAGCGGGCCGCACTGGATCTGGAAGCAGAGGTGCGGGCCAGCCTCAACGACGCGCAGGCCAAGGCCCGGAAACACGACGCGGGCATTGTCATGATCGGCATCTTGCCGACGCTGATGCCCGAGCATCTGGCCGGTGACTGGATGAGCGATTCGGCACGCTATGCAGCACTCAACGACTCGATCTTCGCCGCGCGCGGCGAAGACATCGATATCGACATCGACGGCCCCGAACCACTGAACCTGCATGCAGAGAACATCGCTCCGGAGTCGGCGTGCACCAGCATGCAGTTGCACCTGCAGGTCTCGCCGGCCGAGTTCGCCAACCATTGGAACGCCGCGCAGGTGCTGGCCGGTCCACAACTGGCGATCGGTGCCAACTCTCCCTACTTCTTCGGCCACCGCCTGTGGGCGGAGACCCGGGTCGAGCTGTTCACCCAGTCCACCGACACGCGTCCCGACGAACTGAAGAACCAGGGAGTGCGGCCCCGGGTTTGGTTCGGGGAGCGGTGGATTACGTCGATCTTCGACCTGTTCGAGGAGAACGTGCGCTACTTCCCGTCGCTGCTGCCCGAGGTCTCCGAGGAGGATCCGGCCGACGAACTCGCGCAGGGACGCGCCCCGCAACTGGCAGAGCTGCGTCTGCACAACGGCACCGTGTACCGCTGGAATCGCCCGGTCTATGACGTGGTCGACGGACGGCCGCACCTACGTGTGGAGAACCGGGTCCTGCCCTCGGGCCCCACCGTCGCCGACATGGTCGCCAATGCGGTCTTCTACTACGGTCTGCTGCGCAGCCTGGCCCGCGAGCAGCGCCCGCTGTGGACCCAGATGAGTTTTGCGGTGGCGCACGACAACTTTCGCCGGGCCGCTCGCCACGGCATGGACGCGCGACTGTTCT
This sequence comes from Mycobacterium sp. SMC-19, assembly GCF_045310815.1. Taxonomy (NCBI): domain Bacteria; kingdom Bacillati; phylum Actinomycetota; class Actinomycetes; order Mycobacteriales; family Mycobacteriaceae; genus Mycobacterium; species Mycobacterium sp. SMC-19. Next base: position 524,973 of record NZ_JBJIAM010000001.1, on the reverse strand, counting down.
GGCCGGAGCTGGGCGAGGTGAGTGTGGCGGAACTGACTCAGCGCGAGCTGCTGCCACTGGCCCGCCAAGGCCTTGACGAGTGGGGTGTTGCCGCCGAGGTGGCCGATCGGTTCCTCGGCATCATCGCGGATCGGGCGGCGACGGGACGCAACGGCGCCACCTGGCAGGTGTCGACGGTCCGCGCATTGCAGGCTCAGGGCCTGAGTCGGCCCGAGGCGCTGGCGGAGATGCTGAGCCGGTACTGCAGGCACATGCACACCAACGAGCCGGTGCATACCTGGCCGACCGGACTGGCCTGATTGTCCGGCTCCTCAACCGGCTCGTCCCTCGCCCGCATCGTCGCCGGACTAGGCTGACCGCCGTGTTGATCGGATCCCATGTGCGCCCGCAGAATCCGTTGGCTGCCGCCGAAGCCGAGGGTGCCGACGTGGTGCAGATCTTCCTCGGCAACCCGCAGAGCTGGAAGCCCCCCAAACCGCGCGAGGACGCGGCGCAGCTTCGCGAGGCGGCGCTGCCGATCTATGTGCACGCGCCGTACCTGATCAACGTGGCTTCGCCGAACAACCGGGTGCGTATCCCGTCGCGCACCATCCTGCAGCAGACCTGTGACGCGGCCGCCGACATCGGCGCCGTCGCGGTGATCGTGCACGGCGGACACGTGACCGCCGATGACGACGACCCGCAGGCCGGGTTCGCTCGATGGCGCAAGGCGTTGGACCGGCTGGAGACCAGCGTCCCGGTGTACCTGGAGAACACCGCCGGCGGTGATCATGCGATGGCCCGGCACTTCGACACCATCGCCAAACTGTGGGACCACATCGGCGACACCGGCGTCGGGTTCTGCCTGGACACCTGCCACACCTGGGCGGCCGGGGAATCGCTGCCCGACGCGGTGGAGCGCATCAAGGCCATCACCGGACGCATCGATCTGGTGCACTGCAACGACTCCAAGGACGCCCCCGGCTCCGGGCGCGACCGGCACGCCAACTTCGGTACCGGCCAGATCGAGCCGGACCTGTTGGTCGCGGTGGTTGAGGCCGCCGGCGCCCCGGTCATCTGCGAGACCGCAGAAGAGGGCCGCAAGGCCGACATAGCGTTCCTCAAAGACCGGCTGCGGTAGCCCTCCCACACACCGGTGGTGATCGTCGGTGCGCTACCTGCCAGTCGGTTCCGCGCAGGTGGACGGATATCAACCTGATGGATCCCTCGGGCGTGAAAATCGGCCGATTCGCTCAGTTTTTGTTCAGGTAACGGCCGCATTGGGATTTGGGTGAACCGTTGTATGCGGCGCGCAAAAGTCCAGTTCATGGCGATATTTGAGACGATTTCGGGCAATCCGTTGTGCAGGCTATATAAGTGGGGTTATGTACGTAGGTAAAAATACTCACAGTTTGCTGTGTCACGGCTAGCCTTTTCACAGCTCTGACGGAAGGCTGGGAATGTCACGTCCGGTAGGTCGGTTCTCGGGTGGTCGCGGCCGTCAGGGGCAAACGCGAAGGCTGCGTCGCGGGGTGGGCGTCAGTTCCGCGGTTGCCGCGTTCCTGGCGTTTGGGACGACGCCGGTAGCGCACGCGGATATCGCCGATGAGTTTCTCGACGGAATCGTCGCGAGCGCCGCAGAGGCGTCCGCGGCGCCCGGATTCGGCGTGGCCGACATCGACTGGTCGGATCCGCTCGGTGCGTTCGATGTGGCGGTTGCCGGCTGGTACCACGACCTCTTCTACCTGCCGCTGCACGACCTTGTTGACGACTTCATCGGTCAGAACGAGCAGCTGCTCAGCCTGATCAACACACCGTTCATCGAGTTGTTCGGACGCAGTCTGATCGGCGACGGGATCGACGGGTTCACCGGAGCCAACGAGTCGATCCTGGGGAGTTCGGGTCTGTTCGGCGACCTCGGTGACGGCGGATTCCTGTTCGGCGACGGCGGAACCGGCGCGGCCGGGGTCGACGGCGGCGCCGGTGGCGTCGGCGGGATGGCCGGAATGTTCGGCAATGGTGGTGCCGGCGGTATCGGGGCCGCCGCTGCGGCTGGCGGTGCGGGGGGCGCGGGCGGGTGGCTGTTCGGTGACGGCGGGGCCGGTGGCGCTGGCGGCGTCGGCACCACTGCGCTGGCCGGTGGTATCGGCGGTGCCGGCGGCGACGCCGGGGCGTGGTTCGGGTTCGGTGGTGCCGGCGGCACCGGAGGTGCGGGCCTGGCCGGTACCGGCGGTGCTGCCGGCGGCGACGCCGGGCATGGCGGCAGCGGTGGCCGCGCCGGGTGGATCATCGGCACCGGCGGGCTGGGCGGCAACGGTGGTGTCGGTGGCGCTGGCGGTGCGGGTGTGTCGCCACCCGATGGTCCCGGCGGCAACGGTGGCGCCGGTGGCGCCGGTGGTGACGCGGGCGTCGGTGGGCGCAGCGGACATTTCGGGCTGCACCTGGGCGCCAGCCCACTGCTGTTCGCCCAAGGTGGCAACTATTCCGGCCTGGCCGGCGAGGGCGGCGCCGGCGGTGCCGGGGGCGACGGGTTGTTGGGCGGCGGCAACGGCGGGGCCGGTGGCCGTGGCGGTGACATCGGCGCCGCCGGCTTCGTACAGCCGGGCGCCGTCCTGAGCGGCCACGGTGGTGCCGGCGGTGCCGGCGGCGCCGGTATCGCCGGGACCAGCCTGCTGTCCGACGGCACTCCGGCCGACGGCGGTGCCGGTGGTGTCGGTGGTGCCGGCGGGGATCACGGCAACGGTGGTGCCGGTGGTATCGGCGGTGCCGGAGCCGGCGGGCTGAACGGGGTGACCGGTGCCGACGGGGACGGCACCGCGGGCGTGGCCGGCGGGCACGGCGGCTCCGGTGGGGTCGGTGGGGCCGGCGGCAGTGTGGCGGGTGACGGTGGTGCGGGCGGTAACGCCGGGGCAGGCGGTCGCGGCGGCGATGGGGGTGTCGGTCGGGATGCGGCCGCGGGGTCGGGTGCCGCCGGCGGTGATGGCGGCCACGCCGGTGCCGGTGGGGCCGGTGGCACCGGGGGCGCCGGCGGCACGGCGGCGCACGGCGCGACCGGACGCGGCGGCAACGCCGGCAGTGGTGGGGACGCCGGAATCGCGGGCACCGGTGGTGCCGGTGCCGGTGGTGGTGCTGGTGACACCGCCGGGTCCGGTGGTAGGGGCGGTGCTGGTGCCGCCGGTGGTGCGGCGGGCACGGCCGCTGGCGACGGTGCCGCGGGTTCGGTCGGAGCCGATTCCGATGGCGGTGCCGGCGGGAGGGGTGCTGACGGTGTGGTGATCACCGACGCCCGCGGTGCGGCGGTTGCCCAGAACGGTGGTGCCGGTGGTGTCGGGGGTGCCGCCGGCGGTGGCGCGAACGGTGGCGCCGGCGGTGCTGGTGGTGCCGGTGCCGACGGGGCGAACGGGCTGACCGGAACTGACGGCAACGGCAGTGCGGGTCTTGCCGCCGGCCGCGGTGGTGACGGTGGTGTCGGTGGTGCTGCGACCACGGGCAACGGGGGCGCGGGTGGTAACGCCGGGGTCGGTGGTCGTGGTGGTGACGGTGGTGTCGGTCGGGATGCGGCCGCGGATTCGGGTGCGGCTGGCGGTAACGGTGGTGGCGCCGGTTCCGGTGGCGCCGGCGGTCATGGTGGCGCCGGCGGCGTCTCGACCGGGGGTGTCGGCGGCCACGGCGGCAATGCCGGTGACGGGGGCGATGCCGGTGTTGCGGGCGCCGGTGGCGCCGGTGCCGGTGGCGGTACCGGTGACACTGCTGGGGCCGGTGGGGCCGGCGGCAACGGCGCCGATTTCGGGCAGGCCGGGGTGGCCGGGCGCGGCGGCGCTGGGGCCGGCGGACCGGCCGCCAGTGGTGCCACAGGACAAGCCGGTACCGGCGGCGATGGCGGCTCCGGGGGCAGGGGAGGCGACGGGCAGGTGCTGCCCGGCGGAGCGCAGAACGGTGGTGCGGGAGGACGCGGCGGGGCGGCGGGTTCGATCGGCGGCGGCGGCCAGGGCGGCACCGGCGGTAGCGGCGGCGTCGGCACGGCCGGTCCGCGGGGTGCCGACGGGAACTTGATGAACCCGGTTGCCGGCAATGGCGGCGACGGCGGGACCGGGGGTGAGGGAGGAGTAGGCGGGGCCGGCGGTGCAGGCGGCTCGATCTCCGGCAACGGCGGGGCGGGGGGCACCGGTGGCGTCGGCGGCACCGGGGGCAGCGGTGGCCGCGGCGGCGACGGTGCCGATGTGGAACCCTTCGTCGGGGGTGTGGGCGGCGACGGCGGAGACGGCGGGACCGGCGGCAACGGCGGTGTCGGCGGCCAGGGCGGCAGCGCCACCAACGGCACCGTGGGCGTCAGCGGTGACGGCGGTGCCGGAGGCAAGGCCGGTGCCGCCGGTGACGGCGGGACCGGCGGCAACGGCCGGGTCATCCTCGGCATTCCGGTACCCGGCGCGGGTGGTAACGGCGGCAATGGTGGCGTCGGTGGTCAAGGCGGCGCCGGCGGCGCCGGTCTCGACGGCGCCAATGCCGCACCCGGAAGCGGTGGCGACGGTGGCCACGGCGGCACGGCCGGCAACGGCGGTGTCGGTGGCGCGGCCAGCGCCGGCGGCAACGGTGGTGCCGGCGGTCAGGTCGGCGGTACCCAGGCCCCGTTCGGTGTAGGCGGCATCGGCGGGACCGGTGGTCAGGGCGGCGCCGGCGGGATCGGCGGACAAGGCGGTGCAGGCGCCGGCGGTGGTGACGGTGCCAGCGCCGGCCACGGCGGCGACGGTGGGACCGGCGGTGTCCGCGGCGACGGCGGCGCCGGGGCGCCCGGCGGCTCCGGTACGCCCGGGCACGTCCCAGCCGGTAGCGACGGCGCGGTCGGCCAGGACGGTGTCGGCGGCACCGGCGGTAAAGGTGGCGACGGCCAGATCATCACCGACCCCGCCGGCAACACGACCGTTCAGGCCGGCGGGACCGGAGGCAACGGTGGTGCCGCCGCGGCGATCGGCGACGGCGGGACCGGTGGCGCGGGGGGTACGGGCGGCTCCGGCGCCGGTGTCGGCCTGAACGGCGGCGCCGGTGGCACTGGCGGAAACGGCGGCGCTGGCGGCAGCCAGGCCGGCAACGGCGGCGACGGCGGGACCGGCGGGACTGGTGGGACGGTCAACGGTGCGGCTGGCACCGACGCCCAGGCCGGTTCCGGCGGGAACGGCACTGACGGCACCGACGGCGGTAACGGCGGCGTCGGTGGCAACGGCGGCCAAGGCGGCAACGCCAGCCACGGCGCCGGCGGGCAAGGCGGCGACGCTGGCAACGGCGGTGACGGTGGGGCCGGTGGCGACGGCGGTAATGGGGCCGGCGGCGGCAACGGTGCCGCAGCCGGCCAGGGTGGCAACGGCGGTGCCGGCAGCCAGTACGGCGGCGCCGCGGGGAACGCCGGTCACGGCGGCATCGGGGAGGACGGCACCCGGGCTCCCGACGGTCATGCCGGCAACACCGGAGCCGGCGGTGCCGGCGGCAACGGGGGCAAGGGCGGCGACGGGGCGCCCGCTACCGCCGACGGCGTGCAGTCCGGCGGCGCCGGTGGGGCCGGCGGTGCCGGCGGTGACCGCGGCAACGGCGCGCACGGCGGCGACGGCGGACGCGGCGGCGACGGCGGCATCGGCAGCGGTGACGGCGCCCACGGCGGCGACGGCGGTGCTGGCGGTGCGGCAGGCGGAGTCGGTCCATCGGGAGGCCACGAGACCGGCCAGGGCGGCCGCGGCGGAACCGGCGGGAACGGCGGTACCGGCGGGATCAACGGCCAGGGCGGCCACGGCGGCAACGGTGGCGGCGGGAAAGCCATCCCCGGAGGAAACGGTGGCAGCGGCGGGATCGGCACCGACGGTGGCCGTGGTGGTGGCGGTGGTGGTGGCGGCGGCACCGGCGCCGAGTACTTGGACTCCTGGGACTCCGGGTCAAGCTGGGCTTCGGGCGGCCGTGGCGGCGCCGGCGGCGACGGCGGTGACGCCAAGGGTGCCGGGGCGGTCGGCGGCGTCGGCGGTGCCGGTGGCACTGGCGGCGATGCGTTCGAACGCAGCTGGGGTGGCGCCGGCGGAGCCGGCGGGCAGGGCGGGCTGGTCGGCCCCAACGGCGACGGCGCGGGCGGCCGCGGAGGTGCTGGCGGAACCGGTCCCGGCTCGGAAGGCCCCGGCCCCAGCGGCACGCCGGGCGAAGCGGGCGGCGCCGATGGCACCCCCGGCCAAGCCGGCATACCCGGGTAGAACCACGGGTTCTGCCCGGGCGCTGGTGCGCCAGAAAACATCCGTTTTGACTGATTTGGCGCTTAGTAGGCGACATTGGGTCGGTTGTGTGCTACAACTTTGCTAAGCGCCGTGACCGCGGCAGCTGCGCAGACGACTCGGGACTGGAGGGGGTCCAAATGCCTGAGCGACACCAGCATGGTGTGGGGGGACTGCGCAGCCCTTAGTCCGGCGCCCAAAAACGACGGCGGTCACAGCCCGGAACCTCCCGACCCCGGGCCGTGACCGCCGTTTTTGTTTGCCGAGCACCAATTTGATTACACCTATTGTGCGTGCGTACAAAAAATGTAATATTCGGCTATGGCCGACACGCATATCGTCACCAACCAGGTCCTTCCGCTGGAAGGCTTCAATCCCGCGTCGTCCCCGGTCCTCATCGAGGCGCTGATCCGCGAGGGCGGTCAATGGGGCGTCGACGAGGTCACCGACCTCGGGGCGCTCTCCGGATCCAAGCAGGTGCAACGCTGGGGCGCGCTGGCCGACCGCAACCGGCCGGTGCTGCACACCCACGACGTCGTCGGTAACCGGATCGACGAAGTGGAGTACGACCCGGCCTACCACGAGTTGATGCGCACCGCGATCGCCCACGGTCTGCACGCCGCCCCGTGGGCCGACCCGCGGCCCGGCGCGCACGTGGTGCGCGCCGCTCAAACCGGGGTGTGGACCGCTGAGCCGGGCCACGTCTGTCCGATCTCGATGACGTACGCGATCGTGCCCGCGCTGCGCAACAACGCCGAACTCGCCAAGACCTACGAGCCGCTGCTGACCAGCCGGGTCTACGACCCCGAGCTGAAGGTGCCGGCCGCCAAGGCCGGTATCACCGCGGGCATGTCGATGACCGAGAAGCAGGGCGGCTCCGACGTGCGCGCCGGAACCACCCAGGCGGTGCGGGGAGCCGACGGCAGCTACAGCCTGACCGGGCACAAGTGGTTCACCTCCGCGCCGATGTGCGACGTGTTCCTGGTGCTGGCGCAGGCTCCCGGCGGACTGAGCTGTTTCTTCCTGCCTCGGATCCTGCCCGACGGCACCCGCAACCGGATGCGGCTGCAACGGCTCAAGGACAAGCTGGGCAACCACGCCAACGCCTCCAGCGAGATCGAGTACGACGGCGCGACCGCCTGGCTGGTGGGGGAGGAGGGCCGCGGGGTCTCGGTCATCATCGAGATGGTCAACCTCACCCGGCTGGACTGTGCGCTGGGCAGTGCTACCAGCATGCGGATGGGCCTGGCCCGCGCCATCTACCACGCCCAGCACCGCAAGGCGTTCGGCGCCTATCTGATCGATCAACCACTGATGCGCAACGTCCTGGCCGACCTGGCCGTGGAGGCTGAGGCCGCCACCATGGTGTCGATGCGGATGGCCGGTGCCACCGACAAGGCGGTCCGCGGCGACGAACGAGAGGGCCTGCTGCGCCGGATCGGCCTGGCGGCCACCAAGTACTGGGTGTGCAAGCGCGCCACCCCGCACGCCGCCGAGGCGATGGAGTGCTTGGGCGGCAACGGCTATATCGAGGACTCCTTGATGCCGCGGCTGTACCGGGAGGCGCCGTTGATGGGCATCTGGGAGGGGTCGGGCAACGTCAGCGCTCTGGACACGTTGCGTGCCCTGGCCACTCAACCCGACTCGGTGGCGGTGCTCTTCGACGAGCTGGCCGAGACGGCCGGGCAGGATCGCCGGCTTGACGCCCACGTCGACGCGCTGAAGGGCCAACTGGCGGGCCTGGGCGCCGACGTGGTTGCCGCCCAGTATCAGGCGCGCAAGATCGCCGAGGACATCTGCCTGGCGCTGCAGGGCGGGCTGCTGGTGCGTCACGGCCATCCGGCCGTCGCCGAGGCCTTCCTGGCGACTCGGTTCGGCGGCCAATGGGGCGGTGCGTTCGGCACCCTGCCGGCCGGCCTCGACCTCGGGCCGATCCTCGAGCGTGCTCTGGTCAAGGGCTGAGGTCGGCGCACGCCATGCGACACCACATCGCCCCGGTCGAATTCGACAACCTGCGGACCATGACCTACGAGGTCACCGACCGCATCGCCCGGATCACCTTCAACCGGCCCGAGCACGGAAACGCGATCACCGCGGACACCCCGCTGGAACTGTCGGCTCTGGTGGAGCGTGCTGATCTGGATCCCAACGTGCACGTGATCCTGGTGTCGGGCCGCGGCGAGGGATTCTGCGCCGGATTCGACCTGGGTGCCTACGCCGAAGGGTCGTCGTCGGCGGGCGGGGAGAACTACCGGGGCAGCGTGCTCGACGGTAAGACCCAGGCCACCAACCACCGGCCGGATCAGCCGTGGGACCCGATGATCGACTACCAGATGATGAGCCGCTTCGTCCGCGGCTTCGCCTCGCTGATGCACGCCGACAAGCCCACCGTGGTCAAGATCCACGGCTACTGCGTGGCCGGCGGCACCGACATCGCCCTACACGCCGACCAGGTGATCGCGGCTTCCGATGCCAAGATCGGGTACCCGCCGATGCGGGTGTGGGGGGTGCCGGCGGCCGGGCTCTGGGCGCACCGGCTCGGCGACCAGCGCGCCAAACGCCTACTGCTGACCGGAGATTGCATCACCGGAGCCCAGGCCGCCGAATGGGGTCTGGCGATCGAGGCCCCCGACCCGGCTGATCTCGATGAGCGCACCGAACGCCTGGTTGCCCGCATCGCCGCCATGCCGGTCAACCAGCTGATCATGGCCAAGCTCGCACTCAACACCGCGCTGCTGCAGCAGGGCGTGACCACCAGCAGGATGGTCAGCACCGTGTTCGATGGGGTGGCGCGCCACACGCCGGAGGGGCACGCATTCGTCGCCGACGCGGTGGAGCACGGGTTCCGTGACGCGGTGCGCCACCGCGACGAGCCGTTCGGGGACTACGGTCGAAAGACCTCCGGGGTTTAGGAGACAACCCGATGTCCGACACAGTGCGTATGACGGCCCGATCGGTAGTCCTTTCGGTGCTGCTGGGGGCTCACCCTGCGTCGGCAACCGCTGCTGAATTGCTTCGGCTGACAACAGATTTCGGTATCAAAGAAACGGCCTTGCGGGTGGCGCTCACCCGACTGGTCGCCGCCGGAGACCTGGTCCGCTCAGCAGAGGGCTACGGACTCTCCGAGCGTCTGCTGGCGCGCCAACGCCAACAGGATGCGGCGCTCAATCCGCAGACCAGGAACTGGGACGGCGACTGGCTGGCCGTGGTGATCACCAGCATCGGCTGTGACGCCCGAACCCGGGCCGCCTTGCGCTCGGGGCTGGCCGAGCGGCGGTTCGCCGAGCTGCGTGAAGGCTTCTGGATGCGCCCGGACAACATTGACGTCGAGCTGGGTGACGGGCTCGAGGGCTACACCCGGCTGCTCACCGCGCGTGACGAGAAGCCGGCCGAATTGGCCGCCACGCTGTGGGATCTGGCGGGCTGGACGCAGACCGGCCACGAACTGCTCGCCGCGATGGCCGATGCCCAGGACGTGCCAAGCCGTTTCGTCATCGCCGCGGCCATGGTCCGCCACCTGCGTCGTGACCCGGTGCTGCCACCGGAACTGCTTCCGGCGGACTGGCCGGGGACCCGGATCCGCAGTCGCTACGCGGAGTTCGCTGCCGAACTGGTCGCGCGACGCGATGCGGACCGAGAGGCGGTGCTGCGATGAGCGCGGTGCGCGTGGAGCGCAATGGCCCGGTCACCACGGTGATCCTGGATCGTCCGCACGCGCGCAACGCCGTCGACGGCCCGACCGCCGCCGCGCTGTACCAGGCATTCGACGAGTTCGACCGCGACGACACCGCGTCGGTGGCCGTGCTGTGGGGAGACAACGGAACCTTTTGCGCGGGAGCCGATCTCAAGGCGCTGGGCACCCCGAACGCCAACCAGACTCACCGCAGCGGGCCGGGTCCGATGGGTCCGACCCGAATGATGTTGTCCAAACCGGTGATTGCCGCGGTCAGCGGCTACGCAGTGGCCGGCGGCCTGGAGCTGGCGCTGTGGTGCGACATGCGCGTGGCCGAGGCCGACGCGACCTTCGGCGTGTTCTGCCGCCGCTGGGGTGTGCCGCTTATCGACGGCGGCACCGTGCGGTTGCCCCGACTGATCGGCCACAGCCGCGCCATGGACCTGATCCTGACCGGCCGTGCGGTGAACGCCGAGGAGGCGCTGGCGATCGGACTGGCCAATCGGGTGGTCCCCGTCGGGCAGGCTCGCGCGGCAGCCGAGCAGCTGGCTCTGGAACTGGCCGAGTTGCCGCAGGGCTGCCTGCGCTCGGATCGGCTGTCGGCGCTACGGCAGTGGGGCATGAGCGAATCTCATGCCATGGAACAGGAATTCGAGAGCATCGAGCGGGTGGCCGAGGAGGCGCTGCGCGGGGCGGGCCGCTTCGCCGGCGGGGCCGGCCGCCACGGCGCTAAGGCCTGATGCCGGCGGCCCGCTGCGCCCGGCTTCGCCGCGCTTGCGACCGCCGGGAGGCCTGATGCCGGCGGCCCGCTGCGCCCGGCTTCGCCGCGCTTGCGACCGCCGGGCGGCCTGATGCCGGCGGCCCGCTGCGCCCGGCTTCGCCGCGCTTGCGACCGCCGGGCGGCGTAGCGAGGCCTGGGTCGGGTCAGCGCTTGTCGGCGATGGTGTTGCCCGGCCCGCGGTTGTCGATCTTCGGATCGCCGCCGCGATAGCTGATGGTGTTGTTGAGTCCGGTTATCTGCAGCGTCTTGTCGACCCGCTCGATGGTGATCCGATTGTCGGAGCCGGTCACGCTCACCGCCTCGCAGCGGCCCCGGACGGTCAGCTTGTTGTTCGACCCGAGCACATTGAGCGACTTGCCGTCGGCGCAGTCCACCGGCGACGTCGAGCCGAACGACTCGAGGCTGATGGTGTTGGAGAACTGCCCGTCATAGTTCTTCGAGATCCGGGCGGATTTGGGCGGCGCGGCCGACTCGCAGCCGGTGAGCACGGTCGCCAGCAGTGTCATTCCGCCGGCGAGCAACGAGCCCAGTGCTACGTGGCGAACCTGGGTCACGCCGGTACGCGCGCGAGCCGGTTCGTCATCCCCAGCTCACGACCGCGGTCGAACAGCAGCGGGTCGCCGTTGTGGTAGTACACGGTCGTGTCGTTGCCGTAGACGGTGACGTCGTTGACGATGGTGTCGGCGATCACGGTGTTCTGCGAACCCTGCGTGGTCACCGCCCAGCAGGTTCCCATCGCATGGATGGTGAGGTTGACGCCGTTGATGAACAGCGTCCCGCCGTTGCAGTCCAGGGTGTGGGTCTCGTGCACCCCGTAGATGTGGATGTCGCCGGGCACGGCGTGCGCGCTTGTGGCTGCCCCCAGTGAACCGGCGGCCAGACCCAGCAGCGCACCAGCCAGCGCAGTCCATTTCATCTCCGGGCCCCTCTCGGCGGACGCAATTTCGGCAAAGCTTACGTCGCACCAGCTGGCGCGTACTCGGGTTCCCCTACTAATCGTTCGATTAGAGTTCTGTGCTGATCTCCTGCCGCACGATACGAAGGGCGTACGCCATGTCAGCTCGACCAGACCCGCCCGCCGCGGCGGGTCGCTCGCGCGCCAACGGCAAATCGGGGGCGCGCCCGGTCAAGCTGAGCCGCGAAGCCATCGTCAACGCGGCCTTGAACTTCCTGGACCGGGAGGGCTGGGACGCGCTGACCATCAACGCGTTGGCCACCCAGCTGGGCACCAAGGGCCCGTCGCTGTACAACCACGTGCACAGCCTGGGTGACCTGCGCCGCGCCATGCGCATGCGCGTCATCGACGACATTCTGGAGATGCTGACCCAGGTCGGCCAGGGCCGCGCCCGCGACGACGCGGTGCTGGTGATGGCCGGCGCCTACCGCAGCTACGCCCACCACCACCCGGGCCGGTATTCGGCGTTCACCCGGATGCCGCTGGGCGGCGACGACCCGGAGTACACCGCCGCGGCCAGCCGCGCCGCCGCCCCGGTCATCGAGGTTTTGGCGTCCTACGGGCTCGAAGGAGACCGGGCGTTTCACGCCGCCCTGGAGTTCTGGGCGGCCATGCACGGATTTGTCCTGCTGGAGATGACCGGCGTGATGGATGACGTGGACACCGACGCCGTCTTCTCCGACATGGTGCGCAGGCTGGCCTCGGCGATGGACAGCCGCACCCAGTAGACACCGAGCAGGTGGGAGGGGCCGCGGGGGACGCTGGGCACGCGCTTTGACCTGCTGGAGTGCTGCCGGGTATTGTGGTAGCTCGTGCCTGGCCACCGAGGCGCGTTTGGTGACATAACGCGCGCGCCTGGCCTAATTCGCATGTCCATTATGCAGCGGAGGAATCCGCAGCGGCCCATGCGACACGCCCGACCGCGGGGTAGCGGTGGGGCACAGACCGCAGGATTTACGAGAGTTTTGAACAGCGATACAGGAAGCCGGTAGATGCCAACCATTCAGCAGCTGGTCCGCAAGGGTCGCCGCGACAAGGTCGCCAAGGTGAAGACCGCGGCCCTCAAGGGCAGCCCGCAGCGTCGGGGCGTGTGCACCCGCGTGTACACCACCACCCCCAAGAAGCCGAACTCGGCGCTTCGCAAGGTGGCCCGCGTCAAGCTGACCAGCCAGGTGGAGGTGACCGCCTACATCCCGGGTGAGGGTCACAACCTGCAGGAGCACTCGATGGTGCTGGTGCGTGGTGGTCGTGTGAAGGACCTGCCGGGTGTGCGCTACAAGATCATCCGCGGCTCGCTGGACACCCAGGGAGTCAAGAACCGCAAGCAGGCCCGCAGCCGCTACGGCGCGAAGAAGGAGAAGAGCTGATGCCGCGCAAGGGCCCCGCACCCAAGCGTCCGCTGGTTAACGACCCCGTCTACGGGTCCCAGCTGGTCACCCAGTTGGTCAACAAGGTGCTGCTGGACGGCAAGAAGTCGCTGGCCGAGCGCATCGTCTACGGCGCGCTCGAGCAGGCTCGCGACAAGACCGGTACCGACCCGGTCGTGACGCTGAAGCGTGCCATGGACAACGTCAAGCCGGCCCTCGAGGTCCGCAGCCGCCGCGTCGGTGGCGCCACCTACCAGGTGCCGGTCGAGGTGCGTGCCGAGCGCTCCACCACGCTGGCGCTGCGCTGGCTGGTGAGCTTCTCGCGGGCTCGCCGCGAGAAGACCATGATCGAGCGCCTCGCGAACGAGATCCTGGATGCCAGCAATGGCCTCGGTGCCGCCGTCAAGCGGCGTGAAGACACCCACAAGATGGCCGAGGCCAACCGGGCGTTCGCGCACTACCGCTGGTGACCACGTCGGTCTAACCAACCGACACACCTGCGACAACAAGCAATTGAAGTAACCGAAAGAGTGGGAAGACTGCTGTGGCACAGGATGTGCTGACTGACCTGAACAAGGTCCGCAATATCGGCATCATGGCGCACATCGATGCTGGTAAGACGACGACGACCGAGCGGATCCTGTACTACACCGGCGTCAACTACAAGATCGGTGAGACGCACGACGGTGCCTCCACGACCGACTGGATGGAGCAGGAGCAGGAGCGCGGCATCACCATCACCTCCGCCGCGGTGACCTGCTTCTGGAACAAGAACCAGATCAACATCATCGACACCCCGGGCCACGTCGACTTCACCGTCGAGGTGGAGCGCTCCCTGCGTGTCCTTGATGGCGCCGTTGCCGTGTTCGACGGCAAGGAGGGCGTGGAGCCGCAGTCCGAGCAGGTGTGGCGGCAGGCCGACAAGTACGACGTGCCCCGGATCTGCTTCGTCAACAAGATGGACAAGCTCGGTGCGGACTTCTACTTCACCGTGCGCACCATCGAAGAGCGCCTCGGCGCTCGTCCCCTGGTGATTCAGCTGCCGATCGGTGCGGAGAACGACTTCGAGGGCATCGTCGACCTGGTCGAGATGAACGCCAAGGTGTGGCGCGGCGAGACCAAGCTCGGTGAGACCTACGAGACCATCGAGATCCCGGCCGACCTGACCGACAAGGCCGACGAGTACCGGACCGCTCTGCTGGAGGCGGTCGCCGAGACCGACGAGGCTCTGCTGGAGAAGTACCTCGGCGGCGAGGAGCTCTCGATCGAGGAGATCAAGGGCGGCATCCGCAAGCTGACGGTCTCTTCGGAGCTGTACCCGGTGCTGTGCGGCAGCGCGTTCAAGAACAAGGGTGTCCAGCCGATGCTGGACGCGGTGATCGACTACCTGCCGTCGCCGCTGGACGTCGAGTCGGTGCAGGGCCACGTGCCCGGCAAGGAAGACGAAGTCATCAGCCGCAAGCCCAGCATCGACGAGCCGTTCTCGGCGCTGGCGTTCAAGATCGCGGTGCACCCGTTCTTCGGCAAGCTCACCTACGTCCGGGTGTACTCGGGCAAGGTGGAGTCGGGCACGCAGGTGGTCAACTCGACCAAGGGCAAGAAGGAGCGGCTGGGCAAGCTGTTCCAGATGCACTCCAACAAGGAGAACCCGGTCGACTCGGCGTTCGCCGGCCACATCTACGCGATGATCGGCCTCAAGGACACCACCACCGGCGACACCCTGTGCGACCCGGCCAACCAGATCGTGCTCGAGTCGATGACGTTCCCGGCTCCGGTCATCGAGGTGGCCATCGAGCCCAAGACCAAGAGTGACCAGGAGAAGCTGAGCCTGGCGATCCAGAAGCTGGCCGAAGAGGACCCGACCTTCAAGGTGCACCTGGACCAGGAGACCGGCCAGACCGTGATCGGCGGCATGGGCGAGCTGCACCTGGACATCCTGGTGGACCGCATGCGCCGCGAGTTCAAGGTCGAGGCCAACGTCGGTAAGCCGCAGGTGGCCTACAAGGAGACCATCCGCAAGAAGGTCGAGAAGGTCGAATACACCCACAAGAAGCAGACGGGTGGCTCGGGCCAGTTCGCGAAGGTCCTCATCGACATCGAACCGTTCACCGGCGAAGACGGTGCGACCTACGAGTTCGAGAACAAGGTCACCGGCGGCCGCGTGCCCCGCGAGTACATTCCCGCGGTGGACGCCGGGGCCCAGGACGCCATGCAGTACGGCGTGCTGGCCGGCTACCCGCTGGTCAACATCAAGGTCACCCTGACCGATGGTCAGTACCACGACGTCGACTCCTCCGAGATGGCCTTCAAGGTGGCCGGCTCGCAGGCGCTGAAGAAGGCTGCCGCTGCCGCGCAGCCGGTGATCCTGGAACCGATCATGGCCGTTGAGGTCACCACGCCCGAGGACTACATGGGCGATGTGATCGGCGACCTGAACTCCCGCCGTGGTCAGATCCAGGCCATGGAGGAGCGCAGCGGTGCGCGCGTCGTCAAGGCGCAGGTGCCGCTGTCGGAGATGTTCGGCTACGTCGGAGACCTGCGGTCGAAGACCCAGGGCCGGGCGAACTACTCCATGGTGTTCGACTCCTACGCCGAAGTGCCGGCGCAGGTGGCGAAGGAGATTATCGCGAAGGCAACGGGCGAGTAACCAGCTGCCCGCCCGTGCCGCTACGGTGGCACAAACCCAAAAAGATCAAACCTGCTGTAACCCAGCACCAACAAGTCCAGGAGGACAAGAAGTGGCGAAGGCGAAGTTCGAGCGGACGAAGCCGCACGTCAACATCGGGACCATCGGTCACGTTGACCACGGCAAGACCACGCTGACCGCGGCTATCACCAAGGTTCTGCACGACAAGTACCCGGCCCTGAACGAGTCGCGTGCGTTCGACCAGATCGACAACGCTCCCGAGGAGCGCCAGCGCGGTATCACGATCAACATCTCCCACGTGGAGTACCAGACCGAGAAGCGGCACTACGCCCACGTTGACGCGCCGGGCCACGCTGACTACATCAAGAACATGATCACCGGTGCCGCCCAGATGGACGGCGCGATCCTGGTGGTCGCGGCCACCGACGGCCCGATGCCGCAGACCCGCGAGCACGTGCTGCTGGCCCGTCAGGTCGGTGTGCCCTACATCCTGGTGGCGCTGAACAAGTCCGACATGGTCGACGACGAGGAACTCCTCGAGCTCGTCGAGATGGAGGTCCGCGAGCTGCTGGCTGCCCAGGAGTTCGACGAGGAGGCCCCGGTGGTCCGGGTGTCGGCTCTCAAGGCGCTCGAGGGCGACGAGAAGTGGGTCAAGTCCGTCGAGGACCTGATGGAGGCCGTCGACGAGTCCGTTCCGGACCCGGTCCGCGAGACCGACAAGCCGTTCCTGATGCCGGTTGAGGACGTCTTCACGATCACCGGTCGTGGCACCGTGGTCACCGGTCGTGTCGAGCGCGGCGTGATCAACGTGAACGAGGAAGTCGAGATCGTCGGCATCCGTCCGGAGACCACCAAGACCACGGTCACCGGTGTGGAGATGTTCCGCAAGCTGCTGGACCAGGGTCAGGCCGGTGACAACGTCGGTCTGCTGATCCGTGGTATCAAGCGTGAGGACGTCGAGCGTGGCCAGGTTGTGGTCAAGCCCGGCACCACCACCCCGCACACCGAGTTCGAGGGTCAGGCCTACATCCTGTCCAAGGACGAGGGTGGCCGCCACACGCCGTTCTTCAACAACTACCGTCCGCAGTTCTACTTCCGGACCACCGACGTGACCGGTGTGGTGACCCTGCCCGAGGGCACCGAGATGGTCATGCCCGGTGACAACACCGAGATGAGCGTCAAGCTGATCCAGCCTGTCGCCATGGACGAGGGTCTGCGGTTCGCCATCCGTGAGGGTGGTCGTACCGTCGGCGCCGGCCGGGTCGTCAAGATCATCAAGTAGTTCCTGCGCAAGCAGTCGTAAGGTCCCCCTTTTCCTTCGGGAAAAGGGGGATTTTGCGTCTGCTCGGCAGGTGAGTGTTAGACGCTGGTCGCGTGATGTTGTGGCGATACGTCAAGGCGCAGTTGCTCGTCCTGTTGTGCGGGGGCTTGGTCGGGCCCATTTTCCTGATCGTCTACTACGCCATCGGCGAGTACGAGCTGACGCGGTGGATGTACTACAGCGGTATCGCGATCACCGTGGTCGACGTACTGGTGGCCCTTGCGCTGGCGTATTTCGGGGCGAGATCGGCCAGCGATGCCGCCCTGCTGGAACGCGACGGGGTATTGGGGCTCGCGCAGATCAACGGCATCACCGAGACCGGTACACGGATCAACGACCAGCCGTTGGTCAAACTGCAGTTGCACATCACCGGGCCGGGCCTGACCCCGATGGATCGCGAAGACCGGGTCATCGCCAGCGTCAGCCGATTGGGGAACATCACCGCCCGCAAGCTAGTGGTCCAAGTCGACCCGGTCAGCGGCAAGCACCTGATCGACTGGGAACGAAGCGCGTTGGTCAACGGGCTGGTGCCTGCGCAGTTCACCGTTGCCGAAGACGGCCAGACCTACGATCTGAGCGGGCGATCCGGCCCGCTGATGGAGATCCTGCAGTTGCTCAAATCGCACGGCGTGGGTCTGAACCAGATGGTGGACGTACGGGCGAACCCCGCACTGCGCCAGCAGATCAGCGCGGTGGTGCGCCGCGCGGTCGCGCAGGAGTCGGCGGCAGGTGAGCCGGCAGCGGTACCGGCCGCCGAGCAGCCATCCGTCGGTGAGCGGTTGCAGGAGTTGTCGGCACTGCACGCGGCGGGAACGGTGACCGACGAAGAGTACGCACGCAAGCGTGCCCAGATCATCGCCGACCTCTGAGGCGCCGAATTAGAACACGTTCCATATGCAGCTGCTAGCCTCGTCGAGTGAGCGAGAGCCAGAACCACAATCTGCAGGGCAAGGTGGCCTTTGTCACCGGTGCGGCGCGCGGCCAGGGCCGTTCGCACGCGATCCGGCTGGCGGCCGCTGGTGCCGACATCATTGCCGCCGACATCTGCGCCCCGGCGTCGGACTGCATCACCTATCCGGCGGCCACGCCCGAGGAATTCGCCGAGATGGTCAGTGCGGTCGAGTCCCACGGCCGCAAGGTGCTGGCCCGATCGGTCGACGTCCGTGACGATGCGGCGCTGCGGCAGCTGGTCGACGACGGCGTCGAGCAGTTCGGTCGCCTCGACGTGGTGGTGGCCAACGCCGGCGTGCTGAGCTGGGGCCGGCTTTGGGAGCTCACCGACGAGCAGTGGAACACCGTCATCGACGTGAACCTGACCGGCACCTGGCGCACCATCCGGGCGGCGGTGCCGGCGATGATCGAGGCTGACAACGGCGGTTCGATCGTGATCGTCAGCTCGTCGGCCGGGCTGAAGGCCACCCCCGGCAACGGCCACTACGCGGCGAGCAAGCATGCCCTGGTGGGCCTGACCAACACGCTGGCTCTGGAGGTCGGTGCGCACCGGATTCGGGTCAACTCGATTCACCCCTACTCGGTGGACACCCCGATGATCGAGCCGCAGGTGATGGCGCAGATCTTCACCGAACGCCCCGACTACCTGCACGCCTTCCCCCCGATGCCGCTGCACCCGCAGTCGTTCATGACCCCTGACCAGGTCTCCGACGTGGTGGTTTGGTTGGCCGGTGATGGCTCTGGAATCCTGACGGGAGTCCAGATCCAGGTCGACAAGGGCGCGCTCAAGTACTGATCGCCCCTGGCCGGGAGAAACAGGGGGATCGTGGTGCCCGACAACGGGATCGTTATCGTCGGCGGCGGCTTGGCGGCCGTGCGCACGGCCGAGGAATTGCGGCGCGAAGAATACGCGGGGCCGATCACCATCGTCTCCGACGAGACTCGCCCGCCGTATGACCGGCCGCCGTTGACCAAAGAGGTGCTGCGCGGCGAGCGCGACGACACCACGCTGGAGCCGCCGGAGTTCTACACGTCCCACGACATCAGCCTGCGGTTGGCCTGCGGCGCGCGCAGCGTGGACACCGCGGCGCAATCGGTGACGCTGGCAGACGGCAGTGTGCTGGGCTACGACCAGCTCGTGATCGCCACCGGTCTGGTGCCGCGGCGTATCCCGAGCTTCGGCGACCTGGACGGCATTCGGGTGGTCCGGTCGTTCGAGGACAGCCTGGCGCTGCGCGAGGACGCGGCCGGCGCCAGCCGCGCCGTGGTGATCGGCGCCGGGTTCATCGGTTGTGAGGCGGCGGCCAGCCTGCGCAAGCTGGGCGTGGACGTCGTGCTGGTCGAGCCGCAGCCCACCCCGCTCGCGGCGGTGCTCGGTGAGCAGATCGGCGAACTGGTGGCGCGGCTGCACCGGACCAACGGCGTCGATGTCCGCAGCGGTGTCGGTGTCGCCGAGGTGCGCGGCACGGGCCGCGTCGAGACCGTGGTGCTCACCGACGGCACCGAGCTGGCCGCCGACGTGGTGGTGCTCGGAGTCGGTTCGCGGCCGGCGACCGAGTGGCTGGACGGTTGCGGCGTCGACGTCGACAACGGGGTGCTGTGCGACGCGACCGGGCGCACCAGTGCGCCGAACGTGTGGGCCGTCGGCGACGTGGCGTTCTGGCGGGGTCGCGACGGGCACCAGGTACGCGTCGAGCACTGGAGCAATGTCGTCACCCAGGTCCGCACGATGGTCCCGACCATGCTCGGCCGGGAGTCGCTGCATGACGTGGCGGTGCCGGCGTACTTCTGGAGCGACCAGTACGACGTGAAGATTCAGTGCCTGGGCGAGCCGGAGGCCACCGACACCGTTCACCTGGTCGAGGACGACGGCCACAAGTTCCTGGCCTACTACGAGCGCAACGGTGTGCTCGCCGGTGTGGTGGGAGCGGGCCGGCCCGGCAAGGTGATGGGTGCGCGCGCCAAGATCGCCGCGGGTGCCCCGATCTCCGAGGTGCTTACCTGACGCAGGTCACTGGGGATCGGATTGCCCCACAAGCACCACCATTACCGGTCAATCGTTGAGATTGCCTCCAGGGCTGTAGATTTCGTCGATCCACGACCCCGGGTGCAATTTCAAACGTGGTCTGGTGCTGTCGCGTGGAGAACGCTATTCTCCATCTAGAGATTGCGAGGTGCATGCGATGGCGCAGGGACAGGCGGCACTGCTCGACAGCGCCCTATTGGCGCGATGGCTCGACGCCCATGGTGCCCCCGATACTCCTGGTCAGGGCGAACAAGCAGTGTTGGAACCGCTCAGCGGCGGCTCGCAGAACACGCTGTACCGGGTGCGCCGGGGCGAGGCCACGATGGTGCTGCGGATGCCCGGCGCCCGGGCGGATTCCGCCCGCATCGATGGATTGCGGCGCGAGATCCGGCTGGTACGGGCGCTGTCGGGCACGGACGTCCCGCACGCGCAGTTGATCGCCGCCGACGACAGCGGCGAGCTGCTCGGCGCACCGTTCTACGTGATGGCCGAGGTGGACGGCTGGAACTCGACCGGCAACGCCTGGCCCGTGCCATTCGACGCCGATCTGAGTACTCGCCGTGGCCTGGCCTTCGAGCTGGTTGAGGGCGCCGCCCGACTTGGTCGGGTGGACTGGCGCGCGCAGGGACTCGACGGTTTCGGGCGCCCGGAGGGCTTCCATGAGCGCCAGGTGGACCGCTGGCTGGCCTTTCTGGACAGCTATCGGGTGCGGGACCTGCCGGGCCTGGACGAGGCCGCCGACTGGCTTCGCCGTAACCGGCCGGCGCACTACACGCCGGGAATCATGCACGGCGACTATCAGTTCGCCAATGTGATGTACGCCCACGGCGCGCCCGCGAAACTGGTCGCGATCATCGACTGGGAGATGACGACCATCGGCGATCCACTGCTGGACCTGGCCTGGGCTCTGCTCGGCTACGACGGCGAAAACCCACGCACCCAAGGGTATTACGCCGACCTTGCGGGTATGCCGACCCGATCGGAGTTGCTGGAACGCTACGAGCAGGTCAGCGGACTGTCCACCGAGAACATCGACTATTACCTGGTGCTGGCCAATTGGAAGTTGGGAATCGTGCTGGAGAAGACCTACGCCGCTTCGGTCACCGGTGACCGCGTCGATCCGAAGATCGCCGCTGCCATGGGGCCGATGATCCCGCAGTTGATCAGCGCCGCAGCCGAACTCGCCCGTTCTCTGCCGGGCAAGCGAGGCTGACATGGGTTACGCGGATTCGCTCTTCGACCTGACCGATCGGGTCGTGCTGGTCACCGGCGGCAGCCGCGGCCTGGGACGTGAGATGGCGCTGGCGGCCGCCCGCTGCGGCGCCGATGTGGTGATCGCCAGCCGCAAACTCGAGGCCTGCCAGGCAACCGCGGCCGAGATCGAGGCGGAGACCGGACGCTCTGCCCTGCCGCATGCGGTGCACGTCGGGCGCTGGGATCAGCTCGACGGCTTGGTCGACGCGGCCTACGAGCGGTTCGGCCGGGTCGACGTACTGGTCAACAACGCGGGTATGTCGCCGGTCTACGGTAAGCAGACCGACGTCACCGAGAAGATGTTCGACGCCGTGGTCAACCTCAACCTCAAAGGCCCATTTCGGTTGTCGGCGTTGATCGGTGAACGGATGGTGACCGCGGGCCGTGGCTCGATCATCAACGTCAGCACCCACGGATCGCTGCGCCCCCATCCGTCGTTCATCCCCTACGCCGCGTCCAAGGCCGGACTCAACGTCATGACCGAAGCGCTGGCCCAGGCATACGGCCCCACGGTGCGCGTCAACACCTTGATGCCCGGGCCGTTCCTCACCGATATCTCCAAGGCATGGAACTTCGGAGAAAACGACAACCCGTTCGGTGCCGCCGCATTGCAGCGCGCCGGCAATCCACCGGAGATCGTCGGCGCGGCACTCTTTTTGATGTCGGACGCCTCAAGCTTCACCACCGGATCGATCGTGCGGGCCGACGGCGGCAGTATCTGACCTACCGTGATAGGAGCGAAAAATGGCGTGGGACTTCTCCACTGAACCCGAGTTCGAGGCGAAGCTCGACTGGATCCGGGCGTTCGTACACGACGAGGTGGAGCCGCTGGAGGTGCTGTTTCCCGGCTGCGAATACCTACCGCTGACCGACGAACGTCGCCGGATCGTCGACCCGCTCAAGGACCGGGTACGCGAACAGGGCTTGTGGGCACCACATCTGGGGCCGGAGTTGGGCGGCCAGGGATTCGGGGCGGTCAGGCTGACCCTGATCAACGAGATCCTGGGCCGCTCCAGCTGGGCGCCGATCGTGTTCGGTACCCAGGCCCCCGACACCGGCAACGCCGAGATCCTGGCCCGGTTCGGCACGACAGAGCAGAAGGACAGCTATCTGACCGGGTTGCTGTCGGGGGAGATCTTCTCCTGCTTCTCCATGACCGAACCGCAGGGCGGCGCCGACCCGCGGGTGTTCACCACCAGGGCCGTCCGCGACGGTGACGACTGGGTGATCACCGGGCGCAAGTACTTCTCCTCCAATGCCTCGGTGGCGTCGTTCTTCATCGTGGTGGCAATCACGGACCCAGATGTGCCGGTGCACCGCGGTGCCTCGACGTTCTTGATCCCCGCTGGCACCCCGGGGCTGGTCGTCGAAGCCACCCATCACCTGGTGGGGTCGCATCCCCACGAAGCCGGGCACTCGCTGGTGCGCTACGACAATGTGCGGGTCCCGGCCGACGCGATCCTGGGCGAACCTGGTCAAGGCTTCCTGATCCTGCAGAGCCGGCTGGCCGGCGGACGGCTGCATCACGCCATGCGCTCGATCGGGGTGGCCCAACGTGCCATCGATATGATGGCCCGGCGCGCCAAAAGTCGCTTCACCCAGGGCAGTTCGTTGGCCGACAAGCAGCTGGTGCAGGCGTTCATCGCCGACTCCTACGCCGAGCTGCTCGGGTTCCGGCTCACGGTGCTGCACGCGGCTTGGCTGATCGACTCCGGAGACGAGAAGACGGCCCGTGCCGAGATCGGGGTCTGCAAGATCCTGGCGTCGCAGGTGCTCAAGTCCATCGGATTGCGCGCCATCCAGGTGCACGGTGCGATGGGTCTGACCGAACAGTTACCGCTGACCAGTGTGCTCCTTGGCGGGGTGGCCCTGGGCCTGGCCGACGGCCCCACCGAGGCGCACAAGGTGAACTTGGCCCGGTTGCTGCTCAAGGACTACGACGCCGAGGACCCGGAGTGGCCCAGCGAGTTCCTGGACAACCGCATCGAGGCCGCCCGCGCGAAGTACGGCGACCTGATTGACCGGATCCCGGCGGTGCCATGACCACACGTGTCGACGCCGCGGTGCACCGTGCGCTCGACGACCGCCAGCGCGAGGCCACCGCCGAGGTGGAGCGGATCCTGGCCGCAGCGGTAACGGTCTTGGAACGCACGGCGCCCGAGCCGCCCCGGGTATGCGACATCGTCGCCGAGGCGGGCTCGTCGAACAAGGCGTTCTACCGCTACTTCGCCGGCAAGGACGACGTGATCCTGGCGGTGATGGAGCGCGGCGTCGCACTCGTGGTGTCCTACCTGGAGCATCAACTGGCCAAGGAACCCACGCCGCAAGCCAAGGTCGCGAGCTGGATCCGGGGCGCGCTGGCGCAGCTCTCCGACCCGCACCTGCTGAGCCTGAGCCGCGCCGCAAGCACCCAGCTGGCGGTCAGTGCCGACCGGCCGCGCTCCGATGAGGACATCCTGGCCCCGCTGCGGGATCTGCTCACCGCCCCGATCAGTGCGCTCGGCGGCGACGACCCCCGCCGGGATGCCGATCTGGTCTTTGGCGCTACCTTGTCGACCATGCGTGGCTACCTCAATAGCGGCCGGCGGCCGAAGCGGGCCGATGTGGATCACCTGGTGTCGTTCTGCCTTCGCGGGCTGGGGGCCGCCTGATGCGCGCGATCGTCTGCGAGCAGTACGGTCCGCCCGAAGATCTGGTGCTCAAGGAGCTGCCCGACCCGACGCCCGCCCCCGGCACGCTGGTGGTCCGGGTGCGGGCCGCGGCGGTCAACTTCCCCGACGTGCTGCTGATCGACGGCAAGTATCAGCTGAAGATCCCGGCGCCGTTCACGCCCGGCAGCGAGCTGGCCGGTGACGTGATCGCAGTCGGTGACGGGGTGCCGTTCGCTGTCGGCGACCGGGTGGCCGGCGCCTCATTCGTGGGTGGCTTCGCCGAGCAGGCGCTGGTGCCCGCGGCAGCGGTGAGTGCCATTCCCGACGGCATCGACTACGCGGCCGCGGCCGGATTCGGCGTCACCTATCGCACGGCGTATCACGCACTGCGCTCGGTTGCCCAAGGGGCAGAAGGCGATTGGGTGGTGGTGCTGGGCGCGGCCGGCGGAGTCGGGCTGGCCGCCGTCGACCTGGCAGTGGCGATGGGTGCGAAGGTGCTTGCCGCGGCCTCCAGCCCGGAGAAGCTAGAGGTGTGTCGTCAGCGCGGTGCTGCCGCGACGGTCGACTACGACCGGGAGGACCTGAAGACGCGGATCCGCGAAATCACCGGCGACGGCGCGCAGGCCGTGCTCGACCCGGTCGGCGGTTCCTACGCCGAGCCGGCGTTGCGCAGCCTGGCCCGCGGCGGACGGTTCATCACCTTGGGCTACGCCGCCGGCTCGATTCCGGCGATTCCGCTGAATCTGGTGATGCTCAAGGGCATCACGGTGCAGGGCATGGAGATCCGGACGTTCGCCACCGACTTTCCGGCGGAGAACGAGCGTGACCTCGTCGAACTGAACCGGCTGTTCGCCGACGGCAAGGTCAGCCCTTACATCGGCGCCCGCTTCCCGCTCGCGCAGACCGCAACCGCGCTGCGCTACGTCGCCGACCGCAAAGCGATCGGCAAGGTCATCATCGACGTCTGACCCAGACCAAGGTGTTGAGCGTCGTCACACCATCGTTGGTGGTCGTCGCCGACAGCGTCAGCCGGTCGCCGTCCACGCGTGCCTGCCGCAGTTGCGGGCTCGCCAGCAGCTCCGGCAGCATCGAGACGCTGACTTCGTGATGCACGGTCGCGGTGTCCTCGTCGACGCGGAATCGGCCACCGTAGGCGATGTAGGCGGGCAGCACGGCGTCCGCGCTGCCGGTCAGCTGCGCGGACATATACCCGTCGGCGGTGTAGAGGATCAGACCGCGCGGCGCCGTACCCAACGGGTGTGACACCGCGCCGGTGTCGGCGTCGACCGAATGGAATGACGACAGCTCCCAGCCGCCCAGCAGCGCCTCGCGCAGAGTGCTCATCAGGGCATGATGACGGTTCGGGTCACCGGCTCGGCGGCGGCCTGGCGGCTACGTAGCCCGCGCTGCAGGGCACACAGCAGCGCATCGCGGGTCTCGCGGGGATCGATGAGCTCGTCGAAGCCGAGCTGCTGGGCGGAGTGATACGACGCCTGCAGTTCGGTCTCACGCAGCTTGGCGGACAGATCCTCCCCGGCGTGGGTGGCCGAGCTGAGCGCGGCCGCGCTCATCGCCCCCATCGTCGCCCCGGGATAGGCGAACGTCGCCACCTGAGCATCGAACCCCAGCAGCGACATCACCATGGAACCGAAGCCATAGGCCTTGCGCAGCGTCAGATGAAGCTTGAGCGTGCTGGCCGCGGTCTGTGCAGCGAACATCCGGGCACCGGCCCGCAACACCCCGGCACGCTCGGAGCGGCTGCCCGGCAGCATGCCGGGATTGTCGGCCAAGAACACGATCGGCAGGTGGAACGAATCGGCCACCATGATGAAGTGCGCCGCCTTGTCCGCGGCGTCGGTGTCGATCGAGCCGGCCAGCACCTGCGGCTGGTTGGCCACCACGGCCACCGGGTGGCCACCCAGATGGGCCAGCGCGCAGATGATCGCCCTACCGAACCGCGGCTGCACTTCGAACCAGTCGGGCCGGTCGAAGATGACGTCGAGCACCGACCGCATGTCGTAGACCCGACGGTTGTCCCGTGACACGATGTCGAGCAGCTCGGGAGTAGTCCGCGATTGCGCGGCTGGGTCCGACGGCAGCGCCGTGGGGTAGGACCATGCACTGGACGGGAAGTAGGACAGATACCGGCGGATGTCGTCGAGCACCGTCTCGTCGTCGGCGCCGAAGTTGTGCACCACACCGCTGTTCAGCGCGACCTCGGGACCGCCCAGGTCCTCCTTGGAGATGTCTTCGCCGGTGGACTCCTTGACCACCGGCGGGCCGGCGGTGAAGATCGCGCCGTGCGGGCTCATGATCCGGAAGTCGCAGACCGGGCCGACCAGCGCGCCATGCCCGGCCGAGGGACCCATTATCGCGGCGACGGTCGGTACCTTGCCCGAGCATTGCGCCTGGGCCAGCAGGTCGGTCGGGGTGCGCCCGTAATGCTCACCGGTGGGGCGGAATCCGGCGCCCTCCAACAGCATTACCAGCGGGATCTTGTCGCGCAGCGCCAGCTCGGCGATCCGGTAGCGCTTGGCGTTGCCGCCGGGGCCGATGCTGCCCGCCAGCGTGGTGAAATCCTCGGCGCCCACCATCACCGGGGAGCCGTTGATCAGCCCCGAGCCGACCACGATGCCGTCGGCGGCGATCTGCCCGCCCACCATGGTGCCCAGTTCGCGGAAGCTGCCCGGGTCCAGCAGGTGCCCGATCCGGGCGCGCGCGTCGAGCTTGCCCTTGCCGCGATGTTTGGCCACCCGCTCGGGGCCGCCCATGGCCCACGTGTGCTGGCGCCGTCGATCCAGATCCTCCAGTGTCTCCTGCCAGTCCGGGGCGTTCGTCATCTGCGGCGTCCTCTTTCGTTGACCATACTGAAATTCTTACTGTAACGTCTCGCGGCATGGCTGGAAGCGGCTGTCCGGAGAGACTTCGGCTATGAGTTCCCTTGCGCGGGAGCGTGCCCGGTGACCACGCAGACGTCGATACCCCGGCATCCGCACGACGTGACCAGCCAGTGGCTGTCGGCCGTGTTGAGCGCCCGGGGCGAGCCCGTCGAGGTGGCCGCGGTCGACGTCACCCCGGTCGGCACCGGCCAGACGGGGGCCACCTATCGGGTGGCGGCTCGCTATGCCGACAACCCGGCCGACCTGCCGGCCAGCTTCGTGATCAAGCTGCCGGCCGGCGACGACGCCGTCCGCGATCGCGTGGTCCTGGGCTATCGCAGCGAGTGCGCCTTCTACGGTGAGGTGGCCGACGGCGTCAAGATTCCGATACCGCAGTGCTTCCACTGCGAAATCACCAATGACGCAACCGAGTACGCCCTGCTGCTCTCCGATCGGGCGCCCGCGGTACAGGGCGATCAGATCGCGGGGTGCGGTGAGGGCCAGGCCCGGCTGGCGGTGACCGCCCTGGCCGGGCTGCACGCGCCCACCTGGTGCGACCAGCGCTGGCTGACCTTCCCCGGCCTGGCCATGACCCAGCTGGACGAGGCCGGCGCCAAGGGCATGGGTGACATCGCCCGGATGTGCGCCGAGACCACCGTTGAGCGCCTTGGCGCCCAGCTCGGCGACGCCGACTGCGCGACGTTGACCGCTGCGCTGGACCTGATCACCCCGTGGGTGTCGGCGCCGCTGGGCCGGTTCGCGTTGATCCACGGCGACTACCGGCTGGACAACATGCTGTTCAGTCCCGACGGCGACCACATCTGGGTGGTCGATTGGCAGACGCTGGGTGTTGGACTGCCGGCCCGCGACCTGGCGTTCTTCACCGGCACCAGCTTGGCGCCCGAGCTGCGCAAAGCAATCGAAGCCGACCTGGTCACCGCCTATCACAGCGCGCTGCTGGGCCACGGCGTCAGCGATTATGACTGGGAAACCTGTTGGCAGGACTACCGGTTCGGCGCGCTGCAGGTGCCGCTGATCTGCGCGCTCGGGTTGGTGTTCGCAACCGACACCGACCGCGGCGACGACATGTTCGTCACGATGCTGCGCCGCGGGTGCCAGGCCATCCGCGATCTGGGCACGCTGGAGCTGGTGGGCGAGCTGGCCGGCTGAGCCTTGATCGTCCGCGCCGAAGAAGGAGAGGTGGGGGTCTGATGGATGCTCACGCGCAGGGGCCGCGACCGCCAGAGGGGGACTGGCTGGGAACGCCGTACCTGACGTTTCGGCGTGAGGGTCCGATCGCGGTCTGCACCCTGGATCGCCCCGAGGCCCGCAATGCGATGACGCCGGCCATGTACTTCGGCCTGCGCTATGCGGTGGGCCGGGTCAATCAGGATCCGGAGCTGGCCGGGTTGTTGATCACCGGCACCGCAGACGTATTCGCCCCCGGCGGGGACATGGGCGGCGGAGGCGCAGATGACTGGCTCACGTTCGGGGCCGCGCTGGGCATGGACATCACCCCGTTCGACACCCTGCGCAGTTCGGTCAAGCCGGTGGTCTCCGCGGTCAACGGGCTGTGTCAGGGCGGCGGGCTACAGATCGCGCTCTGCAGTGACGTGGCCGTGGTCAGCGACCGGGCCACCTTCCGGGTGCCCGAGCTGTTCCGCGGCATCGCCGACACCTACTACAGCCAGATGCTGGCGCGAGTGATCGGGCCCGTGCGAACCCGCGACCTGATGTTCACCGGCCGCACCTTCGGCGCGCAGGAAGCCCTCGATTGGGGCATGGTGGCACGTGTGGTTCCGCACGAGGAACTGGCTGATGCCGCGCGCGACGTGCTGGCGCAGTGCTGCCGCACCGCGCCGGCCGCCCGTGCAGTGGTCAAGTCCAGCCTGGATTCCTACCTCGGCCTGTTCGACCGGATCGGGATGAACACCAGCCTCGGTGCGCCGGAGGCCGTCGAAGGGTTCCGCGCCTTCAAAGAGCGCAGGTCACCGGCGTGGGTGCATCCCGAGCTGAGGATCGACGGACGATTATAGATGAATTCCATGCTCTAAATTGAGAATGGGTGTGCACAAAAATTAGAAGCTGGTATCGCACAATCTGCCAATCGGATAGTATCCACACGCATCGTTAACGCCCGTTCGGAGGAGCCTGCCCCATGGGGATGAAGGACCTGATCCGCTGGTCCCCGGAATCGGCGATGGTTCGCCTGGCGGGGCCGATGGAGGCGGTCGGCGGGCTCTTCACCATGTCGGTGGACGCCGTCAGGTTCTTGTTCAAACGTCCGTTCCAGGCCCGGGAATTCATCGAGCAGTCCTGGTTCGTCGCGCGCGTCTCGCTGGCGCCGACGTTGCTGGTGGCCATTCCGTTCACGGTCCTGGTCAGCTTCATTCTCAACATCCTGCTGCGCGAGCTCGGTGCTGCCGACCTGTCCGGGGCCGGCGCGGCGTTCGGTGCCGTGACCCAGGTCGGACCGATGGTGACGGTGCTGATCGTGGCCGGAGCCGGTGCCACCGCGATGTGTGCCGACCTGGGGTCACGCACGATTCGCGAAGAGATCGACGCCATGGAGGTCTTGGGCATCAACCCGGTGCAGCGGCTGGTGACGCCGCGGATGCTCGCCGCCGGGCTGGTGGCGCTGCTGCTCAACAGTCTCGTGGTGATCATCGGCATTCTCGGCGGCTACGTCTTCTCGGTCTTCGTGCAAGACGTCAACCCGGGTGCATTCGCGGCCGGGATCACCCTGCTGACCGGGGTGCCCGAACTGGTCATCTCCTGCGTCAAGGCGGCGCTGTTCGGATTGATCGCCGGAATGGTCGCCTGCTACCGCGGCCTGACGATCTCCGGCGGTGGCGCCAAGGCCGTCGGCAACGCGGTGAACGAGACCGTCGTGTACGCGTTCATGTCGCTGTTCGTGGTCAACGTGGTGGTCACCGCGATCGGCATCAAGATGACGGCGCGCTGAGCCGTGGCGCTTCGTGCCCTGGCGGCCGTCTATCCCGGTGTCACCCGGCAGCTGCGGCGACCGATCGCCGCGATGGGGCGCATCGGCGACCACACGCTGTTCTACGGCAAGGCGATCGCCACCACGCCGTTCGCGTTCGCGCATTACCGCCGCGAGGTCATCCGGCTGATCGCCGAGATCAGCATGGGCACCGGGACCCTGGCGATGATCGGCGGGACCGTGGTGATCGTCGGCTTCCTGACACTGGCGGCCGGCGGCACCTTGGCGGTGCAGGGATACAGCTCGCTGGGCAACATCGGCATCGAGGCTTTGACCGGATTCCTGGCGGCGTTCATCAACGTGCGGATCTCGGCGCCGGTGGTCGCCGGGATCGGCCTGGCCGCCACCTTCGGTGCCGGGGTCACCGCGCAGCTGGGGGCCATGCGCATCAACGAGGAGATCGACGCGCTGGAATCGATGGCCATCCGCCCGATCGCCTACCTGGTCAGCACCCGCATCGTCGCCGGGCTGGTCGCGATCGTTCCGCTGTATGCCATCGCGGTGATCCTGTCGTTCGTGGCCAGTCGCTTCACCACCGTCTTCTTGTTCGGG
Source organism: Mycobacterium sp. SMC-19 (assembly GCF_045310815.1). Taxonomy (NCBI): domain Bacteria; kingdom Bacillati; phylum Actinomycetota; class Actinomycetes; order Mycobacteriales; family Mycobacteriaceae; genus Mycobacterium; species Mycobacterium sp. SMC-19. Next base: position 494,691 of record NZ_JBJIAM010000001.1, on the reverse strand, counting down.
CAGTCGGCCGGACTCTACGACCACTATTTCCGCACCTTCCTCAACCCCATCGACCTGCTGTGGTCGTTCCTGCAGGCCTTCTTGATGGCGATCACCATCTTGTTGATCCATACCTACTTCGGCTATTTCGCCGCCGGCGGTCCGGCCGGGGTCGGTGTCGCGGTGGGCAACGCGGTGCGGACCTCGCTGATCGTCGTCGTCTCGGTGACGTTGTTGGTCTCACTGTCGGTCTACGGGGCCAGCGGCAACTTCAACCTGGCCGGGTAGCAACCGGCATTCGCGCACGTCGCGGTAGTGGTATTGGCATTCTCATTTTTTGCAAGTACCGTATCCATCGATGAGCGACCCAGTGCAGACCTCCTCAGGGATCCCGCTGAAACCGGTGTACGGCCCGGACGACCGGCGCGAAGAGCCGCCGGCGCCCGGCACGTATCCCTTCACCCGCGGAAACTTCGAGTCCGGCTACCGCGGACGGCTGTGGACCTTCCGTCAGTACTCCGGCTTCGGGACCGCCGAGGAGTCCAACCGGCGTTACCAGTACCTGCTGAGCCAGGGCGGCACCGGGCTGTCGGTGGCGCTGGACCTGCCGACCCAGTGCGGCTACGACTCCGATGACCCCGAGGTCGGCGAGGAGGTCGGCCGGGTCGGCGTCGCGGTCGACACCCTGGCCGATGCCGAGATCCTGTTCGACTCCATCCCGCTGGACAAGATCAGCACCAGCTTCACCATCAACGGCACCGCCGCCATCCTGCTGGCGTTCTACGTGGCGGCCGCCGAACGTTCCGGGGTGCCGCGGGCCAAGCTCACCGGCACCATCCAGAACGACATCCTCAAGGAGTACGCGTCGCGCGGCACCTGGATATGGCCGCCCGAACCGTCGCTGCGGCTGATCGCCGACACCATCGAATTCTGCGCCGCCGAAGTGCCCCGGTTCAACGCGATCTCGGTGGCCGGCGCGCACTTTCGTGATGCGGGCGCCAACGCGGTGCAGGAGATGGCGTTCACGCTGGCCGACGGCGTCACTTACTGCGACACCGTCGTGCAGCGCGGCCGGATGAGTATCGAGCAGTTCGCCCCGCAGGTCTCGTTCTTCTTCTACACCCACGGCGACTTCTTCGAGGAGATCGCGAAGTACCGGGCCGGCCGCCGCCGGTGGGCCACGATCGTGCGGGAACGCTACGGCGCGCAGGCCGACAAGGCGTCGATGTTCCGCTTCGGCTGTGTGGCCGGCGGTGCGTCACTGTTCGCCCCGCAGGCTCAGAACAACCTGGTTCGGGTGGCGTATGAGTCGATGGCCGCGGTGCTCGGCGGGGTCCAGTCGATGTTCACCGCCGCCTGGGACGAGCCGTTCGCTCTGCCCAGCGAGGAATCCGCGACGCTGGCCCTGCGCACCCAACAGATCCTGGCCTACGAGACCGGGGTGGCCCGGGTGGCCGATCCACTCGGCGGCTCCTACTTCGTCGAGGCGCTCACCGACGCCACCGAAGAACGCATCATCGAGATCATGGCCGACCTGGAGAACCACGGCGGCATGGTCCGTGCCATCGAAGACGGCTACCTGCAGGGCCTGATCGCCGACGAGGCGTTCAAGATCCACCACGAGATCGAGTCGGGCACAAGGCCGGTCGTCGGCGTCAACAAGTTCACATCCGATGAGCCGGCACCGGAGATCGCCACCTACGAGCTGGACGCCGAAGGCCGCGACGTCCAGCTCAAGCGGCTGGCGCGGGTCAAGGCCGAGCGCAACGCGGATGACGTCGCCGCCAAGCTCGCAGCGCTGGCGCGTGCGGCCGAGGGCGACGTCAACCTCATGCATCCCCTGATCGACTGCGCCAACGCCTACTGCACGGTCGGCGAGATGGTCTCGGCGCTCAAGGACGTCTGGGGCGAATTCCAGCAACCGGTGGTGTACTGATGACTTCGTCGCTTTCTCCCTCCGCAGCCGTCCCGGCCCGGGTCCTGGTCGCCAAACCCGGTCTCGACGGCCACGATCGCGGGGCCAAGATCGTCGCCCGCACCCTGCGTGACGCCGGCTTCGAGGTCATCTACACCGGCATCCGGCAAAAGGTCGAGGACATCGTCGCGGTCGCCCTGCAGGAGGACGTCGCGGTGGTGGGCTTGAGCATCCTGTCCGGTGCGCACGTCGCGCTGACGGCCCGCATCGTCGAGGCGTTGCGTGCCGCGGACGGCGGGGACATCGCCGTTGTGGTCGGCGGCACCATCCCGCAGGGCGACGTACCCAAGCTGCTGGAAGCCGGTGCGGCGGCGGTGTTTCCCACCGGAACATCGCTGGACGATCTGGTGACCGGGGTGCGCGAGGTGGTTTCGAAGGCGGAGGCGTTGTAGGCATGCGACTTGGGGTGATGATCGGCGCCGAACGCGGCGATATGGCGCGCAAGGTCGCCAAACTGATCTCTGATATCGAATGGGCTGATTCGGCGGGGCTGTCCACCGCGTGGATGCCGCAGGTACCCGATGATTTCGACCTGCTGACCATGGTGGCGCTGATGGCCTCGCACAGCACCCGCATCGAGCTCGGCACCGCCGTGGTGCCTTTGCAGGCTCAGCACCCGATTGCACTTGCTCGTCAAGCACTTTCGGTGCACGCCATCTCTGGCGGCCGGCTGGCGTTGGGCGTCGGGCCCTCGCACCACTGGATCATCCGGGACATGCTCGGCCTGCCCTATGACAAACCGGCCGCTTACACCCGGGACTACCTGCAGGTGCTGAATGCGGCCGTCGCCGGCCCGGGACCGGTGGACGTCGAGAACGACCACTTCACCGTGCACAGCCCGACCGCGCTCGGTGCCGACACCAAGATGCCGGTGCTGGTGGCCGCGCTGGGCCCGGTGATGTTGCAGATCGCCGGCGAGCATGCCGATGGCACGTCGCTGTGGATGGCCGATGAGAAGGCGATCGCCGAGCACATCGCGCCCAAGATCAACAAGGCCGCGGCCGATGCGGGCAAGCCGCAGCCGCGCATTGTCGCCGGCATCCCGGTCACCCTGTGCGCCAACTCCGAGATCGAGGCCGCCAAGGAACGCGCCAACCGGATCCTGGCCGAGGCGGAGACTTCGCCCAACTATCAGCGGCTGCTGGACCGCGGTTCGGCCCGTAATGTCGGCGACCTGTGCGCAGCCGGCGACGAGGAATCGATCCTGAAGCGGTTCAAGCAGTTCGCCGACGCCGGGGTGACCGATCTGTCGGTGCGGCTGCTGCCGATCGGGGACAACCGCGACGAACTGATCGCCTCCAAGTACCGCACCCGCGAGGTGATCGCCGAACTCGTCAAGGCGGTTTAGGTGAGCGGACCGCTCGCGGGGATCCGCATCCTCGAAGTGGGGGTGATGCTGGCCGGCCCGTACGCCACCATGCTGCTGGCCGACCTCGGCGCCGAGGTCATCAAGATCGAGCCGCCGGGCGGGGAGATCTCCCGGCAGGTGGGCCCGAGCTACTTCGCCAGCCTCAACCGCAACAAGACCAGCGTCCAGCTGGATCTGGCATCGGAGGCCGGACAGGCCGCGTTGGGCGAGCTTGTTGCCGATTCCCATGCGCTGCTGGTGAATATGAAGCCCTCGGTGATCAAGCGACTGGGGCTGACCTATGACGCCCTGTCACGCTTCAATTCGCGGATCGTCTGCGTCGCGCTGACCGGTTTCGGCCTGGACGGCGGTGACGAACCGGCCTTCGACTACGTGATTCAGGCAGCCACCGGGATCGCCGCGATGACCGGGGACCCGGATGCGCCGCCGACCCTGCCGGGCTACTCCTCGGCGGACAACTCCACCGGGCTGACGGCGGCGTTGGGCCTGCTGGCGCAGATCGTCAGCGGTCGTGGCGGGCAGGTGGAGGTGTCATTGCTGGATGTGATGCTGTCGCAACTGAACTACCGTGCCTCGGCCTACCTCAACGACGGGGTCGAACCCCAACGGCATCCGCACGGCGCGCATTCGTATTACGTTCCGGCACAGTTATTCCCGACCGCACAGGGATATCTGGCGTTGTTCGTCACCCATGATGGGTTCTGGAAGTCGTTCGCCACCGAAGCGGGTATCGACGGTTTCACGACGATGGCCGAGCGCGCCGTCCGCCGTGACGAGGTGCTCGCGGTGGTCACCGCCGCGCTTGCCGGCGACACCGCGGCCGGCTGGGAGGCGCGGCTGCGTCCCCTGGGCATTCCGGCGGCCGCGGTTCGCACACTGCCCGAGGCGTTGAAGGAACATCCCGAAATGATCGTCACCGCAGGGGAGTTCCGGCTGATCGGCAGCCCGATCCGGATCGCGGGCTACCAGCCGGCCTACCGGCCGCCGCCGATGCTGGAGGACTGACCCGCCGGGCAGCTGCGCGGTTTCGGCAACCTCAGTTGCGAGACACGTCCCGGGTCAGCTGGCCTTCGACAGGTGAACTGAGACCGTTTCAGATCGTGGCTGTGTCCCGCTTCGCCCCGCTCATCAGGAGGAATGGTGTTCCGGGGATCCGGTGCACGGCGGCATCGACGAGGGGTTGGCCGGCGATGGCCGTGCGCGCCTCATCGAGGTCGAGTCCTTGACCGGCAACGTAGGTCCGAAACATCCATAGATACGGCAGGCGCATCGGTGCCGGCAGATGAACGTCGCGTACGAACCTTCTCGCATCATCAAGATGGCACCCCCGGTCAACTTCGGCGATGAGAAGTAGCCCGCCATTCTTCAGAACGCGGACCATCTCGTTGATGCCCTTGTCGCGTTCGGGCCAGTGCTTGATCGACGCAATGCTGACAACTGATTCAAAGCTGCCTTCGGGGAAGGGAATATCCGATGCGGAGGCCATCTGAAAACGAACTCGCTGCGAGTCCTTGGAAGGTAGGGCTTTGGCTCGGGCGGTTGCTCGGGCGACCTGCTCAGCAGACAGATCGACGCCGGTGACGCTGATACCCGGATGCTGTTCAATCAGCGCAAGGGCGAACTGTCCTCCACCGCAGCCGATTTCGAGAACGGAACTGCCATCGACGACCGCATTCCGGACGCGGCTCACCAGCGGTGATACGGCCGTGAGCACCGCGTCGGCAACGATTTTGTCGTAGAACCGCGACATCGACGGTGAGTACTTTGCGGCAATGTCCGTTGTCGCCACGCCATCCACCTCCCGTAATGATCAGGACGCCTCACCTACTACGGAAGGTAGTACAGATCGAGGTGGTTCGAAAGGTCGATATCTGGCCGCAGGCGTGCGCGGACTCCCGCGAAGGGGCCTGGCTCAGACCGTGACGATCGAGGCCGACGCCGTGCCCGGCGCGCCGTAAACCTGGGCGAACCCCACCTTCGGGCCCCCGGGCACCTGGCGCTCACCGGCCTGGCCGCGCAGCTGCAGCACCAGTTCGTGCAGCTGGCGCAGGCCCGAGGCGCCGATCGGTTCGCCGTTGGCGATCAGTCCGCCGTCGGTGTTGACCGGTAGTGACCCGCTGATCTCGGTCGCCCCGTCGGCGAGCAGCTTCTCCTGGTCGCCATCGGCGCAGAAGCCGCACTCGGCCATGTGGATGACCTCGGCGCCGGCATCGGTGTCCTGCAACTGGACCACATCGACGTCTTCCGGCGTCACGCCGGCCTTCTCGAACGCGGCGCGGGCGGCGTAGACCGTCGGCGCCACGTCCTCTTCTATCGGAGCCGAGGTCCCATGCACCTCGTAGGCGCCGTAAGTGCGGGTGCGGATCTCGGTGGCCTGCAGATAGACCGGCTTCCCGCTGAAGCGGTGTGCGATGTCGGCGCGGCACATGACCACCGCGGCCGCACCTTCGTCGGGGGCGCAGAACATGTACTGGGTGAGGGGATAGTTCAGCACTGCCGAGTCCAGGATGGCGTCCTCGGACATCGGCTTGCGCCGAAATGCGTTGGGGTTCAACGCACCGTTACGGAAGTTCTTGGCGGCGACCTTGGCCAGCGTGCGCGCCGAGATGCCGTGGTCGTGCAGGTAGCGGTTGGCCTTCATGCCGAAGAACTTGGTGGTGACGAACTGGCCGTTCTCGGCGTACCAGGCCGGCAGCGCCAGCTTGGCCGGGTCGTCGGTGAACGCGCCGCGCGGGTGCTTGTCCATGCCGATCGCGATGCCGATGTCGTACTTGCCGGAGCGGATGTTGTCGGCGCAGACCTGGGTGGCGGTGGCCGCGGTGGCGCAGGCGTTGAACACGTTGGTGAACGGGATGCCGGTCAGGCCGACCAGTCGTGTCACCGCGTCGGGGTTGGAGATCTCATAGCTGCCGCCGACTCCGAATTGGATGTCCTTCCACTGCGCCCCGGCGTCGGCCAGGGCCAGGTGGATGGCCTCGGCGCCCATCTGCATTGCGGACTTGTCGAATCGGCCGAAGGGGTGCAGCCCGACACCGATGATCGCGACGTCGTTGTTCGCTACCGTCATGTTCCAGGTCTCCTTAGACGGGCTGGAATGCCCAGGTGAGAATCTCGGTCCCGTCGTCCTCGACATAGAACGGCACCATGGTCAGTTCGACGGGCATGCCGAATTTCAGCTTGGCGGGGTCGGATTCGGTCAGGCGAGCCTCGACCTGGACGACATCGCCGAGTCGGACCAGCCCGACCCCGTAGGGGGTGAAGCCCTCGGCGGTCTCGCCGCCGGCGTAGGGCAGCTTCGGGACGAAGCCCTGCGTGGTCCAGGCTTCCAAGGTGCCCTGGCGCGGCAGCAACAGATCCTGCATCTGCGGGCCGCTGCATCGCGGGCAGTGATCCTGGCGCGGCCACACCGTCGCCTGGCAATCCGCGCACTGGCTGCCGATCAGCGCCACGTTCTCGTCGGGCCAGTTGGTGACGTCGGGAGCGAGGGCCTTACGCATCGGCGACACCGACCCGGGCGGCGGGCTCACACAAAATGGAAATCACATTCTCGATTAGAGCATACGTGCCTACGGCTAGGGAAGCCCGAATGGACGGTCCGGGGCTGGGGGTCGTTGCGCTAGGCGCGCGAGGGTGCGCAGAATGTCACTTCTTCGCGGCGTGTCGCGTGCAAACGCGCACGCTCGCGCAGAAAAGCGGGGGACTACTTGGCCAGGCCGTGCGCGCAGAAGTCCCAGACTTCATCGGCGCTGATGGGGTGGGCCGCCGGATCGTCGGACTCGGCACTGGACTGCGCCACGAACATGACGGTCTGCATGATCATGGCCGCCATACGCCGGGCGTTGACGCCCTTGCGCAGCTCGCCGGCCGCGTCGGCGGCCTCCATCAGTTCGGTGAGCAGTGTCAACAGCGGGGTGAAGGCCACCCGCACCTCGGTGGGGTGTGACACCAGCAGGCGCGGCGCGAAGTCGGTGAACAGTGGTCGCTTGGCCGACGGGTCTGGTCGAGACAGCTCGAAGAGCAGCTCGATCGCCACTTTCAGCCGCTCCAGCGGTTTGGTCTGGCCGTCGGTGGCGGCGCGGATCTGGTCGGACGTGCGCACCAAGGCGTCTTCGAAGAGTGCCAGCAGCAACTCGTGTTTGCCGTTGAACTGCAGGTAGAAGCTGCGCAGCGACTGCCGGGAGCGCTCGACGACCTCTTGGACGGTGAAGTCGGTGCTGCCCTTTTCGATGATGATGGCCTGGGCCGCGTCCAGGAAGCGCTGAACGCGCTGGGCGGCCCGCAACCGTGCGGTCTTGATCGACCGCTCGACCGCCCGCTGCTTCCAGACGGGCTCTTCTTCCGGGTTACTCACCAGCGGCTCCAACGGTTGCCTTTTTGGGAGAACACGAATGCACCCTACCGGAGAACAGGTCCGGATTGACGTCGGCTAACGCGGCGCTGCCATCCCGGTGGCGAAGATGGTAACTTGCCCGGTATGAGAAGGGCATTCTCGCCAGTTGTCGGCGCAACCTGAAGGACGCTCATGTACATCGACTACGAAGTCGCCGAGAAGATTGCGACGATCACCCTGAACCGGCCCGACGCCGCCAACGCCCAGAACACCGAGCTGCTCGACGAGCTCGACGCGGCCTGGACGCGCGCCGCCGACGACGATGACGTCGCCGTCATCGTGTTGCGCGCCAATGGCAAACACTTCTCGGCCGGCCACGACCTCAAGGGCGGCGGCCCGGTGCCGGACAAGATCACGCTGGAGTTCATCTACAAGCACGAATGCAAGCGCTACCTGGAGTACACGCTGCGGTGGCGCAACGTGCCCAAGCCGTCGATCGCCGCCGTGCAGGGCCGCTGCATCTCCGGCGGGCTGATGCTGTGCTGGCCGTGCGACCTGATCATCGCCTCCGACGACGCGCAGTTCTCCGACCCGGTGGTGCTGATGGGCATCGGTGGGGTCGAATACCACGGGCACACCTGGGAATTGGGTCCGCGCAAGGCCAAAGAGATGCTGTTCACCGGCCGCGCGATGACCGCACAGGAAGCCGAGCAGACCGGCATGGTCAACCGGGTGGTCCCGCGTGAGCAGCTGGACGCCGAGACTCGCCAACTCGCCGAGCACATCGCCACCATGCCGTCGTTCGCGCTGCGCCAGGCCAAACGCGCGGTCAACCAGACCCTCGACGTGCAGGGCTTCCACTCGGCGATCCAGTCCGCGTTCGACATCCACGAGACCGGCCACGGCAACGCGCTGTCGGTGTGCGGATGGCCGATTCTGGTCAACCTCGATGACATGAAGTCTCAGGTCAAATAGCGCTTCGTCGCGAGATTGCGCTCCCGCAGCTAGTTGCTCGAATTTCCCTGCGTCAGCGCAATCTCGCGGCCAAGGTGGAACGCAGCTGGCGTTTGAGCACCTTGCCGTAGCTGTTCTTGGGCAGCGCGTCGACGAACTCGTAGCGCTTGGGGCGCTTGAACCGCGCGATGCGTTCCAGCAGATGGCTGTCCAGCTCGGCGACTGGCGCATCGCCGACGATGAACGCGACCACGATCTCGCCCCACTCGGCGTCGGGTGCGCCCACCACCGAAGCCTCGATGACGCCGGGATGACTCAACAGTGCCTCTTCGACTTCGCGGGGGTAGATGTTGCTGCCCCCGCTGATCACCACATCCTTGGAGCGGTCGCGCAGGGTGAGAAAACCGCGGGGGTCCAACGATCCTTTGTCGCCGGTGAACAGCCAGCCGTCTCGGATGGTCTCGGCGGTGGCGTCCGGGTTATTCCAGTAGCCGGCCATGACCACGTCGCCGCGGCAGACGATCTCGCCGACCTCGCCGGCGGGTGCTCGGGTGCCGTCCTCGCGCAGTACCGCGACCTCGACGCCGGTGCGCGGCCAGCCGACCGAGCACACGATCGCGTCGTCACCGAGGTGATCCGTGCGGCTTAGGCCGGTGATCGTCATGGGTGCTTCGCCCTGGCCGTAGAGCTGGGCGAACACCGGCCCGAACGCGGTCATCGCCCGTTTGAGGTCCCCGAGATACATCGGCCCGCCGCCGTAGACGATGGTGCGCAGCTTGGCCGGCCTTTGCCGACCGGTGGCCACCAGTCGGCCCACCATCGTCGGCGCCAAAAAGGCCGTGGCGCCGCGATGATGCCCGCACAGGTCGAGGAATTCGTCCGCGTCGAACGAGCCCGATGCCGGTACCACCTGGCGGGCCCCGCGCAGCACGTAGGGCGCGATGTAGAGCCCCGATCCGTGCGACATCGGCGCGCCGTGGATCAGGCTGCAGTCAGCGTCGGGGTCGTCCAGGTCGGCCAGGTGCGCCACCGTCATCGCCATCAGATTGCGGTGGGTCAGCATGGCACCCTTCGAGCGCCCGGTGGTGCCGCTGGTGTAGAACAGCCACGCCAGCCGGGACGGATCCGGGTTGACCTCTTCGATGCGAGGGCAGGCAAGCCGGTCCAGGTAGGTTGCCCCGCCAATGGTCTCGACGGGTGCGTCAACGGTCTCGATCAGTCCCGAGGCCAGTTTCGGGGATGCGAAGATCAGTGCTGCACCGGCGTCGTCGATGATCTGCGCCATCTCGCGCGGGTGCAGCTTGTAATTGAGCGGAACCACAACGCAATCGGCCGCCCAGGTGGCGAACATCAGCTCGATGATCTCCGGCCGGTTCTCACTGGCGATCGCGATCCGTGCGCCGGCTCCTGCTAGCCGGCCCAGCGACGTCGCCAGCCGTCGTGCGCGATCGGCCAGCTCGCTCCAGGTGTGCAGCCGCCGTTCGCCGTGATACACCGCACCCTGCTCGCCGAACCGGGTTGCGGCCTGCTCCAGCAACGTGAACAGGTTCACGGCTGGACCCAGTCGGAGTCGAGGCCGAAGTCGGACAGGTATTTGGTCGAGCTCCAGCCGCCGTCGACGACGATGGTCTGGCCGTTGATGAAGGAACCGGCGTCCGAGCACAGGAAGGCCACGGTGCCCGCGATGTCGTCCACCCGGCCCAGTCGCGGAGATGGTGTCATCTCGGCATTGAGTCTGCGGAACCGATTGTCGGACAGGCGTTGCTGCACCATCGGGGTCACGGTGACGCCGGGGGCCACCGCGTTGCAGCGGATCCCCTGGGCGCCGTACTGGCAGGCGATGTGGGTGGTCAGCGCGGTCAGCCCGCCCTTGGCGGCCGAGTACGCCCCGCCGCGCAGTCCGCCCACCACCGCGAAGGTGGAGGTGATGTTGATGATCGCCGACCCGGGCTGCAGGTGCGGCAGCACGTCGCGCGCCAGGCGGAACGGCGCCCGCAGCATCAGATTCAGGAAGTGGTCCAGGGTGTCGTCGTCGGTCTCGTGCAGCGGTTTGGGGCTGCCGATGCCGGCGTTGTTGATCAGGTAGTCCACCCGGCCCCACCGGGACAGGGCGGCCTCGATGATCTGCTGTGGCGCCTGCGTCGTGGTCAGGTCGACCGCCACGGTGGCGATCCGGTCGGGATCGATTCCGGACTCCCGTAGCTGCGCCGCCAGACCGGCCAGCCGTCCGGCGTCGCGGCCGGTTGCCAGCACCGCCATCCCTTCCTCGGCAAGCTTTGTCGCACAGCCGAACCCGATTCCGCTGCTGGCCCCCGTCACGATCGCCACCTGCATGATCTACTCACCTATCTCTGCGCGGGCCAGCTCTGCCCGGATCTGCTGTTTGACCACTTTGCCGGCATCGTTCTTGGGCAACGCATCCCAGATCAGCACCTGCTCCGGGGCTTTGAACCGTGCAACGCCGTGTTCGGCCAGCATGGCGCGCAGCTCGGCGACACCCGGCGGGGTCTGGCCTGCCGGCACGATCACCGCGCAGGCGCGCTCACCGGTGCGCACGTCGGGGATCCCGACCACGGCGACCTCGGCGATCTGCGGGTGACCGATCAGGATGTCCTCCACCTCGCGCGCGGAGATGTTCTCGCCGTTGCGGATGATCACGTCCTTGAGGCGTCCGGTGACGAGCAGATAGTCCTCGTCGACCCACCGACCGAGATCGCCGGTCGCGAAGTAACCCTGTTCATCGAAGCAGCCGCGCCCGTCCTCGGGGTGCAGGTAGCCCAGCAGCATCTGCGGGCCGCGGACGTAGATCTCCCCCTCGCCGGGGGGAGCGCCGAGGTGCGAGACCAACTTGATGTCGGCGATCCCGGCCCGGCCGTCGGTCTCCGCGGCGTGGGACAGGTCATGGGGGCCCACCGATCCGACCGTGCTGACTGGAACCTCGCTGGACCCGTACACCCGGGTGACGACGGCGGCGTGAAAGTAGCCTGCCGCTTCGCGGATCAACGACGCCGGAACCGACGCACCGCCGCAGACGAAGAGCGTGAGATCGGGCAGCCGGGTGCCGGCGGCGCGCGCGGCGGTGAGCAACTGGGCCAGAAACGGCGTTGCCCCGGCCACGTGGGTGCAGCGCTCGGCGAGCATCAGCGCGACCGCGGCATCGGGGTTCCAGGTCTCCATCAGCACGGCGGTGGTGCCGAGCAGCAGCGGGGCTTCGAACGCGTAGATCGATCCGCCGATATGGGCGACGGGGGAGGGCACCAGAAACGTGGCACCGGGCGCCACTCGCCAGTACTCACCGAGCTGGCGGATCAGGGCGTGGATCGAACCGTGACTGTGCAGCACTCCCTTCGGCCGGCTCGTAGTGCCGGAGGTGTACAGCAGCAGCCGTACCGCATCGCTGTTCACTGCCGGCAGATCCACGGCAGGCGCCACGCGATCGAACAGTGCGCGGTAGTCGGTGTGACCGGTCGAGGACCCGCGCACCGTCACCACTTCGGGCGCCTCGGGCAGCGCCTCGGTCACTCGGGCCAGCATCGCCGCGTAGTCGTGGCCGCGGAACTTCTCGGGTGCGAACAGCATTCGGGTGCCCGAGTCGGTGAGGATGTAGGTCAGTTCCGCGTCGCGCAGCGACGGCAGGATGGGGTTGACCACCATCCCGGCCAACGTCGCTGCCAGATAGACCACGGCAGCTTCATGCCAGTTCGGCAGCATGAACGACACCACGCTGCCGGCGGGCATCCTCTGCAGCAAGGCTTGCGCCAGTTCCGTTGCCCGACTGAGCAGTTCCCGACAGGTCAGGCGGACATCACCATCGATCAGCAACACCCGCTCGGGGGTCTGCGCGGCGGCCTGCGCCAGGGTGTCGCCCAACGTGGTCACGGGCCGCTCGGTCCGGTCACCCGGTGCAGCGTCATCGAGTAGCGATAGTCGTCGCCGGCATGGGTGTTCACCGTTACCTGGGCGATCTCACCCTCGGAGGTGGTGTAGCTGCGCTGCATCTGCAGCCCGGCGGTGCCGGGCTGGACGGCCAGGGCAGTGGCGAGTTCGGGGGTGATGATCACCGCCCGGATGTGCTGGCGGACTTCGACGACGCTGACCCCGAACACGTCCTCGATCAGCGGGAAGATCGGTCCGGAGTGACGTTGCAACAGTCGGCCGACCCCGGCGAATGCCCGGTTGATGTAGTACTCGGTCCGACAGATCGGTACGGCCTGCCCCTGGGCGCGCCGGTTGCCGCGCACGGCCAGCCATTCGCTGCCCACCGGCAGACCGGTGCGTGCGGCGACATCGGTGTCCAGGGTGACCATGGCGTTGGAGTCGATTTCGAACTGCGCGCCGGCCGCGAAGGCCACCAGATCATCGATCGACACCACGTCTTGGGCGTAGCAGTTGGTCGCGGCGCGGGGGATCACCACGGTGCCCGCGCGGGGACGGGAGAGGACGAGGTTGTCCTCCCGTAGTCGTCGCAACGCCTCGCGGACCGTGTAGCGGCTGACGTTGAACCGTTCGCACAGTTCATGTTCGGTGGGCAGCTGCGAACCGATCGGATAGACCCCGTCGGCGATCTCCTTGCGCAGCGTCCGCGCCACCTTCAGATAGCGGTGGTCGGTCACGGGCCGACCGGATGCAGTGCCAGCACGCTGCCGTCGCCGTCGGCCGAGACGAACAGGGTGCCGTCGCGGCCGCGCGCAATACCGGCGAACGGGCCTTGGGGACCGGAGAACGGCGGCATTCCGTTGAGCGGTTTGGGGGTCACGCCCGGCGGCGGCCCGATCGGTAGCCCCTCGGCGATCACCTTCCGAGTCCCGGCGTCGAGGTCGACGGCGAGCACTTGGCGCGTTCCGGCGTCAACGACGTAGAGCGTGCGGTCGGCCAGCGCAATCCCTTGTGGCCGAACGAGTCCGTCGACCGCCGGCTGGGCCCCTGAGTCGCTGATGCGCAGCACCCGGCCCGCGCCGGATTCGGCCACCAGGTGGGACCCGTCATCGGCGATCTCGATCCCGACCGGACCGGCCAGGTCACAGGCCAGCACTTCCACCGCACCGGCACGCAGCCCCAAGACCCGGCCGGTGCCGAATTCGGTGACCGCGATGCCGGCGGGCCCCACCGCCACCCCGTAGAGCTGGTCGAAACCGTCGGCGAGCACCTCGCTGGACGAATGCGCCGGCACGTAGCGTGCGACCTGCCCGCCGGAGGTGGTGACGACGAATTCGCCGGGCCCGACGGCGGCCACGCCCCGCACGAAGCCGGGGTAGCCGGGGCTGAACAGCATGCCGAGGGTTTCCAGCCGGCCGCCCGCACCGACGGCGTAGAAGTAGGTGCCGTCGGCGACAAACAGGGCGTCGGCCTCATCGATGGTGAGATCCAGCGGCCAGTTCAGGCCGCCCGGCAGCATCGTGGATGTCTGTCCGGCGCCGGTGATTTCGGTGATCTCGCCGGTGAAGTTCGAGATGAACAGGCGCCCGTCGACGAAGGTGCAGTTGTCCAGTCCGGGTTGCAGCTGCGCCAGCACGGTGGACGTACCGGTGCGCGGATCGATGCGCAGCACCTGTCCGCTGGCGGCCTGGGTGGACACGATGAAACCGTCGGCGTCGAACTTCACCGAGTCCGGTACGCCCAGATCGCCTGCGACCCGTTGCGGCTCGGCATCGGCGGCGAACGGGTCGATCCGCCAGATCTCGTTGGCGGTCATCACCGGGAAGTAGAGCAGTCCGTCGGGCCCCACCTCCATGGCGTTGGGCGACGGCAGGTTTTCGGCCAGAATGCGCCTGCCGCCGGTGGCCCGATCGAGTTCCATCAGGCGTCCGCCTTCGCGGCATTCGCCGACGAACAGCCGGTCTTGATACACGGTGATGCCGTTGGCGCAGGGCACATCGTCGCGCAGCACACGGCTGCGGCCGGAGGCATCGAGCGCACTGACGCGGGCATCCATCACCTCGGTGGCGTACAAGGTTCCGGCCGCGTCGAAGGCGACATCATCGGGCGCGACGACGTCGCCGCCGCGTGCGCTCACGACCGCCAACTCGCCGGTGGTCACGTTCAGCGCACTGATCTGACTGCCGGTCACCTGCGCGACGTAGACCCGGCCGTCCGGGCCGGTTCGCAGCCCGTTCGCGCCGAACAGCCGGCTCGGTTCGGTGATCCGCTCCAGCCGCCAACCGGGCGCGGCGGAGGGGGCGCCGGCCACCTCGCGAGGGCGCGGCAGGGAGGCAGTCATGACTCCGGACGTTATCAAGCCCAGTTAGTCCAGACAATAGTCCGTCGCAGCGCGGCAATCCGGCCTTGACGCATGAATAACCGCTGCGGAATAGTGTTCTGCATTACGCAGAACGGAGTATTTTGTCCGAACAAATGACGGCCGGCGTCAATGGGGCAGGTGGGGAGACTCCGGCGCCCGGGCCGCTGAGCGGCGTTCGAGTGGTCGATCTGACGACCATGGTGATGGGCCCGTACTGCACGCAGATCATGGCCGACATGGGCGCCGACGTCATCAAGATCGAACCCCCGGAGGGCGACGCCACCCGCTACATCTCGGCCGGTCCCGCACCCGACATGAGCGGGGTGTTCGTCAACGTCAACCGGGGCAAGCGCAGCGTCGTGCTGGACCTGCGCAGCGTGTCCGGACAGACCGCGATCGCCGCGCTGATCGGCCGGGCCGACGTGTTCATCCACTCGATGCGGGCCAAGGCGATGGCCAAGCTGGGCCTGGGCTATGCCGAGGTGGCCGCGCTCAACCCGGGGATCGTCTACACCAACTGCTACGGCTACGGGCGCCGCGGACCGGCCGCCGACCGCCCGGCCTACGACGACACCATTCAGGCCGAATGCGGGCTGCCCGCGGTGCAAGAGCAGCTCACCGGGCGGGCCGACTACGTCGGCACCATCATGGCCGACAAGATCGCCGGGCTGACCGCCCTCTACGCCACGATGATGGCGCTGTTCCACCGGGAGCGAACCGGACAGGGTCAGGAAGTAGAAGTCGCCATGTTCGAGACCATGGCTTCGTTCATGCTTGTCGAGCACGCCAACGGTGCGATGTTCGACCCGCCGCTGGGCCCGGCCGTCTACCCGCGCACGGTGGCGCCCAACCGGCGACCGTACGAGACCAGCGACGGCCAGATCGCCGCGCTGATCTACAACGACAAGCACTGGAACGCCTTCATCGGCGCGGTGCAGCCGCCCTGGGCCTGCGAGCAGTACGCCACTCTGGCGCAGCGGGCCGGGCAGATCGACACCATCTACGGGCTGGTGGCGCAAACGATGAAGGAGCGCACCACCGCCCAATGGCTGGCGCTCTTCGGGGAGCTGGAAATCCCGGCGGCCCCGCTGAACTCGCCCGGGGCACTGTTCAACGATGCGCACCTCAACGCCGTCGGTCTGTTCGAGACCGTGGACACCCCCAACGGACCGGTTCGCTTCCCCGGGGTGCCCACCTGGCTGTCGCGGACTCCCGGTCGGGTCGCCGGCGCGGCCCCGGAACTCGGCGCGCACACCGCGGCAATCTTTGCCGAACTCGGACTCGAGCAGGGCACCGCATGACCCTCGACTTGGACATGGGGGCGCGCGCCGGGGAACTGCGAGTCCAGCTGCGCGAACTGATTCAACGGGAACTGCCCGATCGGTTCCCGGGCGCGTTCACCGATGACCCTTCGGACCTTGCTGCAGCACAACGGTTCTGCCGGGTGCTGGCGGAGCAGGATCTGTTGTGTATGTCCTGGCCGGAGGAATTCGGCGGGGCGGGCGCCTCGGTGTGGGAGCAGACCGTGGTGCGTGAGGAGATGTGGGCGCATCATGAGCCGCGCGGGGCGCAGTACATGGGGGTGAACTGGGTCGGGCCGATCATCATGCGGCACGGGACACCGCAGCAGCAGCGCCGCCACCTGCCGCCCATCGCGGCCGGTGAAGTGATCTGGTGCCAAGGCTTCTCCGAACCCGAGGCCGGCTCCGACTTGGCTTCACTGCGCACTCACGCCCGCCGCGATGGTGACGGTTGGCTGATCAACGGCCAGAAGATCTGGACCTCCTACGCGACCATGGCGCAGTGGTGCTTTCTGCTGGTGCGCACCACCCGGGTCGGTGAAGGTTCAGTTACCAAGAAGCAGCAGGGCCTGACCGTGTTCCTGGTCCCGATGGACGATCCCGCCATCACCGTCCGGCCGCTGGGCACCATGATGGGTCCGCACCATCTCAACGAGGTGTTCTTCGACAACCTGCGCGTCACCGACGCCGATGTCCTCGGCGAACTCGACGCGGGCTGGTCGATCGTGGGCGACGTGATGGCGTTCGAGCGAGTCGGGATCGCCCGCTACGCGCGCTGCGAACGGTTGCTCGCCGCGGCGCCGCATGCCCTCGGGCAGCGCTGGGAGGCTCTGCCCGGCGAGGTGATCGCCCGCTGGGTGCGCATGCTCACGCACTGCCGGCGGGCCCGGCTGATGGCCTACCGGGTGGTGTCGCTGCAGGCCAGTGGCCGCATTGCGCCCGGTGACGCGGCCGCCTACCGGATCGCGGTCACCCGGCTGGACCAGGAGAGCGCAGAGGTGCTGATGGAGATCGCCGCCGAAGCCCCCGACGGCCCGCAGGCGCAGTGGTATCGCCAGGAGGTCGAAGACCACTGGCGCTACTCGCAGGCGGCCACGGTGTCCTCGGGCAGCATCGAGATGCAGCGCATCCTGCTGTCGCGCGCCCTGCTGGCGGTGGCGCGATGAACCTCGAACTCGGCCCGGACGCAGAAGAATTCGGACGGGCGGCGCGCCGCGCCTTCGAAGCGGCCGGCGGCGACGACCTGGTGATGCGCGCTGACGCCGATCCCAGCCTGCGGGAGCCGCTGGTCGGCCCGGTATTGCGCGGGTTGGGCACATTCGAGCTGAAGCCCCGCGCCGATGCCGACGAACTCGAGGCCGCCGCCGCACTGTGCCGCGGCGCCGGGTACTGGGCGCTTCCGTACCCGGTAGCCGAATGCCTGTCCACGCCGGCCGATCTCGACGTTGATGGGCTGATCGTGGTCGCCGACCATGCTCCCGCCGGCGTGGTGGCGGGGCTGTCGAAGCGCTGGGCCACGGTCACGCTGGCCGGGGTCCGCAGCACCGTCGTGGCGCAGTCGGAGGCCCGGCCGGCTCTGGTGGCGGAGCTGACCTTGGCCCCAGTCGACCCCGATGGCGTGGGTGACCTCGCGCTAGCGCTGACGCTGCCCTGCTGGACGCTGCTGGGGATGCTGGACCGGGCAATGGATCTGACGATCGCCCACGTCCGGCTGCGCGAACAATTCGGCCAGGCGCTGTCGACGTTTCAGGGCGTGCAGTTTCAACTGACCGACGCCGAGGTGGAGCGCGCCGGGCTGGACATGCTGGCCAAATACGCGCTGTGGAGTATCGCGACCGGGCGTCCCGAAGCCGTCGACGACGCACTGGCACTGCGATCGGCCGCGCTGGAGGCCGCCGACGTGGTGTTCCGCATCTGCCACCAACTGCACGGCGCCGTCGGATTCTGCGACGAGACCGCACTGTCGTGGCTGTCGCGCTACAGCCAGCCGCTGCGCCGCCTGCCCTGGGGACTGTCGGCCACCCGCGACCGGCTGGCCCGCCGCGTGCAACAGACCGGACTGACGGGACCCTACGCATGAAATACGACTTGCCGCCCGAGATCACGGTGACCGGCGAGGGCCCGGTCCGCACCGTCACGATCAACCGGCCCGACGAACTCAACAGCGTCAACGCCAACCTGCACTGGGGCCTGGCCAACGTGTGGCGGCAACTGGCCGCCGACAAGACGATCCGGGTCGTGGTGCTGACCGGCGCCGGGCGCGCGTTCTCCGCCGGCGGCGACCTGAACTGGATCACCACCTTCCTCGACGACGAAGCCGCCCGGGACGAGAGCATCCGCGAGGGCGCGCAGATCATCGAAGAGATGCTGCGGTTCCCGCTGCCGATCATCGCGGCCGTCAACGGTCCCGCCGTCGGACTGGGCGCCAGCTTGGCCGTGCTCTGCGACATCGTGTTGATCTCGCAGAGCGCCTATCTCGCCGATCCGCACGTGGCGGTCGGGTTGGTCGCCGGTGACGGCGGGGCCGCCCTCTGGCCGCTGATCACCCCGATCCTGCGAAGCCGCGAATACCTCTACACCGGCGATCGCATCGACGCCGCCACCGCGGTCGAACTCGGACTGGCCAGCCGCGCGGTGGCACCCGAAGAGTTGCTGCCGCAAGCACATCAGCTGGCCGCCCGCCTGGCTGCCCAGCCGCCGGAAGCGCTGCAGGGCACCAAGCGGGTGGTCAACATGTACCTGTCGCAGGTGCTGGGCGGGCCGCTGCAAGCCGGGTTCGCCGCCGAGGTGGCGACCATGAAGTCCGACGATCACCGGCAGCGCCTGCTGGCCTTCGCAGAGCGGGCGAACCGGCGATGACGGAACCGCATCAGCCCGACGATTTCCGCGCGCAGGTACGCCGGTGGTGCCGCGACAACATCCCCGCGGACTGGCGCCGCGCCCAGACCGGGGTGAGCGAGCGCGAGTTCGTCGACTTCCAGCGCAGCTGGTTCGCCACCTTGCACAGTGCGGGGTTCGCGGTCCCGCATTGGCCGAGCGAGTGGGGCGGCGGGATGTCGGTGGCCGATCAGGCCGTGCTGTACCAGGAACTCGCCGCCCACGACGCGCCCCGGCTGGTGCTGGCCTTCGTCGGCATCCACCACGCGGCCGCAACACTGCTGGCCGCCGGTACCGAAGAACAGCGGCGCCGACACCTGCCGGCGATCCTCGACGGCGAGATCTGGGTGCAGGGCTTCTCGGAACCGGAGGCCGGCTCGGACCTGGCATCGCTGCGCACCACCGCGCGCCGGGTGGGCGATGACTATGTGGTGAACGGCCAGAAGCTTTGGGCCAGCGGTGCCAGCCATGCGCAGTGGTGTCTGCTGCTGGCCCGTACCGACCCGGACGCCCCCAAACGCAAAGGCATCTCGTACTTCCTGCTGGATATGGCCACCCCCGGCGTCCAGGTGCGGCCGATCCGCAACGCCGTCGGCGACCAGCACTTCTGCGAGATCTTCCTCGATGACGTCGTGATCCCCGCCGCCAACCTGATCGGGGCGGAGAACGCCGGATGGCAGGTGGCGCAGGCGACCCTGGGCGCCGAGCGCGGCATGACCATGCTCGAGCTCGCCGAACGCCTGGGCTGCGCGGGCTTTCGCTGGCTGGTCGATGCCGCCCCGAGCGATGACCCGGTGGTGGCCGACCGGCTGGCACAACTGGAAACCGAGATCACCGGACTGCGCGGCATGTGCCGCCAACTGGTGCACAACGTCGAAGCCGGCACCGCCGGACCCGCCGACGCCTCGATCGTGAAGCTGTACTACAGCGAGCTGCTCCAGCGGCTCACCGACTTCGGCACCGAGATCGGTGGGCCGGACGCCCACACCGTGCTGGACAAACCGCTGTCCAGCGGCTGGGAGTCGGGGTCGTGGGTGCTGGATTTCGTCGGCTCCTGGGAATGGACCATTCCCGGCGGCTCCAGCGAGATCCAGCGCACCATCATCGGCGAACGCGGCCTCGGCCTGCCCAGAGAGCCGAGCATGCCGTGACCACCACCGATTTCGCCGAGCTGCACGACGACCTGCGAACGGTCGCCGCCGACGTACTGGCCCGCGGCAGGGGGGTCGACTGGTCCACCGTCGCAGACGCCGGCTGGTCGAGCCTGGAGGTTCCCGAGGCCCTTGGGGGCGCGGGGGCGAGCTTCGCCGAAGTCGCGGTGATCTGCCAAGAACTGGGCCGCGCCGCCGCGGCAACGCACTACCTGGGCGGTGCGGTGCTGTCGGTGGGGCTGCTGAACAGCCTGCGCGACAGCGAGGTTCGCAACGACCTGCTGGCCGAGGTCGCCGCCGGGCGGACCCGGCTCGCCACGGTAATCGGGGGATCGTTCACCCTCGACGCCGAACGGCGGCTGACCGGCCGTGCCGACTTCGTGCCGGATGCCGACGGCGCCGACCGGCTGCTGGTGGTGGCCGCCGATACGTCCGGTGCCGATGTGGCGGTCGTCGTGGAGGCGCTGAGCGTCACCGACCAGCCGGTGCTCGACGAGACCCGCGACGTCGCCACGGTCGCCGCCGATGGGATCGATGTGGCCGACCCGGCGGTGCTGCGGTTCGCGGGCAGCGCGCAGACGCTCGGACATCGGGCGGCGGTCGCGGTGGCGTGCGACAGCCTCGGTCTGGCCGAAGCCATGCTGGAGGCGACGGTGTCCTATGCGAAGACCCGGGAGCAGTTCGGCCGGCCCATCGGCTCCTTCCAGGCCGTCAAACACGCCTGCGCCGACATGCTGGTGAAGATCACGGTGGCCCGCACCCTGGTCCGCGACGCCGTCCACGCCGTGGTGCACAACCACTCAGACGTGGACGCCGCTGTCGCCATGGCGAAGTCCTACACCTGCGCGGCCGCCGTCGACGTGGTCGGCAAAGCGCTACAACTGCACGGCGGCATCGGCTACACGTGGGACAGCGGCATCCACGTCTACCTGAAGCGCGCCACTTTCAACCGGTCGCTGTTCGGATCCCCGGCAGCGTACCGTCGTCGTCTCGCTCAACGGTATTAACAAGTCAAGCAAGGAGTTTCGAGAAGTGGGTATGCCCGTCTATCGCCGGATCCTGGAACTGTTCGAGGCCGAGGGCGTCAACACGCTGTTCGGCATCCCCGACCCCAACTTCGTGCACATGTTCGTCGAGGCCGAACAACGGGGCTGGTCGGTGGTGGCGCCGCACCACGAGGAGAGCGCCGGCTTCATGGCCGAGGCGGCCTCGCGGATGACCGGCCGGCCGGGCCTGTGCATCGGCACCCTGGGGCCGGGGGTGGCCAACATCGCCGGCGCGATGATGTGCGCGAAGGTGGAGAACTCCCCGGTGGTGTTCCTGGGCGGTCAGCGTGCCCGCATCACCGAGCGGCGGGTGCGGCGCGGACGCATCCAATTCGTCCGCCAGGAAGAGCTTTTCACGCCGTCGGTGAAGTACAGCGCGTCGATCGAATACGCCGATCAGACCGACGAGATCGTGCACGAGGCCATCCGCCGCGCCATGTCCGGCACCCCCGGACCGGCCTATATCGAATACCCGTCGCACGTCATCCTCGAAGAACTCGACGTCGCCGATCCGCCCGAGCCACACCGCTATCGGCTGGTGAATCAGCGGGCCGGCGCGCCCGAAGTGGCGCAGGCCGCCGAGATCATCCGCAAGGCGTCCAGCCCGATCCTGCTGGTAGGCCACGGCGTACACACCTCGCGCAGTGCGGCCGCGGTCGCCGAGCTGGCTCAGCTGATGGCCTGCCCGGTGATTCAGACCTCCGGCGGCACCGCCTTCATTCCCGGTCTGGAGGAACGCACCTTCCCCTACGGCTTCTCGACGGCAGCCGTCGAGGCCGTCGCCGGGTCGGACGTCTGCGTGGCGCTGGGCACCGAGCTGGGGGAGCCGGTGCACTACGGCACCACCCGGCACTGGGCCGACAAGAACGGCGAGCGCAAGTGGATCTACGTCGAGCAGGACCCGCTGGCGATCGGGGTGAACCGGCCGGTGGACGTTGCACTGGTGGGTGACCTGCGGGGCGTCGTGCCGCAGCTGGTGGATGCCCTCCAAGGCAGTCCCCGCACCCCGTCTGCCGACCTGGACCGGTGGATCAAACAGGACGCCGACCAGCTCGCGGAACTGGCCGAAACGGCACCGGCCGGCCGTTCCCCGGTGCACCCGGCGCGCTACGTGGTCGAGGCCACTCGGGCCTTCCCCGCCGACGGCATCATGGTGCGCGACGGTGGCGCCACCGTCATATTCCAGTGGACCTATTCGCAGGCCAAGCCGCACGACGTGATGTGGAATCAGAACTTCGGGCACCTGGGCACCGGGTTGCCCTATGCCGTGGGAGCCTCGGTCGCCGAGGGCGGCAAGCGGCCGGTGATGCTGCTGACCAGCGACTCGGCGTTCCTCTTTCACATCGGTGAGCTGGAGACCGCGGCCCGGCTGGGCCTGCCGCTGGTCTGCGTGGTGGGCGTCGACCACCAGTGGGGCCTGGAAGTCGGGGTGTACAAGCGGACCTTCGAGCAACCCTCGCCGCAGCCCGGCGTGCACTGGGGCAAGAACGTGCGGTTCGACAAGATCGCCGAGGGAATGGGTGCCCGCGGGGAGTACGTCGACGACGAAACACAGATCGGGCCGGCCATCGAGCGTGCCTTCGCCGCCGGCGGCACCGCGGTGATCCACGTCTGCATCGATCCCAAGGCGAACTCCGAAGAGATGCCGAACTACGCCGAGTTCCGCACCTGGTACGCCGAAGGAACCCAATAAACGAGAATGCTATTCTCGCTTTCGACTAACAACGTGCACGAGGTGATGGGCTGGAGGGGATCATGTCCGGCGGAATGAGCTTCGAACTGACCGAGGATCAACAGCTGATCCGGCAGTCGGTCGCCGAACTCGCGGCCAAGTTCGACGACCACTACTGGATGACCAAGGACCAGGCGCACGAATTCCCGCAGGAGTTCTACGACGCCATCGCCGGCGGCGGCTGGCTGGGCATGACCATCCCCGAGGAGTACGGCGGTCACGGGCTGGGCATCACCGAGGCCACCATCCTGGCCGAGGAAGTGGCGCGTTCGGGCGGCGGGATGAATGCCGCCAGCGCGATCCACCTGTCGATCTTCGGCATGCAGCCGGTCGTGGTCTTCGGCTCGGACGAGATGAAGGCCGAGACGCTGCCCCGCATCGTCAGTGGCGACCTGCACGTGTGCTTCGGCGTCACCGAACCGACCGCGGGCCTCGACACCTCCCGCATCACCACGTTCGCCAAGCGTGACGGCAGCGATTACGTGGTAAATGGGCGCAAGGTGTGGATCTCCAAAGCCCTTGAGTCCGAGAAGATCCTGCTGCTCACCCGCACCACCCCGCGCGACGAGACGGCCAAACCCACCGACGGCCTGACCCTGTTCCTCACCGATATCGACCGCGACCATGTCGACATCCGGCCGATCACCAAGATGGGCCGCAACGCGGTGTCGTCCAACGAGGTGTTCATCGACGACCTGCGCATCCCGGCCGAACACCGGATCGGCGACGAGGGCAAGGGCTTCTCCTACATCCTGCACGGGCTGAACCCCGAGCGCATGCTGATCGCCGCCGAGGCCCTCGGCATCGGCCGGGTCGCGCTGGACCGTGCGGTCAAGTACGCCAACGAGCGCGTGGTGTTCGACCGGCCGATCGGTATGAACCAGGGCATCCAGTTCCCGCTCGCCGACTCACTGGCCCGCCTGGACGCCGCCGAACTGATCCTGCGCAAGGCCACCTGGCTCTACGACAACGGCAAGTCCTGCGGTCGTGAGGCCAACATGGCCAAATACCTTTGTGCCGATGCCGGTTTCGCGGCCGCCGACCGGGCGCTGCAGACTCACGGCGGGATGGGCTACTCGGAGGAGTACAACATCTCCCGGTTCTTCCGGGAATCTCGCCTGATGAAGATCGCCCCGGTCAGCCAGGAGATGATCCTGAACTTCCTGGGCTCGCACGTGCTCGGCTTGCCGAGGAGCTACTGATGGCCGGCTACTTCGACCTGACCGGTCGCAGCGCGGTGGTGACCGGGGCAGCCGGCGGCATCGGCTCGGCGGTCGCGGCCGCACTCGCGCAAGCCGGGGCGGCGGTGCTGGTCACCGACGTCGACGCCGACGCGGCAGCCGCGGTGGCCGAACGGATTTCGGCATCCGGTGGCCGGGCCGAATCCGCGGCGCTCGATGTCACGGATCCCGACTCGGCGGAGGCGGCCGCCGCCAAGGCCGCCGAACTGGCCGACGGAAAGATCCACATCCTGATCAACAATGCCGGGGTGACCCGCCCGGCGATGTTCGAGAAGTTGACCGCCGAGTCCCTGCGACTGCTGCTTGACGTGCACACCGTCGGCGCCTTCAACTGCACCCAGGCCGTGCTGCCGTATGTCCCCACCGACGGCACCGGCCGCATCGTCAACGTGACCTCGGCGGCGGGCCTGACCGGCACCCTCGGGCAGGTCAACTACTCGGCGGCCAAGGCGGCGCTGATCGGGTTCACCAAATCGCTGGCCCGGGAACTGGCGACCAAGCGGATCTGCGTCAACGCGTTGGCGCCGCTGGCGGCGACCCCGATGACCGAGACCATCCGCACCAATGAGAAGTTTGCGGCCAACATGATGAACCGCATCCCGATGAAGCGCTGGGCGGAGCCCAGCGAGGTCGCCGGTGCGTTCGTCTTCATGGCTTCCGATGCCGCCTCCTACGTCACCGGGCAGGTATTGCCGGTCGACGGCGGCATGGTGATGTGATGCCGGAGCCCTCCAACGCGCCGCTGGCCGGCGTCACGGTGGTGGCGCTGGAGCAGGCGGTGTCGGCGCCGATGTGCACCCGAGCCCTCGCCGACTTCGGCGCGCGGGTCATCAAGGTGGAAAACCCCGACGGCGGCGATTTCGCCCGCTACTACGACGATGTCGTCAACGGCCAGGCGGCGCACTTCGTCTGGGTCAACCGGGGCAAGGAATCGGTGACCCTGGACCTGAAAAGCGAAGCGGGACGCGATGTCCTGCACCGGTTGTTGGACCGTGCCGACGTGCTGGTGTCCAACCTCGCGCCGGGTGCCACGGCTCGGCTGGGCCTGTCCCGCGAGCAGATGGCGCAGCGGCACCCGAACGTGATCGCCGTCGAGATCGACGGCTACGGTGCCGGCGGACCGTTGTCGCACAAGCGGGCCTACGACCTGCTGGTGCAGGCGGAGTCGGGCGTGTGCTCGGTGACCGGCAACCCGGGTGCCCCGGCCAAACCGGGCCCGCCGGTGGCCGACGTCACCACCGGCCTGTACGCGGCCCTGTCGATCATGGCCCTGCTGGTGGGCCGCAAAGGAGCGGGTGCCCAACCGGATTCGCCGGCTCCATCGATCAGCGTGAGCCTGTTCGACACCATGGCCGAGATGATGGGCTACCACCTGACCTACGCCCGGCACTCCGGGATCGACCAGCAGCCGCTGGGAATGAGCTCACCGGCAGTGTCGCCCTACGGGGCCTACCCGACCGCGGACGGGCACACCGTGGTGCTGGGCACCACCAACGACCGGGAATGGCAGCGACTGGCCCGGGAACTACTGGGCCGCAACGATCTCGCCGACGATCCCCGCTTTGCCGGCAACGCCGACCGGGTCGTCAACCGCGCGATCCTGGACGAGGCGATCGCCGCGTGGTGCGCCCGCCACGACCTGGCGCATATCCAGGACGCCGCCGACGCCGCCGGGATCGGCAACGCCCGCTACAACGCGCCCAGCGACGTGCTGGCCCATCCGCAACTGGCGCAGCGCGACCGCTGGCACAGCATCGACACCCCGGCCGGCCCCATCCCGTCGTTGCTGCCGCCGCCGGTGATCTCCGGCTACCACCCGCCGATGGGGGCGGTGCCGGGCCTGGGCGAACACACCGACGCGGTGCTGGACGAACTGGGGCTGACCGGCGAGGAGATCGACGGCCTGCGCGCCGGCGGGGTCATACGGCAGGCTGGGCGCTGATGGCTCCCGACACTGCGCCCGTGCTGCTTTGCACCGACCGTGACGGCGTGCGAACGCTGACCTTGAACCGGCCAGCACGCAAGAACGCGATCAACCCGGAGCTGTGGCGTGCGCTGCGCGACGCGCTGCGCGATGCCGCCGACGACCCCGACCTGCGCGCGCTGGTGATCACCGGCGCCGGCGGGGCGTTCTGCTCGGGCGCCGACATCGGCACCCCCGATGAGGTGCACCCGGTGGAGAAACTGCGCCGGTTGTCCGACGTCGCACTGGCGCTGCACGAGTTGACCATCCCCACCATCGCGAAGGTGACCGGCGTCGCGGTGGGGGCCGGCTGGAACCTGGCGCTGGGCTGCGACCTGGTGGTCGCGACACCGGAATCGACGTTCTGCCAGATCTTCTCGAAGCGCGGGCTCTCGATCGATCTGGCCGGATCCTGGTTGCTGCCCAAACTCGTCGGGCTGCAACAGGCCAAGCGGCTCGCACTGCTTGCCGAGACCATCGACGCCGGCGAGGCGCAGGCGTTGAACCTGGTGACCTGGGTGGTGGGCTCCGGCGAGATCGACGCCTTCGTCGACGAGCTCGCCGACCGGCTGGCCGCCGGCCCGCCGCGAGCGTTGGCGCAGACCAAGGCGCTGCTCAATCAGGGCGCCGACGCCACCCTGCCCGAGGCCCTGGCCAATGAGGCACGGGCCCAGATCGTGAACTTCGCGGGCACCGATGCCGCGGAAGCCTATGCGGCGTTCGCCGAGAAACGCCCGCCGCGCTTCACCGGCGGGTGGCTGCCGAAGTCAACGAGATCGGAGTAGTCAGATGCGACCCACGGTGATCGTCGGCGCGGTGCGCACCCCCGTCGGAAAGCGTAACGGCGGGCTGGCCGGCACCCATGCCGCGGACCTGTCCGCGATCGTGCTGGGCGAACTGATGGAGCGCACCGGAACCGACCCCGGCGTCGTCGACGACGTGGTGTGGGGCTGCGTGTCGCAGGTCGGCGATCAGTCCTCCAACATCGGCCGATACGCGGTGCTGGCCGCGGGCTGGCCAGAACACGTCCCAGCAACCACGGTCAACCGGGCCTGCGGTTCCAGTCAGCAGGCGCTGGACTTCGCCGTGCAGGCGGTGATGTCGGACCAACAGGACATCGTGGTCGCCGGCGGTGTTGAGGTGATGAGCCGGGTTCCGCTCGGCGCGGCCCGGGCCACCGGCGAACCCTTCGGCCCGAAAGCACTGGCCCGCTATGACGGATTCCAGTTCAACCAGGGCGTCGGCGCCGAGATGATCTGCGAGAAGTGGGGTTTCGATCGCACCCAGGTCGATGAGTATTCGGCGCGCTCACACGAGTTGGCCGCCGCCGCGCAGGACGCCGGTGCATTCCGCGATCAGATCGTCCCGGTCGCGACCGACGGCGGGGTGGTGGACGCCGACGAGGGCATCCGCCGCGGCACCACCGCCGAGAAGCTGGCCGGGCTCAAGCCGGCCTTCCGCGAGGACGGATTGATCCACGCCGGCAACTCCTCGCAGATCTCCGACGGCGCCGCAGCGCTTTTGGTGATGAGCGAGGACGAGGCCGCCCGGCGCGGGCTGACCCCGCTGGTGCGCTACACCGCCGGCGCGGTGACCGGCGCCGACCCGGTCCTGATGCTCACCGGGCCCATCCCGGCCACCGCGAAGGTGCTCCAGCGCGCCGGACTGAGCATCGACGACATCGGTGTCTTCGAAGTCAACGAGGCCTTTGCCCCGGTGCCGATGGCGTGGCTGGCCGAGACCGGCGCCGACCCCAAGCGCCTCAACCCGGTCGGCGGTGCGATCGCCCTGGGTCACCCGCTCGGTGCATCGGGAGCGGTGCTGATGATCCGGATGATTCACCACATGCGCGCCAACGGGATTCGCTACGGCCTGCAGACCATGTGCGAGGGCGGCGGCACCGCCAACGCCACGATCGTCGAGCTGGTCGGTTAGGGGACTTTCCATGCGGCGCGATCTGTTCACGCAGGACCACGAGTCATTCCGTGCCTTGGCCCGCGACTTCGTCGAGAAGCACGTGGTGCCCGAATACCCCAACTGGGAGAAGGCCGGCCGGATGCCCCGCGAGGTGTTCGAGCACCTGGGCTCGCTCGGGATGCTGGGCATGGCCATCCCCGAGGAATACGGCGGCGCGGGCGTCGAGGACTACCGCTACAACGTGGTGCTCCAGGAGGAAGCCGCGCGCGCCCTGGTCACGCTGTCCACGGTGCGCACCCAACTCGAGGTGATCCTGCCGTACTTCCTGCACTACACGAACGACGAACAGCGGGCGCGCTGGTTCCCCGGTATGGCGGCCGGCAAGCTGCTCACCGCGATCGCGATGACCGAACCCGGCACCGGATCGGATCTGGCCGGAATGCGCACCACCGCGGTCCTAGACGGCGAGGACTACATCCTCAACGGGGCCAAGACCTTCATCACCGGTGGTATCCAGGCCGACCTGGTGATTGTGGTGGCCCGCACCTCAACCGACCCCGACAACCGTCGCCGCGGGCTGACCCTGCTGGTGGTCGAGGGCGGCATGCCCGGCTTCGAGCGCGGCCGCGAACTGGACAAGATGGGCTGCAAGGTCCAAGACACCGCCGAACTGTCCTTTACCGACGTGCGGGTTCCGGCGGCCAACCGGCTGGGGGCCGACGGCGAGGCCTTCAGCTACCTGGGGCACAATCTCGCCCAGGAACGCCTCACGGTGGCGGTCGGGTCGGTCGCCCAAGCCCGTTCGGCGCTGGCCGCGACCATCGACTACGTGCAGAACCGCAACGTGTTCGGCTCGCCGGTCGCCTCGTTCCAGAACACCAAGTTCGAGTTGGCGGCGGTCTCCACCGAGATCGAGGCGGCCCAGTGCATGCTCGACCGGGCGGTCGCCGATCACGTCGAGGGCATTTTGTCGGGTGCGGACGCGGCCCGGACCAAACTGTTCTGCACCGAGATGCAGGCCCGGGTCATCGACCGCTGTCTGCAGCTGTTCGGCGGCTACGGCTACATGATGGAATACCCGATCGCCCGGCTCTACACCGATGCGCGGGTGGCCCGGATCTATGCCGGGACTAGCGAGGTGATGAAGATGATCGTCGCCAAATCGCTGGGTTTGTGAGGGCGGGAAACACACCCCGGATTCCGCCCGAGCGTGAAGGCAGCTTCACGCTCAAACGTCGAGCGTGAAGCCAACTTCACGCTCGGTGAGAGCTCCGCCAAAAAATTAGTTGGATGAGACCCTTGTCACAGCAGGCCTAACCAACCTACTGTGTGTTCACTTGGTTGGTTAAGCAAAGGAGACCGGTGACGTCACCCCGGCCGTACGCCACACTTCTCGCCAAAGGCGAGGACCGCAGGCAGCGGATTCTGCTGGCGGCTGAGCACCTGCTGGCGCGCAATGGCTGGCGCAACACCTCACTGGCGCAGATCGCCCGCAACGCCGGCGTCAGCGCGGCCGGCCTGTTGCACCATTTCGCGTCCAAGGAGCAGTTGCTGCACGCGGTGCTCGACGCCCGCGACGCCGACGACGACATTCACGCCGACCGCAGCGGCGACCTGATCGAGGAGATCCAGCGGGTGGCCGAGCGGTTCACCCGGGCGCCCGAACTGGTCGGCACCTTCACCGTGTTGCTCGCTGAGAACGTCCTGCCCGAGGCGCCGCTGCACGACCGGATGCTGCACCGGTACCGCAGTGCGCTGGAGATCGTCGCCGACCTGATCCGGCGGGGCATGGACGACGGCCGCTACCGCACAGACCTCAACGCGACTGCCAAGGCCGCGGAGATTATCGCCTTTATCAATGGAATGGAGATGTCATGGCTGCTGGATCCATCAATTCCCCTGACCGAGGTGTTCGCGGGGTACGCGGAAACGCTGGCCCGCGACTTCGCGCTTCAGGAAAAGGGCGCGCAGCGGTGACCGGGGCCGGGGAGCAGGACATGCGCTACCGGTTCGACATCGTGGGGCGCAGCGTCGTCGACGTCGTTATGGCCGCCGGCGGCTGGCTCTATGACCGTGCGACCGCGGGCTGGGACGTCACCGTGTTGATCGATGACGCCGAGGACACCCGCCCCCTGGAGATCCTGGGGGCCAAGGTGCTGGACCTGGCGTCGGTGCTCACCCAGTGGGAGCACTGGCCGCACCCGCAGACCATCGCGGTGTGCGCGGAGATGTTCGACGGTCACGCCCGGGTGCGCCAGGGGGTGATCGACGCGCTGGAGCACAGCAGCACCGAGGTGACGTTGTGGGGCGATGTGCCGGCCGAGTTGGACAGCGACGTCGACGCCCGTCAGCACCGGCTCAGCGCGGCGGCTCGCGCCTTCAAGGCTCAGGCGCTGCGAGCGGCCGGTATCGACCCGGCGGGCTCCCAGGCCTGGGACGCCCATATCGAGACGTTTCGCTGTGGGCCGGCCGCGTGTACCTCGGTCGCGGCGGACCTGAGCCCAGCCAGTTGAAGGGCGCGGGCAGCGCGCGACCGACATGATGCCTGACCCACTGGCACGCTCCCTGGTGCTGGTGACCGACTATCGGGTGCCGGATCCGGCCAAGGTCTGGCCGCTGATGCAGCGCCACCGCGACAGCCTTGCCCACCTGGGCGCCCATCACGTCCTCGTCTACACCTCGTCGGTGGATCCAGGCCGGGTACTGGCGGTGATGGCGATCCATGCCGCGCAGCCGGTGGTCGACCTGCTGCGCGATGAGGCCTTCATGGCCTGGTTCGACGCCGTCGGCGTCAGCGATATCCCGGCGGTGTTCGCCGGATCATTGGTGGAACGCATCGATCTCGCCGAACCCGCGAGCCTCGCCGAACCGCTCGGTTCATTCGGCGGTCCCGGCTTCGTCTCGCCTCCGCCGGCCCGGGGGCCGACTCCGGCGAGCCTCGCCGAACCGCCGGGTGTCGTAGTCGCCGCCGTGGCCGAAGTCGGCGACACCCAGGCATTGATCTCCCACGTACATGACACCGAGCAGCACTTCACCGCGGCCGGGATCCGGAAGATCCTGATATTCCAGGCCTTCGACAATCCGCGCGAGATCTTCATGCTGCAAGAAGCAGACGACGAACTCGGCGCCGGGCAGTGGATCAACGAACCGGAGTTCGCCTCCGAGTGGATCACCCGAGCCGGCGTCGGGATCTATCCGCCGGTGTTCGTCGGTCGCCTGGCGCACCTGATGCGCGTCGGCGACGAATCGGAAACGGCCGGCGAGCCGGCGAGCTGAGCGCTTAGTCGCTGGCCGGCAGCGGCTTGGCTTCCTTGATGCTCAGCGGCACGGTACCGATGCTCAAGGTTCCGGCGCCGGCCTTGGTTACCAGCACCTCGGCGCCCGCCTCGTCGACGTAGCGCTTGCCCATCACCGCGCCGCCGGAGTAGTCCGGATCCAGTGCTGCACCGCCGGACGTCGCGTCATCCAGCGGCACCATCGGTGCACCACCGGCACGAAGGTCATCGAGGCTGTCGGCGGTCTTGACGACGATGACCTGGGTGTCGCAAACCTGACTCTTCAGGCGGGTACCGGACTTGATCATTGCGCCCCTTCGATATTGGCGTGCTGTGCTTCGATTTCAGAGACCAGCTCGCGCCGCAACACCTTGCCGGTCGGGGTGGTCGGCAACTCCGACCGGAAGACGATCCGGTCCGGGGTACGCGACCCTCGCAGCTGTTGTCGAACATACTCGCGCAGTGCGTCAGGGTCCGGCGACGCACCCGGTGCCGGCACCACGCACGCGACGATGATCTGTCCCCACTCCGGGTCGGGTGCGCCGACCACCGCGACGTCGCGGACCTCGGGATGTTCGACCAATACGTCCTCGATCTCGGCGGGGGCAATGTTCTCCCCACCCCGGATGATGGTGTCGTCGGACCGCCCGACGATGAACAGGTAGCCGTCCTCGTCGAGCACCGCGAGGTCGCGGGTGGGAAACCAGCCCTCGCCGTCGAGCACCGATCCGATGCCGGTGTATTTGCCCGAAACCTGTTCGCCGCGTACGTACAGCTCGCCGGGTTGTCCGGCTTGCAGCACCCGGCCCTCATCGTCGCGGATGACGGCTTCGATCCCGGGCACCGCGCGCCCGACCGACCCCAACCGCTTGCGGACGGCTTCCTCGCTGGACGCATAGGCGGTCCGGTGGTCTTCGGGGGTCAGCACCGCGACCGTCGAACTGGTCTCGGTCAGGCCATAGGCGTTGACGAAGCCGACCTCGGGCAGCAGATCCAGAGCCCGGCGCACCAGCGGCAGCGCTACTTTGGAGCCGCCGTAGGCGAGGTTGCGCAGGGTGGCCAGCGGGGCGGGGCGGGTCTCCAACTCGGAGACGATGCGCTCCAACATGGTTGGGACCACGGTCGCGGTGGTCACCGCCTCGGTGTTGACCAGCCGGATCCACTCCGCGGCGCTGAACCGGCGCAGATAGACCGCTTTGCGCCCGGCGTACAGGTTGCTCAGCGCCGCGCCGACGCCGGCGATGTGATACGGCGGAACGCAGATCAGCGCGGCATCGCCGGTATCGGCGGAGTCGAACTCCACCGTGCCGGTCACGTAGCTGGTCAGGTTGTTGTGCGTCAGCTCAACGGCTTTGGGCTTGGATGTGGTGCCCGAGGTGAACAGCACCACTGCCACATCGTCGGGATCGGGCCACTGCACCGCGGGCGTGGCGGTCTGAGCGCGGGCGCAGAAGGTGTCGGAATCCATGACTGCCACACCGATATCGCCGAGGATGTCGCGGTATTCCTTATCGACCACGACCAGCGGCTGTGGCAGTCGTTCGATCAGCTCCCGCAGCGCCTGGCCACTGAGCCGGTAGTTCAGCGGCGCGAACGGCCGTCCGGACCGCGCCGCGGAGAACAACAGCAGCGGCAGCATGTCGCCGCCCATCCCGACGTAGACCACGCTGGCAGCGCCGGTCTCCTCGATCACTCCCGCCCCGGCATCGGCGAGGGCGTTGAGCTCCGCGGTGGTGTAGCGGGTGGTCTCGGAGACGACCGCGACCCGATCCGGGTCGGCGGACACCGCCATCTCCAGCAGCAGCGAAATACTCACCGTTGCGCCCTCCGAACCGCCATGAGAACGACATTATCATTTTTCGGTAGTTTCGATATCGTACGGGCTGTGGCAACACCGCCGCTGGGTACGCTGACGTGCGACATGATCGCAACGATCGACCTCGACGCCGCTGTGCCCGACGCCGCGCCCGGCGCCGGGATCATCATCGCGGCAGGCGCTCGCTTCGACACTTCGCACAGCGACCACTGGCTGCAGCACGCCACCTTCACCCTCTCGGAGACCGAGACGACGGATCGGCGGGTGATCACCGTCGCCTCGGTGCCCGAGGCGCTCGCCGAGATCACGGACCGCTGCGCGCGCTGGCCGCAGGCGGCGGCGATCTGCGACGACGTGCTGCGCGCGGTGGACCCTGCGGCACCGGCCCGGTCCGGGGTGGTCACCGAATCGCTGGCTTACTCGGTGCTGCAAGCCGGCCCGGAGTTCGCCGGCTGGCTGGCGGCCCGCGGCCCGGCCGCCGTGTCGGAGGTCGCCGATCCCCTGCTGCTCGACCGCGACGGCGACACCCTGCGACTGCGCTTCAACCGGCCGCAGCGCCACAACGCCTTCGACAACGCGACCCGGGCGGTCCTGCTCGATGGACTGGCCGTGGCCGCCGCCGACCCCTCGATCGACGAAGTGGTGCTCAGTGGTGTTGGGCCGTCGTTCTGCAGCGGTGGCGACCTCGCCGAGTTCGGCGGGTTCACCGACGTGGCCAGCGCGCATCTGGCCCGCACCCGGCACAGCCCGGCGCTGGCGTTGGATGCGCTGACCGCTCGGCTGGGCGCGCGTTGTCGGGCCGAGATTCACGGCCAGGTGCTGGGCAGCGGCCTGGAGATGGCCGCCTTCTGCGGCGGGGTGCGCGCGGACCCCGCCACGACATTGGGGCTACCCGAGCTGAGTCTGGGTCTGATCCCAGGTGCGGGCGGCACCGTCAGCGTCACCCGCCGGATCGGGCGGTGGCGTACCGCCTATCTCATTCTGTCCGGCCGCACCCTTGACGCGAAGACCGCGCTGCGGTGGGGCCTTGTCGACGAGGTCACGTGACGGCCGCGGCTGGCTGGGGCGCGTCGGGGCTGGCCTGGCTGACCGGGCAGCCTGACGGACGCCCGGATTTCTCCCGGGCCGCGATACTGCCGCGCGCGACGCAGGTGCTGGGCCGCTTCACCGCCGCGACCGGTGTCCGGGCCGACGCCGCGGAGCTGTTGGCCGGCCGCGCCGGGCTGCTGGGCTGGACGCGCGCCGGGCGGGTATCGGCCGGGGGAGCCTCGCGGCTGCTGGCCGCCGCGGACGGGTGGTGGGCGCTGACGCTCGCTCGCGCCGACGACCTCGACGCCGTGCCTGCCCTGATCGAATCCGAGTGCCGCGAGCCATGGGTGGCGATCGCCGGGTGGTGTTCGACACGGCCGGTGGCCGAGGTCGTGCAGCGGGCGCGGCTGCTGGATCTGCCCGCCGCGGCGTTGGGCGAGACCGCCCCGGCCGCGCCGGTGGTGCGCCGAGTGGGGCCGGCGGGCGCGGTCCGCGGTCTGCACGGAGCGCTTGTCGTCGACCTGACGTCACTGTGGGCCGGGCCGCTGTGCGGGCGCCTGCTCGCCCAGGCCGGGGCGACGGTGATCAAGGTGGAAAGCCCGACGCGTCCGGACGGCACCCGCGGCGGGCCCAGCGCCTTCTTCGACTGGATGAACGGCGGAAAGCTCTCCTGCGCCCTGGATTTCGATCGTGGCGCCAAGGTGCTCGCCCAGCTGCTGGCTGTCGCCGATGTGGTGTTGGAGGGCTCGCGTCCGGCCGCACTGGCCCGCCGCGGCCTGGGCCCGCTCGACGTGGCCGGCCGGCCCGGGCGGGTATGGCTGCAGATCACCGCGCACGGTGCCGCCAGCGGCTACACCGGGTTCGGCGACGACGCCGCGGTCGCCGGCGGCCTGGTGGGTGATGGCCAGGTGTTCTGCGCCGACGCCATCGCCGACCCGTTGACCGGCATCGAAGCCGCTGCGGCGGTTTCCGATTCGTTGGCCCGCGGCGGGGGCGAGGTGATCACGCTGGCGCTGGCCGCCGTCGCCGCCGGCTATGCCGCGCTGCCGGAGTGTGTTCCCGCCGGTGAGGTACCGGTGCTGGCGCCGCCACGTCCTCCTATTGAGGGCGCCGGTCCGGCGCTGGGGGCCGACAACGCCCGAATCAGCGACCTGGTGGCGGCGCGGTGCTGATCCAGCGCGCGGTGCTGCTGGACGGCGCACGGGTCGACATCCGCCTTGGCGACACCATCGAGGAAATCGCACCGGCATTGACCGCGCACCGCGGCGAAGACGTCCTCGACGCGGGCGGCGCCACCGTGATTCCCGGGCTGCACGACCACCACGTGCACCTGCGATCGGCCGCCGCGGCGCTGGATTCGGTATGCCTGGGACCGCCGCAGGTGCGCATCCTCGACGAACTGGCCGCCGCATTGCGGGCCGCCACCCCCGATGCTGACGGTTGGGTGCGTGGCTACGGCTACCACGAATCGGTTGCCGGAGAGCTCAACGCCGCACTGCTGGATCGGTTCTCACCGCAGCTGCCGATGCGGGTGGCGCACCGCAGCGGCGCGCTGTGGGTGCTGAACTCCGCCGGTCTGGCCCGCACCGGGATGACCGAGCACCCCGACGGGCGGCTGCTGCGCGCCCACGGCGATCCCGCGCCCCGCCTCCCGCACCGCGAACCCTCGCTGGCCCGGCTGAGCCGGCAGCTGGCAGCATGCGGCGTCACCGGAATCACCGACGCCACCCCAGGCCACGGCGACGCCGACATCGCCGCGTTCGCCGCCGCCCACAATGCCGGCCAGCTCCTGCAGCGGCTGCACTGCCTGGCATCGGCTGGGGCCGCCGCTGTCTCCGGGATCACCGTCGGGCCGGCCAAAATCATCCTCGACGACGACCGCCTCGATCTGGATGCGCTGATAAAGGCGTTGTCCGACAACCACGCTCGCGACCACGGGGTGGCCCTGCACTGTGTCACCGACGCCCAGATCACCGTCGCGATCGCCGCCTGGCAGGCCGCCGGGCCGCACCCCGACGACCGCATCGAACACGCCGCGGTCGTGCCCGACGACCGGCTGGCCGATCTCGCCGCACTGGGGATCGTCGTCGTCACCCAGCCGAACTTCGTCGCCGAACGCGGCGACGACTACCTCGCCACCATCGAACCCGAGCGTCACCACGAACTGTGGCGGGTTGCCTCATTGCAGCGCAACGCAATTCCGGTGGCACTGTCCACCGACACGCCCTTCGGAGACGGTGACCCCTGGGCCGCGATGCGTGCCGCGGTGCACCGGACCACGCCCAGCGGCGCGGTGCTGGGGCCGGGGGAGCGGATCTCGCCCAGTGTCGCGCTGCGCGGGTTCACCGGCCGGGCCGATCGGCCCGCGGCACCGCGCCGAATCGCCGTCGGTGAGCCCGGCGACCTGTGCCTGCTGGCCGGTGATCCGGTCGCCCTCGACGCCGGGCTGGTGGCGGTGACGGTTGTCGCCGGTGCGGTGGTCCACGGTGGTCGGTAGCCTGGCTAGATAGTTTGCAGAATTTTCGGAGAGGCATCGATGACGCGCACGGATAGTGACAGCTGGGACTTGGCCACCAGTGTGGGGGCGACGGCGACCATGGTGGCGGCGCAGCGCGCGCTGGCCACCTCGGGACCGGACAAACTGATCAACGACCCGTGGGCGGCGCCGCTGGTGCGGGCGGTGGGCATCGACTTCTTCACCCGGATGGTCGACGGCGACATCCCCGTCGTCGAGGGCGGCGAGTTCGACCCGATCCGGATGGGCCACGGCATGGGCGTGCGGACCCGATTCTTCGACGAGCACTTCCTGTCGGCGACGCGCAGCGGCATCCGCCAGGCGGTGATCCTCGCTTCTGGCCTGGACTCCCGTGCCTACCGACTGGACTGGCCGGCGGGCACCGTGGTCTACGAAGTCGACCTGCCGGAGGTGATCGAGTTCAAGACCACCACGCTGCGTGACCTGGGCGCCGAGCCGACCGCCGAGCGCCGCACCGTGGCCATCGACCTGCGTGACGACTGGCCGACGGCCCTTAAGGCCGCCGGATTCGACCCGCAGGCTCCGACCGTGTGGAGCGCCGAGGGCCTGCTGATCTACCTGCAGCCCGATGCCCAGGACGCCCTGTTCGACACCATCAAGTCGCTGAGCGCACCGGGCAGCCGGGTGGCCTGCGAATTCATCAGCGACACCTCGGTGTTCGCCAGCCCGGCCTGGCGTGAGCACCGGGAGAAGATGTCGGCGCTGGGGTTCGACGTGGAGATCGGCGACCTGATCTACCACGGCGAACGCAACCACATCATCGAGTACCTGACCGGTGCCGGCTGGACGGTGACGGGCCGCCAGGTCCGCGAACTCTACGACGAGTGCGGCCTGGAGTACGGCGATGACGAACTGGCGGTGGCGTTCGACGACATGACCTACTTGAGCGCCGTTCTGCCTGGTCCCACGGTATGAAACGGATCACAGCGGGTGGGTCCGTCGATGTGGCGGATGGACGTTGGTGTGGTGCCCCCAGCAGGGCTCGAACCTGCGACCTGCGGATTAAAAGTCCGTAGCTCTACCAACTGAGCTATAGGGGCCGTGCTGGAACAGAATACTGCCTGCCCGATCGTGCTGGATGGGGGCCGGGTTTGAGGATTCGGGCCACTGTGCCCTAAGCTAGCCAAGCTCCCAACGTGAAACGTTGTGAGTGCCTCGGAGAGATTCGGTTCTGGCCCCCATCGTCTAGTGGCCTAGGACGCCGCCCTTTCACGGCGGTAGCACGGGTTCGAATCCCGTTGGGGGTACTCGCAAGCGGCGGAAACGCCGGGAGTGAAGCAGTACAAGCAAGGCCCTGTGGCGCAGTTGGTTAGCGCGCCGCCCTGTCACGGCGGAGGTCGCGGGTTCAAGTCCCGTCAGGGTCGCTTTTATTACGGCGAGGCACCTGGTGCCTTCCGGCCAGGTAGCTCAGTTGGTACGAGCGTCCGCCTGAAAAGCGGAAGGTCGCCGGTTCGATCCCGGCCCTGGCCACAATGAGAACCACCTGATGCCAGGTGGTTCTTTTGCTGTCTGGGGCTAACCGCGCGTCGTCAGGCCTCGCGCCTCACCCCATACCGGACTCTCAACAAACCAGTTGTCGTAGTCGGCCTGCGCCGCCTCCAGCTTGGAGCGGTCGACTCTGCCGTTGAAGATGTCGTCCAACAGCCGGAAGTAACCGAAGCGCTGCGCTCCTGGCGTGAGCACGGTGTAGAGGTGCGCCGCACTGCCCGGGCTGGCGGCGAACGCGTGATGCATCAGCGGCGGGACCACGGCGGTGTCGCCGGCCTTCAACGTCTCCACGTGATCGCCGGCGAGGAATTCGATCTGACCCGACACGACGAAGAACAGTTCGGAGGAGCGCGTGTGGAAGTGCGGGGCAGCACCGTCCGCGCCCACGGCCAGGGTGATGTCCAAGACGCTCGCCGCCCCGCCGGTCGCATTGGAGTCCATGACCAATCCGGTCGAGGCACCGGCCGCCGTGCGCAGCACCTCGCGCTCATCGCCTCGGACCATCGGGATCACGCCGGGAGTGAACTGCTCAAGTGCCACAACAAGGGCCTTCCGATTGGCGGACAGACTATTTCAGCAACCCTCCCGCCGACCATCACATTCCTGCCTGGCCGTCGCCCACACTGATTCGATGTTCGCAGGGCGCATCTTCTCGACCTGGTGACGCGGGGAGCCGAAAATCGGAACGTCGCCGGCCGATCCCGGCCCTGGCCACCATGGTCAATCGGCGCCGATGCGTTGTCGGCGCGCCACGGCAGTCAGCGTCCCGGTATCAGGTGGCTAGCAACCGTAGGCAGGGTCGCGTTGTTGTCTGGCGTGCCGCAGGACTGATCCCGCCGTCAAGCACGCGAGTTTGTCGCGGTCCACGGCAGCGATCGGCAGGCCTGCGGCGGAGCGCATCACCATCAAGGCGAGCGCGGTGTGGGTCGCGTAGGAGATGACCAGCAGGTTGGCGCGCGCGTGCACGCCGCTGACAGTCATTACGTGCTGGCGTTTGCCTTCCCATCCCGGCCAGTTCAGGTCAGGGGGGCGTTGGAGCGCGGACCAGTTCACGTTGATGGCGGTGATGTCTCCGAGCAGGGGAGTCAGGATAGCCACCAGGTTCGGCAATTCGTTGGTGATGCGATCCGCATGTGGCCACCAAGCACCGTCTATGTCGTGGCCGAGTTCGCGAGCCAGCGTGAGCCGGATAGGACGGGCATGGCGTGCGCCTCCGAGCGGGTAGATCATCGCAACTGCTCTTGCTGCCTCTGGGATCTTTCGATGACCAGGGCGGTAGGCGTATTGCGGTCGAACGCTGATCTCGGTATGGCTAAGTGTCGCACCAGATCTCACAATCCACGGGCGGTTCCGTCACAGTCGGATTCGTCTGGCCCGCGGGTGCAGGTAGGCGGAGGAATCACAATTGCCCGAGGAGGCCGCCCGGGCCGCGTCTGGGTGGACCGCCGCCGACAATCAATCGGCTCACATTCGACCGTACGCTGCCGGCATGGTTTGCG
This sequence comes from Mycobacterium sp. SMC-19, assembly GCF_045310815.1. Lineage (NCBI taxonomy): Bacteria > Bacillati > Actinomycetota > Actinomycetes > Mycobacteriales > Mycobacteriaceae > Mycobacterium > Mycobacterium sp. SMC-19. The sequence continues at coordinate 454,975 of NZ_JBJIAM010000001.1, read as the reverse complement.
GGACCGTTCAGGTCAAGCCCGGTGTGCGAGCTGGAATGACGGTTGTCGATCAGGCCCGCCCCTAGACTGAGTCGCTGTGCACCGTGCCTTGACTCGACGAGCGCCGGCAATCGTCATCGCCGCCGTGATCGCCTCCGCAGGTCTGCCGCCCGCCGCCGCGGCCAGTGACAAGATCCAGCTCGGCGGCGGTGCCGGGATCGTGCTCCACGACGACACACTGTGCACGCTGACCGCGATGGGCCACGACAGCAGCGGCCGGCTGATCGGTTTTACCGCCGCGAACTGCGGTGGGCCGGGTTCGTCGGTGGTCGTCGAGGGCGCCGAAGATCACGGTGGTGTGGGCACGGTGGTGGCCGCCGACCAGGGACTGGGTTACGCGGTGATCGAGTTCGACCCGGTCAAGGTCAAACCGATCGGCGACTACGAAGGCTTTGGGATCTTCGGCCTGGGCCCGAAAGAGCCGACGCCTCCGGCCCCGGAACCCGTCGCCGCGGAACCTGCCGCCCCGGAGTCACCCGCCCCAGAATCTGCTAATGCAGAACCGGCCGCCCAAGAGCCCGCCGCCCCGGAACCCCCCGCCCCGGAACCCGCCGCCCCCAAGCAGGCCTGCAAGCTCGGCCGGGGCACCGGCCTCAATTGCTACGACATAGGGCCAGCCGGTGTGGACACTGCCGGTGAAGAGTGGTGGAAGCCCGGTGATGACGGGGCCCCGATCACCATCGACAACCTGCTCGTCGGCATGGTTCGCGATGGAAGCTTCCCGACCGCACCGCTGGATCAGTCGGGGCCGGGGATCGTGATGTTCAAGGCGATCCTCGATGACCTCAACGCCAAGGGTGGGCCGGGCGCCGGGTTCGGCCTCGGCTAAGCCTCAGGGCCGCAACGTCTCCGGGCAGATCTCAGCCTGCGCCGCCTGAATCTGGACGTCGGCCGCTTCGGGGCTGTAATAGAAGGTGTTGGTCAGCTGGCGCACCAGGTCGCCCGGCGAGATGCCGGAGCGGTAAGTCCCGGTGTGGCCATACATCCGCAACTCGGCGCAGACGTAGTGCCCCGAGGTCACCTTGACCTGGTCGGCGACCGGGATCGCCACCGGGGCGGCGTTGACCCGGGCCAGATAGCTCGCGTCATCGGCGTGGGCGGCCGGCGCGGCGGTCAGTGCCGCGGCGGCCAGCAGGGGTGCGGCAATCCGGACGGTCACATGCATGACCTCCATGGTGCCACCGCCACCCGGCGAGGGGGCGACTCTCGGTGGGCCCAAATCCCCCCGCATCACCGCCCGCCTGGTTAGGGTGCCTGCCATGGCAGTCAAGGATTCCCGCGAAGTGGTTATCGAAGCGAGCGCGGAGGAGATCTTCGACGTCCTCGCCGACGTCGAGTCTGTTCCGTCCTGGTCGCCGCAGTACCAGAGTGCTGAGGTGCTCGACACCTACGACGACGGCCGGCCACGCCGGGTGCGGATGAAGATCAAGGCTGCGGGCCTCACCGATGAGCAGGTCGTCGAATACAGCTGGACGGACGACAGCGTCGGCTGGACCCTGGTGTCGGCCGGTCAGCTCAAGGCGCAGGACGCCAAGTACACGCTGACCCCGCAGGGCGACAAGACCAAGGTGCGGTTCGACATGAACGTCGACCCGTCGATCCCGATCCCAGGGTTCCTGCTCAAGAGCACCCTCAAGGGCGGCATGAAGACCGCCACGGACGGGCTGCGCGACCAGGTGCTCAAGATCAAGAAGGGCCGCTGACTTTTCCTCTGCGATGAAATCCTGCCGCCGGGAGGGCTCGGCGTTAGGCTCGATCTAGTGGCTGTTCGAGCATCGCGGGAAATTGTGATTGACGCGCCGCCGGAGAAAATCCTCGACGCGCTCGCTGATGTGTCCGAGTTGGCGTCGTGGTCGCCGGTGCACAAGCGGATCGAAGTCCTCGACAAGTACGAAGATGGCCGTCCCCATCACGTGCTGGCCACCATCAAGATTCTGGGCTTGGTGGACAAGGAGATCCTGGAATACCACTGGGGCCCGGACTGGATGGTCTGGGATGCCAAGGCGACGGCCCAGCAGCGCGCCCAGCACGTCGAATACACCTTGACTCGCGAAGGTCCCGACAGCACGCGGGTGCGCTTCGACATCACCGTCGAACCGTCCGGGCCGATCCCCGAGTTCATCGTGCGGCGCGCCAGCAAGCTGGTGCTGAGCATCGCCACCGAACGGCTGCGTCAGCAGATCATGGGCGAAGACGCCACTACCGAGTCGTAGCGGGCCCGTCGCGCAGCGTCTCCAGTCGCCGGATCGCCTCGTCGATGGTGTCCTCGCGTTTGACGAAGGTGAACCGCACCAAGTGATTCCAGACATCGGGAGCGGTCGCCTCCGAACCGGGCACGCAGAACGCCGACAGCGGGATCGCGGCCACCCCGGCCCGGTGGGGCAGCTCGGCGCAGAACGCCGTGCTGTCGTCATAGCCCAGCGGGCGCGGATCGGCGCACAGGAAATAGGTGCCGAAGCTGTCGTGCACCTCGAATCCGATGCCCCGCAGGCCCTCGGTCAACCGGTCGCGGCGCGCCTGCATGGTCGCGCACAGTGCCGCCACCCAGGCGTCCTCGGTGTTCAGCGCCAGCGCCACCGCCGGCTGAAACGGCGCCCCGCCGACATAACTCAGGTACTGCTTGGCGGCTCGCACGCCGGCCAGCAGCTCCGCCGGTCCGCACGCCCACCCGATCTTCCAGCCGGTGCAGTTGAACATCTTCGCCGCGCTGGAGATGGTGATGGTGCGCTCCGCCATCCCCTCGAAGGCGGCCAGCGGGCGATGGGTCCGTCCGGCGAAGACCAGGTGCTCGTAGACCTCGTCGGAGATCACCAGTAGATCGGCCTCCACCGCGATCCGGGCGATCTCGGCCAACTCGGACTCGGTGAACACCATGCCGGTCGGATTGTGCGGTGAGTTCACGATCAGCGCCCGGGTCGCCGGGGTGATGGCCCGCCGCAACGCGTCGGCGTCCAAGGCGAACCCGCGCCCGTCGGGAACCAGGGACACGCTGACTCGTCGCGCCCCGGACATGGCGACCACCGGGGAGTAGGAGTCGTAGAACGGCTCGAGCAGCACCACGTCCGAACCCGGCTCCACCAGGCCGAGCACCGCGGCGGCGATGGCCTCGGTAGCCCCGACCGTCACCAGGACTTCGGTGTCGGGGTCGTAGTCGATCCCGTACTTGCGCGCGCGCTGCCCGGCGATGGCTTCGCGCAGGGCGGGGATGCCGGGCCCGGGCGGGTATTGGTTGACGCCGTCGGTGATCGCGGCCCGGGCGGCCTCGAGCATGGCCGGCGGTCCGTCCTCGTCGGGGAAGCCCTGACCGAGGTTGACCGCGCCGATCCGTGCGGCCAGTGCCGACATCTCGGCGAAGATCGTGGTGGCATAGGGCTGCAGCCGTGAGACCATCCGCGCCGTCATGGGATCCGAGCCTAAAGGGCGTCGTCGCAGGGTCGAGCGTGAAGCTGGCTTCACGTTCAGGCCGCCGGCGTGAAGCCAACTTCACGCTCGGTTGGGGAGCGGGCCAGACGGACCAACCATCCGGTTGATAGGCCACCCTGTTAGGGTGGGAATTCGGGGACTACGCTCCGACCAAGACGCAGTCGATCCGCATCGAATACCAAATACTGAAGAGGAATCGCCCATGTCCGAAGAAGCCTTCATCTACGAGGCCATTCGCACCCCGCGCGGCAAGCAGCGCGGCGGCGCGCTGAACGAGGTCAAGCCGATCAGCTTGGTCGTCGGCCTCATCGAGGAACTGCGCACCCGCCACCCCGACCTGGACGAGAGCCTGATCAGCGACGTCGTTTTGGGCTGCGTCTCGCCCGTGGGTGACCAGGGCGGCGACATCGCCCGCACCGCGGTGCTGGCCGCGGGCCTGCCCGACACCGTCGGTGGCGTGCAGCTCAACCGGTTCTGCGCCTCCGGGCTCGAGGCCGTCAACGTCGCCGCGCAGAAGGTGCGCTCCGGCTGGGACGACCTGGTGCTTGCCGGCGGTGTGGAGTCGATGAGCCGGGTGCCGATGGGCTCCGACGGCGGCGCGATGTTCTCCGACGTGCCCTTCACCTACGACAACTACATCGCCCCGCAGGGCATCGGTGCCGACCTGATCGCCACCATCGAGGGCTTCTCCCGCGAGGACGTGGACAACTACGCGCTGCAGAGCCAGCAGCGTGCGGCCGCGGCCTGGTCGGGCGGCTACTTCTCCAAGTCGGTCATCCCGGTGCGCGACCAGAACGGTCTGCTGATCCTGGACCACGACGAGCACATGCGCCCCGAGACCACCCTCGAGGGCCTGGGCAAGCTGCGCACCGCGTTCGACGGTATCGGCTCGATGGGCGGCTTCGACGACGTGGCGCTGCAGAAGTACCACTGGGTCGAGGGCATCAACCACGTCCACACCGGCGGTAACAGCTCCGGCATCGTCGACGGTGCCGCGCTGCTGCTGATCGGCAGCGAGAAGGCGGGCGCGTCGCAGGGCCTGACCCCGCGGGCCCGGGTCGTGGCCACCGCCACCACCGGCGCCGACGCGACCATCATGCTCACCGGCCCCACCCCGGCCACCGTCAAGGCACTCGACCGGGCCGGCCTGACCGTCGATGACATCGACCTGTTCGAGCTCAACGAGGCGTTCGCCTCGGTGGTGCTGAAGTTCCAGAAGGACTTGGGCATCCCCAACGAGAAGCTCAACGTCAACGGTGGCGCCATCGCGATGGGTCACCCGCTGGGCGCCACCGGCGCCATGATCACCGGAACCATGGTCGACGAGCTTGAGCGTCGCGGTGCCAAGCGTGCCCTGATCACGCTGTGCATCGGCGGCGGCATGGGCGTGGCCACCATCATCGAGCGCGTCTGAGAGGGCTTGTAAAAAATGGCAGAGAACACCATCAAGTGGGACAAGGATGCCGACGGCATCGTCACGCTGACCCTGGATGACCCGACCGGGTCGGCCAACGTCATGAACGACCACTACCGCGAGTCCATGCACAACGCGGTCCAGCGCCTTATTACGGAGAAGGATTCGGTCACCGGTGTGGTCGTCACCAGCGCGAAGAAGACCTTCTTCGCCGGCGGTGACCTCAAGGCGATGATCCACGTCGGCCCGGCCGACGCCCAGGCCGTCTTCGACCAGTGCGAAGGCATCAAGGCCGACCTGCGCGCCCTGGAGACCCTGGGCAAGCCGGTCGTGGCCGCCATCAACGGCGCCGCCCTCGGCGGTGGCCTGGAGATCGCGCTGGCGTGTCACCACCGCATCGCGGCCGACGCCAAGGGCAGCCAGCTCGGCCTGCCCGAGGTCACCCTGGGCCTGCTGCCCGGCGGCGGCGGCGTCGCCCGCACCGTGCGGATGCTGGGCATCCAGAACGCTTTCATGAACGTGCTGGCGCAGGGCACCCGCTTCAAGCCGGCCAAGGCCAAGGAGATCGGCCTGGTCGACGAGGTGCTGCCCACCGTCGAGGAACTGGTGCCCGCCGCCAAGGCGTGGATCAAGGCCAACCCCGACGCCGGTGTGCAGCCGTGGGACGCCAAGGGCTACAAGATGCCCGGCGGCACCCCGGCCACCCCGGCCCTGGCGGCCGTCCTGCCGTCGTTCCCGGCCCTGCTGCGCAAGCAGGTCAAGGGGGCCAACATGCCCGCGCCGCGGGCGATCTTGGCCGCCGCGATCGAGGGCGCGCAGGTGGACTTCGACACCGCCAGCCGCATCGAGACCCGCTACTTCATCTCGCTGGTCACCGGCAACGTCGCCAAGAACATGATCCAGGCGTTCTTCTTCGACCTGCAGCACATCAACGGCGGCGGCAGCCGGCCCGAGGGCATCGCGCAGACCCCGATCCGCAAGATCGGTGTGCTCGGTGCCGGGATGATGGGCGCCGGCATCGCCTACGTGTCGGCCAAGGCGGGCTACGACGTGGTGCTCAAGGACGTCTCCCTCGAGGCGGCCCAGCGCGGCAAGGGCTACTCGGAGAAGCTGGAAGCCAAGGCGCTCGAGCGGGGTCGCACCACCGCTGAGAAGTCGCAGGCGCTGCTGGACAAGATCACCCCGACCGCCGACCCGCAGGACCTGGCCGGCGTCGACTTCGTGATCGAGGCCGTGTTCGAGAGCCAGGACCTCAAGCACAAGGTCTTCCAGGAGATCGAGGACATCGTCGAGCCCAACGCGCTGCTGGGATCGAACACCTCCACGCTGCCGATCACCGGTCTGGCGACCGGCGTGAAGCGCCAGGAGGACTTCATCGGGATCCACTTCTTCTCGCCGGTCGACAAGATGCCGCTGGTGGAGATCATCAAGGGCGAGAAGACCTCCGACGAGGCGCTGGCCCGGGTGTTCGACTACGTGCTGGCGATCAAGAAGACCCCGATCGTGGTCAACGACAGCCGCGGCTTCTACACCTCCCGCGTGATCGGCACCTTCGTCAACGAGGCGCTGATGATGCTCGGTGAGGGCGTGGAGCCGGCCAGCATCGAGCAGGCCGGTCTGCAGGCCGGCTACCCGGCCGCTCCGCTGCAGCTCTGCGACGAGCTCAACCTGGAGCTGATGCAGAAGATCGCCATCGCCACCCGCGAGGGTGTCGAGGCGGCCGGTGGCACCCTCGCCAAGCAGCGCAACGAAGAGGTCGTCGACAAGATGATCGAGATCGGTCGTCCGTCGCGTCTGAAGGGTGCCGGCTTCTACGAGTACGTCGACGGCAAGCGCACCGGCCTGTGGTCGGGCCTGCGGGAGACGTTCAACTCGGGCAGCTCCACTCCGCCGCTGCAGGACATGATCGACCGGATGCTCTTCGCCGAGGTGCTCGAAACCCAGAAGTGCTTCGACGAGGGCGTGCTGACCTCGACCGCCGACGCCAATATCGGCGCGATCATGGGCATCGGGTTCCCGGCGTGGACCGGTGGCACCGCGCAGTTCATCACCGGCTACCCCGGCGGCAAGGCCGCCTTCGTGGCCCGGGCGAAGGAACTGGCCGCCACCTACGGCGACCGGTTCAACCCGCCGGCATCGCTGCTGTAATCAGGTGACAACGTGGAATCCCCCGGAACCCCGCGGTTTCGGGGGATTCTGCGTTTCCTGGACCGCCAGGTGAGCGTCGGGGCGCTGATCGAGGCGGCGCTGTGGCTCGGCCTGGTCTATGTGATCGCCGGTGTGGTGTGGCTGTTCCTGCACCCCGACGGTGTCGAACGGCTCCAAGCGCAGGCCGAGCGGCAGTACGGCATACCACCGTCGAGCATCTACGAAGTGGCGACGGTGACATCGGTGGCGCTGTGGCCGGTGATGCTGCTGCTGCCGGCCGACGTCTGCGTGCGCTGAGCCGCGAAACCGGGTTTAGATCGCCCCCAGGTCTGCCGAAATCCAGTGCTGGGGACGCAGATAGATGACCACCTGCTCGCCCAGTTCGGCCAGCGCGTACTCGAGGAACTTCTCGGCCCGTTCCGCCGGCAGGTAGCGGTGGGCCAGCTCGGCGTGGAGGTCGTCGTTGCCGGGCTCGATGCGGCTGACGGTGCCGTCGACGGCGACGTAGCGCAGCGTGGGCTCGGTGCGCTCCACCATCAGTGAGAAGCTTCCGGCTGCCTCGATGAGCTTGGCTTTGCGCGACCCGGCCCCGGTCAACACCCAGGGCTCGCCGCCGGGAGCGTACTGGTACCAGATCGGCACCGTCAGGGGGCCGCGCCCGGAGCCGGCGTTCACCGACAGCGCGGCGATGTGCGGCTCGGCCAGAAACTGCTCGCGTTCGTCCTTGGACAGGGCCATGTTTTTCAGGCTATCCGCGATCGGCGTGGGTTGCCTCAGATTGCCGGACCGAGCAGGTCGTCGGCGTCACGGATGATGTAGCCGTAGCCCTGCTCGGCCAGGAACCGCTGCCGGTGTGCCGCGTACTCGGCGTCCAGGCTGTCGCGGGCGACCACCGAGTAGAACACCGCGCCGCCGCCGTCGGCCTTGGGGCGCAGCAGCCGGCCCAGCCGCTGGGCCTCCTCCTGCCGTGACCCGAAGGTGCCCGAGACCTGCACGGCCACCGAGGCTTCCGGCAGGTCGATGGAGAAGTTGGCGACCTTGGACACCACCAGGGTGGAGATCTCACCGCGGCGGAAGGCGTCGAACAGCTTCTCGCGCTCGGCGGTACGTGTCGAGCCCTGGATCACCGGGGCGTCCAACTGCTCGCCCAGTTCCTCCAATTGGTCGAGATAGGCGCCGATCACCAGGGTCTGCTCGCCGGGATGCTGTTTGAGGATCGAGCGCACCACCGCGATCTTGGAGTGCACCGTCGAGCACAACTTGTAGCGCTCCTCGGGCTCGGCGACCGCGTAGGTCATCCGCTCGCTCTCGGTCATGGTGACCCGCACCTCGATGCACTCGGCCGGGGCGATCCAGCCCTGCGCCTCGATGTCCTTCCACGGTGCGTCGTAACGCTTGGGCCCGATCAGCGAGAACACGTCACCTTCGCGACCGTCCTCGCGGATCAGCGTCGCGGTCAGGCCCAGGCGGCGGCGGGACTGCAGATCGGCGGTCATCCGGAAGACCGGCGCGGGCAGCAGGTGCACCTCGTCGTAGATGATCAGCCCCCAGTCGCGGCTGTCGAACAACTCCAGGTGCCGATATTCGCCCTTGGTGCGCCGGGTGATCACCTGATAGGTGGCGATGGTGACCGGCCGGATCTCCTTGCGCTCACCGGAGTACTCGCCGATCTCCTCCTCGGTCAGCGACGTGCGCGCCACCAGTTCGCGTTTCCATTGCCGGCCCGCGACGGTGTTGGTGACCAGGATCAGCGTGGTGGCCTTCGCCTTGGCCATCGCCGCGGCACCGACCAGTGTCTTGCCGGCACCGCAGGGCAACACCACCACCCCCGAGCCACCCGACCAGAACGAGTCGGCGGCCATCTCCTGGTAGTCGCGCAGGTGCCAGCCGTCCTGGGCCAGGTCGATCGGATGGGCCTCGCCGTCGACGTAACCCGCCAGATCCTCTGCCGGCCAGCCGATCTTGAGCAGCATCTGTTTGACCCGGCCGCGCTCACTGGGATGCACCACGACGGTGTCGTCATCGAGGCGGGCACCGAGCATCGGCGCTATCTTTTTGTTGCGCAGCACCTCCTCGAGCACCGCGCGATCCAGGCTGACCAGGGTCAGGCCGTGCACCGGGCTCTTCACCAGCTGCAGACGCCCGTAGCGCGCCATGGTGTCGACGATGTCGACCAGCAGCGGCTGCGGCACCGCGTACCGGGAATGGCTGACCAAGGCATCGACTACCTGCTCGGCGTCGTGGCCGGCGGCGCGGGCGTTCCACAACGCCAGCGGGGTGATGCGGTAGGTGTGGATGTGCTCCGGGGCGCGCTCGAGCTCGGCGAACGGCGCGATGGCGGCGCGCGCCGAACCGGCCTGTTCGTGGTCGACCTCGAGCAGCACGGTTTTGTCGGATTGGACGATCAACGGCCCGTCGGCACCGCTCATGGCGCTGCTCCTCCTCATCGCTGGCGCTCTGCATCGTCGGCAGCGCGCATGGGCCCATTATCCGGACCGCCCCGACATGCGTCGCTAGTGCGCTGCGTCGTCGGGGGCCGACGAGACCGACGTGATGCGGTGAATCGCGAAATCCTTCATCTGCCCCGATGTCGAATCGAATGCCATCAGGCGGCCGCCCAGGACCTGTGTGGGGGCGACCTCGCGCTGGGTGGCCACGCCGGCGGCGTCGACGTAGCCGATCAGCACCGTGGCCCGCTCCAGCGCGGCGCGCTTGAGCATGATCATCGCGGTCACCGGGTCCAGCCGGATGTTGTCGAACGGCGCCGACGTCACGGTGCGCAGCACCCGGACCAGTGCGGTCAGGCTGTCATCACCAGGACCGGGGTGTGGTCGGTGCCCGCGACGCTCCGCCGGGGTGTGCACCCGCATCCCGCGTGGCCGGATGTCGACGATCGTTCCGGTGGCATCCTCGGCGGCCGGGGCGAAACCGGCGTTGCGCAGCGCCGCCAGCACGTCGGCGAGCGGAGCCTGCGCCACCGCCACGGTCGGGGCCAGCAGCCTCAGGCACAGCGCCTCGGCGGCCGGAACGGCGACGGCCTGGGCCAGCAGCGCGGGATCCTCGCACCGCACGAAGGAGGCCGCCAACCCGATCCGCAGCTGGCCGTGCCGGCGCGCGACGTCGTCGATCAGGTAGCTCAGCCCTTGCGGCACCGGGGTCTTGGAGTGCTTCTCGAAGAATGCCCGCAGCCCCGCACCGGTACGGCCCACGTCCAGGGCGGACCGGATGGTCTGTTCGGAGACCCGGTAGACCATCGCCGCGCCGGCCGATTCCACGGTGGCGACGACGGCCAGCTCCTCGGCGAGGTCGCGTTTCAGCGGTCCCGGCACCACCACGGTCAGATCGGCCTGTACTAGGAAGTGGTCGATCGGCTCGGGCAACGCCTTGGCCATCGCGGCCACCGCGGCGGCACCATCGACGGCGTTGTCGGTGCCGCCGGCCAACAGGACCCGTCCCGGGGAACTGAGCGCGCCGCGGCCCAGAACACCCAGGGTGTGTGCCTCGTCGAGCAGTTCGCCCACCGGGCCGGGCTGTAACCGGTTGGCCCAGCGTGGCCGGCGCCAGACGAGCGCCTGCGATGCGGTCACGGCGTCGACCCCGGCGCCCGCGGGCAGTTCGGCGAGCATGCCCAGCAGCAGTCGGCGATCCATCGGGGCGGCGGTGGAGAACAGCGGGGTGGACAGCGCCGCCCGGGGTTTGCCGTCGGCGCCGCGGCTGCCGATCAGACCCGGCCGGGCCGCCAGATCCAGCCAGGTGGCGGCCAGCAGCTGCCAGCGCTCCGCGGTGGACTGCTCGGCGAACCGGTCGGCGAGCACCGTCGGCGCCCAATACGGCCCGTCGGCGTCGGGCCAGTCCCGTTGATCGACGCTCGCCGGGTCGGGAAAATCGGCCGCGATCAGCCGGGCGGTCGCGGCGACCTCAAGCAGCAGGCCCAACCGGATCTCGTCGACACCGGTGGTCTTGGCCAGTCGCTTGACCTCGCGTACGCCCAGCCCGCCGCTGCGCAGCTCCGGCACCGGCGTTTCGCCCAGACTGGCCAGGATCACGTCGAGTTCGCGCAATACGTCGATCACCGCGCCGGCCGCGGCCGCGTCCACGTCGGCCGCGGTGGTCTGCGACACCACCGGGTTGGGCTCGTGCAACGCGATCGGGCCCGGCTGTTCGCCCCGCAGCACCTGCCCGACGAGCCGCGGCAAGATCACCGTCTCGTCGTCGACGCGGCGCAGCAGTCCCGCTGCCAGCAGCTGGGGCACCGGACGCTCCGGGGGCGCGTCGGGCGCGGCGTCGCGGGTGCGCCCGATCGGGGAACCGGTCAGCAGTTTGTCCAGCAGGTCATGCTGCGGCGCTGCCAGATCGGCGATGGCTTCGCGAAGCGCGGCGATGTCGGCCTCACCGTGTGCCGGATCCTCGCGGGTCACCTGGCCCGGATGCCACGGCAGGCCAGCGCCTGCCTCGGCGGCGATGCGCAACACGCCGTCCGGTTCGGTCGACCCCCAACACAACGCCCGCGCAATCAGGTCGGACAGTGCCGCGGTCACCGCGTCGGCGGGGGCGCGCTCGCCGAGCAGGGCCAGCAGATCGGCGACCGGCACGCCGGTGGCGTCGGCATGCAATTCCAGCAGCGCATCCAGGACAGCGAGCCGCAGAAAATCCAGCTCATCGGTGGCAGCCCGAACCGACTGACGGGCCTGGGCCCGCGCCGCCAGCGCGGCGATACTGCCCGGCGGTGGTTGGGCGAGGTCGGGCCGTAGCTTCAGGAGCCGGATCAGATCCTCGTCGGGCAGGTCGGCCAGCCACGACCCCAGTGGGACACCCCGGGCGCGTTCGGTCATCGACGACCAGCGTAAGGCCCAACCGGTGAACGTCGTCGATCGCGACCTGTCAGAATGGTGCCGTGGCTGGAAACCAGGACAACAAGAACCGGTACGTCGACAACGGTTGGCCGAAGACCGACGGCGAACCCGCTGTCAGCGAGCTGCGCACCGATCGGACCGGCGCACTGTCGCCGTTCGGGGACCTCGTGTTCCCGCTGCCGTCCGACGAGCTGCCCTACCTGCATCCGGTCACCGTCGTCAACCGGTAGCGGTGACGCCATGACCGGGCCGCTCTCACATCTCGACGATCGGGGTGCGGCCCACATGGTCGACGTCAGCGCCAAGGCGACCACCAAGCGTGTTGCGGTCGCCGGCGGCGTGCTGCGCACCACCGCCGACGTGGTCCAGCTGATCTCGGCCGGCGGACTGCCCAAGGGTGACGCGTTGGCGACCGCACGGGTGGCCGGCATCATGGCCGCCAAACGCACCAGCGATCTGATTCCGCTCTGCCACCAACTGGCCCTGACCGGAGTCGACGTCGACTTCACCATCGGCGAATCCCAGATCGACATCACCGCCTCGGTACGCACCACTGACCGCACCGGGGTCGAGATGGAAGCGCTGACCGCGGTCAGCGTGGCCGCACTGACCCTCTACGACATGATCAAGGCCGTCGACCGCGCCGCCGTCATCGACGACATCCGGGTGCTGAGCAAGGACGGTGGCCGTACCGGCGCCTGGGAGCGCTCATGAGCGCCCGGACCGCCCGCATCATCATCGCTTCCACCCGAGCCTCGGCCGGTGAGTACACCGACCGCACCGGGCCGATCATCGCCGACTGGCTGGCGCAGCGCGGCTTCGCCCCGGTGCAGCCGGAGGTCGTGGCTGACGGTGAGCCGGTCGGCGCCGCCCTGCGCGCCGCGGTGGCCGCTCGGCCCGAGCTGATCATCACCTCCGGCGGCACCGGGATCTCGCCGACCGACGACACCCCGGCCCAGACGCTCACCGTGCTCGACTACCAGATCCCCGGCCTGGCCGATGCCATCCGCCGGTCCGGGCTGCCGAAGGTGCCGACCTCGGTACTGTCTCGCGGCGTGTGCGGCGTGGCTGGTCGCAGCCTGATCGTCAACCTGCCCGGATCGTCCGGTGGGGTGCGCGACGGGCTGGGCGTGCTTGCCGACGTCCTGGATCACGCCCTGGACCAGCTCGCCGGCGGAGACCACCGGTGACGGCCCCCGGCCCGAAGGTCCTGCGGGCCGCCATCACCGAGCAGCCCATCGTGCTGTCCGAACACGAGGAGCTGGTGGGCCACCGCGCCGCTGGAGCAATCGTCGGATTCGTCGGCATGATCCGCGATCACGACCACGGCCAACAGGTCACCCGACTGGAGTACTCCGCACACCCGACGGCGCAGCAGGTGATGGCCGAAGTGCTGGCCGAGGTTGCCGAGCAGGCCGTCGGGGTCCGCGCGTTGGCGGCCAGCCACCGCATCGGTGTGCTGCACATCGGTGACGCCGCCCTGGTGGCCGCCGTGGCGGCCGATCACCGCCGGGAGGCCTTCGCGGCCTGCGCGCTGCTTGTCGACACCATCAAGGCGCGGCTGCCGGTATGGAAGCACCAGTTCTTCGCCGACGACACCGAGGAGTGGGTCGGCTCGGCCTGATGGCCGCGAGGACACAAAAGACGGGGGCCGGTGATCCGGCCCCCGTCTTTCGTAGGTGCGTTACATAACCCGGCTGGGCTGCTGCGCGAACGCGTCCAGCGCGTCGTTGCCGCTGATGTTCTCCGACCGAACGGCCTGCCACAGCTGCTGGTGGAAGCCGACCGAGACCGCTTCCTGCCGGTTGCCGTCCGGACCGGGAGCCGGAGCTACCTCGTCGCCGGGCGCCGGGGCTTCGGGTGCCGGAGCCTCCGGGTTCCACCAAGGCGCGGGAGCCTCGGGGGCCGGCGGCAGGTCCTCGGCGATCGGGGCCGGGGCCTCGGGTGCCGGAGCCTCGGGGGCCGGGGCTTCCGGAGCGGGAGCCTCGGGAGCCGGCGGCAGGTCCTCGGCGATCGGCGCCGGGGCCTCAGGTGCCGGGGCCTCGGGAGCCGGAGCTTCGGGGAACCAGCCTGCGGGCGCCACCGGTGCGGCGCCCTCTGCGGGAGCCGGGGCCTCGGGGGCCGGGGGGGCCCACCACGGTGCGGGCTCGGGAGCCGGCGGGGGAGCCATCGGGTTGTCCAGGGCTACGGCCTCGCCGTTGACCTCCGGGTTGTCGATCGGGGCGTCGGCCGGCGGCGCTGCCGGAACCTCGCGCTGCGATGCGCCGGACAGTCCGCGACCGCAGACCGGCCAGGCGCCACGGCCTTGCGTTGCCAGCACGTGCTCGGCGATCGCGATCTGCTGCTCGCGGCTGGCCAGGTGAGCCGACGGGGCGTACTTGCTGCCACCATGCGAGCTCCAGGTGCTCGGCGAGAACTGCAGCCCGCCCTGGTAGCCGTTACCGGTGTTGATGCCCCAGTTGTTGCCGGATTCGCACCGGGCTACGTGGTCCCATTCGTCATCGGTAGCCGCGGCTGCGGTCCCGGCGAGGGCCAGGCTGCCGCCACCGATCACAGCTCCGGTGAAAGCGATCTTGGCGATGTTGACGTTCGATTGGGTGGGCTTGCGATGCCGTCCACTCATACGGTGGTGAATTCCTCTCTGTCTACGCCTGCGAGGTCAGCGTCGGGTTCGGACAGGGGGGACTGCCCGGCCTTGATGCACGCGGTGCGTCGTCGGCTTCACCCCGAGAGGCCGGTTAGGGCCTCAGGGCCGCTCTCGGCGGACCCGGTGGGTCCCCCGCCTCCATCCATCAGGTATTTGTGGTTTTCCTCTCCCGTTGGATGGAGCTCGGCGCTACGGGTGAGGAAAGGTGGATCGAACGGAAAATTTTCGATACACCCGGAGATGTACCGTAACCGGTCTTACCCGCCGAGTCACCCTTGACGCCCCCGGGTGTTTTCATCGCTGGTTCTTCTCAAACCACCAGGAACCGCCAGCGTTTATGCAGGTCAGAGGCCACTAAATCAAGCTGTTGTCGGTCCGTGATCAATTCGTTATGTGACGTAGATCATGCTAGCCACCGGGTTTGATTCGGCGGGCCAGCTTCGTCTCTCCTTCGTCGAGCCTCGCTAACCGCCGGGTTTGATTCGGCGGTCGAGCTTCGTCTCTCCTTCGTCGAGCCTCGCTAACCGCCGGCGAACGGAGGCAGTACGTCGACCGTTTCGCCGGGCCGCAAAGCCGCCTCCTGGTCGCGCACCGCGACCCCATCGCGCAAGTAGGAGCACCGGTTCAGCACCGCCGCCAGCCGCTCATTGCGGGCGGCGAGGGCCTGCGCCAAGACGGCCACCCCGCCTCCGAGGGGCACGCTGACGGTCTCTGATTCGGTCCCGGCCGCGGCCCGCGCCGCAGCGAAGTAGCGGACCGTCACCGCCACGCCGGTATCGGTGACGTCGGTCTGATGGGTCATGGATCAGCCGCCGATCGCGCTCATCGGGCGGTCCGGCTGGATGAAATCCGGATCGTTGATGCCGTGGCCGGCCTTCTTGGTCCACATCGCGGCCCGCCACGCCTGCTCGATGGCGTCGTCATCGGAACCGTCTCGCAGTAGCGCACGCAGGTCGTACTCCTCGATAGAAAACAGGCAGTTGCGAATCTGGCCGTCGGCGGTGAGTCGAGTCCGGTCGCAGTCCCCGCAAAACGGCCGTGACACCGACGCGATGATCCCGAACGTGCCTGCCGGGGTCTGCGGGCCCTCGTCGACGAGCCAGAGCTCGGCCGGCGCGGAGCCGCGCGGCTTCGGATCGGGCCGCAGGGTGAACTGGGCCTGCACCGTCTCCAGCAGTTGTTCGACGCTGAGCCCGGCGTCGCGGTTCCAGTTGTGGTCGGCATCCAGCGGCATCATTTCGATGACCCGCAGGTGATAGCCGTGGAGTAGGCAGAAGCGCAGCAGGCTGATGATGTCGTCGCCGGTGATCTTGGGATCGAGCACGGCGTTGACCTTGATCGGCCGCATCCCGGCCTGGGCGGCTGCGTCGAGGCCGGCGAGTACGTCGGGCAGTCGGTCGCGGCGAGTGATCTCGGCGAAGTGGGCGCGGTCGACGGTGTCCAGTGACACGTTGATGCGGTCCAGCCCGGCCGCCACCAGGGCGCCGGCCCGGCGTGCCAGTCCCAGGCCGTTGGTGGTCAAGGCGATTTCGGGCCGCGGGCGCAGTGCCGCGGCGCCGGCCACCACCCCTTCGAGGTGGCGGGCCAGCAGCGGCTCACCGCCGGTGAACCGGATGTCGGCGATGCCCAGTCGGGTGACGCCGATCCGCATCAGGCGAATCAGCTCGTCGTCGCTCAGCAGATGCTTGCTGGGAATCCAGTCCAGCCCCTCGGCCGGCATGCAGTAGGTACAGCGCAGGTTGCAGCGGTCGGTCAGGGAGATCCGCAGATCGGTGTGTACCCGGCCGAAGGTGTCCACCAGCGGCCCGGTGGTCGGCATCTGCGTGGCGACGGCACGCTCCACGGCCTCGTGGAAGGCGGCCTTCCGGGCCGCCTCTTGGTGGTCCGCGTCGGCAGCATCCGTGTGTGGTGCCGGGGTGCGCGGACCCGGTTGCCTCAACGTCATATCTGTATCCGATTCGGTCGGCCGGGGAGCGACCGTGCGACTTCGGTGTCCGGTCCTGGTCTCCTCCAGCGGCTTCGCCAGCCTACCGAGGAAACCTGGGTGTTTTGCGGGTCTGTGTCCTAGTAAGATCGGCTGCTGACGCGTCCTGCGCAGGCGGGACGCTTCCTTTATGTCCCCGAGTACGTGATCAAGCAAGACAAGCAGGTGAGACCAGTGCCGACCGGCAAGGTGAAGTGGTACGACGCCGCGAAGGGCTTCGGCTTCCTGTCCCAGGAAGAAGGTGAGGACGTCTACGTCCGCGCCTCCGCCCTGCCGGACGGTGTGGAGGGTCTCAAGGCGGGCCAGCGGGTCGAGTTCGGCGTCGCCGCCGGACGTCGCGGGCCGCAGGCGCTGACGGTGAAGTTGATCGACCCGCCGCCGAGCCTGTCGCGGACCCGCCGTGAGGCGGCGCCGGCTGTCGAGCACCGGCACACCCCCGATGAGCTGCACGGCATGGTCGAGGACATGATCACCCTGCTGGAAGGCACCGTGCAGCCGGAGCTGCGCAAGGGCAAATACCCGGACCGCAAGACCGCTCGGCAGATCTCCGAGGTGGTCAAGGCCGTGGCTCGCGAACTGGACGCCTGAACCCAGCCGGTGCTGGCGAGCCCACTGCGGGTGGCGATCGTCGTTGACTGACTACTGAAAAGACAGCAGCGGCGGAGCGCCGCCCGCGACAACTGGTCTGACCACCAGACCTCCGGCCATTTTTCGTGTTAGGGTTTCGGTCATGACCCTGCAGCCGATCAATCGTCAGTCGATACCCGACGAGATCTTCGCCCAGCTCGCCGGCCAGGTCCTCTCCGGTGACCGGACGCCCGGGGACACCCTGCCGAGCGAGCGGACCCTGTCCGAGGCGCTCGGGGTATCACGCGCCGCCGTCCGGGAGGCGCTGGGCCGCCTGGACCGAGCGCGCCTCATCCAGGTCCGCCAGGGTGGGTCCACGGTGGTTCGTGACTTCCGTGCCGAAGCCGGTTTCGACGTGTTGCCGCTGCTGCTGGTGCACGGCGGCGACGTCGACCGCGCCACCTTGGCCAGCGTGATCGAGGCCCGCGCCATCATCGGTCCGCAGGTGGCCGCGCTGGCAGCGGCCCGCGTCAACGACGACACCCGCGCCCGGCTGCGCACCGTGGTCGAGGAATTGGAAGCCGAATCGGAACCCGTGCAACGCATGTGGCGTGCCCTTGGGTTTTGGGAACTCATCGTGGACAGCGCCGAGTCCATCGCTTTTCGGCTGTTGTTCAACACGCTCAATCAGGCATACGTGCCCGTCCTCGACGCGCTCGTCAACGTGATGGCTGCCGAGGTCAACGACATCGAGCACTACCGATCGCTTGCCGAAGCCATCGCCGCCGGTGATGGAGGTGGCGCCCGTCTGGCCGCGGCGGAGTTGCTTGACCTGGGCAGTGCCGCCTTCGCCGAGCTCGCCAGCCAGTTGGAGGGCCCGCGATGACGCGGAAACAGCAGACGCTGCCGGAGGCCTTCGCCGAGTTCATTCGGCACCCCAGCCCCTGGATGCTCCTCACGTGGGCGGTCACACTGTGGGCGGCGCGCCTAGCTGTGGGCGGCTGGTCGATCGGTGACGCGATCATTGCTGTTGCGCTCCTTGCTTTCTCGCCCTTGGGTGAGTGGCTGATCCATACCGGAATCCTGCATTGGCGCCCGCGCACCGTGGTGGGCATCACGCTCGACTCGCGCCTGGCCCGTGACCACCGTCTGCATCACCGCGACCCGCGCGACATCCCGCTGATCTTCATTCCGTGGCCCAGCCTGATTGTGATCATCGCCCTAACGCCCTTGGTGTTGCTCCCCTTCGGGGACACCGGAAAAGGGCTCACGTTCGTGCTCACCATCGCGACGTTCCTGGTCTTCTACGAGTGGATTCACTACCTCGTCCACACGGACTACAAGCCCCGCCATGCGATCTACCGTGCGGTGTGGCGCAACCACCGGTATCACCATTTCAAGAACGAGAACTATTGGTTCACCGTGACCAGCTCCGGTACCGCCGACCGACTGCTGGGCACCTACCCGGATCCGCGCACGGTGGAGTCGTCGCCGACGGTGCGAAACCTGCACGCGCCTACGGTGACCGGCTGAATCGCCGTGCCGCTCGTGGCCGCGGCGGCACGACGGCGTTTGGTTTGACACCAACTGGTTAATTCTCCGGAGGCAGCGGTTCTCCGGCGGTGGCTGGTTCAGGAGGTGTCCGATGACGCAGCAGGTGCAGGTCAGCGAGGAGCAGGCACGAGCCGTTGCCGAGGAGTCTCGCGAGAGCGGCTGGGACAAACCTTCTTTCGCCAAGGGGTTGTTCCTCGGTCGGTTTCCCCTACCGCTCGTCCATCCCTTTCCGCGGCCGGCCGATGACGATGCAGCGCGCACCGAGGAGTTTCTGGGCAGGCTGCGGGAGTTCCTCGACACCGTCGACGGCGCGGTCATCGAGCGTGACGCACAGATCCCCGACGAATACGTCAAGGGACTGGCCGGTCTTGGCTGTTTCGGGCTGAAGATCCCCGTCGAGTATGGCGGCCTGGGCATGTCGCAGGTCGCCTATAACCGGGCCCTGATGCTGGTGTCGAGCGTGCATCCCAGCCTCGGGGCGCTGTTGAGTGCCCATCAGTCGATCGGGGTGCCCGAACCACTCAAGCTGGCCGGCACCGACCAGCAGAAGCAGATGTTCCTGCCGCGTTGCGCGGCCGGCGCGATCTCGGCATTCCTGCTGACCGAACCGGACGTGGGCTCCGATCCGGCGCGACTGGCCTCCACGGCACGACCGATCGAGGATGGGCAGGCCTACGAGCTGGACGGGGTGAAACTGTGGACCACCAACGGCGTGGTGGCCGAACTGCTGGTGGTGATGGCGAGCGTGCCCAAGGGCGACGGCCACCGGGGAGGCATCAGTGCCTTCGTCGTGGAAGCCGATTCACCCGGGATCACCGTCGAACGCCGAAACACGTTCATGGGGCTGCGCGGTATCGAAAACGGCGTGACCCGGCTGCACAAGGTTCGAGTGCCCGCCGAGAACCTGGTGGGACGCGAGGGGGACGGCCTGCGGATCGCGCTGACCACTCTGAACGCCGGTCGCTTGGCCATTCCGGCGATGGCGACCGGATCGGCGAAATGGTCACTGAAGATCGCTCGGCAGTGGTCCCGGGAGCGGGTCCAGTGGGGCAGGCCGGTCGGCGAGCACGAAGCCGTCGCCACGAAGATCGCGTTCATCGCCGCCACCAGTTACGCGCTGGAAGCGGTACTGGAGCTGTCCGGCCAGATGGCCGACGAGGGCCGCAACGACATCCGGATCGAAGCGGCGCTGGCCAAGTTGTGGTCCAGCGAGATGGCGTGCGTCATCGCCGATGAGTTGTTGCAGATTCGTGGCGGCCGCGGCTATGAGACCGCCCCGTCACTCGCCGCGCGCGGTGAACGAGCGGTACCGGTGGAGCAGCAGATTCGGGACCTGCGGATCAATCGGATCTTCGAGGGCTCCAGCGAGATCATGCGCCTGCTGATCGCGCGTGAGGCCGTCGATACCCATCTGAGCGCCGCAGGGGAACTCGCCAACGCCAAGGCCAGGCTGGGGCAGAAGGTCAAATCCGCCGCTGCGGCCAGCGGCTTCTACGCAAAATGGTTGCCGCAGTTGCTCTTCGGGGAAGGGCAACGCCCCCTGGCGTATCGCGAGTTCGGCGGGTTGGCGACGCATCTGCGTTTCGTCGAACGCCACTCACGCAAGCTGGCGCGCAACACTTTCTACGGCATGGCCCGCTGGCAGGCCGGCCTGGAGAAAAGGCAGGGATTTCTGGGGCGCGTCGTCGATATCGGGGCGGAGCTGTTCGCGATGGCCGCGGTGTGCGTGCGCGCTGAATCGCAGCGGGTGGCCGACCGGGCCGAAGGTCAGCAGGCCTATCAACTGGCCGACGCGTTCTGCGAGCAGTCCCGGCTGCGGGTCGAGGCGTTGTTCGCCGCGTTGTGGACCAACACCGACCGCGCCGACACCCGGCTGGCCCACGCGGTGTTGGAGGACCGCTACATCTGGCTAGAGGACGGCATCCTCGATCCGTCCGAGGGCACCGGGCCGTGGATCGCACACTGGGAACCGGGAGCCTCCACCGAGTCGAACGTGGCGCGCCGGTTCGGCTAGCCGGGAACTTCGGACCGTCTGCGGCGCTCGAGTCGTGGCACTCTGGTAGTCATGGCCAGCTACCTCGCCGGCGGCGACTTCAAGCGCGACACCAACTACATCTCCACCCGGATCACCGCCGATGGCCGTGATGGTTATCCGGTCGAACCGGGCCGCTACCGGCTGGTCGTCGCACGGGCCTGCCCGTGGGCCAATCGCACCATCATCGTGCGGCGGCTACTCGGGCTGGAAAAGGTTATCTCCATAGGGTTTTGCGGCCCCACCCACGATCAGCGCAGCTGGACCTTCGACTTGGACCCCGGCGGCGTCGACCCGGTGCTGCAGATCCCACGGCTGCAGGACGCCTACTTCAAGCGCATACCGGAGTATCCCAAGGGCATCACCGTTCCGGCGATGGTCGACGTGCCCACCGGTGCGGTGGTGACCAACGACTTTGCCCAGATGACTCTGGACTTCTCCACCGAGTGGACGGCCTACCATCGCGACGGGGCTCCGCAGCTGTATCCCGAACCGCTGCGCGACGAGATCGACGAGGTGGCCCGGCGGATCTACACCGAGATCAACAACGGGGTCTACCGGTGCGGTTTCGCTGGCACCCAGGAGGCCTACGACGCCGCCTACGACCGGCTCTTCACCGCGCTGGATTGGGTCAGCGAGCGTCTTGCCGATCAGCGATACCTGGTGGGGGACACCATTACCGAGGCCGATGTCCGACTGTTCACCACGCTGGCCCGCTTCGACCCGGTCTATCACGGACATTTCAAATGCAACCGGCAGAAGCTGTCCGAGATGCCGGTGCTGTGGGCCTACGCCCGGGATCTGTTCCAGACGCCCGGCTTCGGCGACACCACCGACTTCGTCCAGATCAAGCAGCACTACTACATCGTGCACGCCGACATCAATCCGTCGCGGATCGTTCCCGACGGCCCGGACCTGGCCAATTGGCTGTCACCGCATGGACGTGAAGCGCTGGGCGGCAGGCCGTTCGGTGACGGAACTCCGCCGGGCCCGGTTGCTTCCGACGAGCGGGTGCCGGCCGGCCACGGCGCCTAGCCGTCAACCCAGCGCGTGATGATTCCAGCGCATACCCACCGCCCACTCGGCGTGCGGTACCGCGAACTGCTCGCCGGTGCTGGAATCGACGACCAGGGTGAGCAGCTGCACCACCAACCCGCGCAGCGGACCGCGCTGCGCATCCACGGTGGGGACGGTGACGGCCAGGGTGCTGCCCGGCGGGTACACCCTTCCGGTGGAGTCGGCCGGGTCGTCGTACAGCCGCAGTAGCTGCCACGGCGCTCGACCGATGCTCTCGTCCACCGACAGCTGCACGGGATGACGTGAGTCGACCGTCAACGTGCCTCGCGATTCGGTCAGCAGGCACTCATCGAGATTGAGCACGCTGCAGTACAGGTACGGCCCGGTGCGGGTGAGGTGCCCGATGGAGTACGCGCTGATCTGCGGCGGCAGCGGCTCTTCGGTCCGGGTGAACCACCAGGTGCCGAATCCGGCGAGCGCCGCGGTCACCACCGTCAGCACCGCCACCAGCACGGCCGTCGAGCGTTTCACCTGTACATCACCCCTGTCTTGCCGGATCGAGGCGGGCACCGTCCTGCTCGATCAGCACCGGCCGGTTGCCCCCCAGGCCGGGAATCAACGAGTCGCCGTGGAACGACAGGATGGTCTGGGCCAGACCCGGGATCAGCAGAGCGGTGATCGCGGTGAAGCCCACCCACAGGTCGGTGTATACCAGCACCCCCAGCGCGCCACCCAACACCCAGGCCAGTTGCAGGGTGGATTCGGTGCGGCCGAACGCCGATGCCCGGGACTCTTCGGGCAGGTCGTCCTGCAGTGCGGCGTCCAGCGACGCTTTCGAGATCGCACTGGCTCCCGAGGTCACCAGCGCGGCGACCGCCGCCATCACCAGGGTGCCGGCCACCGCTGCCGCCAGCGCGACAGCGGTCACCGCCATGGTGCAGCGCACCACCAGCACCGCGGGGCGGCCCAGTTGCAGTCTGGCGCTGGTGAAGTTGCCGGCGAAGTTTCCTGCGCCTGCGGCAGCTCCGATCAACCCGAGAATGCCGAGCTGCACCCACCCGCCGGCGTCGTGCTGTTTGGCCACGAACGCCGGGTACAAGAACAAGAACCCGACCATCGCCTTGATGGTGCAATTGCCCCACAGCGCGGCGATGATGTTGCGGCCCAGCGGCTGCCGCAGTGGTTGGCTCAACGCGCCGCCGGCCCGCCGGACCTGTTCGGGCCAGCTTCGGGGCCGTTCGTCGAAGCGGTAGCTCAAGGTGGTCGGGATCTCGCCGGTGGTCACTTCCACCCATCGCGGGATCCGCATCGACAGGACCGCCCCGGCCACCGAGGCCGCCACCAGCACCAACAAGGCGCCCGGCAGCTGCAACAGTCGGGTGAAGGTGTACTCGGCCGCTGCGGCGACGCCGCCGCCCACGATCGTTCCGCCGAGCAGGCCGAACATCGTCAGCCGGGAATTGACCCGAACCAGATCGATCGACGGTGGCATCACGCGGGGCGTCACGGCGCTGCGCAACACCGTGAACGATTTCGACAGTGCCATCATCGCCAACGCGCACGGGTAGAGCACCCAGGAGCCGAAGGTGCCCGCGACGCCGTCGTAGTTGGCGATCAGCACCAGGGCCAAGGCGGTACGCAGCGCGAATGACATGGCCAACGCTGCGCGCCGGCCGTGCTGGACGCGGTCCAGGGCGGGACCGATCAGCGGCGCGACCACTGCGAACGGCGCGATTGTCACCAGCAGGTACAGCGCCACCCGGCCCTTGCTCTCCCCGGCGGCCGCCGCGAAGAACAAGGTGTTGGCCAACGCGACGGCCATCGCCGCGTCCACCGCGAAGTTCGCCACCACCGGCCAGGTCAGTGCGGTCAGTCCGGATTTGTCGGCGCCGTCGGCGGTGGCGGCCCGTTGCACCAGCC
The DNA here is from genome assembly GCF_045310815.1 of Mycobacterium sp. SMC-19. Taxonomy (NCBI): domain Bacteria; kingdom Bacillati; phylum Actinomycetota; class Actinomycetes; order Mycobacteriales; family Mycobacteriaceae; genus Mycobacterium; species Mycobacterium sp. SMC-19. Next base: position 431,377 of record NZ_JBJIAM010000001.1, on the reverse strand, counting down.
CATACATCCGCGAGCCCATTTCGCGGCTTCGGGCAGCGGCGGCTCGGGTTACCGTGACGCGGTCGCCGGCACCCGAACCGCCCGAAGGCTCGGGACGGCGAGGCGTGTCGGTGTGTTCGCGCAGCGGTGGCAGGTACCGATTGGAGCTCGGCATGGGCTTGCGCTGCCGCTGGTCACCGGTGCTGTTGCTGGGGTAGTTGGCCATGCCGGGGTGCTGGCCGGCCGAGCCGTTGCGCGCACCGCGGCCGGGGGCCGGGGGCGGACGGCGGCGCCGGCCCGGTTCGGAGGGTTCACGACGCCGTGCAGACACATCCGCGATTCTTCCCTATGTCCGCCGCGCGACCGCGCAGGCCGTGGTCGTGCCTGCATGTGGCTGATGGAGCCACGCTGCGGCAGTATGAGGGGCGTCATTGAACGGAAGGGACCCGCGTGACCGGACCCAGCGCAGAATCAGCCACTGCGACCATCGCCGTACCCACGGTGCTGGCCGCGGCCGTCGAGCAGGCTCGCTCGGCCGTCGCCGAGTTCAGCGGCGCCGACACCGTCGGTGAGCACCTGGGGGTCGACTATGAGGACCCGACCGCCGCCACCCACCGGTTCGGTGCGCTGCTGCCCGGTTATCAGGGCTGGCAGTGGGCCGTCGTCGTCGCGGCCATCCCGGGCGCCACGGAGCCCACGGTCAGCGAGGTCGTGTTGGTGCCCGGCCCCACGGCCCTGCTGGCTCCGGAGTGGGTGCCGTGGGACCAGCGAGTGCGGCCCGGCGACCTGGGCCCGGGGGACCTGCTGGCGCCGCCCGCCGACGATCCGCGACTGGTGCCCGGTTACACCTCGAGCGGCGACCCGCAGCTCGACGAGGTGGCCGGGGAGATCGGCCTGGGCCGACGCTGGCTGATGAGCCCGGTGGGCCGCGCCGATGCGGCGCAGCGCTGGCACGACGGCGAGCACGGTCCGGATTCGGCGATGGCGCGGTCGACCAAGCGGGTCTGCCGCGACTGCGGCTTCTACTTGCCGCTCGCCGGTGAGCTGGGCACGGTGTTCGGCGTCTGCGGTAACGAAATGTCCGCCGACGGACACGTGGTTGAGAACCGGTACGGCTGCGGCGCGCACAGTGACACTCCGGCGCCCGCAGGCGCCGGATCCCCGGCATACGAGCCCTACGACGACGGCGTGCTGGAGATCGTCGACGTCGCACCGGTTCCCGCAGCCGAACCGGTTGGTGAGGTGAGCGCGGCGGCTGAGCCGGTGGCTGACGCGGCTGACGAAGAGACCGAAACCGTCGAGCCGGCAGACGAATCGATCGAAGCTCCCGTCGAAGCGCTCGCCGAGACAGCAGCGGCGCCGGAACCGGCCGAAACCGGAACCGACGCCGAGGCTGACGCTGCTGAGACGGTCGTCGAAGCATCCGCCGACATCGCCGACGTCCCAGGGGAATCCGGGGAGCCGGGCGAGCCGGAGACGCCCTAACCGAAGTTGAACAGGTACTCGCCCGGGAGCACAAAGAGCATGTTGAAAGCGGTGTTGACCACCGCGCCCGGTAGACCGACCACGTAGTTGACGATGTCCAGCGGGATGGTGGCTGCCTGACTGAAGGCCATCCCGAAGTCCAGGTTGATCAGGCTGGTGAACAGGTTCTCGAAGTCGTTGAACAACGTGAACGGCAGGCTGATGAACCGGTTGAACAGTCCTACGGCGGCAGCCACTTCCGCGTTGAACAGGCCGACGATGTCGAACGCGTCGGCGGCGCCGGGAACGTCCAACGCGTCGGCCGCGCCGGGCAGGAGGTCGGACAGGTCGACTGTGCCCGGGACGTTGAGCTCGTCGGCAATGCTGGACATGTCGAAAGGCGCGAGCCCGGCGAGGGTGTCGAAGCTGTCGACGACCGCGTTGGCGGCCAGCGTCACCTCGGCCGACACCGCGGCCGCGGCGCGCGTGCTGATTTCGGGTGACGCGACCACCGGGGTCAGGCCGGTGGCCACCAGCGCGGTCGCTGCCACGGCGATACTCGGCAGTCGCACTGCGGATTTCACGGTTTCCATGGATTCCTCCCAGTGTCTCCCCACTTCAGGGGACGTTACTCCGCCGCCACAGAGGCGTCAGGCGTTCTCTGCGGCGGCCTTGATCTTGCCCAGCGATGCGTTCATACCCTCGACCAGCTCGCGTTCGAAGGTGGGCGTACCGCCCATGAACTTGCCCACCAAAAACGCCGAGACCTTGGTGGTGTTGCCGTTTTCGACGTGCCGACTTTCGACGACCCGCGTACCGGTGGCGGTCGGCTCGAGTTCATAGGTCCACACACTGTGGTTCTCGGTGACGCGGAAGGCCAGCTTGCGCTCCGGGATGTACTCGGTGATGACGGAGCTGGTGGGCCAGTACATCCAGCCGCGCCGGTTGAAGTTGATCGTGCGGGTCCCCTGGCCCACCGCACCGAGCGGCTTCATCCACCGGCACTGCGGGCTCCACTCGGGCATCCGCCGGAAGTCGGAGATCAGTGCCCAGACCTTGGCCACCGGTGCATTGATGTCGACCTGTGCCGTCAACAGCGGGGCTGCCATGGCGTTCCTCCTCGAATCGTCGGTTCGTAACTCTATTCGTGTTCCAGCCCGGTTTGGGCACCGCGCGCGCCGCGTCGTGCCGCCCCGCGTTGCACCAGAAAGATTGTGGTGCCCACCATCCCGACGCCGAGCCCCGCCACGCTCACCGGCCGCCATCCTTCCAGCGCGGGCACCGTGAACGCGGCGATGGTCGCGCAGCAGAAACCCGTGACGCCGGCGCCGATCACCGGCCAGATCCGCAGCAGGGCGGTCGGCAACGGTGGCGGCTCGGGGGAGTGCTGAGGGGTCATCGCCGTTGACGTTAGCGCCTCGCCGGTAAAGTCCCCGCAGTGGCCAGGATCGTCGATGTTGTCGATATCGATGACCCCCGCGATTCCCGGCTGGATGATTTCCGCGATCTGAACAGCATCGACCGTCGCCCGGACCTGCCCACCGGCAAGGGGCTGGTGATCGCCGAAGGGGTGCTGGTGGTGCAGCGGATGCTGGCATCGCGGTTCACCCCGCGGGCGCTGCTGGGCACCGATCGCCGGCTGACCGAGTTGACGTCCGACCTGACCGAACCCGGTGCCCCGGACGTCCCGTACTACCGGGTGTCCGCCGAGGTGATGGCCGAAGCGGTGGGCTTTCACCTCAACCGGGGTGTGCTGGCCGCCGCCTCGCGAGTGCCGGAGCCGTCGGTGGCAGACCTGGTCGCCGGGGCCCGGACGATCGCGGTGCTCGAGGGCGTCAACGACCACGAGAACCTGGGTTCGATCTTTCGCAACGGTGCCGGTTTGGGCGTGGACGCGGTGGTCTTCGGCAGTGGCTGCGCCGACCCGCTCTACCGGCGCTCGGTGCGGGTCTCGATGGGGCACGCCCTGCTGGTGCCGTTCGCCCGCTCGGCGGACTGGCCCGGGGATCTGGCGATGCTGCGCGGGCAGGGTTTCCGGCTGCTGGCGATGACGCCGGATCCGCGGGCCGAGCTGTTGTCGAGTGCGATGGCGAAGGTGCGCGACGAGCCGGTGGCGGTGCTTGTCGGTGCGGAGGGGCCGGGCCTGTCGGAGCGGGCGATGCGCGCCAGCGACATGCGGGTCCGCATCCCGATGTCGCGGGGAACCGACTCGCTCAACGTCGCCACCGCGGCCGCACTGGCGTTCTACGAGCGCATTAGGCTGCCGGAATGACGTCCACCCCCAGTACGCCGTGGGGGACGGGTTTGACCGTGGCGGGGTTCGTCGCGGCGGTGACCGGGACCGCGATCACGGTGTTGAGCTTGGGGCTGCTGCGCGTCCACCCGGCACTGGCGGTGGCGCTCAATCTGATTGCGGTGGGCGGGCTGGCGCCCACGGTGTGGGGCTGGCGACGCACCCCGGTGCTGCGATGGTTGGCATTGGGCGCCGGAATCGGCGTGGCGGGCGCGTGGCTGGTGCTGTTGGCGCTGGCTGCTCAGCGCTGACCGGTCGAGCGCACCCCGAGCAGGACGTCTTCCCACCCCGGGACTTCCGGCTTGCTGCGGCGGGCGCGGGTCCCCGGGCGCTGCTGCACCGGCTCCTCTTCGATGACTGCGGGGGCGGACGGAGCCTCGAAGTCCAACTCGGCCACCGCGGCAACCGGCCGCAGCGGACGGCCGAAGCCGGGGTCGATCAACTCCATGGCAGCATCGTCGACAGCGGTCACCGTCCCGCCGTGCGCGCCCGGAGTGAACCAGAAGTGGGCGACGTTGTCCGAACGTCCGGCCTTCCAGGCCAGCTGCACCGTCCATCGTCCGTCGTCGTTGCGCCAGGCGTCCCAGCTGCTGCTGTCGGAGCTCAAGCCGCGCGACACAAGTGCGGAGGTGACGACCTCCAGCAGGGTCGGTACGGCCGGGCCGTCGGACAGCACCGGGTGGGCGGCGGTCGCGAGCTCCGCGGCCCGGGACCGCTCCAGCAGCACCGGGTGGGCGAAGCGCTCCACCCGGGCGACGTCCACACCAGCGGCGGCGGCCACCTGTTCGACCGATGCCCCGGCGCGGATCCGCGCCTGGATGTCCTTGGGTCGGAGCATGCTGCTGCCCGCGTCGGCCGGGTTCTGACCCACGCGGTGGCCCTCGCCGCGGACCGCGCCGCGCAGCCGGTCGTCGATACGCACCCGGAACATCTCGGTGTGGTCTTCGCCGTCGCCGGCGCTTTCGCAGATGATGTGTTTGCCGTCGACGTCGAGGCCGATGGCCCTCAGTTCCCGCATGACTTCTCCTTGCGAACGCCCGGTTACGTGCGGACTCTAGTCCAGTGAACGGCCCCGCCTGTCGTGACACGCGGGCGTTATAACGATCCGATTACGGAGTGGTCGGGGCGTGGTTCGCAGCGCTGCTGCGCACCGAGCTCAGAGGCGCTCGACCACCCAGTCCACGCACTGGGTCAGGGCGCTCACGTCGTCGGGCTCCACGGCCGGGAACATCGCCACCCGCAGCTGGTTGCGGCCCAGCTTGCGGTAGGGCTCGGTGTCGACGATGCCGTTGGCCCGAAGCACCTTGGCCACCGCCGCCGCGTCCACGTCGTCGACGAAGTCGATGGTGCCCACCACCTGCGACCGCAACGCCGGGTCGGCGACGAACGGCGTGGTGAACGGCCGCTCCTCGGCCCACGAGTACAGCCGCTGCGAGGAGTCCGCGGTGCGCTTGACCGCCCAGTCCAGCCCGCCGTTGCCCAGCATCCAGTCCAGCTGCTCGGCCAGCAGCGCCAGGGTGGCGATCGCCGGGGTGTTGTAGGTCTGGTTCTTGGTGCTGTTGTCCACCGCGATCGGCAGGGACAGGAACTCCGGCACCCACCGGCCGGACGCGGCGATGGCCTCGATGCGGGCCAGCGCGGCCGGGCTCATGATGGACAGCCACAGTCCGCCGTCGGAGGCGAAGTTCTTCTGTGGCGCGAAGTAGTAGGCGTCGACCTCGGTGATGTCGACCGGCAGGCCGCCGGCACCCGAGGTCGCGTCGATCACGACCAGGGCGTCCCCGGAACCGCTGGGCCGGCGCACCGGCACTGCCACTCCGGTCGAGGTCTCGTTGTGTGCCCAGGCGATCACGTCGACCGACGGGTCGGACTGGGGCTCGGGGGCGCTGCCGGCGTCGGCCTTGATGACGATCGGGTCGCCGACGAAGGGGTTCTTGGCCACCGCCGAGGCGAACTTCGCACTGAACTCGCCGTAGGTCAGGTGCAGGGACCGCTTGTCGACCAGTCCGAACGCCGCGGCGTCCCAGAAGGCCGTGGACCCGCCGTTGCCCAGGACCACCTCGTAGCCGTCGGGCACCGAGAACAGTTCGCGCAGTCCGGAGCGGACGCGGCCCACCAAGTCCTTGACCGGCGCCTGACGGTGGGAGGTGCCGAACAGTGGCGCCGCCGTGGTGACCAGCGCGTTCAACTGCTCAGGGCGGACCTTCGACGGCCCGCAGCCGAACCGTCCGTCAGCGGGCTTGATGGTGTCCGGGATCGTGAGCTGCTCAGCCATGGCCTCTAGCGTAGACAGCGGCAGGCGGGCGTCCGCAGGGCAGGTTTATTGTGATGTGGATCACCCGAGTTACTCGACACCCGTCACGCCCACAGTGTTGATCCAAGGTCTGGACGGGTACCCGGTACCTGCGGTACCGTTGTACATAAGCCTAGTAAATGTAAACGACTGGTGGAGGTGTCTCCGATGGCTCAGAAAGCCGCTCGAACCCGAATCGTGCGCCGGTGGCGAGCCAACATGGAAGTGACCGACGACGCGAACTACGTCGAGATCCTCAACACCTTGTCGGAAGGATCGGTGCGCCGGAACTTCAATCCGTACACCGACATCGACTGGGACACCCCCGAGTTCAAGGTCACCGAGAATGACCCGCGCTGGATCCTGCCGGGCACCGACCCGATCGGTCGGCACTGGTGGTACCAGGCCCAGCCTCAAGACGTTCAGATCAAGATCGGCATGTGGCGCCAGGCGAACGTGGCCAAGGTCGGGCTGCACTTCGAGTCCATCCTGATCCGTGGCCTGATGGAGTACGCGTTCTGGGTGCCCAACGGTTCACCCGAGTACCGCTACTGCCTGCACGAGGCGGTCGAAGAGTGCAACCACACCATGATGTTCCAGGAGATGGTGAACCACATCGGCGCCGACGTGCCCGGTATGCCGCGGTTGCTCAAGTGGGTGCAGCCGTTCATCCCGCTGGTCGCCGGACCGCTGCCGATCCCGTTCTGGTTCGGCATCCTCGCCGGCGAGGAGCCCATCGACCACATTCAGAAGGCGATCCTGCGTGAGGGCAAGACGCTGCACCCGATCATGGAGCGGGTGATGGCCATTCACGTGGCCGAGGAGGCGCGGCATATCTCGTTCGCGCACGAGTACCTGCACAAGCGCATTCCGCACCTACCGCGTCGCAAGCGGTTCTGGCTGTCGCTGTACGTTCCGATCGTGATGCGGATCCTGTGCTCGGCGATCGTCGTGCCGCCCAAGGCGTTCTGGACCGAGTTCGACATTCCGCGCGAGGTCCGCAAGGACATCTTCTTCCGGTCGGCGGAAGCCCGGCAGATGTTGCAGGACATGTTCGGCGACGTCCGGATGCTCTGCCACGACACCGGTTTGATGAACCCGGTTGCCAAGTTGGTCTGGCGGATCTGCCGGATCCACGGCGCGCCGTCCCGGTTCCGCAGCCAGCCGCAGCGTGCGCACCTCACGCCCGTTGCCGCTTCGGTCGCATAGCGCCGCCCTCAGGTTATGCCGCACGTAATTACCCAGGCGTGTTGTAACGACGCGTCGTGTGTGTTCGCCTGCCCGGTGAACTGCATTCACCCCACGCCGGACGAGCCCGGTTTCGCCACGTCGGAGATGCTCTACATCGATCCCGATGCGTGTGTGGACTGCGGAGCCTGCGTGCGGGCCTGCCCGGTCGACGCGATCGTCCCGCACACCAAGGTGATGACCGAACAGTTGCCGTTCATGGAGATCAACAGGTCGTTCTACCCGGAACGGCCTGCCGGGGTAAAGCTGCCGCCGACCTCCAAGCTGGCTCCCATCCTGCCGGCCGCCGAGCTGCATCAGCGAGGCAAGTACCCGCTGACCGTGGCCATCGTCGGCTCCGGGCCCGCGGCCATGTACGCGGCCGATGAACTGCTGACCCAGCAGGGCGTGCTGGTGAATATGTTCGAGAAGCTGCCTACCCCTTACGGGTTGGTGCGGGCCGGCGTCGCCCCGGATCACCAGCGCACCAAATTGGCCACCCGGCTGTTTGACGAGATCTCCGGGCGCCGCGGTTTCCAGTTCTTCCTCAACGTGGAGGTGGGCAAGCACCTGACCCACGCCGACCTGCTGAAGCACCACCACGCCGTGCTCTACGCCTCGGGTGCGATGCACGACCGGCGGCTTGAGATCGACGGCATGGGTCTGCCCGGAACGGGCACCGCGACCGAGATCGTCGGCTGGTACAACGGGCATCCCGAGTTCGCCGACCTGCCAGTCGATCTCAGTCACGAGCGGGTGGTGATCGTGGGCAACGGAAACGTCGCCCTGGATGTGGCGCGCGTTCTCACTGCCGACCCGGATCGGCTGGCTCGCACCGACATCGCCGACTATGCGCTGACCGCGCTGCGTGACTCGGCGGTTCAGGAAGTGGTGGTCGTCGCTCGGCGCGGTCCGATTTCGTCCGCGTTCACGCTGCCCGAATTGGTGGGGCTGACACAGACCGCCGAGGTGGTACTAGACGCCGAGGATCATGCTCGGGTACGCGAAGACCTGGCCGCCGTCGCAGACACCTTGACCCGGCAGAAGCTGGAGATACTGACCAAGCTGGGCGATGCCTCGGCACCGATCACCTGGCCCCGGATTCGATTCGCCTACGAGTTGACCCCGGCCCGAGTCCTCGGTGAGGACCGCTGTGGCGCAGTGGAGTTCACTGTCACCGGGACCGATCAGGTGCGCCGCATCGACGCCGGACTGGTGCTGTCGTCGATCGGTTACCACGGAACGCCGATCGCGGACCTGCCGTTCGACGACGCTGCCGGCGTCGTCCCGAACGAGGGCGGCCGCGTGATCGACCCGGCGACCGGCGAACGAGTTCCGGGAGCGTATGTGTCGGGCTGGATCAAGCGCGGTACCAACGGTTTCATCGGCTCCAACAAGTCCGACTCGCTCAAGACGATTCAGACGCTGGCCGCCGACTACAACGCAGACCTGCTGACTGAGCCGATCGCCGGACCGCGCGCGGTCGCCCGGATGGTCCATGCCCACCAGCCCGACGTCATCGACGCCGCCGGCTGGAAGGCCATCGACAAAGCCGAGATCGCCCGTGGCCGAGCGCAAGACCGGCCGCGGGTGAAATTCACCCGGGTTCCGGACATGCTCGACGAGGTCAAGGACCACTCGGATATGCCGCTACTGCAGAACCTGCTCGGCGCGCTGCGACGGAGCTGAACCAGCCAACCTTCGGCCACCGCCGAGCGTGTACTCAGCGCGAAAAATCGCGCAGAATCCCGCCCTGATTACACGTTCGGCGCAAGGGCCGCCGGTCAGGCTGTAGCGATCCGTTCCCAGCCCGCAACGGTTTCCGCGCTGCGCGGCCCCGGTCCGACATAGATCGCCGACGGGCGCACCAGCTTGCCCAGCCGTTTCTGCTCCATGATGTGAGCGCACCAGCCGGCGGTGCGGCCACAGGTGAACATCGCCGGCATCATCGCCGGGGGCACCTCGGCGAAGTCCAGGATCACCGCCGCCCAGAACTCCACGTTGGTCTCGATGGCACGGTCGGGGCGACGCTCCCGAAGCTCGGCCAGCGCCGCCTGCTCCAGCGCCGCGGCCACCTCGAAACGCGGGGCCGACAGTCGCTTGGCGGTGGCTCGCAGCACGCGGGCGCGCGGGTCCTCGGCGCGGTACACCCGGTGCCCGAAGCCCATCAGCTTCTCGCGCCGGTCCAGGATGCCCTTGACCACCGCGCGGGCGTCACCGGTGCGTTCCGCCTCGGCGATCATCGGGATCACCCGGGCGGGGGCGCCACCGTGCAGCGGGCCGCTCATCGCGCCGATCGCGCCGGACAGCGCCGCACCGACGTCGGCGCCGGTGGAGGCGATCACCCGGGCGGTGAAGGTCGAGGCGTTCATGCCGTGCTCGGCCGCCGACACCCAGTAGGCGTCGATCGCCTCGGTGTGGCGCGGGTCGGGCTCCCCGCGCCAGCGGGTCATGAACCGCTCGGTGATGGTGGCGCATCCATCGATGGTCTGCTGCGACACCGCCGGCTCCTGGCCCCGAGCCGACTGCGCGACGTAGGACAGCACCATCACCGACGCGCGGGCCAGCTGGTCACGGGCGGTGGCGTCGTCGGTGTCCAACAGCGGTTCAAAGCCCCACTGCGGGGCCAGCATCGCCACCCCGGCCTGGGCGTCGACCCGCACGTCGCCGGTGCGAATCGGCAGCTCCAGCGGTTCGGCGGGCGCCAGCGGGCGGTTGAAGTCGCCGTCGACCAGCAGGGCCCACACGTCGCCGAAGCCGACCTTGCCGGCCAGGTCCTCGATGTCGACGCCGCGGTAGCGCAGCGCGCCGCCGTCCTTGTCCGGTTCGGCGATTTCAGTAGTGAAGGCCACCGTGCCTTCCAAGCCGGCAACGAAGTTCTCCGGGACCGCAGCAGTCATGCCTTGGATTCTTCCACCCCGGTGCCCGGCCGTTGCTACCGGCCGGTAACGACGGCTGGTCTGCACCGGGGCGTAGCGTTGGGCGGTGCACAGGACCGGCCCCGACAACGAGCACCTGGCGGCGATGCGAGTGGAATACCAGGAGAAGGACAACAGCGGCGACCTCGACGCGGACTGGCTCGAGGAGGGCTGGGAGGTTTTGCTGCGCAACTGGATCGGCGATGCCGAGCGCGCAGGGATCGCCGAACCCAACGCCATGGTGTTGGCGACGGTCGAATCCGGCCGTCCGGTCAGCCGCTCGGTGCTGTGCAAGAACCTTGACCCGAGCGGTGTGACGTTCTTCACCGACTCCGACTCGGCCAAGGCTGCCGAGCTGGCCTCGACACCGTATGCGTCGGTGACGTTTCCCTGGTACCAGCTGGGCCGCCAAGTCCACGTTCGCGGACCGGTCACTCAGCTCGACGAGTCGGTCAGCGCCCAGTACTGGGCGCACCGACCACGGGCGTCCCAGTTGGGTTTCTGCGCATCTCAGCAGTCGCAGCCCATCGCGTCGCGGACCGCACTGCTGGCGCAGTTGGACGCGGTGACGGCCCAATTCTCCGGCGCCGAGTCCATCCCCGCGCCGCCGAACTGGCGTGGCTACCGGATCGCCCCGGAGGTGGTGGAGTTCTGGCAGGGCCGGGAAGGCCGCTTACACAACCGGATTCGGGTGACCGGCGGGCGGGTGGAGCGGCTCCAGCCGTGAGTCCGGTACCGCTGCGGTGAGGATCTTCGCCGACACCACCCCGCTGCGCAGTCCCGACTTCCGACGGTTGTGGGTGGCCGGGATCCCGACCGTCATCGGGGCGAACCTGACCATCTTCGCGGTCCCGGTGCAGATCTATGCGCTGACCCGAAGCTCGGCCTACGTCGGGCTGTCGGGTCTGTTCGCGGTGGTGCCGCTGGTCGTCTTCGGTCTGCTCGGCGGTGCGTGGGCCGACGCCATGGACCGCCGCAAGCTACTGATCATCGCCTCCTGCGGGTTGGCGGTGGCCTCGCTGCTGTTGTGGATCCAGGCCGCGGCCGGGCTCGAGAACGTCTGGGTGGTGCTCGTACTGCTGGGGGTGCAGCAGGGGTTCTATGCGGTCAATGCCCCGACCCGATCCGCGGCGATTCCGCGGCTGGTGGCCGGCAGCGATCTGCCGGCCGCCAACTCACTGAACATGACCGTCATGCAGTTCGGGGCGATCGTGGGCCCCCTGCTGGCTGGGTTGCTGCTCGGCTGGCTGGACCTGTCCACCCTCTACCTGATCGACGCCGCGACGTGCATCTTCCCGATCTGGGCGACGTTCCGGCTGGCCCCCATGCCGCCGGTCGCATCGGCCGGCCCGTCCAGCTTCGGGATCGGGGCCGTGCTGGATGGGTTCCGGTACCTGGCCGGCAACACCGTGGTGCTGATGTCGTTCGTCGTGGACCTGATCGCGATGATCCTCGGCATGCCCAGGGCGCTGTTCCCGCAGATCGCCAGCGCGGACTTCGGCGGACCGGTCGAGGGCGGCACCACCATGGCGCTGCTGGCCGCGGCGATGTCGGCTGGCGCGGTGCTGGGCGGAGTGTTCTCGGGGTGGCTGCCGCGGATCACCCGTCAGGGCGTGGCCGTCGTCGCCGCGATCGTGGTCTGGGGTGTGGCGATGATCGGCTTCGGAGTCGCGGTCGGCCACGGCGGAGGGCACGCCGGTCGGGCGCTGTGGGTGGCGCTGGTGTTCCTGGCGGTCGGCGGTGCCGCGGACATGGTCTCGGCCGCGTTCCGGTCGACCATGCTGCAGCAGGCCGCCTCCGACGAGATCCGCGGCCGGTTGCAGGGGGTGTTCACCGTGATCGTCGCCGGCGGACCTCGGCTCGCCGACGCCGTGCACGGTGCCGCCGGAGCGGTGGTGGGGACGGCCGCGGCGTCCGCCGGCGGCGGTGCCCTGGTGGTGGTGGGCGTGGTGCTTGCCGCCCTGGCAGCGCCCGCATTCCTGCGTTATCGCCGGCCCGGTGATGTACGCCGAGAGTCGCCACCGCAGCGCGGTTAGGAGATACCCCGGCCCCGGGCGGGCGCGCCGGCCCGGAACCGACTACCTTTTCCTATACACGCCCAATCTGGTTAGCCGAATAGCGCAAAGGGGTTCCTTGTGGCCGCAACCGACGAAACCGCCACTCTCCGGTATCCGGGCGGCGAGCTAGAACTGCCGATCGTCAAGGCGACCGAGGGGTCCGACGCTCTCGCCATCGGTTCGCTGCTCGCCAAGACCGGATACACGACCTTCGACAACGGCTACGCCAACACCTCGCCGGTCAAGAGCGCCATCACCTACATCGACGGCGACGCCGGGATCCTGCGCTACCGCGGCTACCCGATCGAGCAGTTGGCCGAGAAGTCGACCTTCATCGAGGTCAGCTATCTGCTGATCTACGGCGAGCTGCCGACGTCCGAGCAGTTGGCCGCGTTCACCGGCCGGATCCAGCGGCACACCATGCTGCACGAGGACCTGAAGCGGTTCTTCGACGGCTTCCCCCGCAACGCCCACCCGATGCCGGTGCTCTCCAGCGTGGTGAACGCGTTGAGCGCCTACTACCAGGACTCGCTGGACCCGTCGGACAACGACCAGGTGGAGCTGTCGACCATCCGGCTGCTGGGCAAGCTGCCCACCATCGCCGCCTACGCCTACAAGAAGTCGGCCGGCCAGCCGTTCCTGTACCCGGACAACTCACTGAGCCTGGTGGAGAACTTCCTGCGGATGACCTTCGGCCTGCCGGCCGAGCCCTATGAGGCCGACCCCGAGGTGGTCCGCGCCCTGGACATGTTGTTCATCCTGCACGCCGACCACGAGCAGAACTGCTCGACCTCGACGGTGCGGCTGGTGGGCTCCTCGCGGGCCAACCTGTTCACCTCGATCTCCGGCGGCATCAACGCGCTGTGGGGCCCACTGCACGGCGGCGCCAACCAGGCGGTGCTGGAGATGCTGGAGCAGATCCGCGACCAGCAGAACGGCAACGTCACCGACTTCGTGCGCAAGGTCAAGAACCGCGAAGACGGCGTCAAGCTGATGGGCTTCGGTCACCGGGTCTACAAGAACTACGACCCGCGGGCGCGCATCGTCAAGGAACAGGCCGACAAGATCCTCGGCAAGCTCGGCGGTGACGACGAACTGCTCAACATCGCCAAGGACCTCGAAGAGGCCGCGCTGACCGACGACTACTTCGTCGAGCGCAAGCTGTACCCGAACGTCGACTTCTACACCGGCCTGATCTACCGGGCGATCGGCTTCCCGGCTCAGATGTTCACGGTGCTGTTCGCGCTGGGCCGGCTGCCCGGCTGGATCGCGCACTGGCGCGAGATGCACGACGAGGGTGACAGCAAGATCGGCCGGCCACGTCAGATCTACACCGGCTACACCGAGCGTGACTACGTCGGCATCGGAGGACGGTAACCACCATGACCAATCCGGCCAAGCCTCAGATCACCGTTCCGACCGGCCCGGCACCCGCCGAGCTGGTCATCGAAGACATCGTCGTCGGGGAGGGCCCCGCGGCCGTGCCCGGCGGGGTCGTCAACGTGCACTACCTTGGCGTCGACTACGACAGCGGCGCGGAGTTCGACAGTTCGTGGAACCGCGGCGAATCGCTGGAATTTCCGCTGGACGGGCTCATTGCCGGTTGGCAGGACGGCATCCCGGGCATGCAGGTCGGCGGCCGGCGTCAGCTGGTGATCCCGCCGGAGCTGGCCTATGGGCCCGCCGGTACCGGTCACCCGCTGGCCGGCAAGACCCTGGTCTTTGTGATCGATCTGCTCGGCACCCGCTGAGTGCGTGCCCGGCTGATCGGGGCGGCGCTGGCAACGGTGTTGCTCGCTGCGATCGGTTATGGCTTACTCGAACTTCCCCACCAACCGGTCGCTGCACCGCAACCCGCTGCTGGGCCGGTAGGGCCGGTGCCGCTGTCGGTGGTCCGTCGCGGCGCTGAGTTCACGCTGGCCGGTGACGTGGCCGATCCCGCGGCCAAACGAGAGCTGTTGGACGCGGTGATCACCTCGAGCGACGAGGTGACCGTGGTCGATCGGATCGGGGTGGCGCCCGGGGCGGCGGCGGTGGACTTCTCCGATGCGGCCCCGGTGTTCGAGGCGGCCGCGGGCATCGGCGACTTCACCTTGCAGATCGACGGTGACACCGTGACGCTGGGCGGCACCGCGGCGAAGGCGGACGAGGCGGCTGCGGTGCGGGCTGCGGCCGAAGACGCCTGGCCGCGGGCCCACATCGTCAACGAGCTGGTGACCAGCTCCCCAGCCGGGGGAAAGTCCACCAAAAACGACTAATTGCCTCCATTAACAAATGGGAACTCCTACACTCGCGGTGTCTTGGACTCGCGGGTGTTTTCGGTCTTCAAGGAGGATCCATGCCAGGCTCAGACAACCCGACTGTGACTGGCTGGCGAAAGGCCTCGCGGTTTTACCGCCGGCCTCCCGGCTTCGGCTGGCTCCTAGCCCTGGCGGCCATTCCGTTGTTGCTGGCGCTGATCGGCTACGGGATAACCGACCGGTCCAAACTCGACGTCAACCCCCCGAACATCAATGGACCGGACGTCGCCGCGCCGTCGCTGTCGCTGTCGGTACCGAGTGCGAGTCTGCCGGGATGGTCGTTTGCCCCGCTGGCGATTCTGCGCAACGGCAACGTGATCACCCTCAACGGAGATCTGCCTGACATCGCCACGCGAACCGGACTGCTCGACATGCTCAAGGGGGTGTTCGGCAGCGGTGTGCAGCTGGTCGACAACCTCAACATCAAGGCCGGCGTCACCGCACCCGACCTGTCCAGTCTGGGCGCGGTGTTCAAGGCCGCGGTGTCCATGCCGGACTTCAAATTCAAGATCGTCGACGACACCGTCACACTGATCGGAACCGCGGCCTCCGATGCGGTCAAGTCCGCCGTCGAGGCGGCGGCGAAAGCTGCTTGGCCGAACCTCAAGCTGCTCAACGACATTCAGGTCTCGACGGGGCAGACCCAGGCGGCTCCGAGTGCGACCGGGACGCCGCTTCCGACGCCGAGCCCGGCACCCGCCCCGGCTCCGGCGCCGTCGGGCAGTGCCCCGGCTCAGACGCCGGCCCCGGGCCCGGCCGGTGACTGCGGCAATCTGCAGGCCGACGTCACCGCGTTGATGAGCACACCGGTTAGGTTCGTCACCAATGGCTACACCCTGTCGGCGGGCACGAAGGAACAACTGAGCCGGGTGGCGGAGAAGGTGAAGGGCTGCCACACCGCCCGCATCGCGGTCAACGGCTACACCGACAACACCGGCAACGACGGCATCAATGTGCCGCTGAGCACCGCCCGCGCCAAGTCGGTCGCCGATTTCCTGGTGACCCAGGGCGTCCCCGCCAATAGCGTCACGTCCAAGGGGTTCGGGTCGGCCGACCCGGTTGCCAGCAACGCGACACCGGACGGTCGAGCCCAAAACCGGCGCGTCGCGATCACCGTGAGCTAAGGAGCATCTGCAATGGATTTCGTCATTCACTGGCTGTGGTACCTGCTGGCGTTCGCGGTGGGCTCGGCGGTCGCCTGGTTGCTCACCATCGTCTCGATCCGCCGCACCAGCGCCGAAGAAGCCGTTGCGGCGCTTCCCGGCTCGCGTGAGATAGGAGCCCACTGATGCACGGGGTCAACTGCTGGTTGATGGGACTGTCATTTCTGTTGGGTCTGGCGCTCACATTCGCCTTCACCGTCCGGCGGGTCAAACGCGAAGTGCCCGTGGCGGCGACACTCGGTGCAGCGGCGAGCGCACCCACCACCCCCATCCCGACTGCCGGTGCGAGCACCGGTCCGGGCTCGACGGCGAAGCTCGCCGGGGGCAAGCTCCCCTCGGAGGCTGAGACCAGCGCGATGGCGATCGGCGGAGCGCCCTACGGTGTGGGCTCGGCACGCGCGGGTGCCGGTGGTGTCGGCCCGACTGGCTGGACGATCAAGGGCAACGAGGACTCGATGCTCTACCACACGACGGACAGCCCCTGGTACGGCCAGACGATCGCCGAGGTGTGGTTCGCCGAGGAGAGTGCCGCCGCCGCAGCCGGATTCACCCGCTGGGACAAGGGTCGAGCCAAGAGCGGTACCGCCAAGTTGGTCGCCGAAGTCGAGGAGGTGCCGCCCGGCCCGTACGGTCCGGGGTCGACCAAGGCCGGCCCCGGTGGCAGCGGCCCGCTGGGCTGGACGGTCAAGGGCAACGAGGACTCGATGCTCTACCACGCTCCGGCGAGCCCGGCCTACGACGCGACGATCGCCGAGGTGTGGTTCAAGGACGAACAGACGGCCGCGGCGGCCGGCTTCGAACGCTGGGACAGCTGGCGCAAGGACAAGAAGAAAAAGAAGTGACCATACTGGCGTAGCGCCTTCAGCGCGGTGGCGGAAGCTGCAATAGCAGACGTACACCGCCCAGCGGGCTGTCTTCCAACGATGCCGTGCCGCCGTGCAGTTCGGCCTGCTGAGCCACCAGCGCCAGTCCGAGGCCGGACCCCGAATGCGATGCCGTGGACCCGCGCGAGAACCGCTCGAAGACGATGCGGCGCTCTTCCTCGGGAAGCCCGCCGCCGTTGTCGTCGATGGCGATCTCCACGCCTTCGCGTGAGGTGACTGCCGACAACTGCACCTGGGTCGCACCGCCGTGCTTGACCGCGTTGGCGATCGCGTTGTCCACGGCCAGCCGCAGTCCGGCGGGCAGGCCGACGATGATGCAGGTCGGCGACGGCACCAGTGAGACGTTCAGGTCCGGGAAGACCCGCATCGCGTCGTGGGCCGCCCGGTCGAGCAGATCGGTGATGTCGACCGGCACGTGATCGTCGGAGGTGGACAGTTCGCCCTGCGCCAGCCGCTCCAGGGCCGACAGCGTCGCCTCGATCCGCGTCTGGGTCCGGACGACGTCGTGCAGCACCTCCTTGCGCTGGTCGTCGGGCAGGTCCAGGGTGGTGAGCACTTCGAGGTTGGTGCGCATCGCGGTCAGCGGGGTGCGCAGCTCATGGGAGGAGACCGCGGCGAAGTCCCGTGCGGAGGCCAGTGCCTCTTGGGTCCGGTCTCGCTCTTTCCAGATCCGCTGCAGCATGCCGCGCATCGCCTCGGCGATCTCCACCGCCTCGGTTGCCCCGCGCACCTCGATCTCCGGCCGTTCGTCGCCGGCGTCGATCGATCGCGCCTGCTCCGCCAGCCGCCGCAGGGGCCGCACCGCGAATGCCGTCAGCAGCCAGCCCAGCAGCGCGGCCGCCCCGATCGCGGCGGTACAGAGCAGGATCACCCGGCGGTGCAGGTTGTTGGTGTCGGCGAGGGTGGCGTCGTAGGTGGCGCCGACGGCCAGCGACCGCGGCCCCGGCCCGGGGATGTCGACGGTACGCACCCGGTAGAGCACGCCGTTGATCTCGGTGTCGGCGTAACCCGGCTCAAGCTCTGGCAGCACCACGGCGGAGTTCGACGTCACTTGGTTGGGGCGCCGCAGTGTGATCACCGCGTCGGTGGGGCCGGCCGATCGGGGCAGTTCGCCCAGGCCGATCAGCGGGACGGTCAGCCCGGCCGCCTCGTCGAGCCGGCGGTCCAGCCAGTACTTGCGGTCGTTGGTGATACCGACCCACACGATGGCGCCGATGATGACCGTCACGATCGCGGTGCCGATCGCCGTTGCCAGCATCACCCGGGTCCGCAGCGACGGTGTTCGGGCGAAGATGCGCCGCAACAGCTTCATGACATTCACGCCTGCCCTCACTGCGTTCGCAGGACGAAGCCGACCCCGCGCACGGTGTGCAGCAGCCGTGGAGCGCCGCCGGCCTCCAGCTTGCGCCGCAGATACCCGATGAACACGTCGACGACGTTGGTGTCGGCGGCGAAGTCGTAACCCCAGACCAGCTCGAGGAGCTGGGCGCGCGACAACACCGCGGTCTTGTGCTCGGCGAGCACGGCCAACAGGTCGAACTCCCGCTTGGTCAAGTCCACGTCGACGCCCTTGACCCGGGCGCGGCGGCCGGGGATGTCGACCTCCAGCGGGCCCACCGTGATCGTCTCCGAGGAGGAGCTCGCCGCCGACCCGCGTCGCCGCAGCATCGCCCGAACCCGGGCCACCAGCTCGGCAAGCACGAACGGCTTGACCAGGTAGTCGTCGGCACCGGCTTCCAGCCCGGCGACCCGGTCGTCGACCGAGCTGCGCGCGGACAACACACAGACCGGCACGTCGTCACCCATTGCCCGCAATGCCGTCACCACACTCACGCCGTCGAGTACCGGCATGTTGATGTCGAGCACGATGGCGTCGGGACGGGCTTCCTTGGCGCTGCGCAATGCTTCCGCGCCGTCGGCTGCCGTCGCCACCTCGAAGCCGGACAGGCGCAGTCCGCGTTCCAGCGAGGCGAGCACGTCGGAGTCGTCGTCGACGACCAAGACTCGGGGCGAGGCAGCTGCGTTGTCCATGGCGCCATTTTGCCTGAACATGGCAATCAAGCGCGGGATGCGCCGCGGGTCGCTCCGATCAATCTCGCGGCGATCGCAATCGCGACGAAGTCGCGTGCCGCGGGTCGCCGCCATCAATCTAGGGTCGACTGCGTGAAACCGGCGTCCGCGCTGCGCAGCCTGTTGCCCTACCTGCGCCCCTACCGGGCCCGGTGGATCACGATGGTGACGGTGGCCGTGCTCAGCCTCGTCGCCACCGTGGTGATCCCGCTCATGACAAGGGCCGTCATCGACGGACCGGTGCTGCACCACGACCAGCCCGGCTTGTGGGTGCTGGGTACGGCGGCCACCGCGCTCGGAGTCACCGAGGCGCTGCTGTTGTTCGTGCGGCGCTGGCTGGTCGCGCCCACCACCATGGGTGTGGAAGCCGACATCCGCAAGGACCTCTACGCGCGGCTGCAGATCCTGCCGATGACCTTTCACGGCCGCTGGCAGTCCGGCCAGCTGCTGTCACGGATCATGAACGACCTGTCCGCCGTGCGGCGCTTCCTGTCGTTCGTGGTGGTGTTCCTGGTGCTCAACACGGTGCAGATCGTGGCGGTCACGACGATTCTGCTGGTGCTCTACTGGCCGCTTGGTGTGGTGGTGTGCGCGTCGCTGGTACCGGTGATGCTGGCGGTGCAGCACTTCCGACGGCAGTACACCCGGCTGACGCGCCAAGCGCAGGACCAGGCCGGCCAGGTGGCCACCCTCGTCGAGGAGTCCGCGCTGGGTTTGCGCACCATCAAGGCGTTCGGACGCGAGGACTACGTGTTTGCGCGCTTCGACGCCCAAGCCGCCAAGCTGCGCGACCTCGGCATTGGCAAGGTGGTGGTGTCCTCGAAGTTCTGGACCCTGCTGGAGGTGATTCCCAACTTCACGCTGATCGGCGTGCTCGCCGTCGGCGCGTACGCCGCCGGGAACCACCTGGTCACGATGGGCACCCTGGTCGCGTTCGTCACGCTGATGCTCTCGCTGATCTGGCCGTTGTCGTCGTTGGGCTTCCTGCTGTCGGCCACCCAGGAGGCGATGACGGCCGCCGACCGGATCACCGAGATCTTCGATGCGCCCATCGAGATCACCGACGGTGACGACCCGGTGCCCCCGGTGGGCCGGCTGGAGTTGCGCGATGTCGGATTCCGTTTCGACGATGCCGGCCCGTGGGTGCTGCGCGGGGTCAATCTCACTGTCGACGCCGGCGAGACGGTCGCCCTGGTGGGCGCCACCGGCTCCGGCAAGTCGGTGCTGGCGATGCTGTTGTCCCGGCTCTATGACGCACGTGAGGGACAGATCCTCATCGGCGGGCGCGACATCCGGACACTGACGTTGGCGGCGCTGCGCTCGGCGGTGGTGACGGCCTTCGACGATCCGACCCTGTTCTCGATGTCGGTGGCCGAGAACCTGCGGCTGGGGCGGCCCGACGCGAGCGACGCGGAACTGGCCCGCGCCCTGGACGTGGCTTCGGCGGATTTCGTCTACGAGCTCCCGTTCGGGCTGGACACCCGGATCGGTGAGCAGGGGATGAGCCTGTCGGGTGGGCAGCGCCAACGGCTGTCGCTGGCCCGAGCCCTGGTGGCGGCGCCAACGATCCTGGTGCTCGACGACACGCTGTCTGCGCTGGATGTGCACACCGAGGCCGCCGTGACCGACGCGCTGCGCCGGGTATTGCGCACCGGGCCGCAGCCGATCACCGGGCTGGTGGTGGCCAACCGGGCATCCACCGTGGCGCTGGCCGACCGGGTGGCGCTGGTCGAGGACGGCACCATCACGGCGGTCGGTACTCACGCCGAGCTGCTGGCCGCGGTGCCGCGGTACCGCTACCTGCTGGCGGCAGACGACGAGCTCGACGACGGCGCCGAACACCTCGTCGACTGGGCGCGGCGGTGACGGCCGAGCCGGGCCGGGCCGCGGCGCGGGCCCTGCTGTGGTCGCTGTTGCGCCCGTACCGGTGTGCGGTGCTGCTGATGGTCGTGGCCATCGTGGTGGAAAACGCTGCCCGGCTTGCGGTTCCGATGCTTGCCCAGCGCGGGATCGACCGGGGCATCCCGCCGATCGCCGCAGACGGCTCGATCCGGCAACTGAGCATGATCGTGGCCGCGCTCGCGGCGGTGGTGCTCACGCAGGCCGTCAGCCGGATGCTGTTCCTGCAGAGCTCGGGCAAGATCGGGCAGCGGATGCTGCTGGAGCTGCGAAGGCGGGTGTTCCGACAGTTTCAGCGACTGGATGTCGGATTCCACGAGCGCTACACCTCGGGCCGAGTGGTCAGCAGGTTGACCAACGACGTCGACGCGATCCAGGAGATGTTGCTCACCGGATTCGATGGCCTGGTCGGCGCCGCACTGACGATGGCAGGCACAGCCGTGCTGCTCATCGTGCTGGACTGGCGGCTGGGCCTGATGTGCTTGATCGCCTTTCCGGTGCTGGTGGCGTTGCTGAGATGGTTCAGGGCCGAATCTTCGAAGAACTACGCCGCGGTCCGCGAGCACGCCGCGCGGGTGATTGTGCAGTTCGTCGAGACCATGACCGGGATCAAGGCGGTGCAGGCCTATCGCCGTGAGGCCCGCAATCAGCAGATCTTCGCGAGCGTCGCCGACGGCTACCGTGCCGTGAACGAGAAGGCTTTCCGACTGGTCGCGATCTTCGCACCCGGGGTCAAGCTGGTCGGCAACCTCACCACCGGGGTGGTGCTGCTCTACGGGGGCTGGCGAGTGTTGCACGGGCACATGACGATCGGAACCTTCACCGCTTTCCTGCTGTATCTGCGGATGTTCTTTGAACCCATGCAGGGCATCTCCGAGTTCCTCAACACCTTCTCCTCGGCGACCTCGGCACTGGAGAAGCTGGCCGGGGTGCTGGCCGAAACGCCCGCCGTCGCCGACCCGCCCGGCCCGCAGTCCGCGGACATTGTGGGGAAGGTGCGTGGTGAGATCGCCCTGCGTGACGTGCGGTTCGGCTACCGGGGCGGTCAGTCGGTGCTGGACGGGTTGTCGCTGAACATCCCGGCCGGCCAGACCGTGGCGCTGGTCGGCAGCACCGGCGCCGGCAAGTCCACCATCGCCAAACTGATCGCCCGGTTCTATGACCCGGTGTCGGGCGCGGTGACACTGGACGGTGTCGACCTGCGGGCTTTCACGCAGGCGGCGCTGCGGCGCCACGTGGTGATGGTCACCCAGGAAAATTTCCTGTTCACCGGGACGGTCGCCGACAACATCCGCTTCGGCCGTCCGGGTGCGACCGACGCCGCGGTGGCCGCCGCGGCGACGCACGTGGGCGCCGATGCGTTCATCACCGCGTTGCCGGAGGGCTACGAGACCGATCTCGCCAAGCGGGGCGGGCGGCTCTCGGCGGGTCAGCGTCAGCTGGTCGCGTTCGCGCGGGCCTTCCTCGCCGACCCGGCGGTGCTGATCCTCGACGAGGCGACGTCGTCGCTGGACATCCCCGGTGAGCGGATGGTGCAGCAGGCGCTGCGCAGCGTGTTGGCCCAGCGGACCGCGCTGGTGATCGCCCACCGGCTCTCCACGGTGGAGATCGCCGACCGGGTTTTAGTGATCGAGGGCGGGCGAATCGTCGAGGACGGCCCGCCGGCCGAGTTGATCCGCGCCGAGGGGCACTACGCCGCCCTGCATGACGCGTGGCTGCGCTCGTTGGCCTGAACGGCGGTCGGCGAGCGCCTCGAGGCGGGTTAAATCCAAGTGAATTTAAATGCACCGACCTGCGAACATCGGGCCGTTGGGCGCAAAGATCCCGCAAACGCAGGACTTTCCAAGCTAATTGCCCACTTAGGCTTTCCGCCGTGATCGTCACATCGAACGTTAAGGCCGCCGAAGCTGCCAAGGCAGCTGCGTGATCGGTTCACCGACCGCGCAGGGATTGGCGTTAGCGTCGGCCACCAGTTTCGGAATCAGTGACTTCGTTGGGGGAGTCGCTTCGCGGCGGGTCGCCGCGCTTCGCGTGGTTTTGGTGTCCACGCCGGTCTCCATGGTGATGCTTGGAGTGCTCGCCATGATCGGCGGCGGGCACATCACGACCAGCACGATCGTCTTGGGCATGCTCGGCGGACTCAGCCAGGCCCTGGGCATCTGGTGGTTCTACGCCGCCATGGCCGCGGGCCCGATCTCGGTGGTATCGCCACTGGCCGCGGTGGTCGATGCCGGCGTGCCGGTGTGCGTCGGGCGGATTCTGGGGGAGCGCCCCGGCATGCTCGCCAGCGCCGGTATCGCGTTGGCGCTGGGCGCGGTGGTGTTGATCAGCTGGCACGCCGGCGACGACGGCGTTCATCGGCCGGGGCTCAGCCACCGTGTGCTCTGGTTGACGGTCGCCTCGGGGGTGGCCCTGGGGTTGAACTTCGTCTTCCTGGACCGCACTCCGTCGGATTCCGGCCTGTGGCCCCTGTTGTTCGCCCGTGGCGCGGCCACCATCTTGGTGATCGCCGTCGCGGCGGCCAGTCGCAATCTGAAGGTGCCGACAGGCATACCGCTGCGGCTGGCGTTTGTGATCGCATTGCTCGACACCGCCGCCAACGTCACCATGCTGTTCGCGTTGAAGCTCGCGTTGCTTTCGCTGGCCAGCGTATTGATCTCCCTGTACCCGGCCGCCACGGTGATCTTGGCGGTCGTGCTGCTGGGGGAGCGGGTGCGCCTCCGCCAGGTGGTGGGGATGGTGCTGGCGGGTGTCGCGGTGGCGATGATCACCGGTTAGGTGATCGCCTCCGCGAGATCGACGTTATGCAGTTCGCCACTCGCACTTTCCCTGCAAGACGTCGGTGTCGGCGGTCAGCCGGGCAGCCCGATCCGGCGGTAGCGCTCCAACCGGGCCGCCATTCGCTGCTCGGCGGGCACCTTGCCCAGCGCGTGCAGCTCGACCGCGATGGCCCGCGACATTCGCTTGGCGAAGTCGATCGGCTCCGCGGCGGCGTCCGGGTGCTCGGCCACGATCACGTCCACGATCCCGTGGGCCCGCAGATCCGCTGAACGGATGCCCTGTGCGGCGGACAGTTCCGGGGCGTGCTCGGTATCGCGGAACACGATGGCACTGGCGCCCTCCGGCGGCAACGGCGCCAGCCAGCCGTGCAACGCCGCCAGTACCCGATCCGCCGGCACCATCGCCAGTGCCGGGCCGCCACTGCCCTGACCCAGCAGCACCGACACCGTCGGAACCTCGAGCGTGACCAGCTCGGCCAGGCATGCCGCGATCTGGGCCGCCAGGCCACCTTGCTCGGCCTCCACCGAAAGAGCGGGGCCCGGGGTGTCGATAGCCAGCACCAGCGGCAGCCGCAGACCGGCGGCCAGCGCCATGCCGCGGCGGGCATCGCGCAGCGCTACCGGGTCGGTCAGTCGATCCGCGCCGCGCAGCTGCCCCAACACCACCGCGGGCTGGCCGCCGAAGCGCGCCAACGCCAGCAAGATCGTGGCACCGCGTTCGCTGCTGCCGGTGCCGGACAGGAAGACCCGCTCGGTGGCGCCGTGCCGCAGCAGAAACCCGACGCCCGGCCGGTCCGGACGCCGAGACGCACACACCGAGTCCCACGCCGGAATGTCGGGGATCGGCTCAGCGGCCGGCCGCGCAGGAGCCGGACCCGGATCGTCGAGCATCACCTTCAGTGCCCGCGAGCAGATGCGCCGCAGCCACTTCAGCGGGATGACGCCGTCGATCACGCCGTAGGCCTGCAGGTTCTCGGCGGTCTGGACGCCCGGCGGGAACGGGGCACCGTAGAGCTGTTCGTAGACCCGCGGCCCCAGAAAACCGACCAGGGCTCCCGGCTCGGCCAGTGTGACGTGCCCCAGTGAACCCCAGGAGGCGAACACGCCGCCGGTGGTGGGATGGCGCAGGTAGACCAGGTAGGGCAGGTGAGCGCGTTTGTGCAGCTCGACCGCGGCGGCGATCTTCACCATCTGCAGGAACGCGACGGTGCCCTCCTGCATGCGGGTGCCGCCCGAGCTCGGCGACGCCAGCAGCGGCAGTCGCTCGGCGGTGGCGCGCTGGACGGCGGCGGTGATCCGCTCGGCCGCCGCCACTCCGATGGAGCCGGCCAAGAAGTCGAAGTCGCTGGCGATCACCGCCACTCGGCGGCCGTTGATCCGGCCCTCGCCGGTCAGCACCGCCTCGTCGCGGCCGCTGGCAGCCCGGGCCGCGGCCAGCTCGGCGGCATATGCGTCACTGGTCGGCACGGCCAGCGGCTCGGCGTCCCAACTGAGGAACGAGCCGCGATCCAGCACCGCGTCGCGCACTTCGTCGGCCCCGGTCCGGCTCACAGCTCGAGGCTAATAGGCTGGCTAGTCATGATCGGTGTTACCCGCGATGAAGCCGTCACGACTATCGAGTTGCAGCGCCCCGAGCGTCGCAACGCGTTGAACTCCCAGCTCGTCACCGAGCTGCGGGAGGCGGTCTTGGACGCCGCCACCCACGACGTCCGGGCGATCGTGCTGACCGGGCAGGGCACGGTGTTCTGCGCCGGCGCGGATCTGTCCGGTGACGCGTTCGCCGCCGACTACCCCGACAAGCTGGTTGCCCTGCACCAGAGCATCGCCGATGTCCCGGTGCCGGTGATCGGCGCCATCAACGGGGCCGCAATCGGCGCCGGCCTGCAATTGGCCATGGTCTGCGACCTGCGGGTGGTGGCCCCGGAGGCGTTCTTCCAGTTCCCGGTCGCCAAGTACGGCCTGGCGCTGGACAACTGGAGCATCCGGCGGCTGACCTCACTGGTCGGCTACGGGCGGGCCCGGGCGATGATGCTGACCGCGGAGAAGCTGCCGTCCGAGGAGGCACTGCTGACCGGGATGGCCAACCGGATCGGCACCGTTGCCGACGCGCAGGCCTGGGCGCGCGAGATCGCCGGGTTGGCGCCCCTGGCGCTGCAGCACGCCAAGCGGGTGCTCAACGACGACGGCGCCTACGAGGAACAGCAGCCGGTGCACAAGGAACTGTTCGACAAGGCCTGGGGCAGCCAGGACGTCATCGAGGCCCAGGTGGCTCGCGTCCAGAAGCGCCCGCCCAAGTTCCAGGGCGCCTGACCGGCGCCATCGAAATGGCGGAGCCCGCGGTTCGCCACCATAGACTCGTCGTCATGCTGCGCGGGGCACTTCGACTGGCGGGAACCACGGCGTCGCTGGCCGCCGGTGGCTGGACGCTTCGTGCGCTGCGCGGCACCCCCGCCGCGTTGGGTGCGGCGCCCGGCGCGATCGATGCGGTGGCCACCCGGTCGAGGAACTACCGCGACGGGATCTTCCACAACATCGAACGCGCCGCCATGGTCAACATGGACCGTGAACAACAGCGGCTGATGGTGCGCGAGCTGTTCGCCGACCGCA
The DNA here is from genome assembly GCF_045310815.1 of Mycobacterium sp. SMC-19. Classification (NCBI taxonomy): domain Bacteria; kingdom Bacillati; phylum Actinomycetota; class Actinomycetes; order Mycobacteriales; family Mycobacteriaceae; genus Mycobacterium; species Mycobacterium sp. SMC-19. Next base: position 405,443 of record NZ_JBJIAM010000001.1, on the reverse strand, counting down.
TCGGGCGACGGCCCGCGGCGCCGATCCCGCTGGAGGTGCCCGGTTTCAGCGTCGACGTCGATCCGCTGGCGATCACCTGGCTGGGACACGCGACGGCACTCGTTGAGATCGACGGCTACCGCGTCCTGACCGACCCGGTCTGGAGCGAACGCTGCTCGCCGTCGGATGCGGTCGGGCCGCGGCGGCTGCATCCCCCGCCGGTGGGGCTCGGGGCGCTGCCCGCGGTCGACGCGATCGTCGTCAGCCACGACCACTACGACCACCTCGACATCGACACCGTCACCGCGCTCGCCCGCAGCCAGTGGGCGCCGTTCGTGGTCCCGCTGGGCGTCGGGGCGCACCTGCGCGCGTGGGGTGTCCCCGCGGAACGGGTGATCGAACTCGACTGGGACGAGCACACCACGCTGGGCGATCTCACCCTGACCTGCACACCGGCGCGGCATTTCTCCGGACGATTCCTGACCCGCAACCAGACGCTGTGGGCGTCGTGGGTGATCGCCGGTCCCACCCACCGGGTCTACTTCGGCGGCGACAGCGGATATACCGGCAGCTTCGCTGCGATCGGTGCCGAGCATGGCCCGTTCGACGCGACGCTGTTGCCGATCGGGGCGTACAACACCGCCTGGCCCGACGTCCACATGAACCCGGAGGAGGCGGTCCAGGCGCATCTCGACCTGAATGCTTCGGCGTCGGGTCTGCTGGTGCCGATTCACTGGGGCACGTTCCGGTTGGCGCCGCATCGATGGGCCGAGCCGGTGGAACGGTTGCTGGCCGCCGCTGACGCCGCAGGGGTATCGACGGCGGTGCCCAAACCCGGTGGCCGGGTGCAGCCCGGCGCCGCCGCACCCAGAGCGTGGTGGAGGCTGTAGCGCCATGACCAGGTGGGCGGCTGCGGCCGGGGCCACTGTGCTGGCCGTTGCTCTGAGCGCGTGCACTCCGGCGGCGACTCCGACCGCGCAACACGAAACCGCGCCCAACGAGGTGTCGGGAGTGGACATCCCCGCGGGCCGCGTCGAAGCCGCGGTGGCCAAACTCGACGGCCTGGCGCGGGAACTGATGGACGGCACCGGAATACCCGGACTGGCCGTCGCGGTCGTTCATGGCGGGAAGACCGTGTACGCCAAAGGCTTTGGTGTACGCGACACCCACAACGGTGCCGGACCGGACAATGCGGTGAACGCCGACACGGTGTTCCAGCTGGCGTCGGTGTCCAAATCGGTCGGCGCCACCGTGGTGGCGCAACAGGTCAGTGCGGGGGCCATCGCCTGGGACACCCCGGTGGTGACGCAGCTGCCCTGGTTCGCGCTGTCGGACCCCTACGTGACCGACCACCTCACCATCGCTGACCTGTATGCGCATCGGTCCGGGTTGCCCGATCACGCCGGAGATCGGCTCGAAGACCTCGGCTACGACCGCCGGGAAGTGCTGCAACGGCTCAAATACCTACCGCTGGCCCGGTTCCGCGACAACTATGACTACACCAACTTCGGGCTGACCGCCGCCGCAGAGGCGGTCGCCGGCGCGGCGGGCGTGCCGTGGGAGCAGTTGTCGGCCGACGTGCTGTACCGACCGTTGGGGATGACGTCGACCAGTTCCCGCCACGCAGACTTCCTCGCGCGACCCAATCGCGCGCTCACCCACGTCAAGGACGGCGACAGTTATCAGCCGCGATATCAACGCAATCCGGACGCGCAGTCGCCGGCCGGCGGAGTCAGTTCGTCGGCGAACGACATGGCGCGCTGGCTGGCCATGGTGCTGGCCAACGGCAGTCACGACGGCACCCAGATCATCGCGCCCGAAGCGTTGTTGCCCGCGATCACGCCACAGGTGATCAGCGCCCCCGCCGGGGTCGGCACCGCCCGGCCAGGGTTCTACGGCGAGGGCTTCAACGTGTCGATCACCTCATCGGGGCGCACCCAGTACGGCCACTCGGGTGCCTTCCTGCTGGGCGCCGCGACGGCGTTTTCGGCGCTGCCGTCCCAAGACGTCGGAATCGTCGTGCTGAGCAATGCCACACCGATCGGCGTCCCGGAGACCTTGATCGCCCAATTCCTGGACCTGGTCCAGTACGGCGAGATCCGCGAGAACTGGCCGACGCTGTACCGGCAGGCGCTGGCGCCGATGTCAGAACCGGAAGGCGCGCTGGTGGGCGCGGGGCCGCCGGCCCATCCGGGTCCGGCCCGGCCGCTGTCGGACTACATCGGGGAGTACGCCAACCCCTATTGGGGCCCGGCCACCGTCACCGAGGACCACGGTGCGCTCGATGTGACGCTCGGGCCGCAGCATCAACGATTCCGGTTGAGCCACTACGACGGTGACACCTTCACCTTCGCCCTGCAGGGCGAGAATGCTCCGGACGGAACGATATCCACCGCTACGTTCAGCAAGGACGCGGTGGAGCTGGAGTACTTCGATCACGACAAGCTGGGAAGGTTCACCCGGTGACGACAGCGCGAACCCCAGGACTCACTGACGCGCAAGTCGCCCAGCGGGTCACGCAGGGCCAGACCAACGACATCCCCGCCCGGGCCGCGCGCAGCGTCCCCGAGATCATCCGGGCCAACGTCTTCACCCGAATCAACGCGATCCTGGGTGTGCTGTTGGCCATCGTGCTCACCACCGGATCCCTGATCAACGGGCTGTTCGGGCTACTCATCGTCTTCAACAGCGTCATCGGGATGGTGCAGGAGATCCGGGCCAAACAGACGCTGGACAAGCTGGCCATCGTCGGCCAAGCGAAACCGTTGGTGCGCAGGCAGTCCGGTACAAAGCAGCTCCCGCCGGGCGAGGTGGTGCTCGACGACGTCATCGAGCTGGGCCCTGGTGACCAGATCGTCGTCGACGGCGAGGTCGTGGAGTCAGCCGACCTGGAGGTCGACGAATCCCTGCTCACCGGTGAAGCGGACCCGATCGGCAAGGACCTCGGCGACCAGGTGATGTCGGGCAGCTTCGTGATCTCCGGCAGCGGTGCCTACCGCGCCAGCCGGGTTGGCCGTGAGGCGTACGCCGCCAAACTGGCCGAGGAGGCCAGCAAATTCACGCTGGTGAAATCCGAACTGCGCACCGGTATCAACCAGATCCTGAAATTCATCACCTACCTGTTGATCCCGGCCGGGCTGCTGATCATCTACACGCAGATGTTCACCACCGACGTGGGCTGGCGCGCATCGGTGCTGGCGACGGTGGGTGCCCTGGTACCGATGGTTCCCGAGGGCCTGGTGCTGATGACGTCGCTGGCGTTCGCGGTCGGTGTCGTGCGGCTGGGACAACGGCAGTGCCTGGTGCAGGAACTGCCCGCGATCGAAGGCCTGGCCCGCGTCGACGTGGTCTGCGCCGACAAGACCGGCACCCTCACCGAGAACGGGATGCGGGTCTCGGAGGTCGCCGAACTCGATGGCGGGGAAGGCCTTCCGGTACACCAAGCGCTGGCCGCATTGGCCGCCGACGATGCCCGCCCCAACGCCAGCATCCAGGCCATTGCCGAGGCCTTCCCGGCATCGCCGGGCTGGACGTCGAGCGCGTGCGCTCCGTTCAAGTCGGCGACGAAGTGGAGCGGCGTTTCGTACGGGGAGCACGGCAACTGGGTGATCGGTGCTCCCGACGTGCTGCTCGACCCGTCATCGGGGGCCGCCGAACGGGCCGAACAGATCGGGGCGCGTGGTCTGCGGGTGCTGCTGCTGGGGGTCTGTGACCAGCCCGTCGACCATCCCGACGCCCCGGGGCAGGTGACTCCGGCGGCACTGGTGGTGCTCGAGCAGAAGCTACGCCCCGACGCCCGCGAGACCCTGGATTATTTTGCCGCGCAGGAAGTGTCGGTGAAGGTCATATCCGGCGACAACGCCGTCTCGGTGGGCGCGGTGGCCGCGGAGTTGGGATTGCCCGGGGACGCGATGGATGCCCGCAAGCTGCCGGCCGAACCGGACGAACTGGCCGGAGCGCTGGAGGAACACACCGTGTTCGGCCGGGTGCGCCCCGATCAGAAGCGGGCCATGGTGCACGCCCTGCAGGCGCACAACCACACCGTGGCCATGACCGGCGACGGCGTCAACGATGTGCTGGCACTCAAGGACGCCGACATCGGTGTCGCGATGGGGGCCGGGAGTTCGGCGGCGCGCTCGGTGGCGCAGATCGTGTTGCTGGACAACAAGTTCGCCACCCTGCCCTACGTGGTGGGCGAGGGCCGCCGGGTGATCGGCAACATCGAGCGGGTGGCGAACCTGTTCTTGACCAAAACGGTGTATTCGGTGCTGCTCGCGCTGCTGGTAGGGCTGGTCGGACTGGCGTCGGCGCTGTTCGGCACCAAACCGCTCCTGTATCCGTTCCAGCCGATCCACGTCACGGTCGCCGCGTGGTTCACCATCGGTATCCCGGCGTTCATCCTGTCGCTCGCACCGAACAACGAGCGGGCGCACCCCGGATTCGTGCGGCGCGTGATGAGCGGGGCGCTGCCGGCCGGCGTGGTGGTGGGCATCGCCACATTCGCGTCCTATCTGGTGGCTTACCGCGGCAGCGAAGCCACGCCGGTCCAGCAGATCCAGGCCTCCACCAGCGCATTGATCACGTTGCTGACCACGGCGGGCTGGGTGCTGGCCGTGGTGGCGCGGCCTTATCAATGGTGGCGGCTGCTGTTGGTGATCAGCTGCGGGTTGGCCTATGTGGCGATCTTCGCGATGCCGCTGACCCGGGAGAAGTTCCTGCTGGACCCCTCCAACGTGGCACTGACGCTGCTGGCACTCGGCATCGGAGCGCTCGGCGCGGCCGCCATCGAGGCGATGTGGTGGGCACGGGGCGGCATGCTCGGTGAGAAGCCGAAGTTGTGGCGGGAGTCGGCAACGGCCACAATGACCCAGCGATAAACCGTGACACAAGGGGAAAGCACGACATGGCCAAGCTCTCCGGATCCATCGACGTCCCGCTGCCTCCCGAAGAGGCCTGGGCGCACGCCTCGGATCTGTCCCGCTACAAAGAGTGGCTGACCATTCACCGGGTGTGGCGCAGTGTGCTGCCCGAGACCCTCGACAAGGGCACGCAGCTGGACTCGATCGTCGAGGTCAAGGGCATGCTCAACAAGGTCCGGTGGACGATCGTGAACTACAAGCCGCCCACCGGAATGACGCTCAACGGCGACGGCAAGGGCGGGGTCAAGATCAAGCTGCTCGCCAAGGTCGCACCCGAAGGTGATGGCTCCAAGGTCAGTTTCGACGTGCACCTGGGCGGTCCGGCGTTGTTCGGCCCGATCGGCATGCTGGTGGCCGCGGCACTCAAAAGCGACATCAACGAGTCGCTGCGCAAGTTCGTCACGGTTTTCGCGCCGGGTTAATCGGTTGCACGCCCAGCCATCCCGCAGCTAGGGTGGCGGCCGTACGTTTCACAGGAGGTCATGGAATGACAGGCATCGTCGGTCTCACGCCGTCGTCCGCGCGCTGATCACCGCCGAGTTGCCGTAGTCCGGTCCCGGTTGTCAGCGCTCCCGCTGACCTTCCCGGAGACCCCATGTCCCTACCTTTTTCTGATTCCCATGCTGTCGTCACCCTGACCGATGTCGGCTTCACCTGGCCCGACGGCAGTACCGCGCTGGCCGACATCACCGGCTCGTTCGGCGTCGGCCGTACCGGCCTGGTGGGCGCCAACGGCGCCGGAAAGTCGACACTACTTCGGCTGATCGCCGGGGAACTCCGGGCGACCAGCGGGCACATCACGACGGCCGGGCGAGTGGCCTATCTGCCACAGCTGCTCACCCTGGACGCCGACGCCTCGATCGCCGAGCTGCTCGGTGTCGACGATCGCGTCGCCGCACTGCGGGCGATCGAAGGCGGTGATGCCGCGGAGGCCCATTTCGAGGTGGTCGGCGACGACTGGGACATCGAATCCCGCGCCGATGCGGCGCTGCGCGACATCGGATTCTCGGCGAACGACCTCGATCGCCGGGTCGCCGAGCTGTCCGGCGGGGAGGTCATGCTGGTGGCGTTGACCGGGCTGCGGCTGGCGGCCGCCCCGATCACCCTGCTCGATGAGCCGACCAACAACCTGGACCGTGCCGCGCGGACCGGGCTGGCGCGGCTGGTCGAGGTGTGGCCGGGCGCGCTCATCGTGGCCAGCCATGACACCGCGCTGCTGGAGCAGATGGACTGCACCGCCGAGCTTTACGACGGGCGACTCACCACCTTCGGCGGTCCCTACAGCGTCTGGCGGGCGCACCTGGAGGCCGAGCAGGCCGCCGCCCGGACGGCGGCCCGCACCGCAGAGCAGGTGGTCAAGGTCCAGAAGCGCCAACGCGTGGAAGCCGAGACCAAACTGGCCCGACGCAACCGGGCGGCCCAGGTCGCCCACCAGAACAAGCGCGCCGCGAAGATCGTGATGAACCAGAACGCCGCCAATGCCCAGGTTTCGGCCGGTAAGTTGCGCGGGAACCTTGACGGGCGGGTCCGGGACGCCCAAGCCGATTTGGACGCCGCGTCCGCCCGGGTGCGGCGCGACGAACACATTCGCGTCGATCTGCCTGACCCCCAGGTGCCCAACAGCCGCCGGCTGGCCGAGTTGCCGGGCCTCGACGGGCCGATCGTCGTGCAGGGGCCAGAACGCATCGCCCTGGACGGCCCGAACGGGGTGGGCAAGACGTCGGTGCTGGAAGCACTGCTGGCGGGCGAAGCCGGGCGACTGCTGACCGACCGGGTCGGCTACCTCCCACAACGCCTGGACCATCTGGACGACGCAGTGTCCGCGTTCGACGCGGTGTCGGCGGTCTCGGGCAGACAGCCGCAGGCGGTGCGGGCCCAACTGGCCCGGTTCCTGCTGACCGCCGATTGTGTGGCGCGGCCGGTCGGCACCCTGTCCGGCGGTGAGCGATTCCGCGTCGCGCTGGCCCAACTACTGCTCGCCGACCCGCCACCGCAGCTGCTGCTGCTCGACGAACCGACCAACAACCTCGATCTGGCCAGCGTCGGTCAGCTCGTCGACGCACTGGACGGCTATCGAGGCGCCTTCATCGTGGTGAGTCACGACGAGGAATTCCTGGCACGGCTCGGCCTGACGCGAACGTTGACGATGCCGCGCAGCGGCGAGCTGGTCGATGCGAGCTAGTGTCACAACATGACTCGCTGGCGTCCCGGTTGGCTGATTGCGCTGTGCGCGGCCCTTCTGTCGGGCAGTGCATGGCTGCCGTGGCTGACCACGTCGGCCAACGGCGGCGGGCATGCCAGCGCGATCGGCGGCAGCGCCGGCGCCATCGCGCTGCCGCCCCGCTTCGGCGTCGGTCAGCTGATCGTGTTGTTGGCCGCCGTGCTGCTGGTGGCCGGCGCGATGGTGGCCCGGGAACTCTTCACCCGGCTGGCCGCGGCTGTCGCAGTGCTGGACTCTGTGCTCATCGCTGCACTGGGCTTCTGGTACTACCGGCTGAACGTCGCTGCGCCGATCGCCGCCGGATATGGGCTCTACATCGGCGCCGTCGCAGTGGCGGGGGCACTCGGCTGTTCGGTGTGGGCGTTGGTCACCGCAATGCGGCGATGACCTCGGCGAAGGCTTCGGCGTGGTCCTGCTGGACGGTGAAGTAGCTGACCCCGTAGCGACGGCGGCGTTCGCGCAGGGTGTCGGCCATGTCGCTGGCCGATCCGGACAGCACGGCGGGTGAGGCCAGCAGTTCCTCGTCCGACAGGGTCGGCGCGAATCGACGGGTCAGCGACAGATTGGGCATCCCGGAGCCGTCGGTCGGCACCGCCGTGATGGCCAGGTTCAGTTCGAGGGCGTCGAACCGGTTGCCGGCGGCCGCCCGGACGAAGTCGATCCGCTCGGCCAGGGGATCGTCGGCACCGGCCACCCGCGCCCCGGTCAATCCGACGATGTCGGCGTGGCGAGCTGCCACCGTGAGTAGCCGGTCGCCACTGCCGGCGATCAGGATGGGCACCCGCGGCTGGTGCGTCGCGACGTATTTGGTCACGTGCTCGAGGTAGTCGATGCGGCGCCCGGCGCTCGGAAACGGCAGCTCGGCGGCCTCGAATTCCGCGCGGACGTAGCCCGCACCCAGGCCCACTTCCAGTCGTCCGCCCGACAGCACGTCGGTGTCGGCGATGTCGCGGGTCAGCAGTGCCGGCTTGTAGAAGCAGGCGTTGAGCACGTAGGTGCCCACCCGGATCGTCGAGGTGGCCGCGGCGACGGCGACCAGGACCGGAAAGGGGGCCGGGGCACCGAGATGGTCAGGCACGTGCAGCACATCGAAGCCGAAACCCTCCAGCCGCCGGGCGGTCTCGGCCAGTGCGGTCGCAGATCTGATCGGGTTCAGGCCCACGCCGAAGCGAAACTGCTTGTCCACCAACTACCTCCTAAGTGTCAAACCGCCACGTTGTGGCCGCGATCGTCAGTCCGCGCACCAGTGCCGCCGTGGCCGGCGACAGCCCGTCGGCTCCGGGCGGCTGACTGCGCGGGCTGATCCCACGCACCCGAGGTGAGAGTTCCAGCTGAGTTCCGCCGCCGCGTACCTGATTGACCGGGTTCGCCGGGTGCAGGCCGCGTAGCTTCGCCGGCATCGCGTCGAGATCGGTGATCACCTGGTAGCCCGGCAGGTCGAGGCATCGGGCGACGTGTGCGGCCAGACTGCGGTTGCCGCCACCCGCCAGCAATTGCGTGCTGCGTCCGAGCCGGCCGTAGCCGTGCAGCGACACCACGACGTGGACGTGGTCAAGGAATTCGGCCAGCCGCGCGGACTCCTCGGCGCGATACCGCGTCGACGGCAGATGGCGCGGATAGCCGTCGGGATGGCGCACCACATACACCGATGCGCCGGAGGCTTGTGCGGCGCGTTCGGCGATCACGTCGGTCATCTGCTTTGTGCTGCATGGCTGCGCCGATGATGCGTTCCAGATAGCCGGGCCGCGGCGCCCCGGGCTGCACCCGGTGGTCGATGTACACCCACGCCACCGACGGTCCATCGAGGGTGTGCACCGTCAGCTGGTCTCGGCGGTAGCGCAGCGGAACACCTTCGGCGCTGTCCAACGCGGCCAGGTCGTCGTCGGACACCCACCACAGCACGCCGTGCACCCGTGATCCGGGAAACGGCTCGAGCGTCGCCACGCCGCGCTGATTGATCAGCCAATCGTGGTCGGCCAGCGTCGCTGGGCGAGGATCCACCGCATCGGGGCAGCGGCGTGCCATCTGCTGTGCGCACAGGTTGGACCCGTACGCGAAGTAGGCATGCCGCGTCGCCGGCACTCAGCCCAGCGCCAGCCAGATCGACACCATGTCCAGCAGACTAACCACCGCGGTGACGATCCGCGGTGCGATCAGCGCCCCGGGCGCGGTGGGGGCGTCGGGGTCGGGGTGGGTGCTGGCGAGGGTGGGGGCGGCGCCGCGGGAGAGCGGGTCTCGCTGCTCGCCGAGTCTTCCGGCTGCGCCGTCGGGAAGACCCACTTGCCCGACAGGATCTCCTTGTCCGGCTGGTAGAGCCGGACCATGTAGTTCCATCCCGGCGTGGTGGGCAGGCAATTGGCTGTGTTGTCGTCCGAACAACCCCCGAACTGCACGGTCACCGATCCGTCCGCCGCTTTGTCCGCGGTGATGTCGTTGACCGAGTACGCCTGTTGCGGGTTCTCGGTGAAGTAACCGTTCTTGTTGTAGACCGTGACCGACCAGAAGGCTTTCACCGGAACGTCTTTGACCCTCAGGCGGTACACCGTGTTGCCGTCGTTGCGGGCCGGGGTGACATTGAGGTACAGCGCCTCCTTCTCGGAGTTTCCGCCCCACGCCGCAGCGGCTCCGATCAAATGCCGTACCGGGTCCGTGTCGGCCTCGGTGCCGAACATGCCCCGGGTGTCGGGGATGGTCTGGGCCAGCTCCAACAACGCGTCGTTGACCTTCTTCTGGCTGACCGGATCCCATCGGGGCACATCGAAGCTGCCGGTGTCGTCTTGTTGCGCCGTGATCGCGTCCTGCAGCCGATGTGCCGTGGCCAGGTCGGCGGCATCGTTGGGGTCGGCCAGGATGCGTACCGCGACGGCCACATAGCGGGTCCCGACATGCTGCTGATCAAGGGCGTGCTCGCCGCCGCCGTAGAACATGTCGGTGACGTATTCGTCCTGGTTGATCACCTGCGCCGACATGTAGCGCTGACCGGGATCGGGCAGTGTCAGCGTCACCGGACCGGCCTGCAGGTCGAACACCGCCGCCGAATACAAGGTGTCCCGGTTGGAGCGCACCACCAGCTGCCGGTCGACCGGGGTGACTTCGCGCATGTGAAAGAACCGGCCGAAGCCGTTCTCGTTGACGATATTGGTGAATTCCTGGTCCGTGACGGCCCGCACGAAGTTGTCCGGCGACACCAACACCATGCCGTTGGGGGTGCTGCGCGGGGCCAGGTTCGCCACCGGGTCGGTGCCGTTCTTGGTCACCGTCAGCCCGCATCCGCTCACGACCAGGGCCGTCGTCACCGCGCCGAACGCAGAAAGCCATCGCATGGACATGCAGCGCAACCTACCGGTCGACACCGGTTGATGTCGGCAACGGGTTTCGCGACACGGCCGTCTCAATCTGCGCGACGACTATTGCACGTCATGCGATGCAGACGTATGGTCCCAATAAAAATCAGCCGTGAGTAAAAAGAGAAAATGATTAACGAGATGGGGGAAGGGTGGCCGTGGACACGACGGGCAACATCGAAGCGCAACGTCCTTCGAGGGTTGCGTCCTGGCTGCTCTCCTCGGCCCACGGACGACGACTGGGGACCGCCGCAGTGGCGGTCGGCGGCGCGCTGTCGATGGTGATGGGCAGCCCGATGGCCACCGCCGGCAGCGTCACGCCCGCGGTGACGTTGACCGCGGGGTACCAGCAGGCCCTCGATGCCCTGCTGGACGCCATGAAGCAGGCGCAGGCCTACGACCTGTCACTGCCCTATGCCTCGCCCGGCGACGCGGACACGCTGATGAGGATGTTGCAGAACACCAATTACCAACTGATCACCACCGGATTGTCGCGGGTCACCGAGCTGTTCAACGGAGTGTTCTTCCAGTCGCCCGAAGTGGTCGCCGGCAATGTCGCCGACTCGCGCCAGTATTTCGACTACTTCACGCCCGACATCTACTACCACGTCACGGCCGGGCTGGCTCCCGGTGCGACCTACGTGCTCACCGGAAACCTCGGCGGGGGAACCGAGCACATGTCGATCAGCACCATGGCCGTCACCGGTGCCACCGCCCACACCATCGAGGACCTGGAACTCAACCACGGCCTGGTGGTCGACGCCAACGGCAACTTCACCATCTACATCGGACCGGAAGCGCCGCCGGGCGCGGTCAACTTCCTGGACTCCACCGAGGCCACGGTCGGCGGTGCCGCGTCCCTGCTGATTCGGGACATGCTGGGCGACTGGGCCAAGGGTCCCGGCAGCATCAGCCTGCAGTGTGTCTCCGACTGCCCGCCGTTCTTCTCCATCCCGGCCGGTGGATTCTTCCCCACCGAAGACGGCGGAACCGACGCGCCATCCGGGCCGGGCAGCATCGGCTCCGTCGATGACGTGTTGAACATGCTGTTCGGTGCCTTCGCCCAGATCGTCGTCCCGTTCAACCAGCGCAGCATCGAGGGCGGGGCATCGGTGGGCATGGAGGTGCCCGCCAACACCATGATGACGTTGGCCCCGGAGACCAGCTATGGCGTCGGTCTGGAGTCCGCGGTCGTCACCGGCGGCAACTTCGACCTGGATCCCGGTGAGGCACTGATCCTGAAGGTGCCGACCATCGACGCGGCCTACAGCGGCATCGAGCTGATGAACGTCTACGGTGGCGCGCTGCCCTACGTCATGGCCCAGACCACCCTCAACCACACCCAGACCTACTACGCCGACGACGGCTACACCTATTACGTTGTCAGCGCGACGAATCCGGGCGTGGCCAACTGGCTAGACACCGGCGGTCTGACGCGCGGTGAGATCTTCGCCCGCTTCGAGAACGTCGACGACCGCGACGCCGCGATCGGTCAGGGCGTGACCGCTCAGGTGGTGTCGCTTGACGACATCGCCCAGTACCTGCCCAGCGACACCCCCACCGTCAGCCCTGAGGAGTTCGCCGCCGACATGGCCCGGCGGGTGTTCTCCTACGGCTACGGCCTGGATGTGTCGCGGATCCACGCCCAGCCGGCCTGGGTGCTGCAGCATCTCGAACTCAACGCGCTCTCGGCCCTGATGGGCAGGGATAACTTCGAGTCGGTGTTCGGCACCCAGCCGTTCACCCCGATCGAGCTGCGATTCACCGACGCGCTGAGCCCGGACTGGGATGCCGTCCTGCGCAGTGTCTTGGACCACCCGATGGAAAGCCTGACCTCGGTGTGGAACGCCCTGCCGGTGCTGAGCAACGACATCACCATGCCGATCACGCTGGCGCTGGCCCAGACCGCGATGTCTGTGTTGATGCCGCAGATGCTGATCCCGGCCATCGACGACGCGCTGTTCAACCCGAACACCAGCATCCTGGCCGGGCTGCTCAACGCCCGCGATGACTTCGCGACGGCGATCTTGAGCGGCAACAACGACTGGCCGACCGAACTGAGTGCCCAGGCGGCCCAGCAGTGGGCGAACATGTCCGACCTGATCGCCAATACGCCGAGCTTCAGCCTGGCGGATCTGTTCGGCTGATCCCACGGTGGTGCGAGTCTGTCGACTTGCTGTGTCTCTGAAACGTATTAGCTGGAGCTTCTTGACGGCCTAGCGATGCCTGAGGACTGTCAGAGCCATGGCTCTTCGGCGTCTGAGGATGGGGATGACGGGCGCGGCCAGCGCGTTTGTGGCGCTGGGACTGGGACAGCTGGCGTCTGCGCCCGACGCCCACGCCGACGAGTTCGACCTGTTCATCGACCAGGTCCTCAATGTGATGACAAGTTTCCTGGAGCAGGACTCGGTCAGCACGGTGTTGGGTCCGCAAGCGGATACCGAGCTTGTCAGCTGGCTCAATAGCCTTGATCCGGTCGGCGCCGTGAGCGCCGACGCGCAGGCGATGAGCCAGAACCTGTTGGTGAACCCGAGTTTTGAGACGGCCGATCCGTCCGGGTCGGGCTACAGCGGGGTCACCATACCGGGCTGGACCGAGACCGGCACGCCGACCGTGATCGGCTACGGCACCCCGGTCGGTTATCCGTCCCCGGTGTCGTTTCCGCTCCCGACGGTGTCGGGGTTGTTCGGCTTTCCGCAGACCCCGCCGCCGGGCGGCGGCGACAACTTCGCCGGCGGGGGACCGGTGGGCACGTCCACCATCAGCCAGACCGTCGACCTCACCGGCGCGGCCGGAACGCCGTATGCGCTCAGTGCGGATCTCGGTGGCCAAACATGGAACCCGTCGTACGCCTCTGTACAGGTCAGCTTCCTCGACGCCGACGGCAACGTGGTGGGCAGCGGCTCGCTCAACCCCGTCACGGTATGGGATCGCTGGGGTTTCACCGGGTTTGAGCAACGTGAGATCACCGGGACTGTCCCTGAAGGCGCCGTCTCTGCGAAGGTGACCACGACGTTCACCGACGAAAACCAGTACCTCGGTGACTACAACGGCGCCTACGCCGACAACGAGTCGTTCACCGTCGGCGATCCCAACCTCGTCCCGGCGGCGCTGTCCACGCCGACGTCTGACGTCGGCCAACTGGATCACGTGTTCGTGATCTACATGGAGAACAAGGGGGCCGCCGACATCGTCGGCAGCCCCAACGCGCCGTACATGAACAGCTTGATCAACACCTACGGATATGACGACAACTACTACGCGCTGGGCCACCCCAGCGACCCCAACTACTTCCGGATCCTGGGCGGCTCGGACTTCGGCATCGACTACAACTCTGCGCCGAACTCCATCACTGCCCCGAGTCTGATGGAGGAAATGGATCAGGCGGGCATCACCTGGGCCGGCTACGCGCAGAGCATGCCGTCGGCGGGTTCCATCGTGTCATCGGGTGACTACTCCGCCGACGAACTGCCGTTCACCCAATTCAGTTACGTCTACGGCAACACCCCCGACTACCTGCAGGAGCACCTGCTTCCGCTGACTCAGTTGGCCACCGACCTCAATGACCCGAGCACGTTCCCCGGATTCACCTGGATCGCCGCCAACGAGGACAACAACGGGGAAGGCCCGGTCGACTCGCTTAGCGGCGTTCTCCAGTTCATTGCCACCCAGCTTGGAGACCATCAGTACAACGTCGCGGCCGCCGACCAGTTCGTCCAGCAGGAGGTCTCCACCATCGAGAGCTCGAATACCTGGACCGACCCGAACGAGAAGGACGCGATCATCCTCGTCACGGACGAGGACAACAACAACCTCTCACTGGGCTTCGGTAACCAGGGCAATAACGTTCCGATGATCGTCATCCCGAGTGCGGGCGCGGTGGCCGGCGGTATGCAGTCCGGCAACTTCACCACCGACGACTACTACAACGAGTACAGCCTGATGGCCACCATTGAAGACGCCTTGCGTGCCTCGCCGGGAACTCTGGCCCCGCTCACTGACAACGACATGTACGCCCAGCCCATGAACGCCTTCTGGAAATAGTGGTCGCGCGCCGGCACGTATGACCGCGCGCTTGGTGCCCCCTCATCTAGGGAGTGTCAAGGATCAACCGAAGCCGCTGTCAAGCATCACCCGAAGTCATACACGCACTTGGTGCCCCCGGCAGGATTCGAACCTGCGACACCGGCTTTAGGAGAGCCGTGCTCTATCCCCTGAGCTACGGGGGCGCGGGACCTAGCTAGGTAGGTACTGGAACCCATAGGGACAGCTCATGGTAGTCGGCGAGCTGGCGTTGTAGGTATTGGGCTCGCGACTTTCCTGCGGAGGTCACTCGCTGGTCGTGGTTTTGCTTCGCTGGTAGTGCCGGCGCGCTTTCATGCGGTTGCCGCAGATGGCCATCGAGCACCATCGGGCGGTGTTCGGCTTGCTGCGATCGATCAGGAACAGCTGGCAGTCGGAATTGGCGCAGGGGCGCAGCCGTCCGGGGCTGGAGATGCGTAGCGCGTCCCACGCGAGTATCGCCCGCGCGGCGCCGCGGGAGGAATCGCGCGTAGCCAACGTCCAGGCGATGCCGCCGTCAGACATGACGGGGGATAGCTCAACGCCTTCGAGGAAAGGCTGCAACGTCTGCGGGGCCAGTTCGCCGCGCACCACCGCCTGCAATGCGGTCCGCGCGTCGACCAGCTCCTGCAGTTGCTCACATGCGGAATCGAGGTCGTGCGCCGACAGCCAGGCCCGCCCCGCAGCCGGATCTTCGAGTTCATCGTGTGGCACGCCATCGATCACCGGAGTGGTGTTGAGCAGGTCCAGCAGCAGGGCCTCGTCGGCGGGCCCCGTCACAACAATCTCCATATAACCTCCAAAATGCTATTGACAGGTTACACCACCAGTGTTTGACTCCTAACTATCAAAATCTAGTTAAGGGGTTAGCTATGGTTCCTTCGGTCAGGCACCGGTACGCCACCATCGCCGGGCGACGTCTGTTCTACCGCGAGGCGGGAAGCGCTGGCGCGCCCGCGATCGTGCTGCTGCACGGCTTTCCGACCAGCTCGTATATGTTCCGGGACCTCATCACTCGCCTGGCGGACGACTATCACGTGATCGCTCCCGATCACCTCGGCTTTGGCTACTCCGACATGCCGCTGGTGACCGAGTTCGACTACACCTTCGACAATCTGACGGAGCTCACCCGGGGGCTGCTGGATCATCTCGGGCTGGGCCGCTACGCGATCTACGTCCAGGACTACGGGGCGCCGATCGGCTGGCGGCTGGCGCTGAACCGGCCCGAATCCATCAGCGCGATCATCACGCAGAGCGGCAACGGCTACGACGAGGGCTTCGTCGAGGCCTTCTGGAAAACCGTCTGGGACTACCAACGTGAGCAGACCGCGGCCACGGAGGCGGCCATCCGCACGGCGCTGGATGTCGAGTCGATCAAATGGCAGTACCTGACCGGTGTGCCGGACGAGGCGCTGGTCAGCCCGGATACCTGGACCCTGGACGCCGCGCTGCTGGGTCGCCCGGGCAATGACGAGATTCAGCTCAAGTTGTTCCGGGACTACGCCACCAATTCGCCGATGTACCCCGCTCTGCACGAATACCTGCGCACCAGCGGAGTTCCGGTGCTGGCCGTTTGGGGACAAGGGGACCCGATCTTTGGGCCGGCGGGCGCCCGGGCGTTCGGCCGGGACGCGCGCAATGCCGAAATCCATCTGCTCGATGGCGGTCACTTCTTGCTGGAGACCGCCGCCGGCGAAGTCGCCGAACTGATCAAGGACTTCCTGCGCCGCACCGGACAGTGACAGCTGTCCTCGAAAAATCCAATACACCAACAATATTCACCAGGAGATGACACCAATGGACACAACACAGACGCCGGTTGTTCCGACCGCGCCCGCAGTGGTGCGCGAAGTGCCAGGCGGCCCGACCATGCGGGCGATCATTCTCGACGGATTCGGCGGCCTGGACGCCTTGACCTACACCGACCTCCCCAAGCCGCTGCCGAAGCCCGGCGAGGTCGTGATCAGGGTCAAGGGATTCGGCATCAATCACGCCGAAATGCACATGCGTCGAGGCGAGTGGGCGCAGGCCGCCGAAGTCAGTGGTATCGAATGCGTCGGCATTGTCGATGCCTGCCCGGGCGGAGAATTCCCGGTCGGCGCCAAAGTCGCTGCGCTGATGGGCGGGCTCGGCCGCACCATTAACGGCAGCTACGCCCAATTCACCCGGGTGCGCGCCGCGAACGTCGCGCTGATCGAGACGGACCTGCCGTGGGATCAGCTGGCCGCGCTGCCGGAAACCTACGCCACCGCATGGACCTGTCTGTTTCGCAACCTCGACCTGACCGCCGGGCAGACCATCGTGATCCGCGGGGCGACATCGTCTTTCGGGCAGGCGGCTGTGAAGCTGGCCGTGGAGGCCGGTGCGCGGGTGATCGCCACCACCCGCAACCGGGAACGGTTCGGCTTGCTGACCTCGCTCGGCGTCGAACGTGCCGAGCTGGAGATTCCCGATCTCAGTGCGCACCTTGCTGAGGTCAAGCACGTCGACGCCGTTCTCGACCTGGTGGGCAACAGCACGATCCTCGACTCTCTGAACATCCTGCGCCGGGGCGGTACGGCGTGCTTGGCGGGCTGGCTCGGTGGACTGGATCCGATCGTCGATTTCAACCCGCTGTTGCAGATGCCCAGCGGTGTCAACCTCAGCTTCTTCGGCAGCTTCGTGTTCGGTACGCCCGGGTTCGCGCTGTCGGATGTTCCGCTGCAGGACATCGCCGACAAGGTCCGTGCGGGGCGCCTGCAAGCCGCGCCCTCGCATGTCTTCTCCTTTGATCAGGTCCGTGAAGCGCATCGCGTCATGGAATCCGGGGAGGCCGGAGGCAAAATGGTGGTATTGGTCGACTGACATCCAGGCAAGTAGAAGGATGCACCCATGAAGATCGCGGTTGCCGGCGGTACCGGCAAGACCGGACGCAAAGTGGTCGAGCATCTCCACAGCCAGGGCCACCACCCAGTGATCCTCGCCCGCGCCCACGGGGTCGACCTGATCCAGAACACCGGGATTGACGCGGCGCTCGACGGCGTCGAGGCCGTCATCGACGTCTCCGATTTCGCAACCATGAACGCCAAGAAGGCACGGGCCTCCTTCGGCGCAGCCACCACCAATCTGCTGGCCGCCGCGCAGCGCAACGGAGTTCGCCACCACGTCACGCTGTCGATCATCGGCATTGACCGAGCAACCAGCGGCTACTACCAAGGCAAACTGCGGCAAGAGGAAGTGGTGAAGGCCGGCGCCGTCCCGTGGACGATTCTGCGGGCCGCCCAGTTTCACGAATTCGCCGACCAAGTCCTGGCGCAGGTGCCCGGGCCGATCGCCCTGGTGCCGAAAATGCAGTCGCAACCCATCGCGGTCAGCGAAGTCGCCGCTCACCTGTGCGGCCTGGTCACCGGAGAACCCCAGCAGATGGCACCCGAACTCGCAGGCCCCCGCGTGGAATCGGTCGTCGACATGGTTCGGCAGCTGATCCGGCGGCGCGGGCAGCACCGGCCGGTCATCGGACTGCGTATTCCCGGTGCGGCTGGGAAGGGCATGGCAAACGGCGCGCTGCTGCCGACCCAGCCCGGGCCCCGCGGCCACCAAACCTATGCCGAGTGGCTGGCCGCGCTCGCACAGGACAACAGGTAAGGAAACCGGATGTCACAAACGCGCCCGCTGCGTCGTCAACCGAGCATGAACCCCAACGTGCATCGCGTATGCCTCATCTTGTTGACGATCGCCGGCATCAGCCTCGGAGTGTGGGCATACTTCGCTCCGCTGAACTGGTACAGCACATTCCCCGGCATGGGCATGCACTGGTTGCCGGTGCTCGGCCCGTACAACGAGCATTTCGTGAAAGACGTCGGCTCCTTGTTCTCCGGGCTCGCGGTGCTCAGCGCCCTGGCGCTGTACTACCTGCGCAACCGGCCCGTCGTCCTGATCACGGGGGCCAGCTGGTCGGTCTTCAATGCGCTGCACCTGATTTACCACGTCGGCATGCTGCACATGTACGGCCCGCGTGATGCGGTGCTGAACGTCGTCAGCCTCAGCCTGCTGCTGGTGTTGTCGCTGACCCTGCTCATCCCCGCACGCAGCCGCGCCACCGAGGACCACACGTGACATACGACTACGACGTTGTGGTGATCGGATCGGGATTCGGCGGCAGTGTGGCGGCGCTGCGCCTGACCGAGAAGGGTTATCGCGTCGGCGTGTTGGACATGGGCCGCCGCTGGGCTCCCACCGATTTCCCGCCCAACAACTGGCACGTGCGCAAGGCGATGTGGGCACCGAAACTGGGCTGCTTCGGTCCGCAACGGCTGACCGTGTTGGGGAAGACGTTCATCGCCAGCGCCGTTGGGGTCGGCGGCGGTTCGTTGATCTACGGCAACACCCTCTACGAGCCGTTGGAACGGTTTTACAGCGACCCGCAGTGGGCGCACATCACCGACTGGAAGTCCGAGCTGGCGCCGTATTACGAACAGGCCCGCCGGATGCTGGGGGTGACGCCCACCCCGCACACCACTCCGGCAGATGAGGTGTTGCTGGCGGTGGCCCGCGATCTGGGGGTCGAGGACACCTACCACCCGACCAACGTCGGAGTCTTCTTCGGTGACGAGCCCGGCAAGACCGTCCCGGATCCGTTCTTCGGCGGGGCAGGCCCCGACCGCGCCGGTTGTATCGGCTGCGCGCAGTGCTTCACCGGTTGCCCGCATAACGCGAAGAACACCACCGAGACCAATTACCTGTATCTGGCCGAGCACGCCGGCGCTCAGATCCATCCGATGACGATGGTCACCGATGTGCGGCCCGCTGGCGACGGATATGTGGTCAGCACCGTGCGCACCGGCCGGTGGGTGCGCAAGCGCAAGCGGGACTTCACCGCGGGCCAGGTGGTGTTCGCCGCGGCCTCGCTGGGCACCCAGCGGTTGCTGCACCAGCTGCGCGACACCGGATCACTACCGCATCTCTCGCCGCGGCTGGGTGAGCTGACCCGCACCAATTCCGAAGAGGTGCCGGTGGTGTTCGCGCCCGATCGTGACGACTTCGCCCAAGGAGTGGCGATCACCTCGTCGATCCACCCGGAGGCCAACACCCATGTCGAGGTGTGCCGCTACGGCAAGGGATCGAACCTGTTGTCGATGATGGGCACCCATCTGATCGACGGCGGGCCGTGGCGCTTCGCCCGGCTGATGCTGACCATCGCACGCCACCCGGCGATGATGCTGCACAGCATGTTCCCCCGCAACGCGTCCTCGCACTCGATCATCGTGCTGGTGATGCAGTCGCTGGACAACTCGCTGACCACCTACCGCAAGCGTGGCCTGTTCGGCACTCGCATGACGGCGAAACAGGGTGTGGGCGAGCCTAATCCGGACTGGATCCCGACCGCCCACGATGTAGCCCGGCGGATGGCGGAAAAGGTCGGCGGGATGGCCGGCGGCACCTACCTGGACGCGCTCAATATCCCGTTGACGGCGCACTTCATCGGCGGCTGCCCGATCGGTGAATCCGCGGAAACCGGGGTCATCGACCCCTATCAGCGCGCCTACGGCCATCCCGGCGTCCACGTGGTCGACGGTTCGGCTATCACCGCCAACCTGGGTGTCAACCCGTCGTTCACCATCACCGCGCAGGCCGAACGGGCGATGGCGTTGTGGCCCAACAACGGTGAGCCCGATTCCCGCCCGCCCCTGGGGCAGCCGTATCGGCGCATCGCGCCGGTCGCGCCGCACCACCCGACCGTGCCCGACGGTTCCCCCGGTGCGCTGCGGTTGCCGCTGGCACCGGCCTGAGGGCTCAGGCCTCGCCGAATGCCGGTCCTGCTGTGGTATCGCCGCGATCTGCGGGTAGGTGATCTGCCGGCCCTGGCGGCCGCGGTCGCCGACGACCCCGAGGTGCTGGGTTGTTTCGTGCTGGACCCACGGCTGGAGGCCTCATCGGGGCAGCGCCGACTGCAGTTCCTCGGGGCAAGTCTGCGCCAGCTGCGTGATGACCTCGGCGGCCGGCTGCTGATCACCCGCGGGCTCCCGCAGCAGCGGATCCCACAGCTCGCCGCCGAGATCTCGGCGACGGCCGTGCACGTCTCGGACGATTTCGCACCGTTCGGGCGCCGTCGTGACCAGCAGGTCCGGGCCGCGCTCGGCCAGATCCCGCTGGTGGCAACCGGATCGCCCTACCTGATCTCGCCGGGCCGCGTCGTGAAAGACGACGGCACGCCGTATCGGGTCTTCACGCCGTTCTTTCGGCGGTGGCGCGAACACGGCTGGCGCCGTCCGGCGCTGTCACGCTCCGAATCGGCGCACTGGATCGACCCCACGGAGCTGTCCGGCAAGGGTGCGCAAGCGGTGGAGGTCCCCGACTTCGGCGGGCAGGCCGACGTCCCGGCCGGGGAAGCCGCCGCGTGTGAGCATTGGAAAACGTTTGTGGCCAGCGGGTTAGACCGCTACGACCAAGACCGCGACCTGCTCGGCCGTAACGGGGCCAGTCGGATGTCGGCCTACCTGAAGTTCGGCAACATCCACCCGCGCACCATGGCCGCCGACCTCGACGCGCACCGCCCAGGACCCGCAGCGTATTTGCGGCAGTTGGCTTTCCGGGATTTCTACGCCGCGGTACTGCACCACTGGCCACGCAGTGCCTGGGAGAACTGGAACACCGAGTTCGACGCGATCCAGACCGATACCGACGCCGAGGCACAACGACACTTCGAACGCTGGAAGGCCGGGACCACCGGCTTTCCCCTTGTTGACGCGGGCATGCGCGAACTGCTCGCCACCGGATTCATGCACAACCGAGCGCGAATGATCGTGGCCTCGTTCCTGGTCAAGGACCTGCACCTGCCCTGGCAGTGGGGTGCCCGCTGGTTTCTGGATCAGTTGGTCGACGGCGATCTGGCCAACAATCAGCATGGCTGGCAATGGTGCGCGGGGACCGGTACCGATGCGTCGCCGTACTTTCGCGTGTTCAACCCGACGCTGCAGGGCCGAAAGTTCGATCCCGACGGGTCCTACGTACGTCGCTGGGTTCCGGAGTTGGCCGATGTCACCGATGCCCACCTGCTGCGGCCCGGGCGCCCGCCGGGTTACCCGGAGCCGATCGTCGACCATCGTCACGAGCGGGCCGAGGCGCTGCGGCGGTATCAGCGGATCAGTACGTAGCGCTGCCCGCACGCCCCAACAGATGCCGCAGCAGCGGTTCGAGTTCGGGGGCACGGAACCGATGTTCGGCCGCGCTCAGGCGCGCCGGCAGCACTCGCTGGCTCGCGCAGGCCAGTTCACGCGCGCCTTGGGCGCCGAGCAGCAGGCGTGGTCCCAGGCCCGGGACGGGAAGAATCGTGGGCCGGCGCAGCACGCGACCCAGTGTCTTGGTGTAGTCGCTGTTTCGTACCGGATGCGGAGCGACGGCGTTCACCGGTCCGGAAAGTCCGGTGTCCCACAGGGCTCGGTGATAGATGTCGATCAGGTCGTCGATCCCAATCCAGGGCAGCCACTGTCGGCCGCTGCCCAACCGACCGCCCAGGCCGGCGGCGAACAGCGGCCGCATCAGCCGCAGCGTGCCGCCGCGCGGCGACTGCACAATGCCGGTGCGAACGCGCACGACGCGGGTCCCGGACTGCTCCGCCGGCGCCAGCGCGTCCTCCCAGGCGGCGACGACGTCGGCCAGATAGCCGTCCCCGCGTTGACTGTCCTCGGTGAGGACATCGTCGCCGCGGTCATAGCCGTAATAGCCGACCGCCGAAGCGCAGATCAGGGCGCTCGGCCCGGCGGCCGTGGCGGCAACCAGCTCGGCGAGTCTGCGCGTCGGACCGATTCTGCTGTCGCGGATCACCCGGCGATGCTGCGCGGTGAAGCGTCCCGCGATCGACGCACCGGCCAGATGAATCACCGCATCGATGCCGGCCAGCAGATCGCGATCCGGATCGTCGGGATTCCACTGCCGCTCGTCGGGGCTGCCGGCGGTGCGCCGCACCAGCCGGATCACCCGATGACCGCCGGTGCTCAAAAATGCCGTCAGCGCCGAACCCACCAGCCCGGATGCGCCGCTGACCGCCACCGTAAGCGGCTGTAGGCCATGGGCTTTGGCGCGCTGGTGCGCCGCGAGGTCATCGGCGAGCTGGCGATGCCGATAGACGAACATCGGCCGCAGCAACGCCCCGGGCACCGGGGTGTCGACCCGGTCGGTCATCAGCGTCCGGCCGTCGCCGAGATCGTCGAATTCGTGGATGTGTTGCCACTTCATCACCCACCTCGCCGGCAGTGACGCCAGGCCGCCGCTGCCGAGCTCGTCGGCGAATTGCCGGGGCGGGTCATAGTCGCTCGCCTGGTGTTCGGCCACCCAGCGCAGCCCACCCGGCAGCGCCAGCTCGGCGATACCGTCGCGCAGCGAGTCGGCTTCGCGTCGCAAGCGCATCGCCTGCCACGGCGGGCTCAGCCGGGTGAAGGCCCCCGGCCTGGCGTGCCAGGCGAAGACCTCATCACGCGGTGCCTCGAGCTCGCTGGAGAAGACCAGGCTCATGTCACGACGCTACCCGGATCGAGCAGTCCGTCGCCGCTACGAGCCGTACTGCTTGCGCAGCTGCGGTTTGACCACCTTGCCGCTGGCATTGCGGGGCAATGCGTCGATCAGCACCAGTTCCTTCGGGTGCTTGTAGCGGGCCAGGCGCTCGTTGAGGAAGGGTTCGAGGTCTTCCAGCGTCAGCGGCGCCTCGCCGGCCGCTACCGCCACTATGGCCACCGGAACCTCGCCCCACTTGTCGTGGGCACGCCCGATCACGGCGGCCTCCTGGATCAGTGGGTGCTCGAACAGCACGTTCTCCACCTCGGCGCAGTAGATGTTCTCGCCGCCGGAGATGATCATGTCCTTCTTGCGGTCGACGACGTAGACGAAACCCTCGTCGTCGACGCGGACCAGATCCCCGGAGTGGAACCAGTCGCCGGCGAACGCCTCGGCGGTCGCCTCGGGTTTGTTCCAGTAGCCCTGCATCATGGTCGGCCCGCGGTAGACGATCTCGCCGATCTCACCGGGCGCCACGTCGTTCATGTTCTCATCGACGACCCGCGCCGAGATGGTCGGGATCACCTTGCCCACCGAGCCGAGTTTGCGGATCGCGTCCTTGCCCTGCAGCACGCAGGTGACCGGTGACATCTCGGTCTGGCCGAACACCGCGACGTTGAGCGCGTCCGGGAAGGTCTCCGCCATGGCCCGCAGTACGGTGTCGGACGCCGGAGCCGCCCCCCAGCTGATCACTTCGAGCGCCAGGTCTCGTTGCGGCACAGTCGGATCGGCACAGATGACCTGCCACTGTGCCGGAACCAGGAACACCGAGGTGGCGCGCTCGCGCTCCCAGGCGTCCAGGGTGTCGGTGGCGTTGAACGCGCCGAGCGGGTGAATCACCGTCTTGGTGCCCAGCATCAGGTTGGGTGCGATGCTGCCCAGGCCGGCGATGTGGAACATCGGCGCGGCGCAGAAGTACACGCTGTCCGGGCTGATCTGCAGCGCCTGAATACAGGTCAGCGACTGGGCCAGCAGGTTCGAGTGGGACAGGATGGCGCCCTTGGGACTTCCGGTGGTTCCCGAGGTGTACATGATCAGGGCCGGGGTGTCTTCTGGGACGTCGGCGCCGGGGTGCGGGTCGCCCGGCTCGGCGATCAGCGATTCGTAGTCATCGCCGAGCACCACGGCCACGTCGAGTCCGGGGGTGTTCTTGCGGACTGCCTCCATGAGCGGTGCCAGCAGCTGATCGGTGATGACGCCCTTGGCACCGCTGTCGGTGACGATGTAGCTGATCTCGGGGTCGGTGAGGCGGAAGTTGACCGGTACGGCGATGGCACCCAGGGCGTTGATCGCCAAGGTCGCCTCGATGTATTCGGTGTGGTTGAGCATCACGATCAGTACCCGATCGCCGAAGGAGATGCCGCGCCGGAACAGTGCCCCGGCCAGGCGCTCGGAGCGATCGTGCAGTTGTTGCCAGGTGGTGTCGTTGCCGCGGCAGCGGAAGGCAACGGCGTCGGGACGCATTTCGGCGTGGGTCGCCACCTGATTCATCCAGTGGTTGCGGCGAGACCGCAGCGGCTGAGCGATCATTCGCCGAACACCGCCTTGCGCTTCTGCAGCATCGCGGCGGCGCCTTCGAAGAAGTCGGGCGAGCCCAGCAACTCCACCTGACCGGCTTTCTCGCGGGCCAGCGCGGCGTCGAGCGCTGCGAGGTTGGTGGCATTGAGCGCACGCTTGGTCAATTCGATGGCGCGACGCGGTCCGTGGGCCAGCTTCTCGGCGGCCTCATTCACCCGGGCGTCCAACTCCGCCTCGCCGAGCACCGCGTTGATCAGGCCGGCATCGCGGGCGGCGGTCGCCGACAGGCGCTCACCGAGCAGGGCCATCTCGTTGGCCACCGCCCGTCCGGCGGCCGCCGCGACCAGGGCGGTTGTGCCGCCGTCGGGCATCAGGCCGATGTTGGTGAACGAGAGCAGGAAGTAGGCGCTCTCGGCGGCGTAGATCAGATCCGCGGCCAGCGCCAGACCGACGCCGACGCCGGCGGCCGGACCGTTGATCCGCGCGATCACCGGTACCGGGGTCTGCGCGACCGAGTTGACCAGCCGCGAGGCGCAGTCCATCACCTCCTCGGGGCTCACGCCGCCGGCGGTGGCCGACAGGTCGGCACCGGTGCAGAAGGCCTTGCCTTCGCCGGTGATCACGATGGCCCGCACACCGGGGTCGTCGGCCGCGCCGGCGATGACGTCACCCAGGCCCGCCATCGTGGCGTAGTCGATCGCGTTGAGCCGGGCGGGGTTGGTAATCGTCACCCGCAACACCCGGCCGTCGCGGGTCGCGGTGAGTTTGGCGGAGCTGGCGTTCTCGGACACGGTCAGACCCGCCCTTCGATGAACCGGGATTGCAGCACGTCACTTCCTCCGTGGATGAAAACGTAAATTGTGGTTAACGTATGGGCGTCGGGTCCAACAGTCAACACGGGGGTGAAAATGGCCGCGTCCATGGCTGCGGGATCGGTCACTGCGGTGCAGCGCCGCCCCAAGGACCGCAAGGCGCAGATCGTGCGCGCCGCGGCCCGTGCCTTCAGCGAACGCGGCTACCACGCGGTCGGGGTCGACGAGATCGCCGCGGAGGTCGGTATCTCCGGACCTGCGCTGTATCGGCACTTCGCCAACAAGTACGCGCTGCTGGTCGCGACGGCCCAGTACACGGCGGGGGCGCTGGTGAGCGCCGCGCGATCCGCCGACGATCCGAGCCGGCCGGCGCCGGAGCGGTTGCGCGCGATCACCGCCGCGCTGATCGAGACCACGATCGGGACGCGGCGTGAGGGCGCGTTCTACCGGTGGGAGCGGCGGTACCTGCAGTTGCCGGATCGCAAGGACATCCGGGCCGGCTATGACGCGCTCAACGCCGCGATCGCCGAGCCGTTGGCGGCGCTGCGCCCGGAACTTCCCCAGGCCGACACCGCGATCCTGGCCGCCGCCGCCCTGAGCGTGATCGGGAGCATCTCCGCTCACCGAACGCGATTGCCCGCCGCCGCACTTGCGGAACTGTTGGCGGAGCTGTGCTGGTCGGTGCTCACCGTCGAGTTGCCCCCGGCGCCGTCGGGTCCCGCGCCCCGACGACCGGAGCGGGGTCTGCCCAGCACATCCAAGCGGGAACGGCTGCTCGCGGAGGCGATCCGGATGTTCGGCCAGCGCGGCTTCTACGAAGTCAGCATCGAGGAGATCGGCACCGCGGCCGGACTGAACGGCTCCAGCGCCTATCGCTATTACCCGAGCAAGGCGGCCTTGCTGGCCGTCGCCTTCCATCGGGCCAGCGCCCGAGTGCTGATGGCCATCACCGACTCCCTGGCCGAGTCGACCAGTGCGCGGCAGGCGGCCCTGCGCATCGCCGAGCGCTATACCGCGCTGGCGTTCGCCGCGCCCGAGCTGATCAACATCTATTTCGCCGAGTTCGCCAACCTGCCCGAACCCGACCGCGTCGAACTGCGCGGTCTGCAGCGGCAGAACGTCGACGAATGGGCTCACCTGGTGAGCCAGGTCGGCGCAGGCGACACCGAAGCGGTCTTCCGCGTCCATGCGGCGCTTGCGCTAGTCGTCGATATAGGACGCCTGGTTAACTTTGATGATCGAGACGAACAGCGGTCCCGGATCCATGCCTTGATGGCGGCCGTACTTTTCGGCACCGGCGGCCGGTGACTGCAGACCGCCACGCTGGCTACGATCGAGCGATGACTGCCGCACCGACAGGACAGCGAAACGCCGTCACCGCCGCGCGAGGGCTCGCCGGACTGCTGCTGGGTGCCGGGGCAGGACATTTCGTCGTCCCTCAACCGTTCGACGCGATCGTTCCGCCGGAGTTGCCGGGCAGCGCCCGCATGTACACCTATCTGTCGGGAGTCGCCGAGCTGGTCATCGGTGCCCTGCTGTTGGCGCCGCGCACCCGCCGCAGGGCCGGGCTGGCCGCGGCCGCCCTGTTCGTCGCGGTGTACCCGGCGAATATCCACTCGGTCCGGTTACTGTGGGCCAAACCGTGGTTGAGGGCGGGGGCGATCGCGCGCCTGCCGTTGCAGATTCCGATGATCGTCGCGGCGTTGCGGGTGTGGCGCACCGGTTAGTGGTGGCTTGATGAATGTGGTGGCCTAGATGGCCTACGTCAAGGCGTCCGAGCGCGAGGGACAGATCGTCGCGGCCGCGATGCGGGTACTGCGTGACGTCGGCGTAGCGGGCACGACGTTGCGTGGGGTTGCCGCTGAAGCCGGAATCCCACTGGGCACATTGCACTACGTCTTTCCGTCCAAGGACCTGCTGCTGCGTGCGGTGATCGCCGCGGTCATGGACGACGTTGTGGACGCGGTGCGCGCCGATCTGCAACTCGACCGGGGGGTGGCCCATGCGCTGCGGCAGGGCGTGACGAACTTCTGGACCACGTTGGTGGAAAGCGACACCGGCCTGCAGATCATGCAATACGAGCTGGCCATGTACTCGGTGCGCAGCGAAGGCTCGGGTGGCCTGGCCCAGCTGCAATATGAGCGCTACACCGCGCTCGTCACCCAGTTCTGCGCCCAAGCCGCGCAGGCGGCGGGGGAGCGCTGCGCCGTTGATTTCGACAGTCTCGGACGGCTCGCGCTTGCCCTGGTGGACGGCCTGATTGTGCAGTACGTGACAAACCCGGACTCTGAGCGGGCACGGCGCGACCTCGACCGCGCCGTGGACATGGTCGTGCAGTTCGCCGACCCGCAGCCCATCGGTGACCGCCCGCGCCACGGCGGCTGATTCTTGGACCGCCGCCCGGTAAGTCGCCGAAACCTTGACTCGGTCGGTTGACCGACTTAGATTATCGAGCGTGCAGTCAGGCGACGCGGCGGTGGCCACCACGGTGGCCGTAGTGGGTGCGGGGATGTCCGGATTGACGGCTGCCCGCGATCTGCACCGGGCCGGCATCGACGTACTGGTTCTCGAGGCCGCGGACCGGCTCGGCGGACGGGCCATGACCGAGACGAGCTCCCTGGGGTCGCGAGTGGACCTCGGCGGTCAGTGGATCGGCCACGACCACCACCGGATCATGGCGCTGGCCGCAGAACTGGGCGCCACGCAGTTTCGGATGCACACCCGGCCGTTGCCGATCGTGGTCGACGGGGCGCGCCGGCTACGCGCCGCGGGGCCGTCGATGCTGGTGACCCTTCTGGTTCTGGTCGGCGTCGAGGTGTGGTCCCGTATCGCCAAGACGCAACGGTGGAATGCCAAGACGGTGCAGGCCTGGCTGCGCCGAGTGCCGGGGCGCGCTCGGCGGCTGCTCGAAGTGCTGGCGTACATCTCGTGGACCGCTGACCTTGATCGCTGCTCCGTTCACGCGATGGCGCGGAGCATCCGCCAGCAGGGCGGGCTGCGAACCATGTTGGCGACGGCCGGGGGCGCTCAGGAGTCCTTGGTCGCCGAAGGGATCGGCTCGCTGATCGATGGCCTCGCCGTCGAACTCGGTTCGCGGGTGCTCCCGGGGCGCCGGGTCACCTCGATCGTGCACAGCGGTGATGGCGTCACCGTCGGAACGACCGCGGGTGACATCCGTGCCGCGAAAGTCATTGTGACGGTGCCGCCGCCGCTCACCGGACGAATCACCTACGACCCGCCGCTCCCGCCCGATCGTGCCGCATTGGCGTCCGATACCTATATGGGTTCGGTGTACAAGGGCGTGGCGGTCTATCCACGCCCGTTCTGGAGAGACCGGGCCGGCGGCGAGTTCCTGGTCCTGGACAAACCCGGACGGGCGGTGTTCGACACCGGCGCGCCGGGCGGTCCCGGCCATCTGTGCGTGCTCGTAGGGGGTCCGGAGGCGCGCGAGCTCGACCGACTCGATGCTCTCGAGCGGCGCAACGCGGTGCTCGGTGCGCTGGCCCGCTACGTCGGTCCCGACGTTCTCGAACCGGCGAGCTGGCACGAAAAGTCCTGGCACCTCGATGAATACGTCGGCGGCGGCTACGTCGCACTGGCGCTGCCCGGGACCACCGACGGTATCCCGCCGATCGAGTGCACCCCGACCGGCGACATTCATTGGGCGGGTAGCGAGACGGCGCGTGACCACGCGGGATATCTGGAGGGCGCCATCGAGTCGGGCACCCGGGCGGCCCGTGAGGTGCTCGAGGCGCTGTCGTTCTCCCAATGAAGCACGGCGCGGTCAGGCCTGGCGTTGTCCGTAGCGGCGGCGAAATTTCTCGACCTGCCCGGCGGAGTCGACGATTCGGCTGTTTCCGGTCCAGAACGGATGCGAGGCCGCGCTGATCTCCACGATCACCAGCGGATAGCTGCGAGGGCCCGCAGGGGTGGGCCACTCGATGGTGCGGTCGCTGGTCACGGTGGAGCGGGTCAGGAACGTCTGGCCGGTGGTGGCGTCCTGGAAGACGACGGGGTGGTAGTCGGGGTGGATGCCGGGCTTCATCGCTGGTCTCCGTCTCGGGTGCGGTAAAGGGAAATGTCTGCAGTGGCCGTGGGGGTTTCGTCGCACGGTTCCTGGTGGTGATCGCCGAACGGGTCGGGGTAGCCGGCCCACTGGTTCGGGCTGCGTAGCTCGTCGTCGGTGAGCAGTGCGTCCGACAGTGCCTCGCGGATCCGCTCGGGTCGGGCGCCGCAGACCAGAACCACCAGCGAGGTGTGCCGATCGCCGTAACGGTGGTCCCAGATCAGATCCGCGAACGCATGCCGCTCCGGGGAGACGCGGGCGGCCTCCTCGGCCGTCATCGCGGCCAGCCACTTGCCCACTGCGCAGGTGTGCAACCCGCCACCCGCCGACTCCAGCCAGATCGCTCGCTCGCCCCGGTTGGCCAACCACAGCCGCCCGCGAGCTCGGATCACTCCGTCGAGTAGGGCATCAAGGGCCGCGTGCAGGCGTTGCGGATGAAACGGTCGGCGGGCGTGGAATTCGATCAGCTCAACCGGGCCCTCGGCCCGTAGCGGCGGTTGACCGGCCAGCAGCGGGGCGTGTGGATCATCGCCGCGACCGCGGCGCGCGCCGTCATCGAGATGGGTCAGCGCCTGTTCAAGGCGATCGGTTCCGGCGGTGATGCGCGCCAGCGGAGCCAACCGGCGCAGTATCGCCAGAGCCGTCGGGTCCGGGGCGTAAACCACCAGGGCATCGGCGGACTCAGCCTGGCCGACCACCACCTGCGCGATGGTACGGCCGTCGTCGAGTTCGTCGTCGCCGAGCGCTTGCGGCAGCCACGCGGTGGCATCGAGGCAGGTGACGACCGCGGCGACCGCCACATCGCGGCCGGCCGGTCCGTCGATGTATCCCGGTCCCACGCGGACCCGCACGTTGCGGATCGCCCAGCAGATGGGCTGCGGCTCCAGCCAATTGGGCAGCTGAACGACGATGCGTTCAACGCCGGCCCGCCGGTGCAGTCGGCGCAACAGGACCAGTAGGTCGTTGCGCAGGGTGCAGGACACGCAGCCGTGCGCCAGCTCCAGGGCCAACGTCGTGGCAACCGCTGTCGTGCTGGTGGTTTCCCGCACCACCACGTGACCGTCCAGGCCGTAGGCGACGGTCACCGTGCCCGCCTTGGCCTGCAAGGCTTTGGTCGCTGCGTCGGTGCCGTACTGCCCGGCCACCAGGATCACCGGAGTCCGCATCATCCTCCTACTGAAAATCATTGTCATTAAGACCGTCCCTACGGTAGCCTCCAGCGCGTCGCTTGTCGACAATCATTTTCAATAAGGGTTGAAGGAGAGCTCCGTTGTCTGCACGCTGCCAAGTCACCGGCCGGGTGCCCGGATTCGGGAATGCGGTGTCGCACTCGCATCGCCGCACCCGGCGCCGCTGGTCGCCGAACATCCAAGTCAGGACCTACTATCTGGCGTCGCAAGATCGCCGGATCCGGCTACGGGTCAGCGCGAAGGGCATCAAGGTCATCGACCGGGACGGCATCGAGGCCGTGGTGGCCCGGTTGCGACGCGAAGGACAGCGGATCTGATGGCGCGCACCGATATTCGTCCCATCGTCAAACTGCGCTCCACCGCGGGCACCGGCTACACCTACGTCACCCGCAAGAACCGGCGCAACGACCCCGACCGCCTGGTGCTGCGCAAGTACGACCCCGTGGTCCGTCGCCATGTCGACTTTCGGGAGGAGCGCTGAGCCATGGCCAAGAAATCCAAGATCGTGAAGAACGAGCAGCGCCGAGTGCTGGTGGCCCGCTACGCCGAGCGGCGCGCTGAGCTCAAGGAGATCATTCGTTCGACGGCGAGCAGCCCGCAGCAGCGACTGGCCGCCCAGCGCGCGCTGGCGCGCCACCCGCGCGATGCCAGCCCGGTCCGGTTGCGCAACCGCGACAGCGCCGACGGGCGCCCCCGCGGCTACCTTCGCAAATTCGGACTCTCGCGCGTGCGTATGCGCCAACTCGCGCACGAAGGCCACCTGCCCGGCGTCCGGAAGGCGAGCTGGTAGATGGCGATCAAACCCAAAGAGTCGCGGCGTGTTTCGCGGAGCGCGCCCAGGTCTGCCAAGCCGAACCTCCTCGCCAAACTGGGCCTGACGGTTGTGGACTACAAAGACACCGCCGCGCTGCGCATCTTCATCTCTCCGCGCGGCAAGATCCGCTCACGTGCCGTCACCGGCCTCACCGTTCGTCAACAACGCCAGGTCGCCTGCGCCATCAAGAACGCTCGGGAAATGGCACTCCTGCCGTATCCGGGGCCCACGGTCGAGGGCTGACGACGCACCGAGCCGGATCACGCCGGTAGCTGTTTGGTGGGTCGGTCGTGCACCACGATCGGCCACCAGAACCAGCGACCGGCCAGGGTTGCGACGGCTGGGATGACCAGGGACCGGATGAGCAGCGTATCCAGCAACAGTCCCAGGCCGACAGCAGTACCGGTCTGGGCGATGTTGTGCGCATAGCCGGCCAGCATGGCGAACATGGTGAACCCGAACACCAACCCGGCGGTGGTGACCACCCCGCCGGTGTTGACCATGGCGCGGATGATGCCGGTCTTGATGCCGGCCCCGATCTCCTCTTTGAACCGGGCGACCAGCAGCATGTTGTAGTCGGCGCCCACCGCGACCAGAAACACGAAGGAGACCGGGGCCACCGACCAGTGCAGCGGGTTGCCGATGAGGTCCTGCCAGACGAAAGCGGTCAAACCCAGTGCCGCCAGATAGGACAGGGCCACGGTTCCGATCACCGCGATCGCCGCGACCAGACTGCGGAGCAGGATCAGGATCACGCAGAACACGAACGCGAACGCGGCTACCGCACTGGTGATGAAGTCTTCCCGCGCGAAGGCCTCGATATTGAGCAGGGTGCCCCCGGGGCCACCGAGGCTTACCGTGCTGCCGGCCAGCGATGTGCCTTTGATCGCTTGCAGTGCGGTCGGGATGACGTTGGCGCTGACATCCATCGCTTCGCGGCTGAACCCCTCCATCTCGGGGGTGACGACCATGCGAGTCATCATGCCGTCGGGGGAGAAGAAGTAGGGCATAGCGTTCTTGAACAGCGGATTGTCGAAGGCCTGACTGGGCAGGAAGAACGAACCGTTGGGGTCGCCGCCGGAAAAGCTTTGGCTGAGTTCCTCGGTGAACGTGGTGATTTCGGCGATCTGGGGAACCAACGTCTGCAGGGTGGCGCGCACCGGTTCGGTCGCGGCATTGACCTGGGCTGCGAAGCCTTTCAGGCTGTCGAGCTGTGCGGACAGCTCGGGCAGGGTGCGGGCGACGGCGTGGGTTCCGCCGGCCAGTCGGTCCACCAGTCCGTCGAAACGATGAAGGTCTTCGAAGAGCGAGAAGCTGGTGAGTGCCGCCCGGCACGGTTCATTGTCCCGGCAGTTGGGGATGGAATCGATGAACACGCGGGCGGGCGCGGCGGCGTCGCGCAGCGAATCCATCTTCGTCACGACGCCGCTCAGGGCGGCCTGGAGTTCGGTTGCGCTGCCGTTGATCTCATCGCTGCCGGCGCGCCCGCTGTGCAGGGCCTGCTCAATCCCGGCGATGGTGAGCTGGAGTCGTCCCACCTCGCCGTTGAGGATCAGCAGGTCATCGGCGCGTTGGCTGAGCACATCGGTCATCTGCGTCAGTCGTTGACCGAGGTAGCCGGCCTGGGAGGTCAGCGTGCCCTGCTGCAGCGGCGCGCCCAGGGGGCGGGTGATGCCTTGAACGTTGGAGATTCCGGGAATCGCCAGCACCGCGTTGGCCAGTTTGGCCAGGGCGATCATGTCCGACGGATTGCGCATGTCGTGATCGGCTTCGACCAGGAAGACGCTGGGAGACATGATGTTGGGCGGAAGGTGGCGGTCGGCCGCGGCGATGCCCAGGTTGGCCGGTGAGTTGCTGGGCTGGGCGATGCGTTCGTTGTAGCTGGGATGAAACGTCGGCAGCACCAGCAGGGCCAGGCTCAGCACCGCCAGCGAGCCCACCAGGACCGGGCCCGGCCAGCGCACCACGGTGGTGGCGATCCGCCGCCAGCGACGCAGCGACTTCTGATCGCGGCCTTTGTGCGGCTCGAAGAACCCCAACCGGCTGCCGACCGCGAGGATGGCCGGCCCCAGCGTCAGTGCCGCGGCGAGGGTGATGACGACCGCGATGGTGCACGGCAACCCGGAGGTGCTGAAGATCGCCAGCCGGGTGAATGTCATGCATGCGGTCGCCCCGGCGATGGTCAGGCCCGAGGCGATGATGATGTGTTGCACACCGCGTAGCGCCGCGTAGTACGCGGCGGACGGGTCGGCCCCGGCCCGGCGTGCCTCTTGGTAGCGACCCAAGAGAAAGATGCCGTAGTCGATTCCGGCTCCCAGGACCATGACCGCCATCAGTGCTGAGGCGAAGATGGAGACGCCGATGACGTGGTGGCTGCCCAGCAGTGCGACCACCGGCCGGCCGACGCCGAGTCCGGCTCCGGCGACCAGCATCGGCATCGCCACCGTGATCGGTGAGCGGTAGACCCAGAACAAGATGGCGCCGACGAGCGCGCCGCAGGCGATCAGCAGCAGCAGGATCGAGTCGTTGATCGACACCAGTTCGTCGTTGACGACCGCTGACGGACCGGTCAGGTGTGCGGTGATCCCCGCAGGGGGCTCGGTGGCGGCGATGATGTCGCGAACGGCCTGGGTCGAGGACATCGCCAGGGCGGTGCCCATGTTGCCGCTCAGGTTGAGCAAGACGTAGGCGGCATGACCGTCGGCGCTCTCGTTCGCCGAGGCGAACTGGGGATCGGACCAGAGATCCATTGCCGAGTTGACGTGCGCGGTGTCGGCGGTAATCCGATCCAGCAATGTGGAGTAGTAGCGGTGGGCGTCGGGGCCAAGGGGTTCGTCGCCTTCGAGCAACAGGTAGACGAAGTTGTTGGTGCCGGCGCCGCCGAAGTGGTCGCCCAGCTTCACGATGGCCTGCACCGACGCGGCATCGTCGGGCAGAAAAGACTTCGCGTGCTCGGTGATGACCGTTTCCAATTGCGGGACGGCGAGATTGAGCGCGCCGGCGGCGCCCACCCACAGCACGATGATGGGCACTGCGAACCGATAGAGCAGCCGGGCGATCAGGGGCCGGCTCTCGGGCGCACTCATGCGACCGGCTCCTTGCATGCCACCGCCGACGACATGGACGATTGCTCATCGCGTACCTGCCCGTCGATGACGACGCGACAGGACAACGGTTCGGTCTCGGATTGCGCCATCACCCCGGTGGGCACGGTGATGCGCTGGGTGCGCAGGGTGGTCTGCCAGGGCAGGGTCGCCGATACCTGGCGCACCGAGCCGTCGACGTCGAGATAGGACGCGAATACCGGGGTGCCGGCCGGACCGTCCACGCGGTATTCGACGACCTTCTCTTTGAGTCGGCCGACCGCCGGAGGGCGCGGCGAGTGGCCGACCGCTGGGTCGGGGATGTCGCTGAGCCTCAGATGGGCGATGAACACCCCGGTGGCGCCCAGCGTTGCTGCCACGACCAGATACACCCAGGCGGAACGCATCTCACACGGCACCGTCGGTGAAGGTGATGCGCACGGAGACCGGCGCGCTCGCCAGCGCGCGAAACGTGGCCACGGCCAAGCCGGCGAAGGCGGGCCGGGACGCGAAGGTGCGTGCGCGGGCCGTCACGTCGTCGTCGGGTTGGAACCGTGCGAGTCCGCTGCGCCATTGCTTGCCCTGGCGTATGCGGACTTGTGGATTGGCGGTGATGTTGGCTCCCCACCCCGACCGTGCCCCATGCTGGGAGATCACCCAGGCGCCGCTGTCGTCGAAGCAGGCGGCGACCGGAACGTGCCGCGTCTTTCCTGTCTTGCGGCCGATGGTCTGCAGTTCGGTGGCCAGTGTGGTGCTGATGCCCAGGCGGGCCAGTGCCGATACCAGGGGGTTGGCGATGTAGCGCCCCACTCGTCGTTCGGCGCGGAACTTGCGTAGGGCTTGCTCGGCGCTTCGTGTCATCGCTGACTCCCCATCCCCCTGCGCCGATGAACCAGCCCGGCGACCGCGGTATACCAATTGGTCTACTCGTGTGCTGCGAGGCTAGTAGACTGATCGGTATATCGCAAACAGTCGGGGTCGGGAAAGGTGATGGTGATGGCGGCGCGTGACCGGCTCATCAGCAGTGCGATCGCACTACTGCAGCGCAAAGGTGTTGCAGGTACTGGGATTTCCGAACTCCTCGCGCATAGCGGGATCGCGCGACGCTCGGTGTACCTCAATTTTCCCGGTGGCAAAGCCGAACTTGTCGCCAATGCGGCCAGAACCGCTGGTCGGACTACCTCTGACATGATCCGGCGGTTGCTGGCCGAGGCGGATGCGGTGACGGCCGTCGAGGCGTTCATTGCGGTGTGGAAGGAAGCCTTGATCGGCAGCGAGTTTCGTGCGGGCTGTCCGATTGTGGCCGCAGCGTTGGGACGCTCCGAAGCGCCCGATGCGGCCGATGTCGCCGGCGCGGTGTTCGCCGACTGGGAGCACCTACTGGCCGATCGGCTGGAAGAGGCCGATGTCGCGCCCGAGACCGCGCAGCAGCTGGCCACCACCACCATCGCAGCGGTTGAGGGCGCGGTGATCATGTCGCTGGCCGCCAAATCGGCGGCGCCGTTGCTGCGGACCGGGCAACTGCTCAAAGAGCTTGTCGCGCAGCACACCCGGTCTTAGCGGCCGGTGGCCTCAGCCGATGTGGAACACGACCTCCAGGGCCAGGAATCCGAAGACGAGCAGTCCGAGGATTCCGGCGAGTACCGGGAGAACAAGCACTGGATCTTTCATGGATCGAGACGTTATACAGCCGCGGGTTGTAGGAAATGCAAAAGTGTTGCCGATCACGTCATCTCGGGACTTTGGTCTGTGACCGCGATCACTTGGGTTGCTGCGCGGGCTCAGGTGTAAGCGACGCGAACCCGGTGGATGTGGCCCTCGAACGGAAACGGTGCGCGCTCCCGGTAGTCCAGGGACACCGGCGAGCCCAGGCAGGTGCCGACGTCGAGGCAGTCGTTGGCGGTGAACAACAACGGTGCGCTGACGGGCACCTGGCCCTCGGCAACAGTGTCGCCGTTGACGGCCACGGTGATGTCGAGCGGTCCGGCCGGGCGCGGTTCCGCATACTGCGTGGTCACGGCAATGGTGGCGCGTCCGGGCGGCACCTTGGTCGCTGAACGAATCTTGGTGCGCGACAAGATGAACAGGTTGTACTCGTAGCAGAGATGACCGTCGTCGAAGTAGCACGTCAGGCCGCCGGCGCCGGCCCCGAGGGCATACAGCACTCCGTTCGCGTCGGCCGGGATGTCGGCATCGATGGTGACCACGTTGTTCTTGTTGCCAAGCGCCGGCGCACAGAATTCGGGCATCCGCACGGTATCGCCGGTGAAGTCCCACTCGGTGTAGGGCGGGGCGATGCGCAACTCGGGGTGGTAGACGGGCACCCACAGGCCACCGCCGATGGGCAGCACCGCATTGCGGGCCGCCTCGACCATGAACACCTCGCGCAGCTGGGCGAGTTTCTCGGGCATCTGTGCGGCCAGATCGCGGGCCTGCGTCCAGTCCTCGTCGAGGTTGTAGAGCTCCCACACGTCAGCGTCGGGGGTCCAGGTGGCTATGCCGGGCGGTTGGCCGGGCACCCACGGCAGTCGGGGACCGCGGGCCGACGCCATCCAGCCATCGTGGTAGATCGCGCGGCTGCCCATGATCTCGAAGTACTGGGTCTTCTTGCCGCCGGTCGCATTCCGGTCGGCCAGCGTGCGCGCGAAGCTGGCCCCGGCCAACGGCAGCTGTGGTTGTCCGTGCACCGTCTGGGGTGCCTCGATCCCGATGACTTCGTAGATGGTCGGTACCACGTCGTTGCAGTGCAGGAAAACGTCCCGCGGCGCCGAGTCCGCGGCGATCTTGGCCGGCCAGCGCACCACCATCGGGTTGCGGGTGCCGCCCAGGTGCGACGCCAGCAGTTTCATGCCCTTGTACGGGGTGGATCCGGCCCAGGCCCACCCCGCGTGGTACTGGTTGTCGACCAGGGGAGATCCCAACACGTCCAGGCCGCCGAGTGCGTCGAGGGCATCGATGTGCTGACGCACCGTGGTGGGGATCCCGTTCTGGGCCAACAGCTCCGAGATGGTGCCGTTCTGGCCTTCGCCGGAGGAGCCGTTGTCGCCCCAGATGTAGAAGAACAGCGTGTTGTCGGCGTAGCCGAGGCTTTCCAGCTCGTCGGCGATCCGGCCGACCTGGACGTCGACGTGCTCGGCGTAACCGGCGGCAACCTCCATCAGTCGGCGCTGGAACGGCTTCTCGTCCTCGGGGATGTCGTCCCAGGCGGTCAGGGTCTCGTCGCGTTCGGTGAGCGAACAGTCCTGGGGAATCCATCCTTTGGTCTTGGCCCGTTCGAACACCCGCTGGCGATAGGCGTCCCAGCCGTCGTCGAACTTGCCGGCGTACTTGTCGGCCCATTCCTTCATGATGTGGTGCGGGCCGTGCAGGCAGCCGCTGGCCCAATACATGAAGAACGGCTTGTCGGCGTTGAAGGCCTTGTGCCGCCGCAGCCAGGAGATGGCGTCGTCGGCCAGGTCCTCGGACAGGTGATAACCCTCTTCGGGTGTCCTCGGCGGGGCCACCACGGTGGTGTTGCGCACCAGGTTGGGCTCGTACTGGGATGCTTCGCCGGCCAAGAATCCATAGAAGTATTCGAAACCCAGACCGGTGGGCCAGTTTTCGAACGGTCCGGCGGCGGTGGTCTGCTCTGCGGGGGTGTTGTGCCACTTCCCGAAGGCCGACGTGGCGTAGCCGTACTGCTTGAGCACCTCGGCTGCCGTGGCGCTTGATGCTGGAATCTTGCCGGCGTAGCCGTCCCAGTCATTGGCCAGCTCGGCGATCTGTCCGTTGCCGATCTCGTGGTGATTGCGGCCGGTGAGCAACGACGCCCGGGTGGGTGAGCACATGGCTGTGGTGTGAAACCGGTTGTAGGACACGCCTTGCCCGCAGATCCGGTCGAGGGTCGCGGTGGTCACCTCGCCGCCGAACGTCGACGGCAGGCCGGGGCCGGCGTCGTCGATGAGCACGATGACGACATTGGGTGCATCGGCGTGCAGTCGCCGGGGGACCGGCCGCGGACTGTAGGTCGACTCCTGCAGGGTCCGGCCCGCGACACTGCCGGACCCGACCGGCGGGAACGGCAGCACCGCGCCGTTGGGCAACACCGGAGCCACTATCTGATCGCCCAACGCCGGTCTCCTTACCTGAGGTGCATCGTCAGCTGCGTCGGACACATCGTCGTATGCCGCCGGCCGTTCAGCTACTCGAGCCGCCTCGTGGCGGGTCGGGCGCCAGGCTGCCGTCCGGGGCGATGTGGGCGAAGATCTGCTGCAGCAGCGTCAAGATGTGCGGGTCATCGACGGTGTAGATGTGGTGGCGCCCGTCACGGCGGGCATTGATCAGGCCGGCCAGTCGCAGCTTGGTCAGGTGCTGGCTCATGGTGGCGACATTGACGCCCGCTCGCCGCGCCAGGGTTGTCACGTCGTAGGCATCCTGGGCGGCCAGCCACATCACGTGCAGGCGTGCCGGACTGCTGAGCAGCGCGAACGTACTCGCGGCGGATGCCAGTTGGGGTTGGGTGGGTTCATCGGGCCGGTTGCCTGAACTGATTTCTTCGGGCAGCCGTTCTTCATCTTTAGCCATGGCGGCATTCATTTTGTCTCAACTCCCATGACGGGATTCGCCGAACGACACATTCATATAGTTGCGCAATCGCCAAAGTGTCGCCAGAATTGGGCAGTTCACGCGGCGTGTTGGCCGCCCGGCGGGTGCGACCCAAGCCCGCTGTCAGACCACAGGATTGGTTGCTGCCGAATTGAATCCGACATCGTTGCTGCTGCGCCCGGCCGCCCTGGGCATCCGTGCTGCCTCAGCCGTCGTCGGCGCGGCCGCTCGCAGTGCATCGGCCACCACCGAGGCCGTGGGGGCCATCACCTCGGCCGGACTGCAG
Organism: Mycobacterium sp. SMC-19; assembly: GCF_045310815.1. Classification (NCBI taxonomy): domain Bacteria; kingdom Bacillati; phylum Actinomycetota; class Actinomycetes; order Mycobacteriales; family Mycobacteriaceae; genus Mycobacterium; species Mycobacterium sp. SMC-19. The sequence continues at coordinate 366,036 of NZ_JBJIAM010000001.1, read as the reverse complement.
GTCGCCGCGCTGCCGATTCGTGAAGCCACCCGGGTGCTGTCCGGCGAATCCACCACGGCGACGCTGACCCGCAGGTGCTGGCGCGGGGAGAACCGCGCCTGGATCGAGGTCCGTGGCTTGAGCGAATCCGCCGACCTCGGGCAGCGGGTGCTCGACGCGCTCGCCGCCGAGCCCGGAGTGGTGTCGGCGCGGCTGAACCGCCCGTTGTCGCGGGTCGTGGTGGAGCTCGCCGTCGATGACGAGCAGGTATCGCTGAATGACCTGTGCCGCCTGATCGCCGGAGTCGAACGCGGCTACCGCCGCGCCGAAGGCCCGGCAGCTACGAACGGCGCGGCACCGGCCACCGTCTTGCCCGGCGACGGGTTGTTGCTGATGGCCCGGGGTGTGATGGTCGGCGTCAACGCCGCCGGGCTGGCCATCGCGGTCGCCGGGCGCGCGTTGCGGCTGCCGCAGGCGCCGATCACCGTCGACGCCGTCGCGGCGCTGGCGAACTACCAGCCGTGGCTGCGCCAGCAACTTGCCGAGCGAATCGGCCGGGGTCCGGCCGACACGGTGCTGTCGCTGATCTCCACCGGAGCGCGCATCGCCACCTTGTCGCCGGCCACGCTGGCAGTGGACTTGGCGTTGCAAGGCGTCAAGGCCGCCGAATCTGCGGCCGCGGCGCAGGCCTGGATCCGCCACGAGCCGCACCTGGCCAGGCACGCCGACCAGGCGCAGGTACACGTGTCGTCGCGGCCGGTGCCCCTGCCGGAGGGAGCGATCGACCGGCACGGCAGGCGGGCGGGCTACGTCCAGCTGTTCGGGGCCGGCCTGGTGGGAGTGCTGACCCGCAATGTCACCACGGCCGCCACCGCGGCCGTGGTCGCCGGCCCGAAGGCCATGCGCACCACGACGGAGTCCTTCGCGGCCACCCTGAGCCGGTCGTTGGTCGAGCAGCACTCGGCGCTGCCGTTGCGCCCGGAGGGTGTGCGCCGACTCGATCGCGTCGACGCCGTTCTCATCGATCCGCGGTTGCTCTGCACCGCGAATGCACGCCACCCACTGGCCGCGGCGCTGCTGGCCGAGGCGCGGGCGTCCGGGGCGGAACTGGTCACCCTCGACGTCGAGTCCCTGGGGGAACTGCGACCCGCGTTCGACGAACTGGCGCCGGTCGAGATCGCCGCCGACGATGAACAACTCGACGACGCATTGGCCGCCGCGTTGACGGCACGGCAGCAAGACGGCCGCACCGTTGCGGTGCTGACGTCGACCGGCGCGCAGGCACTCGCCAGCGCCGACGTGGGCCTGGGGATCCTGCCCGACGATGCGGAGACGGCGCCGCCGTGGGAAGCGGATCTGCTGCTGGCCGACCTGGCCGGTGCCTGGCGGGTGCTGCATGCCATACCGGCGGCACGCGCGGCCGCCCAGCGCGGCATCTCCCTGTCCACCGGCGCCTCGACACTCGGTGCGCTGCTGATGGTTCCCGGCGTACGGGGCGGGCGCGGCCCCGGGCCGGTCACCGCCGGGGCGGCCACCGGGCTGCTCTCGGGATATCTGCTGGCGCGCCAGGTCGCTCGGACGCCGGCGCCGCGACCCGCACCGTCCTACGAGTGGCATGCGATGTCGCTCGACGAGGTCCGCGCGATCCTGCCGGTCCCCGACGTCGCCTGCGCCGCCGCCGAACTCGATGTTGTGCCGCCGCACATGGCCTGGCAGTTCATCAAGGCGGTGCGCGCCGAACTGTCGGATCCGCTGATGCCGGTGCTGGCGCTCAGTTCGGCGGCCACCGCAATGCTGGGTTCGCCGGTCGACGCGTTGATGGTCAGCACGGTGCTGATCGGCAACTGCATGCTTGCGGCAGCCCAGCAACTGCAGGCCGAGAACCGGCTGAACCGGCTTCTGGCCCAACAGACCCCACCGGCCCGCACCGTCGAGCCGGGCACCGACCGCTACGCCGAGATCGTCGCGGACCGCCTGATCCCCGGCACCGTGATCGAGGTCCGCAGCAATGAGGTCGTACCCGCCGACGCGCGGCTGATCGAGGCCACCGATCTCGAGGTCGACGAATCCTCGCTCACCGGCGAATCACTGTCGGTGGACAAGCAGACCGCGGCTGTGCTGCCCGGTGCTGAACTCGCCGAACGGCGCTGCATGCTCTACGCCGGCACGACGGTTGTCGCCGGCACGGCACGGGCCGTGGTCACCGCCGTCGGCGCCGACACTCAGGCCCGTCGTGCCGCCGAACTGGCCGCCGGGGATCTGCCGGTGGTCGGCCTGCAGCACCAGCTCAGTCAGCTGATGAGCCGTGCCTTCCCGGCCAGCGCCGGCGGCGGCCTGATGGTGGGTCTGCTGGGGATGCTGCGCGGCGGTGGGCTGCGCCTGGCCCTGGGCAATGCGATCGCGGTCGCGGTCGCCGCGGTGCCCGAGGGCATGCCGCTGATGGCGACCCTGGCCCAACATGCCTCGGCTCAACGCCTGACCGATTCCGGTGCGCTGGTGCGTATTCCACGCTCGGTGGAGGCCCTGGGCCGAGTCGAGGTGGTCTGCTTCGACAAGACCGGAACGTTGAGCGAGAACCGGCTGCGGGTCACCCGGGTGTACCCGGTCTCCGGCCACGCGCACGACGACGTGCTGCGGTGCGCGGCCAACGCCGCGCCGGCCCCCGAGGGCGACCCCCACGCGCATGCCACCGACCAGGCCGTGACTGAGGCTTCCGCCGCGATATCCGATGGCGGGGCACCCCTGTGGACCACCCCGGACGCGCACCTGCCGTTCCGCTCCGGCCGGGCGTTCTCGGCATCGGTGTTGGGCAGGGAGTTGATGATCAAGGGAGCTCCGGAAGTCGTGCTGTCCGCCTGCACGGGCCTCGGCCCGGACAGCGACGCGCCGGTCGCCGAACTGGCGGCCGGTGGGCTGCGGGTGATCGCGGTGGCGCAGCGTCGGCTCACTGCCGCTCAGGTGAAGGCCCTCGCCGACGACCCGGACATCCTCGCCGGGTTGTGCCAGGCCGGGCTGACACTCACCGGGTACCTCGGTATCTCCGACACTCCCCGTGCCGAAGCGCCACAACTGCTCGCCGACCTGGCGGACCGCGGCGTCGGGATCCGGCTGATCACCGGTGATCACCCCGTCACCGCCACCGCGATCGCTGCGGAATTGGGGGTGCCGGTCGCCGCCGAGCAAGTCATCACCGGGGCCCAGTGGAACGCGCTGTCGCGCAAGGATCAGGAAAGTGCGGTGGCGCAGCGGATGATCTTCGCCCGGATGTCGCCGGAGAACAAGGTGCAGGTCGTGCAGACCCTCGAACGCAGCGGACGGGTGTGCGCCATGGTCGGAGACGGCGCCAACGACGCGGCGGCGATCCGGGCCGCCAGCGTGGGTCTGGGTGTCGTCGCGCGCGGCAGCGATTCGGCGCACCTCACCGCCGACATCGTGTTGACCGATGGGCGCATCGGTGCACTGGTGGATGCCATCGACGAGGGCCAGCGACTGTGGCGCGGAGTGCAGTTGGCGGTGACCGGTCTGCTCGGCGGCAACGTCGGCGAGGTGATCTTCGGCGTCATCGGCACTGCACTGTCCGGGACCTCGCCGCTGAACAATCGCCAGCTGCTGCTGATGAACATGCTGACCGACGCGCTGCCGGCCACCGCGGTCGCGGTGAGCACCCCCGCCGGCTCCTCGCATCGGGTGGTGCACGGCATCGACGAACGCAGCCTGATGCGCGCCGTCGCGGTCCGCGGGGCGATCACCGGGGCCGCGGCCAGCGTCGCATGGGGGATGGCTCGCCTTTCTGCTGTACCGGGCGCTCGCCAGCGCGCCGCCACCGTCGCGTTGATCACCCTGGTCACCACCGAGCTTGCCCAGACCCTGGTCGACTCCCACGCGCCGTTGGTGTTGCTCACCGCCGCCGGTTCGTTCGCGGCGTTCGCGGCGATGATCAGCCTGCCGGGAATCAGCCAGCTGCTGGGTTGCGTCCCCGTCGGACCGCTGGGCTGGTCGCGGGCACTGGGGGCCACCGGCGCCGCAGTCCTGGCGATCGGCGCGGCGCCGCACGTGCTGCCGGCTGGGCGGCGCGGCTCGCAGGCCTCCGAGAGCGGCGCCGACGCTGCACCGCCGCACGCCAGGAGGCCAGGAGAGATGGCCGCGGTGCAAGCGCTGAGCGGGCCTCCCGACGGCCGGCCGCGCCGGACTGTAGCCCGCACCGGCATCAACCATCACCCGGCAGAGCTGGAGAATTCTTCGACGGCCTGACGGCCTGCGATGGGTGTCAATCGTCTTCGGAGACCGGTCGATTCAATTCGCTGAGGATGTCGTTCGCGCTGCCGCTGCGGCTCACGCCGAGCCGCTGGGCCCGGGAATCGAGTTCGCGGTGGGCATGTTCGGGGGCATAGCCGCGGGCGATCAACACCCCGATCGCCTGATCGATCAGCGAGGTCGCTGCGAGCCCGCCGGGCGCGGCTCCGGCTAGGGGAGGGGCGCGGTGCTGGTCCAGGACGAACTCGCTCAGGGCGTGGCCGGTCAGCCAGGCGAGGTCGGCGGCCAGGTCGACGAAGGCGCCGGGGTGGCCGGCGTAGAGAATCAGGACCGCGTGCGGCGCGGCGCTGTCGTCGGACCCGTCTGGAGGCATCGGCAGGCACAGTGAGGTGACGATGTCGCCAGACTCGGTGCCTTCCTCGAGCACAGTGAAGCTGGTTCGACGACCCAAGACGGTGATGATCACCGTAAGTCCCAGATACGACCCCACTGCGAGTTTGGTGTTGTCCGCCAACTGGCGCAGCGTGTCGGTGAGGTCGAGGTCAGGCTCGTCCAGAATTTCGGTCAGGGCCGCGAGATCGGCAGCCAGCGCCGCGGAGATGTCCACAACGGGTCGTGCTCCCCATTGACGCCCCGAACGCCGATCTTTCGGTCCAAGCCGAGTGCCGCAGGTCGCGACTGCCCGGGCGCAATATCTGACCACGGATCAGGGATCCGGGTCTAACAGTGCCTATACCCAACGCTACTCGCGGTCAACGGGCGGTGTTGCGAGCACGAGCGCGGCGCACCGCTTCGTCGACGATGCCTCGTGCGACCACCGCCAGTTTGATGTTCTCGGTCTGGCTGATCCGGCGCAGCCGGTCGAACGCCTCCTCGGCGGTTCCCCCGGAACGGGCTCGCAGAATACCGATGGCCTGGTCGATAACCGGTCGGGTGGACAGCGCTGCCTGCAGCTGTGCGGTCAACGCCCGGGCCTGGGTGAGCACGTGCGCGTTGTGGACGGCGACGGCGGCGGGAATGGCGAACAGTTCCCCGAGTTCGGCGGCGCGTTCGGTGAAGGCGTCCCTGCGGTGCGCGTAGACATTGATCGCACCGACCACCTGGCCGGGCAGCAGCAGCGGTAGTGACAACACGCTGTGCACGCCGAGGCGTCCCACCCGCGGGCCGAAGCGTGGCCAGAGCTTTTCGCCGCCTAACGACCCGGACCGCACGGTGCGTCGCTCCAACGCCGCGGTGATGCAGGGGCCCTCGTTCACCTCGACGTATTGAATCTCATCGATCTGCTGCACGAAGGGGGCACTGGCAGCCAGAACCTCGACCCGGTTGTCCGTGCGGTCAGTGCGCAGCAACGTCAACCCCGCGCCGTCAGCGGCGGGGATGGCCTGCACCGCGAAAGTGGCCACCCGGGCAAGGAGTTCCTCGAGGCCCAGTGAGTCTGCAACCAGACCGGCGAGATCGGCCAGACCGGACCGCAGATCGTCGGCGTCCGGGTCGGCGCCTTCCGCAGTCGGCGCCGGCCGATTGCCGGGCTCGGATACGTCGGTCACGACCGCACCGTCACCTGCTGAATCGCGGCGAGCTCACGCTGACATTCTAGGTCGGCGGATCGGCGTAATCCACGTGTGCCGGGACTGATCCCGGCGGCGCGGCGCCGACAGCGCACCGCCGCGATCGCCGACTTGAGCCCGCGGCGGCGCCCGGTCGCCGGGTCGGTGCCGACGAAGTCGGTCGGCAGCACGGTGAACATGCGCTCGCTGCGCGTCTCCGGGGCATCGTCGGCGGTCTCGCGCAGGTAGCGATCCGGCAGCGACAGCTTGGCGACGGTGCGCCACGTCTTGCCGTACTGCGTCAGGAACGAGCCCGTGGTGTAGGGCAGGTCGTATTTGTCGCAGATCTGACGCACCCGGGCCGAGATCTGGTGTAACCGGTTGCTCGGCAGGTCGGGATAAAGGTGATGCTCGATCTGATGGCACAAGTTGCCGCTCATGAACCGCATTGTCGGCCCGGCGTCGAAGTTGGCGCTGCCCAGCATCTGGCGCAGATACCACTGCCCCTGGGATTCCCCGATCATGTCGGTCTTGATGAATTTGTCTGCGCCGTCGGGGAAATGCCCGCAGAAGATCACCGCGTTCGCCCAGACGTTGCGGATCACGTTAGCCAGGGTGTTGGCCTTCAGCGTCGCCCTGTAGGTGGCTGCCGGTGACAGGGAGGTCAGTGCGGGGAACACTAAGTAGTCTTTGAACACCTGCCTGCCGGCCTTGGCCACAAACTCGCGTGCCTTTCCGAGGGCGGTTTCGCGATCCGAGCCGCCCTTGGCGATGTTGCCGAATTCGATGGGCTGCAAGCCGATTCCCCACTCGAAACCGAGCGCGAGAACGATGTTGAACAGCAGGTTCCCGATGTTGGCCGGATGCCAGGGCTGGTCCCGAGTGACTCGCAGAGTGCTGTAGCCGACGTCGTCATCCATGCCGACGATGTTCGTGTACTTGTGATGGCGAAGGTTGTGGGTGAATTGCCAATGCTTCGACACCCCGGCCATGTCCCACTCCCATGTCGAGGAGTGGATCTCGGGGTCGTTCATCCAGTTCCACTGGCCATGCATGACGTTGTGGCCGATCTCCATGTTCTCGATGATCTTGGCCAGAGCGACGGTCAGCGTGCCCGTCCACCAGACCAGGCGTTTCGAACCAGCGGTCAGCAGGAGCCGCCCCGCCACTTCCAGGGCACGTTGTGCGGCGATAGTACGGCGGATGTAGAGCGCATCGCGCTCGCCAAGGGAATCCTCGATGTCCAGCCGGATTGCGTCCAAGTCAGCGGCCAAAGCGTCGATATCGGCGTCGGTCAGATGGGCGAAGACCGAAATATCAGTGATCGCCACCGGTCTCCCCTTTCGTCGGCCTTCGGTCGGGCGAGCGGGGAGTCGCTGAATACATCTGCGGGTTAGTAGTAGGTGCGGCGCCCGCCGACTGCATGCCCCATCCGTCCCATCAGGGTCAGGAGCAACCCGACGGCAAGAAGGATGACGCCGATGACCAAGCAGAGATGGGCATAGGCAAAGGTGGGGACAAGAGCGGGCAAGAGGAGCCCGAGGACGATGAGGATCACTCCGAGAGTAATCATGGTGTTTGCCTGGTTTCTGGGTAGCGGGTGTGGGAGTACTTGCGGTTCAAGTCGTGACGGTGTCATTGCCAACTCGAATTCGGCTGGTCTGCCGGTGAGAATGGGCAAGGTGTCCACGCTTGTTCGACAGCATCGTCGGTAGAGATCGGAATGTGCGGCTCGAATAAGAACTCATCGAAATCGGCGGCGTACAGCCGAACTCGCTTCCGCACCGGCTGAAGGTCTCAGCACCCTTAACACTACCCGCTTTCCGCTTTCGCGGGCGGCCGACAGGCGAGCCGTGGAATGCGATGCGGTTTGACTCATGGTCGAACGCGGGGCGATCCTGCGCGCTCCGGCGCTCGGACCGGATGGCGTAGGGTTGTTGGCAGCGGCGGTACTTCAGTACACGTGGTGCTTTTAAGTCCTGTCATCGCCGGAAATTCTGGCCGCTAGGGCTCAGATGGGAGCGTCATCATGACGCGACACAAGACAACACGCAAAAGCCCCGATAACTCCACGTCGCCACTGCAGACGCCGCGGCTGCGGTTGAAGCGCAAAGCTTCGCAGAGCGGATACGTCGATGGGGCATGGTGGCCTCACACCGATGACCTGGTCGTGGAGTTACCTGACCTGCTGGCGGTGCTCTCCGTTCGATTGGGTCGCATCAGCCGGGTCTTGTACAACCTGAACGAGTGGGTGGGCGCGCCTCGGAAACTCGTCAGTGACGGGCAGCCGGTACGGCTGGATGGGTACCGGCTTCAGCCGGTCGACACGGTTGAACTTCTCGGGCTCGACGGTGACCGTCTCACGTTGGTAGTGGTTCCCGCGCGCGCCGAGGCGAGCGATGCGCACACCACCATGATGACTGCGGCACAGCCGAAAAATGCAGTGACAGTGAGTGATCTGCTGACGGTCAGTTCGCGTAGCCGGGAACGGCGCAATATGGCAGCTACTGCTCTTGATGGCTGGGAATCAGATGGGGGAAGTGCGGCATCGCCGGCTACGGCAGGCTGAACCGATCGCGAACAGGAGGCGGATGAGTACGGCCAGGGTTGCATCGTGCTTGATGCGAGTGTCGCATCTGGACCACTCCGTGAAGTTCTACTGCCACGTATTCCAGTGCGATGTAGCCATTTACGAGAAGGATGCGGCACTTCTCTTGACGCCGGACGGCTTCGAGATCTACTTGCGCACGCATGAGGCGTCCAGGGCGGGTGGCATCACCGGCGTCGGTGTCGAGCAGATCATCTGGTCTGTCGGCAGCGAAGAGGAACTGCAGCAGGTTGAACAACGTATGCGAGTCCACGATCCGAGCACGTACTCAAACACCTTGGGTGAGATCAGTTTCGTCGATGGCGCTGATCCGGATGGCATTCGGGTACTGGTCACCTATCCGACCCCCCACCAGCTTCCACGTGAGGTCATCGACCGACGATTCCGGTGATCGGACTCGGTGGACCGGCCGCGTAGGACGGCTGATGCGTCTACCGTAGGGCATTGCAATACGTTGACTAGTGGAGGTGTCCTGTGCACCCTTTTCGGCAAGCTGTGGAGGCCCGCGATGCCGCGGCCATCGAGGGGCTGCTGTCCGACGATGTCGTGTTCACCAGCCCGGTGGCGTTCAAGCCCTACCCGGGCAAGCCGGTCACCGCGGCGATCCTGCGGGCGGTGATGCGCGTCTTTGAGGATTTTCACTACGTGCGGGAGATCGGTGACCCTGGAGGGCGCGACCATGCCCTGATCTTCGAAGCGTCGGTCGACGGCAAACGGATCACCGGATGCGACTTCCTGCACTTCGACGACGACGGCAAGATCGACGACTTCGTCGTGATGGTCCGGCCGCTGTCGGCGGCTACCGCGCTGGCCGAAGCCATGGCGCAGCAGTTCGAGCAGATCACCCGTGAGGCCGCCGCCGCGCCGCATGGGCACGGCGGCTCCGCCTAGCGGAGAAAACCTCGCTGCACACCTCGCAGCCAGCGGTTATAGTGGATGGAGGCGATGAAGCTCGCCATGAACCGCCGCCCCGGCTGATAGCTTCTACCACTTCCAATGACACGTTGGTCGTACCGGTAGGAGGCGCGAAATGGCTTCGTATCTAAACGATTTGCCATCGCTACTCGATCAGGGACCGCGCCGCGGCGCGCTGGATCGCCGGGTCGAGATCGGGCACTGGGCCGGATCGATTCCCCAGGAAATGGCGCAGGTTCCCGCGCTGCGGTTCGGTAAGCGCTGGGTGTCCTCGGTCTGGCTGATCCCGCTGGGCGCGGTCGGGCTCGTGATCGGGATCGCGCTGGCTCAGCAGCTGCGCCAATACGACTGGATGCAAGGCTTCATCGCCGCCTACCCGGGTACGTCGACGCACGTCACGCCAACGATCGACACCGGCTTTCCGGCATGGCTGCGCTGGCAGCACCTGTTCAACATCGTCTTCATGATGTTTCTGATGCGGGCGGGTCTGCAGATCCTTGCCGATCACCCGCGGTTGTACCTCAACCAGGGCTGCAGGCCCGGGACGGCCTGGCTGCGGATGCGCGGCCCAGTGCCGAAGGACCGGATGAACGAAGCCGACGCCGCGCACATGTGGACTGCCAAGGATGATTCGGTGGCGCTGCCGAAGTGGCTGGGCATCCCCGGCGTTCGCCACACGGTGGGCCTGGCGCGCTGGTGGCACTTCACCTTTGATCTGCTGTGGCTGCTCAACGGCGTGGTGTTCTACGTGCTGCTGTTCGCCAGCGGCGAGTGGCGCCGGATCGTTCCGCAGTCATGGGAGGTGCTGCCCAACGCGGTATCGACCATGATTCAGTATGCGTCACTGGACTTTCCGGTAAACGAAGGTTTCACCAACTATAACGCGCTTCAGGTCATTGCCTACTTCAGTACCGTATTCATCGCCGCACCACTGGCTTTCGGAACCGGGCTGCTGCAGTCGCCGGCCATCGCCGCACGCTTCGGCCTGGACCGGGGACCGCTGAATCAGCAGGTGGCGCGGACCGTGCACTTCTCGGTGCTGCTGTGGATGGTGTTCTTCATCGCGGTGCACACCCTGATGGTGTTCACCACTGGTCTGGTGGGCAATCTCAACCACATCGTGATCGGCACCGACACCCAATCATATTGGCCGGTAGTCGTTTATCTGATCGTCGTGGTTGTCATCGTCCTGCTGTGGTTGGCAGCCTCCCCGCTGACGCTGCGCTATCCCGCGATGGTCCACAAAGTCGGCACCGCGATGCTCGGCTGGCTCACCGAATTGTTGGAACTCCCGCATCCGAACACTACCTACGCGGAGAAAGATCTTTCACCGTACCTGTGGCCCAACGGAACACTGCCCACCTCCGAGCACTACCGCGCGCTGCAGAACGGCGAGTGGTCCGATTACGTGTTGCGGATCGAAGGACTGGTGGAGAACCCGGTCGCCTTGACCTACGTACAGCTGTTGGCGCTGCCCAAACACGAACAGATCACGGGCCACCACTGCATTCAGGGCTGGACCGGAGTAGCCAAGTGGGCCGGGGTGCGGATGTCGGACATCGTCGAGCTGGTGCGGCCACTGCCGTCGGCGCGCTGGGTGGCGTTCTATTCCTTTGCCGAAGGATCCGGCCCGTCGAACGAGGGCCGCTACTACGACTGCCACAAGATCGCCCACATGAGGGAACCCACGACGCTGCTGGCCTACGAGATGAACAACGCACCGCTCACCGAAGCGCACGGCGCACCGCTGCGGCTCCGCAATGAGCACGAACTCGGCTTCAAAATGGTGAAATGGATCGAGGCAATCGAGTTCATCGACGACTTCCGCCATCGCGGCCTCGGGATGGGCGGCTACAACGAGGACCACGAATATTACGGCTACCGAATGCCCATCTGAGCCATGCAGATTTCCGGTCGTGACGTGACCGCCGGCCCTGACTTGTTTGTTCGGCACCGGCGATCCTCTGCGGTGCGCGATCAGGCGCCGGTGGTCGCGGCGGTCGCGGTCGGCGGCGCCATCGGCGCAAGCGCCCGCTACGGCATCGAACTGGCCTGGCCTGCCCCCTCCGGCGGCTTCCCCTGGGCCACAATGGCTGTCAACGTCAGCGGGTGCGCGCTGATGGGGGCGTTGATGGTGGCGATCACCGAACTATGGGTGGGGCATCGGCTGCTGCGGCCGCTGTTGGGCACAGGTGTGCTGGGCGGCTACACGACGTTCTCCACATTCGCCGGCGATGTCGACACCCTGGCCGCCGCCGGCCATCCGGTGCGGGCGTTGCTGTATCTACTCACCACGCCGGTGCTGGTGCTCACCGCCACCTGGACCATGGCCGGCCTCACCCGACGTCTGATCATCAGGAGAACATCATGACCCAGCTCATCGGATCCGCACTGCGCATGACGGTGTTGGTCGGCGAAAGCGACACCTGGCACCACAAGCCGCTGTTCAGCGAGATCGTGCACCGGGCCCGCCGGGCCGGCCTAGCCGGGGCGACAGCATTCCGCGGAATCGAGGGTTACGGCGCATCCTCGGCCATTCACACCACCCGGCTGCTGTCGCTGTCGGAGGATCTGCCGGTCTCGATCATCATCGTCGACAGCGCCGAGCGAATCCGCGCCTTCCTGCCGGAACTGGACGAGTTAGTCACCGAAGGGCTGATAATGCTCGACGAGGTCGAGGTGGTCCGACACGTCGGTCGACCCGCCGAGGGCCAGTGACCTGGCTGCTGGTGATCGCCGGCGCCGCGGTGGGGGCGCCACTGCGGTACCTGACCGACCGATTCGTCCAATCCCGCCATAACACCACCTTCGCGTGGGGCACGTTCACCGCCAACGTGTTCGGCTGCCTGATCTTGGGTGCACTCACCGGTGCGGTCAGTGCCGGCGACGAGCGGTTGCACCTGCTGATCGGCACCGGCCTGTGCGGGGCGCTGACCACGTATTCGACCTTCTCCTACGAGACCTTGCAGCTCGCCGGTGCCGGCGCACGGCTCTACGCGGTGGCCAATCTGGTGCTCACCTTGAGCTGCGGACTTGGTGCCTACTACGTCGGTAGCATTGCGGGGCAGGCTATCTGGGCGTGAGCGGTATCAGCCGGCCGCCGGTGACCGGGGTATGACGCTGCGCCGTAGATGTTTCGCCGCCGCGTTGTTGGCTCCGCGCCCGGCCAGGGTGCCCAGCATGGCTTCGCCGAACACGCCCGGCGGCACTGCCTGCGACGCCGTCGGCCCAGTCGCCGGGCTCTGGGAGCGCGGGATGAGGCCCGGAGCGGGATCCGCTGCAGGCTGCATGGCCGCCCAGCCTTGCGGCACCGACAGTCTGCCGACCGCGCTGGCCCGGCCTATCAGCGCTGAAACCGTAGGCGCGGCAACGAGTACCGGACCGGTAGCCGCTACGGGCCGGTTCGCGCTCACGATGAACGGTCCGATGCCCTGCTGCCCGTCGCGCATCGCGTTGACCGCCAGTGCGTGGTTGGTGGTCTGGATGGCGGCCCCCGAGAAGGTGGAGCTCGTCGTCGACGCAGCCGCACTGGTCAACGACGGGACGTCCAGCGCCAAGGACAGCAGCGTGGCGGGATCCACTGTCGCTGCCGCCGGGGTCGCAGCGGCCGTCGTCGTCACCGCGGGCGGAGCGCTGAACGGTGTCAGCGTCGAGGCGGCCGATGCCGATACCGCGTAGCTGCGCATGGCGGCGGCATCTTGTGCCCACATCCGCTCGTAGTCAGCTTCGGTGGCGGCGATCGCCGGGCTGTTCTGCCCGAAGAAGTTGGTGGCGACCAACGTCCTCAACTGCAGCCGGTTCGCCTCGATCAGCGGCGGCGAGACGGTGGCCGCCCACGCGGTCTGATAGGCCGCCGCGGCGGCCCTGACTGCGACAGCGGTCTGCTCGGCCTGCCCGGCGGTCGCGTGCAGCCAATCCACGTATCGGCCCGCCGCGCCGGTCATCGTCGCCGACGACGGACCCCGCCAGGCGTCGGTGGCCAGGCCGGCGATCACCGCGCGGCAGCACGCTGCGGACGTATTCAGCTCGCGGGCAAGCTGGTCCCAGGCGCTGGCCGTTGCAAGCATCGGGCCGCTGCCGGGTCCGCCGTACATCCTTGCCGAGTTGATCTCCGGTGGTAGGACGCCGAAGTCCATATCGAAATACATGGCACACGAATCCTTTCCTGATCGGTTCTGGGATGACGTGCGCTAACCGGCGGCCGGAGAACGCACGATGATCGGTTTGCTTTTGGCGCGCGAGAACCGGGGCTCGTTCCGGGCCAGCGTTCCCAGCATTGACTGGCCGAAGACGGTGCCGCGGCCGGCGGGGTCGGCCGAGTCGGCCGGGGCGGTGCTCACCACCGAATCCGTCAGCGCCAGCTCAACCGGCCGTGCCTCGGGTGCCGCGGCGAACCAGGACGGTGGCGCGGAGAGCGTTCCTATCGGCCTGGCCCGTCCCCAGGCTGCGACCGCGCGAGGTGCTGCGGCCTGCCGGGCAACCAAACGAATCGGCGAGGGCGGCCCGACGGCCTCTTGCGCCGCGAGCCGCAGGTTGATGACAGAGATTCCGCGGCCGGAGGTGACGGCGTTCGCCGAGGACAGCACGGAGTTGGTCACGTTCGGGACGTGTTCGAGGATCTGCGCCAGTGGTGAAGACAACACCGTCTGGATCTGTTGGGCTGTGGTAGCAGCCGGATTGGGCCTGCGCGGGGGATCGCTGAACCCCGGCAACGTCGATGCAACTGCCGATGATTCGGAGTAGACGTACATCGCGGTGGCGTCTTGGAGCCACATCTGCGCGTAATGCGCTTCGGTGGCGGCGATCGCCGGGGAGTTCTGCCCGAAGAAATTGGTGGCGACCAGGGTGAGCAGCAGCGTGCGGTTGGCGGCGATCACTGGTGGCGGAATTGTCATCGCGAAGGCCAACTCGTAGGCAGCGGCCGCCGCTCGGGCCTGCCCGGCGATCTCGGCTGCGGCGCCGGCAGTTTCATGAAGCCAGGTCGCGAACGGTGTTACCGCCCCGGCCATCGCCACCGATGTCGGTCCCAGCCAGGCAAGGCTGGTCAGCTCCGAAACGACCGAGGTGTAGCCGCTTGCGGCGATGGACAGCTCGTCGGAGAGCACGCCCCAGGCGCCTGCGGCGGTCAGTAGCGGCGCGGAGCCCGGGCCGAGATATATACGCCCGGAATTGACTTCTGGGGGAAGTGCGCCGAAATCCGGTCTTATCGCGACGGAAGGGAAGTTGCTGCGGATCATCCGGCACCGCCTTCTACCACGACTAGATCGGGGTAGAAGCCATTAGCCGAAGGCGGCGGTTGAGGCGGGCTTCATCGCCTATCGGAATGCTACACCGGCCCGGTCGGTGAGTGTCGTGTTAATTGACGCTGCCTGACCGCTGCCAGGACGAGGTGTCACAATCGAGCCCGACAGTGTCCCGTGGCGTCCGCCCAGTCCTTCCAGGAGTAGTCATGTCGTTCTCGGTAGAGCTCAGCGATGACGTGATCGAGGTGCGGGACTGGGTCCACCAGTTCGCCGCCGAGGTCGTCCGCCCGGCCGCCGCGGAATGGGATGAGCGCGAAGAGACGCCGTGGCCGGTCATCCAGGAGGCGGCCAAGATCGGCCTGTACTCGCCGGAACTGTTCGCCACCCAGGCCGCCGAACCGAGCGGAATCGGCATGCTGACGGTGTTCGAGGAGCTGTTCTGGGGCGATGCCGGCATCGCCCTATCGATTCTGGGCACCGGACTTGCCGCCGCAGCCCTGGCGGGCAACGGAACTCCCGAACAGCTGGGCCAATGGCTGCCGGAGATGTTCGGCACCGCTGATGACCCCAAGCTCGCGGCGTTCTGCTCCTCGGAACCCGACGCCGGTTCCGACGTCGGTGCGATCCGGACCCGTGCCCGCTTCGACGAGGCGACCCGCGAATGGGTGCTCAACGGCACCAAGACCTGGGCCACCAACGGAGGCATCGCCAACGTGCACATCGTGGTCGCCTCGGTCTATCCCGAACTCGGTTCGCGCGGACAGACCAGCTTCGTGATCCCGCCGGGCACTCCGGGCCTGGCGCAGGGTCAGAAGTTCAAGAAGCACGGCATCCGGGCCTCGCACACCGCCGAGATCGTGCTCGACAACGTCCGGTTGCCCGAGGAGATGATCCTCGGTGGCCGGGAGAAATTCGAGGATCGCGTCGCCCGGGTCAAGTCCGGTGCGTCGGCCGGGGGACAGGCCGCGATGAAGACCTTCGAACGGACCCGCCCGACCGTCGGCGCGATGGCGGTCGGCGTGGCCCGCGCCGCCTACGAGTACGCCCTCGAATATGCCTGCCAGCGTGAGCAGTTCGGTCGCAAGATCGGCGAGTTCCAGGCGGTGGCGTTCAAGTTGGCGGACATGAAGAGCCGCATCGACGCCGCCCGGCTCATGGTGTGGCGCGCGGGCTGGATGGGACGCAACAACAAGGCCTTCGACAACGCCGAGGGCTCGATGGCCAAGCTGTTCGCCAGCGAGACCGCTGTCTACGTCACCGACGAGGCGATCCAGATTCTCGGCGGCAACGGCTACACCCGCGACTACCCGGTCGAGCGAATGCACCGCGACGCGAAGATCTTCACCATCTTCGAGGGCACCAGTGAGATCCAGCGGCTGGTCATCGCCCGGGCGCTGACGGGGTTGCCGCTGCGCTGAGCAGCCCGGCCGGCTACTTCGCGATCGTTGCGCGCAGTGGTCCGCCCACGCTGCCCGAACAGCAGGTCCCCGTTGGGCAGTCCCTCGATCAGGGCGTACGCGCCGTTGCCCAGATTCGACTGACCGAAGATGGTGCGGTGCACCGTCTCCCCGGTCTGCCAATCCAGCCCGGTCACCTCCCAGCCGTCGGCTTCGGTGTAGCCGTTCAGGACGATGATCCGCGACGTCGCGGATGCCGCCGGGACCATCGAGGTGGACACCACATCGCCTGGCCGACGTCGGTGCATTGCTGGCTCAGCACCGCATCGAGTTGCTGCGTGGAAATCGGTTGCACCCCAGGAGCTTCGACGTCGCGGACGCCCGGGCTCGAGGACACCCACCGGAAGTTCGGATCGGTGGGGCGCCGGCGTGATGATGTTGACCGGACCGCCGGCAGCTCGGATAGCGGTCGAGGTGAAAGGTGCCCCCGCGGGATCGGATCGTCGAAGCTGTCCGACGGTGCGGAGTCGATGTGAGTGATGCCGTACTTTGCCGCCGACAGACACGCGTTGGCTGCCGCTGCCGCTGCCGCTGCCAACGCCGTGCGCATCCGTGCTCGCTGCGCCATACCCGCGGATGCTAATCCGCCAGCCGCGCCGCGGATGCCAAACGCGGACCTCGGTCAGAAGGTGAAGCGGGTGCAGTCGGTCGGGAACGCGAACCAGGCCAGTGCTCGCCGGGGGATGAGCATGCGCAGTCCGCCGCCGTCCTGCCCCGACCAGGCATCGGGGCTGGGAGCGTACTGCGGGTGGTATTTCTCAAACGCGGTCGCGAGCCGGGCGCCGAGGCCGTCCGGGTCTGCCGAGGTCGCGGTGGAGACGCCCTCGACGATCACCACCTGCGTACCGCTTTCGAGCGTCAGCGTGCAGGCCGGATTGCCTTGGAGGTTGCGTGCGTGGCGGGTGGTTGGCGCGCCGTCGTAGTAGAACCGGCCGTCGAGCCACACGCCCCAGCGCGGCACCGAATGCGGGGTGCCGTCCGGGCGCACCGTGCTCAACCAATAGTGCTGTGCGGCCAGCAGTCGCTGTTCCACGTCTGACCAGCTCAACAAGCCCTCTACTGAACTCGGCAATCCATAACCCTCGGGCAGGACGGGACGTGTCGCAGCAGGGTCCGGTTTCGGTTCCATGACCCGCACGCTAGCGCCGCCGCCCGACAACGGCGGGTGATGCCGCGACCGCCTACCCGGCCGTTTTCCCGTTGTCGGTCATATAGACCGCGCCGTGCACCGCGGCCGCGGCATCGCTGGCCAAAAAGGCGATCACCTCGGCGACGTCACTCGGGGCGCTCATCCCGCGTGGCGAAGCCACCCGCATGATCAGGTTGACGTCGGCGCCCTCGGGAAGCTGGAAGTTGGTCACCTGCGGGGTCAGCATCCCGCCTGGGCAGATCGCGTTGACGCGCAGCTTCTCCGCGGTGAACTCCACGGCCAATGCCCGGGTGAGCCCGACGAGCCCGTGCTTGGCTGCGCAGTAGCCCGCCGAGTACGCCTGCCCCTCCACCCCGGCGATCGAGGCGACGTTGACGATATTGCCGGCGGTCTCCAGCAGGTGCGGCAGCGCCGCGCGGCACAGGAAGAACGGCCCGTTGAGGTTGACCGCCAGATCATGGGCCCACTCGTCGTCGGTGACGGCCTGCGTGTGGCGCATCTGATGGGCGCCGGCGACGTTGACCAGAACATCGAGCCGGCCGAACTGGGCGACGCATTGCTCGACCGCCGCAGCACAGGCTGCCGCGGTGCTGATGTCGGTGGGGGCGTACTGCCCGCCGGGAACGTCGGCGAACACCGTGGCCAACCGCTCGGCGTCGCGCGCCAACCCGAACACCGTCGCGCCGCGGGCGGCGAACAGTTGGGCAGTCGCCGCGCCCAGGCCGGACGACGCACCGGTTACCAGCGCCACTTTGCCTGACAGATCGGTCATTTCGACTCTCCGCATCACCCAGTCGACCGGCACTGATGCGCAGCCGTCTACCGTCCAGTTATGGCTTCAGTATCAGTGATCACCGGAGGCGCGGGCGGCATGGGCCTGGCGACGGCCAAGATCCTCGGTCGAGATCACACGGTGGTGCTGTGCGATGTTCGGCAGGAGCGGCTCGACTCCGCGCAGGTCGCGCTCTCCGAACTCGGTTTCGCCGCGACCGCCGTCAACTGCGATGTCACCGATCGTGACGCGGTCATGCGGCTGTTCGACACCGCATCGGGCCTTGGGCCGCTGGCGTCGGTAATCCACACCGCCGGGGTCAGCCCGAGCATGGGCGACGCCGAGTTCGTCATGCGGATCAACGCGTTCGGCACCCTCGTCGTCAACGAGGTGTTCCACGACGTCGCGCCCGACGGCGCGGTGATCGTCAACGTGGCTTCGATGGCCGCGCAGCTGCTGCCCGACAAGGCGTACCCCACCAAGCAGTTCCCGCTGGCGTACAGCGACGGCGACGCCTTCGTGGCCGCGATGACGGCGTACTGCAACAACGCACCCGAGCAGATGCGCTCGGGCTTCTCGTACACGGTCAGCAAGGCCTTCGTGAAGTGGTACTGCGCCTCGCAGGCCGAACGCTTCGGCGGGCGCGGGCTGCGCATCGTGTCGGTGTCGCCAGGCAACATCGATACCGAGATGGGCCGGCGCGAAGAGAAGGCCGGGGTGGGCCTGATGATGCCCGACGCGCTGATCCCGCGGTGGGGTACGGCCGAGGAGATGGCCGAGCTGTTCGCCTTCTGCGCCGGCGACAAGTGCCGCTACCTCACCGGCGCCGACATCCTCGCCGACGGGGGAGTGGTCGCCTCGATGCGCGAACGTGCCCGGGTGGCCGCCGAACTTGGGTAGCGTGCCGTTGAGGGGAAGGGGGCGCCGATGCACTACACCCGCACCGATCCCATCGCGGCCTGTCCCAGCGATGTCTGGGCCGTCCTGACCGATGTCGAGCATTGGCCGGACTGGACGACGTCGATGCGTGAGATCACCCGCCTCGACTCGGGTCCGCTGCGAGTCGGCAGTACCGCCCGTGTCCGCCAGCCTGCTGGTCGCCCGATGGTGTGGACCGTCACCGAACTGGTCGACGAGCGCTCCTTCACCTGGACGGCGTCGACGGCGGGCATCCGCTTCACCGGCTTCCACGAGTTGTCGCCGACCGGGTCGGGGGTGCGGGCCGTGCTGACCTTTACGTTGACCGGTCCGATGGCCTGGCTGGCCGGCCTGCTGGCCGGCGGTCGGATTCGTCGCTACGTCGATATGGAGGCTGACGGGCTCAAGCGGCAGTCGGAAGGTCGAGCGGCGCCCTAGCGGGTCGCCGCCATTTGGCCGGGATCGGCGGCTGCTGCGGCTGGTGGGAAAGCGGGTTTTCAGCACGGAGCGCACCAAGGCAGCTAAGTTAACGGTTGACACGGGTCGGCGCGGCTGCTTACCGTGGACCAAACCTACGGGACCGTAGGTTGGCTGGGGGGCCAAACGACAGCCCACCTGTCGATCAGGAGGGGACTAAAAACGATGGTGAATGTCCAGACGGCGTTGCTTCATGAGCTGGAACCGATTGTCGAGCAGAACCTCAATCGGCATCTCAAGGCCGCCAAGCCGTGGCTGCCGCACGACTACGTGCCATGGAGCAAGGGGCGCGACTTCGCGTTCCTCGGAGGCGAGGACTGGGTCCCCGAAGACTCGCCGCTGGACCCGGTCGCCAAGGCTGCATTGCTGGTGAACCTGTTGACAGAGGACAACTTGCCGTCCTACCACCGCGAGATCGCCACCACCTTCAGCCGTGACGGCGCCTGGGGCACCTGGGTGGGCCAGTGGACCGCCGAGGAGGGCCGCCACAGCATCGCGCTGCGCGACTACCTCATCGTCACCCGCGGTATCGACCCGGTGAACCTCGAGACCATGCGGATGCAGCACACCGTCGCCGGCTATGACGCCGGGGGTAAGTCCGCGCTGCAGGTGCTGGCGTATGTGTCGTTCCAGGAACTGGCCACCCGGGTGTCGCACCGCAACACCGGCAAGGCCTCCGGATGCCCCCTCGCCGACCAGTTGCTGGCCCGGGTCGCCCTCGACGAGAACCTGCACATGGTGTTCTACCGCAACCTGATGCAGGCGGCCCTCGACATCGCCCCGGACGAGGCCATGTGCGCGATCCGCGACGAGGTGCTCGGCTTCTCAATGCCCGGGATGAACATGCCCGGTTTCCAGGAGAACGCGATCCTGATCGCCAAGGCCGGCATCTACGACCTGCGCATCCACCACGACGACGTCATCCAGCCGGTGCTGCGTTTCTGGAAGATCCAAGAGCGCAACGACTTCGGTGCTGCGGGCGACGAGGCTCGCGAGCAGGTGATCGGCTTCATGAAGATGGTCGACGAGCGGGCCACCTACTACGAAGAGAAGGCCAAGGCGCGCGAGACCGTCTCCGCCTAGCCCTTGATCGAGGTGTAGTAGGTCGTGTCGGCCATCGACACCGAGTCGGCGCCCCGTGCGGGCGTCGGACGTCCGTACTGCGTCAGCAACTCGGTCATGGTCTGGCCCGTCGAGGTCCAGCCCAAGGCGTTGAGGTAGTCGGCGACGTCGTTGCGCTCACCTTCGTATCCGAGCTCGGAGAACTCCAGGTCGAAGCCGTGCGCTCGCCATTTCTCGGTGGCGCTGCGCATCATCTCCTTGGCCTGCTCGTGCTGGGCCGCCGAGATGTTCGGAATGGCCTCGGTGGCCAGTCGGCTGCCGTCGGCACTCAGTGCGGTGATGTTGTCCAGCAGCCGGTCCTGTGCTTCGGGCGGGAGATAGCCGAGCAGTCCCTCCGCGATCCATGCGGTGGCCTGGGTGCGGTCGAACCCCGCCTCGATCAACGCGGCCGGCCAGTCATCTCGCAGGTCGACGGCGACGCCGCGGCGATCGGCGGTGGGCTCGGCGCCCAAGTCGGCCAGCGTCGCGGTCTTGAATGCCAGCACCGCGGGTTGGTCGATCTCGAAGATCGTCATGCCGGAGGGCCACGTCAGTCGGTAGGCACGTGCATCCAGACCCGATGCGAGGATCACTGCCTGGCGAATGCCGGCCTGGGTGGCGTCGGCGAAGAATGCGTCGAAAAAGCGGGTGCGGGCGGCCATCGCATCGGGCATCTGCCCGAGCTTCCAGCCGGACTCGTGGTCGTCGAGATCGGTGCCCGCCAGCTCCCCGCCGGCCCATTTGGTCAAGAAGTCGACGCCGACCGCCCGGACCAGTGGCTCGGCGAAGCGGTCGTCGATCAGGGGATTGTCGGCGTTGGTGGCGATCGCCCGGGCGGCGGCGACCATCGTCGCGGTGGCTCCCACGCTGGTGGCCAGGTCCCAGGTGTCGTTGTCGGTGCGTGCCATTGAGCGCTCCTTGAGGTGATGGACAGGGCGATTTGCTTAGTCTAGCAATTAATTAGTCTATTTAACAAACTTACGAACCGGACGGTGGTTTCGGCTCCGCGGTCCAGGTGGTGGGCAGCATCGGAACCGTCGGGCCGCTGCCGAAGGCGTCCTCGTCCAACGTCGCCAAGCCGGTTGCGGGTTCCCCGCTGCCTCGCGATTGGGTTCCGGCCAGGCCCAAGGCGCCCGCGTTACGGTCGGACGCCGCCGTCGACGGTGGGGGCGTTGGTGCATCGGGTACGAGTGGTTCGGAGTCCATGGCCATGGTGGCGCCGGGCTCCTTGGCCGCGGTGCGGCGTCGGCGACGCGCTGGGCTCGAGGCGGCCTTCCGGGTCCGAACGCCCGCGGCGGGCGCCGCTTCCCGGTCGTTGAGCGTGGGGCCGAACCCTTTGTCGGGACCGTGGCCAGACGGTGCCGCCGCGCGGACAGCCGGAGCGATAGCTACGGCTGTCGGGATGAGGGCGGGGGTGGCGGGAGTCGGGGTGGTGGCAGTGACCGAGGTGGCGGGAGTCGGCGAGCCCGGCGCAAATCCCGCTGCCGGCACGTCATCGGGGGGTGGCGCCATGAGCACCGCCGGCACCCTTGCCGCGACCACGGTGACGGGTCTTGCCACGGCCGCGATCACCGGCGCCATGGGTGGCACGTTCGCGACCTGGGATGCCGCGGCGTTGATGGCCTCGATGATGCGATTCACGATCTCCACGATGATCGCGATGATCGGGCCGTCCAGGATGTCGGCGATCTCGAGGAAGATCGCCAGGGTTTCGTACAGGGCCGCAAGGGCGTCGGCTGGGTTGCCGCCGGCGCCGCCGTCATCGTCGCCTCCGTCGCTCTCGAACGCCAAGATCGGCGGCGGCGACGGTGTGCGGGGCACGGCGGCCAATGCCGTGTCCGAAATCGTTTGATACGTGCCCATTGTGACGGCGGCCTGGATCCACATCCGGGTGTAGTCGGCTTCGGTGAGGGCGATCGGGATGGTGTTGATACCGAAGAAGTTCGTCGCCACCAGGATCGCGTGCGTGGCGTGATTGGCCGCCAGCTCGGCCATGGTCGGCATGGTGGCCAAAGCGCTGGCGTAGGCCGCCGCGGCGATCTCGTGTTGGGCGGCGGCGCGCGCACTGTCGGTGCTGGCCTGCATGAGCCACGCCGAATATGGTTGGTGTGCAGTCACATAGCGTTCTGCGCTTGGTCCCATCCAGATTCCGGTCTGAACGGTGCCCAGGGTGGTGTTCAAATCCGCCGCTGCCGAGGCGTATTCAGAGCTCAATGATGACCACGCTGACGCGGCGGCGATCAGCGCCCCCGGGCCCGGTCCACTGCTCAGCAATGCGGAATGGACCTCGGGCGGCGAAGCCAGCCACGTCGGCGCAATCGGATGCAATTAGCCCATCAACTCCTTCGACGACGAACTACTTCGACGACGAACGCGCAATAGTCACGCTAGGAGCGGTTATCGACGTGGGCGGGAAGGGTGGGCGGCGCAGGAGTTAACGT
Organism: Mycobacterium sp. SMC-19; assembly: GCF_045310815.1. Taxonomy (NCBI): domain Bacteria; kingdom Bacillati; phylum Actinomycetota; class Actinomycetes; order Mycobacteriales; family Mycobacteriaceae; genus Mycobacterium; species Mycobacterium sp. SMC-19. The sequence continues at coordinate 343,174 of NZ_JBJIAM010000001.1, read as the reverse complement.
CGAAAGAACGCTCGGCAGGAAAGGTGGAGCCGTCAGGTCAGTACACCTAGCGCACGGTCAGATAGATCAGCGCCACATTGAGCGTCCCGATCACCGCGGTGATCGCCCAACCGACGGCCGAGGTCAGCGGCCCGTTGGCGTCGGCACCCATCAGCGCCCGGTCGCCGGTCACCCGGATCAGCGGTACCAGCGCGAACGGGATGCCGAAGGACAGCACCACCTGCGAGATCACCAGTGCCCGGGTGGGCTCGATTCCGAGGGCCAGGATCGCCAGCGCCGGGCCCAGCGTGATCAACCGGCGCCAGAGCAGCGGAACCGACACCCGCAACAGGCCCTGCATGATCATCGCGCCGGCATAGGCGCCCACCGAGGTCGACGCCAATCCCGAGGCCAGCAGTCCGATCGCGAAGAACAGTGCGACTGTCGGCCCCAGGGTGTTGCCGACCGCGGCGTGTGCACCCTCGATGGAACCGGCGTCGTCCATGCCGCGCAGGTTGTTGGCGGCCACCACCAGCATGGCCAGGTTCAGCGTTCCGGCCACCAGCATCGCCAGGCCCACGTCCCAGCGCGTCACTCGCAGCAGCCGTCGTCGCGCCGGTCCGGGTTCGGGCTGCCCGTGCCGATCGCGGGCCAGGCCTGAGTGCAGGTACACCGCGTGCGGCATCACCGTCGCGCCGAGGATAGCGGTGGCCAGCAGCACGCTCTCGGTGCCGTCGAAGCGGGGCAGCAGGCCCGCCGCGACGTCGGCGGGCGCCGGTGGGGCGACCACCAGGCTGGCCAGGAATCCGATGGCGATGATGATCAGCAGCCCGCTGGTCACCTGCTCGAAAACCCGCGGCCCGCGCCGGTCACCGACCGCCAGCAGCGCCATCGACACCACCCCGGTGATGAGGCCGCCAAGCACCAGCGGTAGTCCGAAGATCAGGTTCAACGCGATCGCACCGCCCACCACTTCGGCGAGATCTGTTGCCATGGCTACCAATTCGGCTTGGAACCAATAGGCGATCCGGACCGGCTTTCGGCTGTGGGCGCCGATCACCTCCGGCAACGAGCGTCCGGTCACCAATCCGAGCTTGGCCGACAGGTACTGCACGAGCGCGGCCATGATGTTGGCCGCGACGATGACCCACACCAGCAGGAAACCGAATTTCGCTCCCGCGCTGACGTTGGCGGCAACGTTGCCCGGGTCAACGTAGGCGATCGCAGCGACGAAAGCCGGGCCGAGCAATGCCCAGCCCGGCTTCAGTCGAACCGCGGTGTCTGCGGCCACCGACACCCTTTCCATCCGGATTAACGAACAGGAAAGTCAGGGTAACCGGAATTTCGCCGACGGTCCGCGGTCACGGCGCCGCTGTGGTCAGCCGGCGTTATAGAGGCCGCGGCCGGTGACCAGCGGCAGGTCCAGCGTGGTCCGGATGCCCGGCTCGGCCGCAACCACCGCGGGAATCGCGTTGACGACCCGCATCGCGGTGGCCACCAGGCCGGCGTGGTTGTGGTCGCCGTTGGGGCTGGACAGGCACAGGTCCAGCGCGTACGACGGCTCCCCGGTCACCTCGACGCGGTACGAACCGCCTTCCTGGGCCGGCTGCGGCCAGTCCGGGCACAGGTCTTCGCGCAGCCGCGTGACGTGCTCGAGGACCACGGCGGCCTTGCCGTCAACCATCCCGCGTACCTCGAACCGCAACGCCGCGGCGGTGCCTTTCGCGATGTCACCCGAGGAAATCGAGAAGTCCTCCGGCGCGGGCACCCGGATGTGGGACTGCTCGACCGAGTCGAGTTCCAGGCCCAGGCCGGCTGCGAGCTGGCGCACCACCGAACCCCACGCCAGGCTGAGCACGCCGGGCTGCAGCAGCATCGGGGTCTCGTCCATCGACTGTCCGAAGCCCATCACGTCGAACATGACGGCCGCGCTGTCGTAGGTGGCGTAGTCGACGATCTCCATGCAGCGGATCTGCTGGATGCTCTGGCAGGTGCCGGCCAGCGCCAGGGGCAGCAGGTCGTTGGCGAAGCCCGGGTCGATGCCGTTGATGAACAAGCTCGAATTGCCGGCCTTGGCGGCGTCCTCGATGGGGGTCAGCATCTCCGCGGGGATGACGTTCCACGGGTACTGCAGGAACACCGCGCTGCTGCCGACGACGTTGATGCCGGCGTTCAGGATGCGCTTGAAGTCCTCCAGCGCCTCGACCAGCCGGTTGTCGGCCAGCGCGGTGTAGACCACGCAGTCGGGCTTGGTGTCGAGCACCTGCTGCAGGTCGGTCGTCGCGGTCACGCCGGTCGCCGTCTCCACGCCGGCCAGTTCCGCGGCGTCCTTACCGGCCTTGGCGTCCGAGGACACCCACACCCCGGTCAGTTCGAACTCGGGGTTGGTGATCAGCGCTTTCAGTGCGTGGACACCGACGTTGCCGGTGCCGATCTGAGCAACACGCAGTGTCATCGTTCGCCACTCCTCCTCATCGCTTCGCTCTGCATCGTCGTTGCGGTCGTCATAGGTCAGCAGTTCCTCACAGGTCCGGGACGGGCAGGTCAAGGTTCGGGAAGGTGATGCCGCCGTCGACTTCGAGCACCTTGCCGGTCAGGTAGTTACCGGCCGGGGAAGCCAGGTACAGGGCGGCGGCCGCGATCTCCTCGGGGTCACCGAGACGACGCATCGGCGTGGCCTTCTCCATCGGGGTGCGCAGCTCTTCGTTGGCGGCCACCACGTTCAGCGCCGAGGTCATGATCGATCCCGGGGCAATGGCGTTGACGCGGATCTTCGGGCACAGGTCCAGTGCGGCCAGCCGGGTGTAGTGGGCCAGCGCGGCCTTGGCGGTGCCGTAGGCGGCGAATCCGCGCCCGGGCACCCGGCCCATGGTGGAGGTGATGTTGATGAACGATCCGCCACCGGAGTGCTCCAGCATCAGCGGCACCGCCGCGATGGTCAGCGCATGGGCGGTGGCGACGTTGAACGTGAACGCGTCTTTGAGGTCTTTGGTCGACGTGGTCAGCAGGGTGTTGGGCATGGTTCCGCCGACGTTGTTGACGACGATGTCGAGCCTGCCGAACGCCTCGACCGCTTCGGCGGCCAGCTTGGCCGTCTCCTCGGGCTGGGCCAGATCGGCGACCACGATGTGGGCACGACGACCCGCCGCGCGGACCTGCTGTGCGACGGCCTCTAGTTCGGATTGGGTGCGCGATGCGATCACCACGTCGGCGCCGGCTTCGGCGAATGCCACCGCGATGGCGGCGCCTAAGCCCCGGCCAGCGCCGGTGACCACGGCTGTTTGGTTGTCGATTCGGAATTTGTCGAATATCACCGCGCCACCGTAACAAGAATTGACAACGCCGTGAAGCAGTTTTCTGCAACACGTTCTAATTTGTCGTTGGGCGTTGTCCCGTGGGTACGTCGGCGGCATTCTATGGTTGATGCCGTGAGCCAGGACATCGACGTTGCGGGCGCCCAGACGTGGTCGCCGCGTGAGGTCGAGCTGTTGGAAGTCACCCTGGCGCTGCTGCAGGAGAACGGCTACGACCGGCTGACGGTTGATGCTGTCGCGGCTGCCGCGCGAGCGAGCAAGGCCACCGTGTACCGGCGTTGGCCGTCGAAGGCCGAGTTGGTGTTGGCCGCATTCACCGAGGGCATCCGCCAGGTCGCGGTCCCGCCCGACACCGGCACGCTGCGCGGCGATCTGCTGCGGCTGGGCGAGTTGGTCTGCCAACAGGTCGCGCAGCATGCCGGCACGCTGCGTGCGGTTCTGGTGGAGGTGTCGCGGAACCCGGCGCTGAACGAGGTGATGCAGAGTAACTTCGTCGATCAGCGCAAGGCGCTGGTCCTGCACATTCTGGGGCAAGCCGTCGACCGCGGGGAGATCGGCGCCGACGCCATCGACGACGACCTGTGGGACGTGTTGCCGGGATATCTGATCTTCCGGTCCCTGGTCTCGGGCCGGATGCCCACGGCGCATACCGTGGCCGACCTCGTCGATCAGGTGGTTCTGCCGGGTCTTACCCGCCGCGCCGACTGACGTCGCCTCGCGCGCCATCGGGGCGCGGCGCGCTATTGAACCGTACGGTTCGGTACCGTACGCTAATTTTCATTCGAGCAGCCCACCGATACCGGGAGGCTTCCGGTGAAGAGACCGTCGCTTTTCCTCCTGGTCCGGCGCGGGTGGATGGTTCTGGTGGCGGTCGCGGTAGTCGCCGTCGCGGCGTTCTGCGTATACCGACTGCACGGCATCTTCGGCTCGGGTGACACCACATCGACTAGTAGTGACGCCGCCGAGGACATCGTCCCGTTCAACCCCAAGGACGTCGTCTACGAGGTCTTCGGCGCACCGGGGGCGGTGGCCACCATCAACTATCTCGATGTCAATGCCGCTCCTGTGCAGGTCATCGATGCCCCGTTGCCCTGGAGATATCAGGCGACGACGACAGAGCCGGCCGTCATCGCCGATCTGCGGGCACAGGGCAACGGCGACACGCTGGGCTGTCGCATCGTGATCGACGGCGAGCTCAAGGACGAGAGGACCGCGAACGCCGTGAGCGCCTACATCTACTGCCTGGACAAGTCCGGATGAGCGAGTCCGGCCGGCCGCCGTTCTGGCCACGCACCATCCGCCGACTGGCGCTGCCGATCGTGCTGTTCTGGGTGGCGCTGGCCGCCGTGACGAACAGCCTCGTGCCGCAACTGGAGGTCGTGGCCGAAGCCCACAACGTGGGGATGAGCTCGCACGACGCGCCGTCGTATCAGGCGGCGAAGCGCATCGGAAAAGTGTTCCAGCAGTACGACACCGACAGCGCGGCGATGATCGTCATCGAAGGCGAGGCGCCGCTGGGTGCCGACGCCCACCGGTTCTACGACACCCTGGTCGCCAAGCTTGCGGACGACACCCGTCACGTCCAGCACATCCAGGACTTCTGGGGCGACCCGCTGACTGCCGCCGGCTCGCAGAGTAACGACGGGAAAGCGGCACTGGCGCAGGTGTTTTTGGCCGGAAGCCAGGGCGAGACGTTGGCCAATGAGTCAGTGGCCGCCGTCCGCGCGATCGTCGAGCAGACGCCGGCGCCGCCCGGCGTTCACGCCTACGTTACGGGCGCGGCCCCGCTGGTCGCCGACCAGTTCTCGGTCGGTAGCGAGGGCACCAACAAGGTCACCGCGATCACCTTCCTGGTGATCGCGCTCATGCTGTTCGCGGTCTACCGCTCGGTCGGCACCACCGTGCTCGCGCTGCTCACCGTGGCCATCGAGATGGCTGCCGCGCGTGGATTCGTCGCGTTGCTCGGGTACCGCGAGATCATCGGATTATCAACGTACTCAACGAATCTGCTGACCCTGCTGGCGATCGCCGCGGGAACCGACTACGCGATCTTCATCATCAGCCGCTACCAGGAGGCGCGCGCGGCTGGTGAAGATCGCGAGACGGCCTTCTACACCATGTACCGCGGCACCGCCCACGTCGTGATCGGCTCGGGCCTGACCATTTCCGGTGCCGTGTACTGCCTGACCTTCACCCGGCTGCCCTACTTCCACACCCTGGGGCTGCCCGCCGCCATCGGCATTTTCGTCGCGCTGATCGCCGCGCTCACCCTGACGTCGGCGGTGCTCACGCTGGGCAGTCGGTTCGGATTCTTCGAGCCCACCCAGGCGATGCGGACCCGCGGCTGGCGCCGGATCGGTGCCGCCATCGTCCGGTGGCCCGGGCCGATCCTGGTGGTGGCGTGCGGCGTGGCCCTGATCGGGCTGCTGGCCCTGCCGGGCTACAAGACCAGCTACGACGCCCGGATCTACATGCCGGATCGTGCCCCGGCCAACATCGGGTACGCGGCCGCCGAACGCCACTTCTCGCAAGCTCGGCTGAACCCCGAGCTGCTGATGATCGAAGCCGACCACGACCTGCGCAACCCGGCGTCCTTCTTGGTCTTGGAACGCGTCGCTAAGGCCGTGTTCCACACGCCGGGTATCGCCAAGGTGCAGTCGATGACACGCCCGTTGGGCACACCGCTGAAGCACACGTCGATACCGTTTTCGGTCGGCCAGGGCAGTGTCGCCCAGACCCAGAATCTGAAGTACCAGATGGATCGGGCGGCCGATCTGCTCAAGCAGGCGGCCGAAGCCGAGAAGTCGATCCACACGCTGGAACAGCAATACGCGCTGCAGCAGCAGCTGGCCGACGCCACCCACTCCGAGACCCAGAGCTTTCACGACACCGTCGACCTCACCAACGATCTGCGTGACCAGATCGCGAACTTCGACGACTTCTTCCGTCCGATCCGCAGTTACTTCTACTGGGAACCGCACTGCTACGACATCCCGGTGTGTGCGGCGCTGCGCAACGTGTTCGACCTGCAGGACGGCATCGACAAGCTCAGCGAGAAACTCGGACAGCTCACGACCACCTTGGACAAGTTGGACGCCCTGCAACCGCAGTTGGTGGAGCTGATTCCGTCCCAGATCGAAAGTCAGCGTGTCAACCGCGATCTGGCGCTGAACAACTACGCCACCAACTCCGGGATCAGCGACCAGTCCGCCGCCGCCAACGACAACCCGGCCGCCATGGGCCAGGCCTTCGACGAAGCCAAGAACGACGACTCCTTCTACCTGCCGCCCGAAGCGTTCGACAACGCCGAGTTCAAACGCGGGATGAAGTTGTTCCTGTCGCCGGACGGCAGAGCGGCGCAGATGATCATCACCCACGAGGGTGATCCGGCAACCCCCGAGGGCATCGCGCACATCGATTCGATTCGCAATGCCGCCAAAGAAGCGGTCAAGGGAACCCCGTTGCAGGGCTCACACATCTATCTCGCCGGCACCGCCTCGACCTACAAGGACATCGCCGACGCTGCCCGCTACGACCTGCTGATCGCCGGAATCGCCGCACTGAGCTTGATTCTGCTGATCATGATGATCATCACCCGCAGCCTGGTCGCCGCGATCGTCATCGTGGGCACCGTGGCGCTTTCGCTGGGCGCCTCGTTCGGGCTGTCGGTGCTGGTGTGGCAGTACCTGTTCGGCATCCATCTGTACTGGATCGTGTTGGCCCTGGCCGTCATTCTGTTGCTGGCGGTGGGCTCGGACTACAACCTGCTGTTGATCTCGCGGTTCTCCGAGGAGATCGGCGCCGGCATAAACACCGGGATCATCCGGGCAATGGGGGGCACGGGCTCGGTCGTGACCGCCGCCGGGCTGGTGTTTTCCGCGACCATGGCCTCGTTCATCTTCAGCGACCTGCGGATCCTCGGCCAGATCGGCACCACGATCGCGCTCGGCCTGCTGTTCGACACGTTGATCGTGCGATCGTTCATGACGCCGTCCGTCGCGGCGCTGCTAGGACGCTGGTTCTGGTGGCCGCAACGGGTGCGTCAGCGGCCCGCGGTGACTGCGAGCGGTTAAGCCCGTTACTTCTTGGCCGCCGCTCTCTTCGCCGGAGCCTTCTTCGCGGCCGTCTTCTTGGCCGGGTTCTTCTCGGCGGACGACCGCTTCTTCACGCTGGCTTCGAGTTTGGCCAGCAGGTCGGAAACATCCTCGGTCGCATCCAGTTCAGCCGGGCGCTCCTCGGGGGTGAACGCCTCGTCGCCTTCGAGTTTGGCCGCGATCAACTCCTGCAACTGCTCCTGATAGGTGTCGTGGTACCGGTCGGGGTCGAAATCGTCGGCCATCGAGTCGACCACCTGCCCGGCCATCTTCAGCTCGGCCGGCTTGATCTCCACCTTGGTGTCCAGTGCGGGGAAGTCCGGGTCGCGGATCTCGTCTGGCCAGAGCAGGGTGTGCACCATCATCACGTCGCGCTTGGAGAAATCCTTGACCCGCAGCGCCGCCAGCCGGGTCTTGTTGCGCAGCGTGAAATGAACTATCGCCACCCGATCGGTCTCGGCGAGTGTCTTGGCCAGCAGCACATAGGATTTGATCGACTTTGTGGCCGGCTCCAAGAAGTAGGAGCGGTCATAGAGCATCGGGTCCAGGTCGCCGGCGGGGACGAACTCGAGCACCGCGATCTCGTGGTCGCGCTCCTCGGGAAGGTTCGCGATGTCGTCGTCGGTGATCACGACCATCCGGCCGTCATCGGATTCATAGGCCCGCGCGATGTCGCCGTAGTCGACGACTTCCCCGCATTCCTCGCACACCCGCCGGTAGCGGATCCGCCCGTGATCCTTGGCGTGCACCTGACGGAACTTGATGTCGTGGTCTTCGGTGGCGCTATAGACCTTCACCGGCACATTGACCAGACCGAATGCGATCGAACCCTTCCAGATGGAACGCATGAGGCCAGTATGCCCACGCGAGAGTGCCGATAACCTGCTTTAGCGCGACGTAGGTTGGTGAGATGGCCGCTGAGTCCGTCCAGACCCGGGTCAAGCTGACCAACGCTGACAAGGTGCTTTACCCCGCCACGGGCACCACCAAGGCCGAGGTCTACGGCTACTACACCCGGATCGCCGAAGTGATGCTGCCGCACATCGCGGGGCGCCCCGTGACGCGCAAACGCTGGCCCAACGGTGTCGATCAGGGATCGTTCTTCGAAAAGCAGCTCGCCACTTCGGCGCCGGGCTGGTTGGCCCGCGCCGAAATTCAGCATCGCTCCGGCATCACCACTTATCCGATCGTCGAGGACCTTGACGGCCTGGCCTGGATCGCCCAGCAGGCCGCACTGGAAGTTCACGTCCCGCAGTGGCGTTTCGAGGCGCAGTGGTCCCACGGCGGGAAGGTGCTCAAGCCAGGTCTGGCGACGCGGCTGGTATTCGACCTCGACCCCGGCGAGGGCGTAACGATGAGCCAGCTCGCCGAAGTGGCGCGCGCCATCCGCGACCTGATGACTGAGCTCGGCCTGGACACCTTCCCGGTCACCAGCGGCAGCAAGGGCTTGCACCTGTACGCCGCCCTCGAGCGTCCGGTGAGCAGCAGCGGTGCCGCCACGGTGGCCAAACGCGTTGCGCAACAACTCGAAAGCGCCCTGCCGGAGCTGGTGACCGCGACCATGGCCAAGAAGCTGCGGGCCGGCAAGGTCTTTCTCGACTGGAGTCAGAACAATGCGGCCAAGACCACCATCGCGCCGTACTCGCTGCGCGGCCGCGACCACCCGACGGTCGCCGCCCCACGCACCTGGGCCGAGCTGGACGACCCGGACCTGCGGCAGCTGCGGTTTGACGAGGTGCTGGACCGCGTCGGCCGCGACGGCGATCTGTTGGCCGGCCTGGATCGCCCCCTGACCGGGCAGGATCGACTGTCGGTGTACCGATCCAAGCGTGATGCAGGCAGGACTCCCGAACCCGTCCCGGCCGCGGCACCGGCGCCGGGGGAGGGCAACAGCTTTGTCATCCATGAGCACCACGCCCGCCGGCTGCACTACGACTTCCGGCTGGAGCGCGATGGGGTGTTGATGAGCTGGGCGGTGCCCAAGAACCTCCCCGACACGACGTCGGTCAACCATCTCGCGGTGCGCACCGAGGACCATCCGCTGGAGTACGGCCGCTTCGAAGGAACCATCCCCAAAGGCGAGTACGGCGCCGGCACGGTGAATATCTGGGATTCGGGTACCTACGTGACCGAGAAGTTCGAGGACACCCCCGAGAAGGGGGAGGTGATCGTCGTACTGGCCGGCAGCCGGATCTCCGGGCGATACGCACTGATCCGTACCGGCGGAGATCAGTGGCTGGCGCACCGGATGAAAGACCAGCAGGCATTCACGTTCAACGAGCTGGCGCCGATGCTGGCCACTCACGGCTCGGTGACGCGCTTGGACGCCGGCCAGTGGGCATTCGAAGGCAAATGGGACGGGTACCGGCTGTTGGTGGAAGCCGACCACGGCCGGGTCCGATTGCGTGCCCGCAGCGGACGCGACGTCACCGGCGAATACCCGCAGCTGCCGTTTCCAGCCGCCGACCTGGCCGAGCACCACGTGGTGCTCGATGGTGAACTCGTCGCGCTCGACGACCACGGTGTCCCCAGCTTCGCCGAGATGCAGAACAGCGCCCGTTCGGCCCGCCTGCAGTTCTGGGCTTTCGACCTGCTCTTTCTCGACGGGCGCCCGCTGCTGCGGGTGGCCTATCGAGATCGTCGCCGTCTCCTGGAAACCCTTGCGCGCGGAACCGATCTGGTGGTCAAAGACCTCCTGACGTCCGACGGCGCGAAGGCGCTCGACCAGTCTCGCCGGCTGGGCTGGGAAGGGGTGGTCGCCAAGAAGTGGGATTCGCCCTATCAGGCCGGGCGTCGTTCGACGGCGTGGGTCAAGGAGAAGTATTGGCGGACCCAGGAGGTGGTGATCGGCGGCTGGCGGGCCAGAAGGGAGAGCGCTCGGAAAGGCACGAGCGGGGGGATCGGGTCGCTGCTGATGGGCATTCCCGACGGTGACGGCCTGCGTTTTGTCGGCCGGGTCGGTACCGGTTTCACCGAGCGTCAGCTGGCCGCCCTGAAGAAGATGTTGGTGCCGCTGCGTGCCGGTGAATCACCTTTCGGGGCACCGCTTCCCACGGCGGACGCCAAGGGCGTCACATTCGTGGAGCCGACCGTGGTGGGGGAGGTGCGCTTCAGCGAGCGGACCGGCGATGGCCGACTGCGTCAGCCCAGCTGGCGTGGACTGCGGCCCGATAAGGCCCCCGACGATGTGGTGGGTGAGGATTGACCGGTGCGATGGGTGACCTATCGAAGCGAAGACGGTGAGCGCACGGGAGTGCTGGACGAGGGCGTGATCCATGCGCTGCCGCCCGGTGTGACATTGCTGGAATTGATCCGGCTCGGCCCCGACGGACTGCGCGACGCCGGCGAACGGGCGTTGAACGCCCCGTCGGCGACGGTACGGGCCGACCAGGCGGCGCTGATGGCGCCGATCCCGCGTCCGCCGTCGATCCGCGACAGCCTGTGCTTTTTGGACCACATGCGCAACTGCCTGGCCGCGACCGGACGCAGCCGCGAGCTCGACGACACCTGGTATCGAATACCAGCATTCTATTTCGCCTGCCCGGCAACGGTTCTGGGTCCCTACGACGATGTCCCCATGGCACCCGGCAGTGTCTGCCAGGACTTCGAGCTGGAGGTCGCCGCGGTCATCGGCACGGCCGGGGCGAACCTGTCGGTGGAGCAAGCCGAGCAGGCGATCATCGGCTACACCATTTTCAACGACTGGTCGGCGCGGGACCTGCAGGCTCAGGAGGGGGTGCTGGCCATCGGGCAGGCCAAGGGCAAGGACAGCGGGGTCACGCTGGGGCCCTACCTGGTCACCCCCGACGAGCTGGAGCCCTACCGCCGCAACGGCAGACTCAGCCTGCACGTCACCGCGATCGTCAACGACGTGATCGTGGGCCTCGGGTCGACCGAGGCCATGGACTGGACCTTCGGCGAGATCATCAGCTATGCATCGCGCGGGGTGCCGCTGGAGCCGGGTGACGTCTTCGGGTCCGGCACCGTACCCTCTTGCACACTGCTCGAACACCTCGATCCCGCCCTGCCGCAACCGTTTCCGGGTTGGCTGAGCGACGGTGACGTGGTGACTCTGCAGGTGCAGGGCCTCGGCGAGGTTCGCCAGACGGTGCGCGCCAGCGCACCGCCGATACCGCTGCCCGAGCGCCCGCGGCCCTAGGGTGCCTAGAACGCCTAGGACGCCGTGACGGTCACCTTGATGGTCGAGGCGCCGTCTGAGGTGATGATCAGCTGCGACGCGTTGGGTCCGGAGGTGACGTGTCCGCCGGTCACATTGACCGTGTAGCCGTTGGGGTATTGGTTGGGTGGCACTGAGATGGTGGTCTGTGATCCGGCGGCGAAGGATCCGGATCCGTCGGCCTGGTCGGTGGAGTAGCTGAGGGAGAAGACTCCATTGTTGAAAGACAACGAGGTCGGGATGCCGGAGATCGCCTGCGGGTAGGGCTGAGACAGGACGTCAAGCTTGTCCCAGTTGACGTTGTCCCCGACCGGCGCCTTGCTCAGGTCGAACACCAGTGCCTGATCGTTCGGTGACGCGCTGGTGATGTCACCGCCGGTGTAAGCCCACTCAGACCAGCCGAAGAGCCACTTGTTCGAGGCAGTCAGGCTCGCCCCGATGGCTCCGAGGTTGTTCGTCGCACCGAACTCGCTGAGCCAGCCTGGGATGTTGTGCTCTTGGGTGTATTCCGACGCATACCCGAACACGATGTCGGCGTTCCAGTCGCAGCCGAAGCTCGAGCCGGGGATGAGTGACGTTGTGACGCAGTAGTGGTGGAACGAGAAGGCCGAGTTCTCGTCGTCGACCGTGCCCAGGTGCGTCGGGACCGGCAGGCTGCCGAAGAGGGTGTTCGGCTCGAAGAAGACGGTCTTGTTCGGGTCGACCGACCGGATCGCGGCGTCGATCTGGTTGTAGAACGGGGTCAGCTGCTGGGCGTCGAAGTAGGGGTTGCCCAAAATGCTGCCCAATGCGTGGGTGCCCGCCCACGGCTCGTTCATGATGTCGTAGCCGGCGACGTTGGGATCGCCCTTGAAGTAGTTGGCCACGGCCTGCCACGACAGCGCGTAGTGATTCTGCAGCCCGATGCCGTCGGGTGCCTTGTCGTTGGCCCAGAACGAATCCCAGGCAAAGTTCTGCGCCGGGTTCAGCGGGTACGTGCCCGGGAAGCCCAGGAGCGGGTTGGGCAGTCCGCCGGTGAGGACGGCCCAATCCGGAGCGCCCTCGCCGCCGAACTCCTCGTTGTAGAGGTCTTGGTGCATGTCGAGGATCGCAACGATGTTGTGGCGGCCGAGCATCTCGACCGTCTCCTTTACCGAGGCCAGGTAGTCGTAGTCGATCACGCCGGGCTGCGGTTCCACGCCGGCCCAGATGATGCCCAGGCGGACCGAGTTGAAGCCGCTCGCGGCCAGGAAGGCCGCGTCTTCCTCACTGAAGCCGCCGGCGGCCGGCTCGTAGGGCGGGATCTTGTAGACCTGGTTGAGTCCGCGCAGTAGGACGACTTGGCCGTCGCTGTTGGTGAGCCAACCGTTGGTGACCTCGACAGGTGCCGTGACTGTTCCGGTGATGCCGCCGGGCAGGGCGCCGTAGTGGCCTACGGCGCCGTGGGTTCCGTCGAGCAGGCCGGCCACACCGCCGACGCCGCCGAGTGCGGGTAGTCCGCTGGCGGTGTCGCCGTCGCCGGCGTTCCCGCCGTCGCCGCCGTTGCCGAACAGCCAGCCCGCAGCGCCGCCGTCGCCGCCGACGGCACCGGCACCGCCGTCGCCGCCCGCGCCGCCGTTGCCGAGGATTCCGACGGCGGCGCCGCCGTGGCCGCCGGCGACGCCGTCGGTGGTGCTGTTCCAGCCTGCGCCGCCGTTACCGAAGAGCCAGCCGCCGTTGCCGCCGTCGGGGTTGTCTTCGGTGCCGTCGGCACCGTTACCGATGACCGTGGAGCCGAACAGGGTGTTGATGGCGCCGTTGACCTGGATGCCCAGATCGCTGTCGATCCACTTCTCGGCGAGGCTGTACAGCCCGGCATAGGGGTCGAAAGCGAAGGCGAAGGCGGGGCCCGGTTCGGCCAGCGCGGTGAAGGCGGCGTCCCAATGCTCGGCGGACAGGAAGGTGTCCCACGCGGCCGCGTCGAACAGGGCGTCACCGTCGAGCGCGCCGTCGGTGGTGACGAACGGGGTGGCGAGCACGTCCATCATGTCGTCGAAGTCAGCCTGAGCGGTCGGGGCGATCGGGGCGATCGCCAAAAACGCGGCGATTCCGGCAACCTTGCTGCCCACAACTTTGCTGCGGTGACGAGACATCCCGACAAACCCTTCTCATGGACAACGGCCGATGCTGAAGTCTGTCTGAGAAGGTAAACGAGTTACTTACCCTGCGCAAGGTTACGGTAGGGCGCGCGAGGGCAGCAGCTGTCGACCCAACCCGAAGTGATCCGCTATTACGCCGCGGTCACCGTCACCTTGATGGTGGAGGCGCCGGAGTCCGAGGTGATGATCAGCTGCGACGCGTTGGGTCCGGAGGTGACGTGCCCGCCGGTCACGTTGACGCTGTAGCCGTTGGGGTACTGGCTGGTCGGAACGGAGATGGTGGTCTGCGATCCGGCTGCGAAGGCCCCGGAGCCGTCGGCCTGGTCGGTGGAGTAGCTGAAGGAGAAGACACCGCCCGAGAACGACCAGGAAGTCGGAATGCCCGAGATCACCTGCGGGTAGGGCTGGGACAGGGCGTCGAGTTTGTCCCAGTTGACGTTGTCGCCGTCCGGCGGTTTGGTCAGGTCGTATACCAGTGCCTGATCGTTGGGTGAGGTACTGGTGATGTCGCCGCCGGTGTAGGCCCATTCGGTCCAGCCGATCAGATGCTGATTGGCGGCGTTCATTCCGGCGTTGATCGCCGGGATGTTGTTGGTGGCGCCGAACTCGCTGAGCAACGCCGGAATGTTGTGCTCCTGTGCGTAGTCCATCGCGAATCCGAACGAGACGTCGGCGTTCCAGTCGCAGCCGAAGCTCAGGGTCGGGAACAGCGCATTCACCATGCAGTAGTGGTGGAACGAGAAGACGGTGTTGTCGTCGTCGACCGTGCCCAGGTGGTTCGGCACCGGCAGGCTGGCCTCGAGGGTGGTGGGTCCGAAGAACACCGTCTTGTTCGGGTCGACGGAGCGGATGGCTTCGGTGATCTGGTTGTAGAACGGGGTCAGCTGTTGGGCGTCGAAGTAGGGGTTGCCCAACAGGCTGCCCAGGGTTTGGGTGCCTGCCCAGGGCTCGTTCATGATCTCGTAGCCCGCCACGTTGGGCTCGCCCTTGAAGTAGTTGGCGACGGCCTGCCACATCAGTGCGTAGTGGTTCTGCAGCCCGATTTCGTCGGGTCCGTTGGAGTTGGCCCAGAACGCATCCCAAGCGTGGTTCTGCGCCGGGCTGACGAAGTAGCTGCCCGGGAAGCCTGCCTCGACGTTGGGCAGCCCGCCGGTCAAGACGGCCCAGTCCGGCGCACCGTCGCCGCCCAGGCTGCCGCTGTAGAGGTCTTGATGCATGTCGAGGATGGCGACGATGTTGTGGTTGGCCAGCATCTGGACGGTCTGTTGGAGCGACGCGAGGTAGCCGTAGTCGATGACCCCCGGTTCTGGTTCCACCCCGGCCCAGATCACGCCCAGGCGTACGGCGTTGAAGCCGTTGGCGGCCAGGAAGGCGGCATCGTCGTCGCTGAACCCGCCGGCGGACGGCTCGTAGGGGGCGACCTTGTAGACCTGGTTGAGCCCATGCCACATGACGACCTGGCCGTCGCTGTTGGTGAGCCAGCCGTTGGACACCTCCACCGGCGGGGCGACCGTTCCGGTGATCCCGCCCGGGAGTGCGCCGTAGTGGCCTACCTCGCCGTGGGTGCCATAGAGCAGGCCGGCCACACCGCCGACGCCGCCCAGTGCGGGCAGCCCGGCCAGGGTGGCGCCGTCACCGGCGTCGCCGCCGTGGCCGCCGTTGCCCCACAGCCAGCCGGCGGCACCGCCGTCGCCGCCGACGGCACCGGCTCCACCGTCACCACCGGCGCCGCCGTTGCCGAAGAGCCCGACCGCCGAGCCGCCGTGGCCGCCGGCGACGCCGTCGGTGGTGCTGTTCCAGCCGGCGCCGCCGTCTCCGAAGAGCCAGCCGCCGTCGCCGCCGTCGGGGTTGTCCTCAGTGCCGTCGGCGCCGTTGCCGATGACCGTGGAGCCGAACAGGGTGTTGATGGCGCCGTTGACCTGGATGCCGAGGTCGCTCTCGATCCACTTCTCGGCGATGTCGTGCAGGCCGGTGTACAGGTCGAAGGCCAGAGCGGGGCTGGGCTCGGACAGTGCGGCAAAGGCGGCGTCCCAGTGTGCGGAGGACAAGAAGGTGTCCCATGCGGTGGTGTCGAACAGGGCGTCACCGTCAAGGGCGCCTTCGGTGGTGACGAACGGCGTGAACAACACGTCCATCATGTCGTCGAAATCAGCATGAGCGGTCGGGGCGATCGGGGCGATCGCCAAGAACGCGGCGATACCGACAACCTTGCTGCCCACAACCTTGCTGCGGTGACGAGACATCGCGACGAACCCTTCTCATGGACGCGCCTTTTTCTGAGGCCTGTCTGAGAAGCTAAATGAGTTACTTAACAACGCGCAAGGGTGCGGCGGAAAAGGGATGCGATTAGGTGCCCGGCTGACGTGCCCGCGTCGCTGCCGGACTAGCGGTAATAGCTGGTGGGCGCGTTACAACGCCGGCATGGGTGAAATCGCGCGATAGTTCGCTACGACAACTATTTCGTCGGCCCGATCAGCATTGGGTCGCGGCGCGAATCCACTGACGCCGGGCATCGCTCTGCCCGGCCTCAGCGGCTGCGGCGCGAAGCAGGTGGATCACCCGCTGGCGGTCGACATGACCGGCTCGCGGATCGAGCGGTAGGTACGTGTATTTCTTCATGTGAATACCCCCTGCAGGTCACGCAACGAGAACTGCAGTACCCGACCGCGGTGGGTGGGCGGTCAGTGCACGTACCGATCAACGCCGGCGGCGACGAAATGTATCCCGATTCGGCCGGGCAAAACGGTGAGCGTGCACACGTGCGGGCGAAGACGTGACCGCCGTCACCCCGCCTTGGCGATGACGTGCTCGGCGAACCGCTCCAGGTTGCGGATCTTGGTGTCCAACGGCTCGGTGTCGGCTCCGACGATGTAGGGCACCCGGAATCCGACGATGACGTCGGTGACGCCCTTGTCCTCGAGTCGCTTGATGCCGTCGAGGGTGAAGCCGTCAACCGAGATCACGTGGATTTCGAAGGGATCGTCGGCGCGGCCCTCCTCCTCGCGGAGCTGCCCCAGCCGGGTGATCAGCCCGTCCAGCTCGGCCGGGTCGCCCCCGCCGTGCATCCAGCCGTCGTGCCGGGCCGCGCGGCGCAGCGCGGCTTCGGCGTGGCCGCCGATCAGGATCGGGATCGGCTGCGACGGAGCCGGGGCCATCTTCGTCTTGGGGATGTCGTAGAACTCGCCATGGAACTCGAAGTAGTCGCCGGTGGTGAGCCCCTGGATGATCTCGATGCACTCGTCCATCCGCTTGCCGCGCCGGGCGAACGGCACCCCCATCAACTCGTAGTCCTCCGGCCACGGGCTGGTGCCCACGCCCAGGCCCAGCCGGTTGTCGATCATCGCGGCCAGCGAGCCGGCTTGCTTGGCGACCAAGGCCGGCGGGCGGATCGGCAGCTTGACGACGAACGGGGTGAACCGCAGCGTGCTGGTGACCGCGCCCAGCGCGGCGATCAAGACGAAGGTCTCGATGAAGGCCTTGCCATCGAGGAATTCCCGGTTGCCGTCGGGGGTGTAGGGGTATTTCGAGTCCGATTCGAACGGGTAGGCAATGCTGTCGGGGATCGTCATGCTGTGGTACCCGGCGGCCTCGGCGGCCTTGGCGAGCGGAATGTAGTAGCTCGGGTCGGTCATCGCTTCGGCGTAGGTGAACCGCACGTCGTCTCCTCGGTCTTTGGGTGATGGGGCGCTGTTCTCTGCATAGCAGATTGGCCCGGCCCGACCTGAGCGGGGAGTGCGATCAGATGCGCGGCGGCATCGCGATCTCGACGTCCTCCAGGGGAAACGGCGGATATCCGGCGGCGCCGATCACGGTCAGCGTGCCCCACGGCGTCCGCTCCGCGACGCGCCCTTCGGCGGTGTGCTCGCCGATCCGGATGCTGACCTTTGAGCCGGTAACACTTGCGCCCGGCAATTCGTTGAAAAACATTCCTTGCCAATGGTATTGGCCATCGATCGGATCAAAGTGGCCGGTCAGGCGCACTCGTGTCGGGTAGTCCTCGCCGTTGTGGCTGAGAACCGCCGGCCCGTCATAGGTTTCGGCGTTTTCTAAGTCCACGCCTCCGCGGCCGGTGAGGTAGAACCGGGAGATTCCCCGGGTCGGCAGCAGCGGGTGCACCCGCAGCCGCGGCGAGTGGGACTCGATCCGGCTGGCTCCGCTTCGCCGTAGGGCATCGATGAGCCGGGCCACATACCGGGCCTGCCTGCGGGTGTGCGGGCCGGGAATCTGGAATCGGTTGGGGGCGCCATGCCTGGCGACGACGTCGTCGGTTGAGGCGGCCGTGCTGATCAACATGCGGGCGATCAGCTCCTCGCCGTCGGCAGTGGTCACCGTCCAGGTGTCGTTGCCGCTGTCGAATCGGGTGGACACGTTCGTCGCGTCGACGGCGCGGGCAACATCGACCAACCCGTACAGGTGCGCCGGGTCGCCCAGCACCACCACGTCCAGGACGCCGTTGCGGCTCACAGGAATCCGGCCCGCCGCCACATCCGTCGGGCCAGCCCACCCATCAGTCCGACTTCGGTGAAGAACGCGGCCAGCGGTGCGAACGACGAGCGGGAAGCGGCATGGAAGTGCGGGTTGGCTCGCGCCACCCGGCGCGCTTCGCGGCCGTCGAGCCCGACTCGGCTGTAGACGACCGGCAGGGTGAACAGGTGGCGGTAGAACGGTCCGCCGACCCCCTGCAGGTTGGCCAGCAGGACACGGCGGTAGCGGGGCATCGCCGGCACGCTGCGTCGCAGACCGTCGCGGGCGTACTGAATGTGGCGGGCTTCTTCGGTGACATGGATGCGCATCACGCGTCGCACGATCGGCTGCAGGTCCGGATCGTCGAGGATCTGGCGCTGCAGCGAGTCGAAGATCTCCTCGCCGACCAGCGCCGCTCCCCACAAGATGCTGCCGCGGAACAGGAAGGGAAGCGCGTTGATAACGATGCGCTGGTGCAGTCGCGGGCGCACCGGTACGCCGCCGATCCGATCGATGGTCTTACCGAACATCAGCATGTGGCGGGTCTCGTCGCCCAGTTCGGTCAGCGAGTAGTGCGTGGTGCGCGCGGTGGGGTTCTTGTGCATCATGTCGCGCAGCAGCGCCTGGTTGAGGATGTTCTCGAACCAGATGCCCGCCGACAGGACGTTGACCAGCTCCTGGCGCGACATCTCGATCTGCTGTTCGCGGGTCATGGCTTCCCACAGACCGGTCCCGTAGAGCGTGCACATCCGCGGCGGCAGGAAGAACTTGTCGTCCTCCAGCGGGGCGTTCCAGTCGATGTCGACGACCGGTGCATAGGACTTCTTCACTGAGCCCTTCAGCAGACGCTCGGCAAATTCCTCCCGGGTCGGTTCGCTCGGCCGCACCGCAGTGGTCATGACGGAAATCCCTTCTCGCTCGGACCTGTAAAAACTAAGAGTCGCGACAAGACATGTCAATACCGACGGTACCGGATACCTGCGGTTCTTTGTGTGAGGCCCGTCACACCATCTGGCTGGGCGGTATCCCCGCTGAATCGGTGCCGTCGAGACCGCGGCGCAACCATGACCGAGGGTGCCCTCGGCTGCCACAATTGTGGCCATGCGACCAGGTCTGGCGGACCGAAGAGCTGAGGCGTCAGCTGTGTGCGCCTTCCTCGACGCGGCCTTGACCGAGCCCGCCACTCTGCTGCTCGAAGGCGAAGCGGGCATCGGAAAGTCCACGCTGCTGTGGGAGGCGGCCGCGGCCGCGGCCGCGCGGGGTTACCAGGTGCTCTCGGCCGCGGGCGCTCCGACCGAGGTCCGCTACGCCTACGCCGCGGTGGCGGACCTGCTCGGTGGT
The DNA here is from genome assembly GCF_045310815.1 of Mycobacterium sp. SMC-19. NCBI lineage: Bacteria > Bacillati > Actinomycetota > Actinomycetes > Mycobacteriales > Mycobacteriaceae > Mycobacterium > Mycobacterium sp. SMC-19. The sequence goes on along the minus strand of NZ_JBJIAM010000001.1, from coordinate 323,688 downwards.
GTCCACGCGGAGACGCTGGCACAGTTGCCCGACGAACAGCGCGCGGCAGTGGATCGGATCATGCTCGGCGGTGGTGACGGGCCGGGCAGCGATGAGCGGATGGTTGCCACCGCGTTCCTGGCGGTTCTTCGCCGGTTGAGTTCGGTCGCGCCGGTGCTGTTGTGTGTCGACGACGTCCAGTGGCTGGACATGTCGAGTCAGATGGTGATCGGGTTCGCCCAACGACGGCTCAGCGGACGGGTCGGTCTGTTGCTCGCGGTTCGAACCGGCGCCATGGGCGCTGCCGACATGAGTTGGCTGAGTTCAGCACGGCCCGGGGCGGTGGCGCGGCTGCGGATCGCTCCGCTGACCCTGGGCGGCGTGCATGCTCTGATTTCCGCCCGGCTGGGGCACACGTTGCCCCGCCCTTCGATCACCCGGATCTATGAAATATCAGGCGGCAACCCGTTTTTCGCTCTCGAACTGGCAAGGTTCATCGCCGAGGATCCCGCCCGGGCCGCGGTCGAGCTCCCCGAAGCCCTTGCCGCGCTGGTGGGCCATCAGATCGGCTGTTCCGAGGACGACGACGTCGCCGCCGTGCTGCTGGCTGCGGCGTGCGCCGCGTCGCCCACTGTCGAACGGGTGAGCCTCGCCACCGGAATCAACGCCGATCGCGTCGTCGAGCTGGTCGAATCCCAGCAGGCCAACGGGGTGGTCGAGATCGACGGCAGCCGGATCCGGTTTCACCATCCGCTGTTCGCCACTGGCGTCTACAGTGCTGCCGGGCCGGCCGCGCGCCGGGCAATGCACCGTCGCCTTGCCGAGACTGTCGAAGAGGCTGAGCTGACCGCGCGTCACCTGGCGTTGGCGGCCACCAGCGCCGACCCGCAGGTATTGCAAGCGCTCGATGAGGCCGCCGAAGTCACCCGGGCGCGCGGCGCCCCCGCGGTAGCGGCAGAGCTGATCGAACTCGCGATCAATCTGGGGGGTGATACCCCGTTGCGGCGGATGGCCGCTGCCGAACAGCACTTTCGCGCCGGAGCTATCACGCCTACCCGTGCCCATCTGCAATGGATCTTGGACGGGTCGTCGTCGCCGCCCGGGCTGCGCTGTACGGCGATGATCGCCCTTGCCGCGGTCACCGGCTACGACGGGAGTTTGGTGGCCGCAGCCGAGCTGCTGGCGCAGGCCATCGACCAATCCGCCGACAATCCGGTGCTTCAGCTTCAGGCCAGACTCCTGCTGGTGCCGCTGGCGAGGGTGATCGGGAACGGTCGGGAATCGGTCGACCTCGCGCGCGTCGCCGTGGCGCAAGCCGATCAGCTTGGTATCCCCGGATTACACAGCCAGGCGTTGACGATTCAGGCCGTGGTCCGCTTTTGGCATGGGCTTGGAATTGATCCGCCCACTTTGCAACTGGCGTTGGATCTGGAGGATCCGGACGGCGGCGCGGCCGCGACCTACCGGGCCAGCACTGTCGCGCCGGTGATTCGTTCCTGGGCGGGGGAACTCATTGATGCGCCGCGCCAGATCCGTAGCGTCCGGCACCGGCTTCTCGAAGGCGGGACCGAGACCGACATCCTCTGGATGGCCGACTACGCCACGATGGTCGAACTCTGGCTGGGGCACTTTGCGGCGGCGGGTGAGATCGCCGACGAGGCCATGCAACGTGCCGAGCAGATGGGCGCTGAGATGGTGTTGGTATGCGCGCGGGCACGGCGTGCCGCGGTGGCCGCCTACACCGGAGCCGTCGACGTTGCCCGCTGCGCAGCGGGCGCTGTCATCGACGCGTCCCGCCTCAGCGGAGATGTGCTGCACCGGCAAGCGGCAACAGCCACCTTGGGCTTCATCGACGTGTCGTTGGGCGACCACACGGCAGCGATCACGACGCTGGCGCCCTTGTTGGCCGCGTTCGATCCGGACCACGACACCGAGATGATGGTCGGCGCCTACCTGCCCGACGCCGTCGAGGCGCTCGTCGCGTTGGGACGCCTCGACGAGGCCGAACCGCTGATCGTTGCGCTGGAGACCAACGGCGCGCGGCTTGACCGGCCGTGGATGCTGGCGGTGGGCGCCCGCGGGCGCAGCCACTGGCTGGCTGCGCGTGGTGAACTCGACGCCGCCGAGCGGACCGCGCTGGAGGCACTGGTGCACCATGGGCGGTTGCCGATGCCGTTCGAGACAGCGCGCACGCAGTTGTTGTTGGGTCAGGTTCAGCGGCGTCGCCGGCGCAAACAGGACGCTCAGGCGAGCTTGAATACGGCGCTGGCCACCTTCGAAAGGCTGGGCGCGCCATTGTGGGCCCGACGTGCTCGTGCCGAGCTGGACCGGATGACTGCGGCGGTCCCCGGCACGGGACTTACCTCGGCCGAACGGCGGGTTGCCGAACACGCGGCGGCGGGGTTGTCGAACAAGCAGATCGCCGCGGAGCTGTTCATCGCCGAAAAGACCGTGGAAATGACGCTGAGCACCGTGTATCGCAAGTTGGGCATCCGCTCGCGCGCCGGGCTGTTTGCGGCGCTCAATCCCGGAGATGTCCAGGGAAAACCCTGATTCGCTGCGGCACGGGTTTGGTTAGCGTCGGGCACATGGGCGACAGCGGATCGGCGCGTCAGTGTTTCTTGGTGGAGTGGTACCAACCGGACCTGGCCGAATCAACCGTCGACGCGGTGATCGACCGGCTGGCGTCCGCCGCGGCCGATGTGCGCGGGAGGCTGGTGGTTGCGTTGACCTCGCCGCGCGACGAGACCTTGTTCGGGGTGGTCGCTGCCGACTCTTCTGACGCGGTTGTGACGGCTTGCCGTCAAGCCGGATGGCAGGTCGACCGGATCACTGCTGGGGTGCAGGCCCGGGTTGGAGCTGCTGGGAGCTGGCTCTAGCGGGCTTGGATTGTCTCGGGCTTCCCGCCCGACGCAATTCACAAAGTCGGGTTTTCGTCGTTTGCGCCGTGGCAAGATCTGCGCATGGGACCCTTCCTGCTCCGCGCCGCGCTGACCGGGCTGGCCTTGTGGATCGTCACTCAGATCGTTCCCGGGGTCGAGATCGTCGGCGGTGACACCACGCTGCAACGGGTGGGCATCATCTTCGTCATCGCTTTGATCTTCGGGCTGGTGAATGCCTTCATCAAACCGGTGGTGCAGTTGCTGTCGATACCGCTGTACATCCTCACCCTGGGCCTGTTCCACATCGTGATCAACGCACTGATGCTGTGGATCACCGCGTGGATCACCGACAAGACCGCCAAGCACTGGGGCCTCTACATCGCCGACTTCTGGTGGGACGCGATCTGGGCCGCGATCGTCTTGTCGCTGGTGGGCTGGGTCTTGTCGCTGGTCGCCGGCCGCATCGCCAGGTAGGTCAGTCGCGGCGATCAGTCATCGTCGGCGGCGTGGGCGCCGGGCAATGCCGCGGACAACCCGGCTCGCGACCGGATGCCCAGTTTGCGGTAGACCCGGCTCAGATTCATTTCGACGGTCTTGGCCGAGATGTACAGCTGCGCGGCGATCTGCTTGTTGGACATGCCTTCCGACGCAAGTACCGCCACCCGGTGCTCGGCGGCGGTCAAAGTCGCGCGGTCGCCGTGGATCTGGTCGATGCGGCCCAGTTCGGCTTGTGCTCGCGCCGCCCACAGCGGCGCGCCGAGCTGGTGAAAGGTCTTCAGCGCCGCACCCAGGCTTGCCATTGCACTGGAGTGGCGTCGCCGGCGGCGCTGCACCGTGCCCAGCAGCAACTGGGTGCGGGCTTGCTCGAACGGCATCGGCAGCCGGGCATGGTGTGTCATCGCCCGATCGAGGGCCTCGATCGCGGCCGGGAATTCGCCGCGGGCCGTCAACACCTGGGCGCGCCCGCGTGCCGCCACGGCCAGCGTCCACGGCCAACCATGGGTGTCGCCATGCTGCTCGAGCGTGTCGACCAGATACGCGGCGTCCTCGAGGTGACCCAGAGCGGTCAGTGCTTCGATGGCGTCGGGGAGATATCCGCCGCCCTGAACGTCGCAGCTGGGGGCGGTGCGGAATCCGTCCAACAGGGGCCGCAGTGCCGCCAGCGCCGCCGGATAGCTCTCGAGCGAGACCTCGAGGAAACCCAGGACCGCAGCGGGTTCTTTGGCCAACAGCGGAGCCCCGATCCGACCGGCGGTATCGATCGCACCCGCCGCCGCACCGCGGGCTTCGGCTTCGCGGCCGGTGTATGCCGCGACAGCGGCCTGGACCGTCCAGGCAGTGACCAACGCCAGCCGCGCATTCATCTGCTCGGCGCGTTCCACCGCCTCGCGTGCCGCGGCATCGGCCTCCTGATAGCGGCCCGCCCACAGCGTGATCATGGATATCCGAACGGCCGCCCAGAGAATGTCCACCTCGGTGCCGCCGACCCGAAGTTGCTGCTGAAATGCGCGCATCTGGGTCAGTGCACGGCCAAGGTCACCGCTGTAGGCGGGCATCATCGCCGCCACGCCACTGGCCCGAAACCAGGTGGTGGCGCCACCGTGCGGATCTTCCAGTTCCAGCGCCAGCCGCAGAGCGTCGCGATCCTCGCCGAGGCCGCGCGCGAACCTGGTGAAAACCAAGATCGACAACGCCTGGCTCCGCAGGTTCGGCACGCCGAGCTGGTCGGCGAGGCCAACGGCCTCCTGTGCCCGTGCGACGGCATCGTCGAGGCGGTCGAGCATGGCCAGCGGCAGAATCATCCGAAGCAGGCACAGCAGTCGCAGCGCGGCGTTGTCGCCGGCCTCGTCGGCCGCTGCGGCCATCGTCTCCGCAGAGCCCACCGTGTCGTCGTCGTATCCGAGCACCGCGCCCAGCCACATCAGTGCCATCGAACGCAGCACCCCCGGGGGCGCGTCCTGCAAGCTCGTCTGCAGATGTCGGCGTGCTGCAATCAGCGATCCCGCGCGGAACTGCAGCTCTCCGGCGCGGATGCGTCGCTGCGGGGTGTCGCCGCCTAATTTGATTGCCAGCTCGATCAATTCGGCGGCGACCGCCGGTGCGCCTCGCGCGGAGGTGGACTCGGCGGCCGCGTCGAGCGCCGACAGCGTGAGTTGGTCACCGCTGACCACGGACAGGGCCAGATGGCGTGCCTTGATCTCGGGCTGATCGATGACGTCGGCGAGCCGGCGATGCATCGCCCGCCGACGTGCGGGCGGGGCGCCGGTGTAGACGCCGGTGGCGAACAGCGGGTGGGTGAACCGCACCCGATTCCCGTCCAACCCGACGATGGCGCGACTTGCCACCGAGTCCAGCAGCTCGACGACGCGGGCCGCGGTGAAGCCGGCTCCTTGGGCGATCAATTCGACGGTGGGCGCCGCTGTGCATGCCGCGGCCAGCAGTACCGTGGTCTCCTCATCGTCGGCGTCCCCGATTCGACCGCGCACCAACGCCGACAGACTGTCCGGCAGGTCGACGATGGAATCGGATTCGCCGGTTGCTGTACGGGCCGCGAGTTCGAGGGCGAAGAACGGGTTACCGCCGGAGATGTCGTGAATGCGGGTGATCGTCGGCCGCGGCAGCGTGTGGCCCAATCGCGCGGCGATCAGGGCATGCAAGCCGCCCAGGGGCAGCGGCCGGATGCGCAGTCGGGTCAGGGCCTCCGGACGGCGGAACTGCAGCCGCGACCGCATATCGAGCGAGTCCGGTTCCCCGATGCGGATACTGGCCAGCAGTCCGGCTCGTCCACTGAGTCGGCGGGCGGCATAGCTGATCACCGCCTTGCTGGAGCGATCCAGCCATTGCGCGTCATCGATGGCCAGCAACACCGGTGCCTGGACGCCGAGGTGTTCGACCACTGACAAGAAGGCCGTGGCGACCACGCGTTCGTCGGTAGCCGGGCCGTCCGCGACATCGCCCAGCTGCGCGCGGCCCAGGGCCAGGCGGTGCATGTCGGGCAACTGAGCCAGCACCGCGTCATCGACACCGCTCAACAGGTCAGCGACCGCCGAATAGGCATAGCTGACTTCGGCCGGCGAACCCCGTGCCGACAACACCTGAAACCCGCGTGTCAGCGCTTGATCGGTGCCGTCGACCAACAAGGTGGTCTTGCCGATGCCCGGTTCGCCCTCCAGCATCAGCCCCGCCGGGCCGTCCCCGATGCGCACAAGGAAATCCGATATCGCGCGGATTTCGGCTTCCCTCCCCGCCAACCCTCCCGACACGATCAACATGGTCGCAACGAACGGCGGCTTGCGGAACCGGTTGACAGTGAATGCGACCGGAGTAACGTTCCCCTTAGCTGAATCTCATATTTTTTTCAGCGGGTGGGGGCCGTCCGAAATGATTCGCGTTGGCGTGACCGCGGTGGCCGCGGTGCTGCTGGACCTGGCCATGATGGCGCCGGCAGCGCACGCCGATGTCGTCGACGAGCTGCTCGATCAGGCGCTGGCGCCGTTGGTCGACGCAGCGACCAACGGTCTTGACTGGGAGGCGTTGGGGGCGCCGTCGGCCTGGAATGCCTTCTTCGACTCCGCCCATTGGGAGGCCGCCTTCGCGGACCTCGGATGGCCGGGTGGTGGCGACGCATCCGCACTTGACGCGGCCGCATGGTTCGACCAGAACGTCTACACCCCACTGCACACCGGCATCGAGAACTGGATTCACAGTTCGACTCCCACCCCGCTGCTTGACGGGCTGAACCAGCTCAGCGAAGCGGTCGGCCTCGGGCCCATGGTTGCCGACGGAGCCGACGGCACCGCGCAGCATGTCGACGGCTATGCGGGCGGCTGGCTGTTCGGCGACGGCGGGGCCGGCTATGACAGCACCACCGCCCAGGTCGCCGGCGGTGCCGGAGGAGCGGCGGGATTGCTCGGCAACGGGGGGATCGGCGGGGCCGGCGGCGCGGGCGCAGGCGGGGGTGCCGGCGGAGCGGGCGGTGTGTTGCTGGGTGTCGGCGGGGCCGGGGGCGCCGGCGGTGACGCGTCGGGCGCGACCGGTGGCGTCGGCGGGGCGGGCGGCCAGGCGGCCGGGCTGCTGTTCGGGATCGGCGGCGCCGGCGGGCACGGCGGCAGCGGGGCCGATGGTTCCCACGGCGGTGACGGCGGCGACGGCACCGGGTTGCTGGGCAGCGGCGGTCACGGCGGTGACGGTGGCGACAGCGGCGTGGGCGGGCCTGCCACGGGCCTGCCGGCGTTGGGTGGAGCGGGCGGCAACGGCAGCACGCTAGGTACCCACGGCGCGGTCGGCCACTTCGGCGCCGATCCCACCCGGGGGCCGGTGGACCCGGCGGCTTTGGCCAGCACAGGAGGCTGGATAACCAATGCCGACGGGCAGGTCGTCATCCTGCACGGCCTCAACGAGGTGTACAAGCTTGCGCCGTACGAACCCTCGGCGATCGGATTCGGCGACGACGACGCGGCCTTCCTCGCCGACAACGGGTTCAACGTGGTGCGCCTGGGCGTCATCTGGGCCGGCGTGGAGCCGCAACCCGGCGTCTTCGACGACGCCTACCTCTCGTCGATCGCCCAGACCGTGCAGATCCTGCATAACTACGGCATCACCGCCATCCTCGACATGCACCAGGACGACTACTCCAGCATGTTCGCCGGCGAAGGAGCGCCCGACTGGGCGGCACAAGACGGCGGTCTGCCCAACCTCGACTTCGGCTTCCTGCTCAACGGCCTCCTCAACCCCGCGAGTAACCACGCGTGGGATGCGTTCTGGTCCAACTCGCCCGCGCCCGACCAGGCCGGGCTGCAGAACCACTACGCGCTGATGTGGGAGCACGTGGCCGACTACTTCAAAGGCAACCCCGGAGTGGCCGGCTACGGCATCATGAACGAACCGGCCGCGGGCTTCCAGACCCTGTCGAGCCTGTTCAGCCCCCACTTCGGCACCCAGGAGCTGACACCGTTCTACAACCAGGTGGACGCCGCGATCCGTGCTGTCGACCCGCACACCCCAGTGTTCTTCGAGCCCGAGGTCATCAACGGCATCGCATTCCCGATCAGCTTGGGCACGGTCGACGACCCCAACACCGTGTTCTCGTTTCACAACTACCTCGGCTACGTCGGACCACTGACCGGCGTCGCGGTGAACAACGCCATGGCCTATGCGAGCACCCACGGCATCCCGACATTCATGAGCGAATTCGGCTCAGGCGCCGACCTGGACACCATCGGCGCCACCATGGGCGCTGCCGACCAGAACTTCATCGGGTGGACCGAGTGGGAGTACAGCGACCGGGGCGACATCACCACCACCGGAGGCGGCCATGGGTGGCTGGTCCACGACCCAGCGGTGGCACCGACGGGCGACAACGTAGACGCCGCGAAGTTGGGCCTGTTGGCCGAGCCGTACCCGCAGCTGGTGTCCGGCACCCCGACCTCCTGGTCCGTCGTCGACGGCGCACTGCATTTCAGTTTTTCCACCGTGATGGCGAACGGGTCGGGCAGCTTCGCCGCCGGTTCCATCACCACCATTTCGGTGCCGGCGCTCGCCTATCCCGGCGGCTATGACGTCTTCGTCAGCGGCGGGCACGTCGTCTCGGCGGCCGATGCCGCCGAACTGGCCATTGCCTCCGACTCCGGTGCCGCTACGGTCTCGGTCGTGGTGAGCCCCGCCGCCGCGACGGGCTGACAACTCGCCCCACGGGCCGAAAGAGTCGGGCGCGCCGGCAGCGAAACGGGCAGACTCGGGGGCATGCCGGAGCTGCCCGAGGTCGAAGCACTCGCCGATCATCTGCGCCGGCACGCCGTCGGCTGCACCATCGGCCGGATCGACGTGGCGGCACTGTCGGTGCTCAAGACCTTCGACCCGCCGCCGACGGCGTTGCATGGCGAGCAGGTGACCGGCGCGCACCGCTGGGGCAAGTATCTGGGGTTGCAGGCAGGCGAGCTGTTCTTGATCGCGCACCTGTCCAGGGCGGGCTGGCTGCGCTGGTCGGATCAGCTGGCGGCTGCTCCGCTGCGCCCGGGCAAGGGCCCGATCGCGCTGCGGGTGCACCTGGGTGTCCCGGGGAAGGCCCCCGGCTTCGATCTGACCGAAGCCGGCACCCAGAAGCGACTGGCGGTCTGGTTGGTCGACGACCCGACGAAGGTGCCGGGCATCGCCACCCTGGGTCCCGATGCGCTGGCGATCGACGCCGAGGAGCTGGCTGGTCTGCTGGCCGGCAATACCGGTCGCATCAAGACCGTCCTGACCGATCAGAAGGTGATCGCCGGGATCGGCAACGCCTACAGCGACGAGATTCTGCACACCGCGCGGCTGTCGCCATTCGCCACCGCCGGCAAATTGTCGACAGCTCAGCTGACCGCACTGCACGAGGCCACCCGTGCCGTGCTGACCGATGCGGTGACCCGCTCGGTCGGCCAACAGGCCGCCACCTTGAAGGGGGAGAAGCGTTCCGGTCTGCGGGTACACGCCCGAACCGGGCTGCCGTGCCCGGTCTGCGCCGACACGGTCCGGGAAATATCTTTCGCCGATAAGTCGTTTCAGTACTGCCCGACCTGCCAGACCGGCGGCAAGGTACTCGCCGACCGTCGGATGTCACGACTGCTCAAGTAATTCTTCTAAATCTTCGACGTGACTTCGACAGCCGGCGACCGCCGTTAAGCTGCCCTGGTGACCCGTCAGAGAATCCTCATCACTGGGGCCAGTTCAGGACTGGGTGCCGGCATGGCCCGCGTTTTCGCTGCGCAGGGACGTGATCTGGCCCTGTGCGCCCGCCGGACGGACCGACTTGATGAACTGAAAGCCGAACTGACAGACAAGTTTCCGAAAATCAATGTAGCGGTGGCTGCGCTCGATGTAAATGACCACGACGAAATACCCAAGGTGTTCAACCACTTCGCCGCCGAGTTGGGTGGAATCGACCGGGTCATCGTCAATGCCGGCATCGGCAAGGGTGCCCCGCTCGGCTCCGGCAAGCTGTGGGCCAACAAGGCAACCGTGGAAACGAACTTGGTCGCTGCGCTGGTGCAGATCGAGACCGCGCTGGAGATATTCAAGTCTGCCGGCAGCGGCCACCTGGTACTGATCTCATCGGTATTGGGCAACAAGGGCGTTCCGGGCGTCAAGGCGGCGTACGCCGCCAGCAAGGCCGGGGTGTCATCGCTGGGCGAGTCGCTGCGCGCGGAGTACTCGCGCGGCCCTATCAAAGTCACGGTGCTGGAACCGGGCTACATCGAATCGGAGATGACCGCCAAGTCGGCGTCCACCCTGTTGATGGTGGACAACGCGTCCGGGGTCAAGGCCATGGTGCGGGCCATCGAACGCGAAACCGGCCGGGCCGTGGTCCCGTCCTGGCCATGGGCTCCCCTGGTATGGCTGCTGCGCCGCATGCCCCCGCAGTACACCAAACGCTTCGCCTGATCGGTCCCGGCTCGGGTCAGCGGGCCATCCAGTCCAGGGCTTTGGCCCGCCTGCGGTAGATCAGCAGGACCGCCTTGGCGATCAAGAACGCAACGGCCACGCCCATCAGCAGCGTGGACACGGCATAGGCGCCGTACTCGGCCCCGCGGTGGTAGCGATCGTTGACCAACAAGGTCAGGGTCTGCGAGTGTCCAGGCAGGTTCGAGGACACCATGATGACCGCGCCGAACTCGCCGAGGGTGCGCGCCGTGGTCAATACCACGCCGTAGGTCAGCCCCCAGCGGATCGACGGCAGCGTGACCCGCCAAAGTGTCTGCCACGCATTGGAACCCAGTGTGGCGGCGGCCTGCTCCTGTTCGATTCCGATCTCCACGAGCACCGGCTGGACCTCGCGCACCACAAACGGCAGGGTGACGAAGATGCTGGCCAGCACCATCCCGGGCAACCCGAAGATGATCTTGAATCCCAGGTTGTTCTCGACAAAGCCCAGTGCGCCCGATGACCCCCACAATGCGATCAGGGCGACCCCGACGATGATGGGTGAGACTGCAAAAGGCAGGTCCAGGATCGCCTGAAGCGTTGATCGGCCCCGGAATTTGTTGCGCACCAGCAGGATCGATGTCGAAACGCCGAACAATGCGTTCAGCGGCACCACGATGATCACCAGGAGCAGCGACAGCTTCAGCGCCGAGATCGCCGCAGGGGTGCTGATCCAGGCCCAAAACTGGCCCAACCCGGGCTCAAACGTCCGGTACAGAATCACCGACACCGGAGCGATCAACATGACGCCGATATAGGTCAAGACGGTGAAGCGCAGCAAGTGCCGCTTCTCCAGCCGCGCCGTCACTCGGCCTCCTCCTCGCGCTTGGCCGCACGCCCACCCACGGTCCGAAGCAGCATCAACACCGCGAACGAGATCGCCAACAACACGATCGAAATCGCCGCCGCGCTGGTGTGGTCGTCGTTCTCCACCAGTGAGCGGATCCACTGCGACGACACCTCGGTCTTGCCCGGCACGGCGCCACCGATCGTCACGACCGAGCCGAATTCGGCGACACACCGCGAAAACGCAAGTCCGGCACCGGTCAACAACGCGGGCTGCAACGATGGCAGCACGACCGTCCTGAAGGTGACCAGGCGCGTCGCGCCGAGGGCCGCGGCCGCCTCCTCCACTTCCCGGTCGATCTCCATCAGCACCGGCTGGACGGCACGGACCACCAGCGGCAACGTGACGAACGCCAGTGCCATCGCCACCCCGGGTGGAGTGTGCTGCAGGTGAATGCCGATCGGGCTGGCGTTGCCGTAGAGGGCGAGCATCACCAAGCTGGTGACGATGGTCGGCAGCGCGAACGGCAGATCGATCAGCGCATCGATCACTCCTTTTCCGACGAAGTCGTCGCGCACCAGAACCCAGGCGGTCGCCAGACCGAACACCACGTCGAGCACGGTGACCAGCACCGAAATCGTCAGCGTCACACGGAACGACTCGAGTGCCGCGTGTGAGGTGACGGCCAGCCGGAAGCCGTTCCAGCCCCTACCGCCGGCTTGCCAGGCGATGGCCACCAGCGGCAGCAGCACGATCACCGACAGCCACAGTGTGGTCACGCCGATGCGAAGCGACGTGATGACGGACCGGCTCGAAGCGCCGTGAAGGGCCGTCGTGGCGTCGGCGGCCTCCGGGTGGATTTGGACTCGTGCAGCCGGCTCGACGGGAGTCGTGACAGTCATCGGGTGGACCCGAATGAAGAATGCATGCTGGCCTTCCCATGCCCGAGATGTTCGGCACCGGTCACCGAAAGTGACTACCGAGAATTAGCAAGTGGCGGGAGAGTCAGCGACAACAGTGCAGAAAGCGCGCGAAGGCACCGCGGTGGCGGCCGAACGCCGGTGCGGCGCTCCGCCCAGCACGGGATGGCATCTGCATGGCGCGTAGCTTAGAGAAACCTGGACGTCGAAATCTTTGTCGTGCCGCGATAGGTATCCCGGCTGAAATGCCATGTGTCGCACTTCAGCAGGGCCGACATCGACGCCCGGCGGCAAAAACTCAGCGTGAGGGAAATGCCGAAGGCTATGGCTACTTCCAGTCCCAGACCGACATGTCGCCTGCCGGGTAGTTCATGCAGATGTCGGTGGTGTGGGCGGCCACGCCCTTGTTGTTGAAGAACAGCTTGGCCCAGTTGGGCCAGCGCCACGACATGGTTTCGAAAAAGGCGTTGGAGGCGGTGTCTTCGGAATATTGGCGGCGGCCGGCGTAGTCCATGCCGAAGAACCAGTGGATGCGGTCTTGGGCGCCTTGCCGGTCGGCCGCGGGTTTGTTGTTGTAGTCGATCATGTAGCGCTCGTAGTAGACCGGCGCGACGTCGCGGGCTGCGGCCATGATCTGTTCGGCCGAACAGGGGGTGCGCAGGATGCGGCTGGGGATCGGGTAGTCGTCGGTGGCGTCAGCGGCGACGACACCGGCGGTGGTCACGGCGCCGATCAGGGCTGCCGTGGCGATGCCGAGGTGGACTGCATACTTCACGCGGGGACCTCCTCGGGCTGCCGCTGGACGGGATCGGGCCACTTCGCGGGAACCGGACGCTGGCGCACCAGCTGCGGCCACCAGAACCACTTGCCCAGCAACGCCGCGATCGACGGCGTCATGAACGACCGCACGATCAAGGTGTCGAACAACAGGCCCAGACCGATGGTTGTACCGATCTGCCCGAGGATCACCAGGGGGCTGAAGATGAAGGCTGCCATGGTCGCCGAGAAAACCAGGCCGGCGGCGGTGACGACCGAACCGGTGCCACCCATCGACCGGATGATGGCGGTGTTGAGGCCCGCGTCCATCTCCTCCTTGAATCGCGACACCAACAGCAGGTTGTAGTCCGCTCCCACCGCCAGCAGCAGGATGATGGCCAGCGGCACCACGACCCAGAACAGATGAATCCCGAAGATGTACTGCCACACCAGGACCGACAAACCCACCGATGCCCCCAAGGAGAGGACGACGGTGCCGACGATGACGAAGGCGGCGACAAGGCTGCGCGTCACAATCACCATGATCAGCAGAATGAGAGCGACCGCGGCCAACGCCGAGATCAGCAGGTCGTACTTCATCCCCTCCTGGATGTCCTTGTTGGTAGAGCCGATACCCGCGACATAGATCTTGGCGTCCGACATCGGCGTCGCCTTGAGGGCATCGAACACCGACTCTTTGATGGCGTTGATGTGCGGAATCGCCTCGGGATTGGCGGGATTGCCCTGATGGGTCACGATCATCCGGGCCGCCTTGCCGTCGGGCGACAGGAACAGCTTGAGGCCGCGCTTGAAGTCGGCGTTGTCGAAGGCCTCCGGCGGCAAGTAGAACGTGTCATCGTTCTTGGCATCGTCGAACGCCTTGCCCATCGCGGTGGCGTTGTTCAGGGCTTCTTCGCTCTGGGTGTTGATGCCCCCGGTCGTCGCAAAATTCGACAGCGTCAGGTCGCGGTTGCGCTCCTGAATCGCGATCTGCGGTGGCAACAGGGCCACCAGTTGTGGTTGCAGCGCGTCGAGGTTGTCGAGGCTGGCGGTGATGGAGCCGAACTTCTCGGACAGCTCTGAGATCCCGTCCAGTGAGTCGAACACCGACCGCAGCGCCCAACACATCGGAATGTCGAAGCAGTGTGGTTCCCAGTAGAAGTAGTTGCGCAGCGGGCGGAACTGGTCATCGAAGTCGGCGAGCTTGTCCCGCAGCGCGTTCATCGTCGTGACGGTGTCGTGAAACGCCTGGGTCTGTTCGTGGGTGACCGCAGCGCTCTGCTGCTGCAGGGCGAGCTGTTGGCGGAGCACCTCGATCGTGTTGTCGATCTCGCCGGCCTGCTTGAGCAGATCGTTGGCCCGGTCCTTCTGGTAGTCGAGGTTCATGATCTGGCTCGCACTCGACGCGCTGATCTGGAACGGAATGGAGCTGTGCGTGATCGGCGTTCCGAGCGGTCGCGTGATGGACTGCACCAGGGCGATTCCCGGCGTGTGGAGTATCGCTTTGGCCGCACGTTCGAGAATCAGCATGTCTGCCGGGTTGCGCATGTCGTGATCGGTTTCGATCATCACCAATTCGGGATTGATCCGCGCTTCGGTGAAGTGGCGTTCGGCGGCTTCCATCCCGACGACGCCGGGTGCGCTGTCGGGGATGTAGGGGCGGTTGTCGTAGCTGGTCTGGTAGCCGGGCAATGCGAGCACGCCGATGAGTGCGGTCGCGCCGGTGACTACCAGGATCGGTCCGGGCCAGCGCACGATGGCGGTGCCGATCTTGCGCCAGCCCCGCGTCCGTTGAGCGACCTTGGGTTCCATCAGCCCGAACCGGGTGGCTATCAACAACACGGCGGGCCCCAGCGTCAGGGCGGCAGCCAAGGTCACCAGAACACCGATGGCGGCCGGTATTCCGAGGGTCTGGAAGTAGGGGAGCCGGGTGAAGCCCATGCACGCGACCGCGCCGGCGATGGTCAACCCCGATCCGACCATGACGTGGACGGTGCCGCGCCACATGTCGTGGTAGGCCGCGATCCGGTCCATCCCCTTGCCACGCGCCTCTTGGTAGCGGCCGACGACGAAGATCGCATAGTCGGTGCCGGCCGCAATAGCCAAGAGCGTCAAGAGATTGGTCGCGTAGGTGGACAGGCCGATGACGCCGGCGTGGGCGAGGACCGCAACCACACCGCGGGCCGCCGCGAGCTCGACGGCGACCGTCAGCAGGACGATCGCCATGGTCAGCACCGAGCGGTAGACGAACAGCAGCATGAGGCCGATGACCAGGAAGGTGACGGCGGTGACCTCGTTGGTGCCGGCGCTGCCGACCTCGAAGTTGTCGGTCACCAGCGGCGACGCGCCAGTGACGTAGGCCTTGACGCCGGGTGGGGGTGGCGTGGCGGCGACGATCTTGCGGACGGCGTCGACGGATTCGTTCGACATCGCCTCGCCCTGATTGCCGCGGAGGTAGATCTGCGTAAGGGCCGCTTTGCCGTCTTTGCTCTGTGAGCCGCCGGCGGTCAGCGGGTCACCCCAGAAGTCCTGGACGTGCTCGACGTGCTCGGTGTCGGCCCGCAGCTTCTTCACCAGGCCGTCGTGGTACTCGTGTGCCTCGGGGCCCAGGGGCTGATCGCCTTCGAGAACGATCATGGCCGCACTGTCGGAATCGAATTCGTCGAAGACCTGCCCGATGTGTCGCATCGCGAGAATGCCCGGCGCATCGGGCGCGTTCTGCCCGACTGAGCGTTCCCAGCCGACCACCTCGAGTTGGGGTGCGACGGTGTTCGAAATGGCAGCGATGGCGATCCAGATCAACAGGATCGGTAGGGACAGCCTCCGGATGAGCCGCGCCGGCAGGGAGCCCTCGTGGGCTTCAGGGGCGGTATCGGTGTGCTGGCCACTCATGCGGTCTTGTCCAGGCACGCGATGTATCCGTTCACGTGGTTCGTAGACCTTTCATCCGTGACGATGCCGTTGACGGTGATTCGGCAGCCGATGGTGTTGCCGTCGCCCTGGGCGCGAAGGTCGGCGTACATCGTCGGGTCGTCGGTGGTCAGCTCCTGCGACCACGGCAGCGGGACGCTTTCGACGCGCTGGGGCTGGGCGTTGATGTCCAGAAAGTTGATGGTGGCCACGGACCCGGGCGAACCGAACACCTCGAACAACACCTGTTTGGGGTTGTAGCCGGTGTTCTCCAAAGCCTCTGAGCCGGGCCTCGACACCTCGTTGTTCGAGCCGAAGATGCCGCGCAGTCGGTCGACGCTGAACCCGACCAGGGCGACCACCACGATCGCCACGATCGCCACCCACTGCCGGCGGACCAACTTGGTTACCGAAAACTTTTTCAAAACAAAGCCTTTCGACGCCGCGCTGACGATCTCGCCGAATGCGACGCGGAGAAATTGTCACGTAAGATGGAACGGTACGGTACCGTGCCGATGTATCGCAACCTGCTTGACATCTGCGCAAAACACTGCTCTCGCGGAACAACCGCGGTGCGGGTGGAAGGAGACGACGATTTCCAAGGATCGTGGCGATGACTCGGGGTGCCCGTGGAGTGCGCGGGAGGCCGAGCTGTTGGCGATCACGCTGGAGCTGTTGCAGGAGCATGGATACGACCGCCTCACCGTCGAGGCGGTGGCGACCAGGGCCAAGGCCAGTAAAGCCACGATGTACCGGCGTTGGCCCACGAAGGCCGACCTGGTGCTCGCGGCGTTCATCGAAGGCACCCGTGCGTCGGCAGCCGCTCCCAATACCGGCTCACTGCGTGGTGACCTGCTGGAGATCGGCCGCTGGACCTGTGGGCAAGCGCTGGAACAGATGCGCACGATGCGCGCGGTGCTGAACGAGATGTCTCACAGCCCCGCGTTGCAGGAGGTGATGCAGCAGAAGTTCATCCAGCATCGCAACGTTGTGATCGACTCCGTGCTGGCCGATGCCGTCGCACGCGGTGAGATCGAGGCCTCGGTGATCAACCAGGAGATCTACGATCTGCTCCCGGGCTACCTGGTGTTCCGGGCACTGGTTTCCGATCGGCCTCCGACGCAGGAAACGGTTCGTGTTGTGGTCGACGACGTGCTGCTGCCCAGCCTGCGGGCCAAGGGTGCGGGGCGACGGCCGACTTAGCCACCGTCGGGCAGCGCAAATTACGACGAAGCCCGGCCGCGTTCGGCTCGGTAGCGGCGCACCAGCGCGTCGGTGGAGCTGTCGGTCTGGCGCGGTGGGGCGGCGTCGTCGGTGAGCACCGGCAGCAGTGCCTTGGCCTGCGTCTTGCCCAGCTCCACGCCCCACTGGTCGAAGGAGTCGATGCCCCACACCACACCCTCGGTGAACACCTGATGCTCGTAGAGCGCGATCAGCTGTCCCAGCACCGACGGGGTGAGCTGGGTCGCCAGAATCGAGGTCGTCGGGCGGTTGCCGGGCATCACCTTGTGCGGCACGACGTCCGCGGGGGTGCCCTCGGCGGCGATCTCCTCGGCGCTCTTGCCGAACGCCAGCACCTGGGTCTGGGCGAAGAAGTTGCTCATCAACAGGTCGTGCATGCTGCCGGTACCGTCCGCGGTGGCCAGGTCGTCGACGGGTTGGGCGAAGCCGATGAAGTCGGCCGGTATCAGCCGGGTGCCCTGGTGCAGCAGTTGGTAGAACGCGTGCTGGCCGTTGGTTCCCGGCTCGCCCCAATAGATTTCACCGGTGTCGGTGCTGACCGGCGTGCCGTCGGCGCGGGTCGACTTGCCGTTGGACTCCATGGTGAGCTGCTGCAGATAGGCGGCGAAGCGATCCAGATCGTTGGAGTAGGGCAATACCGCGCGGGACTGGGCGCCGAAGAAGTCGGAGTACCACAGCCCGATCAGGCCCAGCAGCGCCGGCGCATTGGATTCCAAAGGCGCGGTGCGGAAGTGCTCGTCGACGATGTGGAAGCCGGACAAGAATTCCGCGAAGCGCTCCCGGCCGATGACGGCCATCACCGACAGCCCGATGGCCGAATCCACCGAGTACCGCCCGCCGACCCAGTCCCAGAATCCGAACATGTTCGCGGTGTCGATGCCGAACTCCTCGACCAACGCAGCATTGGTGGAGACCGCGACGAAGTGCTTGGACACCGCCGCGTCGCCCAGCGCCTCGGTAAGCCAGCGACGGGCCGCGGTGGCGTTGGTCAGCGTCTCCAGGGTCGAGAACGTCTTGGAGGCGACGACGAAAAGCGTACTGGCCGGATCCAAGCCGGCCAGCTTGGCGATCAGGTCGGCCGGGTCGACGTTGGAGACGAAACGTGCCGAGATACCGGCGTCGGCGTAGTGACGCAACGCCCGGTCCACCATCACCGGGCCAAGGTCCGAGCCGCCGATACCGATGTTGACCACGGTCTCGATGCGTTTCCCGGTGGCGCCGGTCCATTCACCGCTGCGCAATCGGTCGGTGAAATCGCCCATCGCGTCGAGCACCGCGTGCACGTCGGCGACCACATCCTGGCCATCGACGTGCAGGTCGGCGTTGCGCGGCAGCCGCAAAGCGGTGTGCAGCACTGCCCGGTCCTCGGAGGTGTTGATGTGCACCCCGGCGAACATCGCGTCGCGCCGGTCCTCGAGGCCGGCCGTCTGGGCCAGATCGACCAGCAGACGCACGGTCTCGGAGGTGATGCGGTGCTTGCTGTAGTCGATGTAGAGGTCACCGACGGTGGCGGTGAACCGGGTGCCGCGTTCGGGATCGTCGGCGAAGAACTCGCGTAGGTGGGTGTCGCCGATCTGCTCGTGATGCTTGCGCAACGCGTTCCAGGCCGGGGTGGTTGAGATGTCCGGGATCTGGGGAACGGAGCTCATACCCCGACATTAGCGGCGGGTCGCCGTCGTCGGTGCGGCGCCGGACGTTACAGCGGGTCGGCGCCAATCAGCCCGGCGGCAACTGCGGGCGCGGCGCCCTAGTGGCCGAGCCGGCCGCGGCCGAGCCGCAGCAACAGCATCGCCAGGTCCTTGCCGTCCTGGCCGAGTTCGCTGTAGCGCTCGAGCACCTTCATCTCGCGGCTGTGCACCAGGCGGGTGCCGCCGGACGCCATCCGGGCCTTGCCGATTTCCTGCGAGATCTCGGTGCGGCGCTTCACCGCGGCCAGGATCTCGGCATCGAGCCGGTCGATCTCGTGGCGCAGGTCGTCAATGTCGGGCAGCTGTTGGGGTTGGGCAGACATGATCAAAACTCCAGGTTCTCGCTGTTGGTGGTTTCTGGTCCCATCGGCGATCCGGCCTCACACAACAGACGAGCCCCGGGTCGGCGAAGCGGACCGCGGGGCTTGGCGTTGCAGCTAAACCATGGGCTCCGCGTACCACTGCCCATAGGAATTGGAAAAGCAAAATCGACGCTGCATGTCGAGCACGAAACGAGTCTGCCACTAAGGGCCGTGCCAGCGCAAAGAGTGTCGTCGGGCGGCGGTACGTTGGGTTGCGATATGACAGTGCACGCGACTCCGCAGACCGATCACCTCCTCGATGGGCTCAATCCGCAGCAGCGGCGGGCCGTGCTGCACGAGGGCTCCCCGCTATTGATCGTGGCTGGAGCCGGCTCGGGCAAGACCGCGGTGCTCACCCGACGCATCGCCTATCTGCTGGCCGCCCGCGACGTCTCGGTGGGCCAGATCCTGGCCATCACCTTCACCAACAAGGCCGCCGCCGAGATGCGTGAGCGAGTGTCGAGCCTCGTCGGTCCCCGGGCCCGGGTGATGTGGGTGTCGACGTTTCACTCCACCTGCGTGCGGATCCTGCGTAACCAGGCCTCGGTGGTTCCCGGCCTGAACTCGAACTTCTCGATCTATGACGCCGACGATTCGCGCCGCCTGCTGCTGATGATCGGCCGAGACATGGGCCTGGACGTAAAGCGGCACTCGCCGCGACTGCTTGCCAATTCGATCTCCAACCTGAAGAACGAACTGATCGACCCGGACCGGGCGCTGGCCGACCTCACGGAGAGCTCCGATGACCTGAGCCGGGTGGTGGCCGCGGTCTACACCGAGTATCAGCGCCGGCTGCGCTCGGCCAACGCGCTGGACTTCGACGACCTGATCGGTGAGACGGTCGCGATTCTGCAGGCGTTCCCCGAGATCGCGCAGCACTACCGGCGCCGATTCCGGCACATCCTGGTCGATGAGTATCAGGACACCAACCATGCCCAGTACATGCTGGTGCGCGAGCTTGCGGGGCACGGCGGGCAGCCCGACGACATCCCCCCGGCGGAACTGTGCGTGGTCGGTGACGCCGATCAATCGATCTATGCCTTCCGCGGCGCCACCATCCGCAACATCGAGGATTTCGAGCGCGACTACCCCGACGCGACCACCATCTTGCTGGAACAGAACTACCGCTCCACGCAGAACATCCTCTCGGCGGCCAATGCGGTGATCGCCTACAACTCCGGGCGCCGGGAGAAGCGGCTGTGGACGGACGCCGGTGACGGCGAGCTGATCGTCGGATACGTCGCCGATAACGAACACGACGAGGCGCGGTTCGTCGCACAGGAGATCGATGAGCTGACCGATGCGGGCGCGGTCAACTACAGCGACATCGCGGTGTTCTACCGGACTAATAACGCGTCGCGGTCGCTGGAAGAGATCTTCATCCGCAGCGGCATCCCGTACAAAGTCGTTGGCGGCGTGCGCTTCTACGAGCGCAAAGAGATCCGCGACATCATCGCCTACCTGCGAGTGCTGGACAATCCCGGCGACGCGGTGAGCTTGCGGCGCATCCTCAACACCCCGCGCCGCGGTATCGGCGACCGTGCCGAGGCGTGCGTCTCGGTGCACGCGGAGAACACCGGTACCGGATTCGCCGCCGCGCTGGCTGCCGCCGCCGAGGGTGGCGTACCGATGCTCAACAGCCGTTCGCAGAACGCGATCGCCGCCTTCGTGGCGATGCTCGAGGAGTTGCGGGCGCACCTGAACACCTGCGACGACGACCTCGGCTCTCTGGTGGAGCTGGTGCTGGACCGCACCGGCTACCGCACCGAGCTGGAGGCCTCGACCGATCCGCAGGATCTGGCCCGCCTGGACAACATCAACGAACTCGTCAGCGTCGCACACGAATTCAGCATTGACCGAGCCAACGCGCTCGCCGACCAGGACGGCATCCTCGAGGAGGAGGACGTGCCCGACGTCGGAGTGCTGGCGGCGTTCTTGGAGCGGGTCTCGCTGATCGCCGACACCGACGAGATCCCCGAGCACGGGTCCGGCATGGTCACCTTGATGACGTTGCACACCGCCAAAGGGCTGGAGTTCCCAGTGGTGTTCGTCGTCGGCTGGGAAGACGGCATGTTCCCGCACATGCGCTCGCTGGGGGATGCCCGCGAGCTGTCCGAGGAACGCCGGCTGGCCTACGTCGGTCTGACCCGGGCGCGCCAACGGCTGTACCTGAGCCGGGCCAAGGTGCGTTCGTCCTGGGGCCAGCCCATGTTGAACCCGGAATCGCGATTCCTGCGGGAGATCCCGCAGGAGCTCATCGACTGGCGGCGTACCGACGTCACCGCCTCACCGAGCGCTCCGGTCAGTGGTGCCGGCCGGTTCGGAACCCCCAGACCGGCACCGAGCCGATCGGGCAACCGGCCGCTGTTGGTGCTGGCGGCCGGCGATCGGGTGTCGCACGACAAGTACGGGCTGGGCCGGGTGGAGGAAGTCTCCGGGGTGGGGGAGTCGGCGATGTCGCTGATCGACTTCGGCAGCTCCGGGCGGGTCAAGCTGATGCACAACCACGCGCCGGTGACCAAGCTCTGACCGCTGGGTTCCCTAGCCGCCGGGTTTGAGTCGGCAGTCCAGCTTCGCCTCTCCTTCGTCGAGGCTCACTAACTGCCGGGCTTGAGTCGGCAGTCCAGCTTCGCCTCTCCTCCGTCGAGGCTCACTAACTGCCGAAAATCCAGCGCCTGGTGGCCGGGTGCAGTGCCGCCGCGACGGTGGCGATCTCGATGAACGGGATAACGTGCACGATCCCCGGCACCCGTGCTCCGGCCAGGAACAGGCTGCCGAACGTCAGCAGGGCGACCACCGCTCCCACCGCGATCAGGTAGCGGCCGACCGGGCGCCGCAGCAGCAGCATGATCACCCCGGACACCGTCGTCCCGGCGAACACCAGGCTCAAGAAGGCGACCGCGACGCAGAACAGCCGGTCGGTGTGCCACCAGCTGGCGATCAGGTCGGTGGAGACCACCGAGGTGGCCCAGCAGCCCACCAGGGCGAGCACACAGGCGCCGATCGCGACACCGGATGACGGGAATCGCGCCGGCAGCGACGCTGGGCTGGGCTGGAAGGGCGGCGGTATCCGCGACGACGAGGTGACGATCGGGATGGCGCCGGTGGGCGCCCGACGGATGATGCGGCTGGGGGAACTCGCCGGACTCTGGCCGGAAGGGTTTGCGCCGGTAGGTGGGTGGTGGCGGTCGCTCACCATTCCAGATTAGGCGAAGTTGATGCCGCGCTTGGCGAGCCAGGAAGCCGGATCGATCCGGTTGGTGCCGTTCTGCAGCACCTCGAAATGCAGGTGCGGGCCGGTCGAGTAGCCGCGATTGCCCATCTCGGCGATCTGGTCGCCCGCCATCACCCGCTCGCCGACGCTGACCAGCGACCGGTTGATGTGGCCGTAGAGGGTCACGGTGCCGTCGGAGTGGCGCAGCTTGACCAGCATGCCGTAACCGGCGCTGGGGCCCGACTCGATCACCACGCCGTCGGAAGCCGCCAGGATCGGGGTGCCGATGGCGTTGGCGATGTCGATGCCGGCGTGCAGCACGCCCCAGCGGTAGCCGAAGTTCGACGTGAACGCGCCCTGAGTGGGAGCCACGAACAGTGGGCGTTGCAACCGGGCTTCACGCTCGGCGCGCTCCTGCGCGTACGCCACGCCCTTGGCCAGCTCCTCGTTGTGCACGACGACGTTGGCCGCGGCTTTGACCGTGATCATCTGCAGGCCGTGGCTGGAAGTGGTGGTGGTGCCGTCGTTCAGCATCGTCTTGCTGGCCGCCAGCACGGCGGGCCGGGCGACGGTGTCGCCCGACGGGTGAGTGGCGGCGTGTGCGGCAGCAGCGGCTGCGCCGGCGGCCATCGCGGCGATCATCACCCGGCTCTTGACGGCACTGGCCGGCTGGTTGCGGTGTTTGCCGCCGCGCGCGGGCGGCTGGGCCACCTCGTACCGGCGGTAGTGGCGCTCCGAGTAACCACCGCGGGGGAACGCCAGTTGCAGCACCGGCATGTTGTCGGTGTCGGTCATGTCATCGAGCTCGGGGGCCAGCAACACGTCGGAGGCCTCGTCGAACGTGTCTTCGCTGAAGGCGTCCTCGGGCCAGCCGAACTCGTTGAACGGAATGATGTCGGTGACCTCGGCGGGGCTGGGAGCCGAAGGCCGGATCGCGGCTGCCGTGGCGCCGTTTCGACGTCGAGGGAGAGCCCCGCCGGAAACCGGACGCATCGGTGCACCGTGCTGCATCAGTCTGGAAGTTCCTCTGGTCGTGATCAGAACGTTATAAAGACCTGGACCTGGTGACGGTAACCACTCCCGCTGGGGCCTGGCAAGCTATCGGCCGAATCCAGTCATTAATGTGAAACGAATCACGTTTTTCTGGCGGTGAGATGTGCCACAGCAGTGGTACGCGAGGAGGGAACCCCGCCGCACTCTCGATACAGTGCCTCGGGAGCTAAATCTCTCACAATCCGACAGCGCCGGCTTGCCGGCGACCCGCAATAAGACAGTGAGCCCATGGATCTTTTCGAGTATCAGGCGAAGGAGCTGTTCGCCAAGCACAACGTGCCCACCACCCCCGGCCGGGTAACCACCTCGGCTGAGGACGCCAAGGCCATCGCCACCGAGATCGGCCGGCCGGTCATGGTGAAGGCGCAGGTCAAGGTCGGCGGCCGTGGCAAGGCCGGTGGCGTGAAGTACGCCGCCACCCCGGACGACGCGTTCACCCACGCGCAGAACATCCTCGGTCTGGACATCAAGGGCCACGTTGTCAAGAAGCTGCTGGTAGCCGAGGCGAGCGACATCGCCGAGGAGTACTACATCTCCTTCCTGCTCGACCGCTCCAACCGCACCTACCTGGCCATGTGCTCGGTCGAGGGTGGCATGGAGATCGAAGAGGTCGCCGCCACCAAGCCGGAGCGCCTGGCCAAGGTGCCCGTCGACGCGGTCAAGGGTGTCGACCTGGCGTTCGCCCGCTCGATCGCCGAGCAGGGCCACCTGCCCGCCGAGGTGCTCGACGCCGCCGCGGTGACCATCCAGAAGCTGTGGGAGGTCTTCGTCGCCGAAGACGCCACCCTGGTCGAGGTCAACCCGCTGGTTCGCACCCCCGACGACCAGATTCTGGCGCTGGACGGCAAGGTCACCCTGGACGGCAACGCCGAGTTCCGTCAGCCGGGCCACGCCGAGTTCGCGGACCTGGACGCCACCGACCCGCTGGAGATCAAGGCCAAAGAGCACGACCTGAACTACGTCAAGCTCGACGGCGAGGTCGGCATCATCGGCAACGGCGCCGGCCTGGTCATGTCGACCCTGGACGTCACCGCCTACGCCGGTGAGAAGCACGGCGGCGTGAAGCCGGCCAACTTCCTCGACATCGGGGGCGGCGCCTCCGCCGAGGTGATGGCCGCCGGCCTGGACGTCATCCTGGGTGACAAGCAGGTCAAGAGCGTGTTCGTCAACGTGTTCGGCGGGATCACCGCCTGCGACGCGGTGGCCAACGGCATCGTGTCGGCGCTGGGGATCCTCGGTGACGCCGCGACCAAGCCGCTGGTGGTGCGCCTGGACGGCAACAACGTCGAGGAGGGTCGGGCGATCCTGGCCGAGGCCAACCACCCGCTGGTGACCGTCGTCGCCACCATGGACGAGGCCGCCGACAAGGCTGCCGAGCTGGCGAACGCCGGAAAGGACGCTTAAGTCATGTCGATCTTCGTCAACAAGGACAGCAAGGTCATCGTCCAGGGCATCACCGGTGCCGAGGCGACCAAGCACACCGCGCGGATGCTTGCCGCCGGCACCCAGATCGTCGGTGGCGTCAACGCCCGCAAGGCCGGCACCACCGTCTCGCACAAGGACAAGGACGGTAACGCCGTCGAGCTGCCGGTGTACGGCAGCGTCGCCGAGGCCATGAAGGAAACCGGCGCTGACGTGTCGATCGCCTTCGTGCCGCCGGCCTTCTCCAAGGACGCGATGATCGAGGCCATCGACGCCGAGATTCCGCTGCTGGTGGTCATCACCGAGGGCATCCCCGTGCAGGACAGCGCCTACGCGTGGGCCTACAACGTGGACAAGGGTGAGAAGACCCGGATCATCGGGCCGAACTGTCCCGGCATCATCACCCCGGGTGAGTGCCTGGTCGGCATCACGCCGGCCAACATCTCGGGCACCGGCCCCATCGGTCTGGTGTCGAAGTCGGGCACCCTGACCTACCAGATGATGTACGAGCTGCGGGACTTCGGTTTCTCCACCGCCATCGGCATCGGCGGCGACCCGGTGATCGGTACCACCCACATCGACGCCATCGAGGCATTCGAGAAGGACCCGAACACCAAGGTCATCGTGATGATCGGCGAGATCGGCGGCGACGCCGAGGAGCGGGCCGCGGCCTACATCAAGGCCAACGTCACCAAGCCCGTCGTCGGCTACGTGGCCGGGTTCACCGCGCCGGAGGGCAAGACCATGGGCCACGCCGGCGCCATCGTGTCCGGCTCGTCGGGCACCGCGGCCGCCAAGCAGGAGGCCCTGGAGGCCGCCGGTGTGAAGGTGGGCAAGACCCCGTCGGCCACCGCGGCCCTGGCTCGACAGATCCTCGAGAGCCTGTAGGTAACAGCAGCACCGCTCGTGCCGTTTCGTACGCCGCCACCAGCGCGTCGTACGAAACGGCACGTTCGGCATTTGTGGTGAGGTGAATCCATGAGCATCGATCCCCGCACTCCCGTCATCGTCGGCGTCGGGCAGGCCGCCGAGCGCATCGACGACGCCGGCTACCGCGCGATGTCGCCGGTGGAGCTGGCCGCAGCCGCCGCACAGGCGGCGTTGGCCGACTGCGGGGCGAGCTCGGAGCAGATCGCGTCGGCCATCGATGCGGTGGTGGCCACCCGCCAGTTCGAGATTTCGATTCCCAAAGCCCCAGCACCGCTGGGCAAGTCCAACAACTTCCCGCGGTCGGTTGCGCGTCTGCTCGGCGCGGAGCCGGCGCGCGCTGTGCTGGACAAGGTGGGCGGCCAGGGGCCGCAGAAGCTGCTCACCGAGTTCGCCGAAGAGATCGTGGCCGGCACCGCCGACGTGGTGCTGCTGTGCGGGTCCGACGCGACCTCGACGCTGCGCCACTTCGCCAAGGCCGACAACAAGCCGGACTTCACCGAGACCATCGACGGCCAGCTCGAAGACCGCGGCTTCGGTCTGGAGGACTTCGTCGAGCGCTACACCGTTATCCACGGGCTGACCGGTGCGCCGGTGCAGTACGGCCTGCTGGAGAACGCCCGGCGTGCCCGGCTGGGCATGAGCACCGCCGACTACCTGCAGGCCATGGCGGAACTGTTCGCGCCGATGACCAAGATCGCCGCCAAGAACCCGTTCTCGGCCTCGCCGGTGGAACGGTCGGTCGATGAGCTGGCCACGATCAGCGCCGGCAACCGGATGATCTGCGACCCCTACCCGCGGCTGCTGGTGGCGCGCGATCAGGTCAACCAGGGCGCCGCGGTGCTGGTGATGTCGGTCGAGGCCGCCCGCCGCCTGGGTGTGCCCGAAGACCGCTGGGTGTACCTGCACGGTCACGCCGACCAGCGCGCCCAGCGCCTGCTGGAACGGCCCGACCTGAGTGCCTATCCGGCCGCTATTACGGCTACCACCGACGCGCTCGACATGGCCGGGATCGGCTTCGACGACATCGCGGCCATGGACCTCTACAGCTGCTTCCCGGTCCCGGTGTTCGCCATCTGCGACGCCTTCGGTCTGTCTGCCGACGACCCGCGCGGCCTGACCCTGACCGGTGGGTTGCCCTTCTTCGGTGGCGCCGGCAACAACTACTCGATGCATGCGATCGCCGAAGCCGTCGCCTCAGCGCGAAGTGTCCCAGGGCAATTCACGTTCGTCGGGGCCAACG
Organism: Mycobacterium sp. SMC-19; assembly: GCF_045310815.1. Classification (NCBI taxonomy): domain Bacteria; kingdom Bacillati; phylum Actinomycetota; class Actinomycetes; order Mycobacteriales; family Mycobacteriaceae; genus Mycobacterium; species Mycobacterium sp. SMC-19. The sequence goes on along the minus strand of NZ_JBJIAM010000001.1, from coordinate 296,851 downwards.
GCGGCATGATGAGCAAGTACGCGGTCGGGGTGTACTCGACCACTGCGGTGCCGTGGACGCCGGATCGCAGCGCGGAATTGCAGGCGCAGGCCGATACCGCACCCGCCGTGCCAGTCACCGAGAGCGCCCAGGGGCCGGCCACCATCGAGACCTACAGCGTTCGTTATGACTGGGAGACCCGGACCGGGATCATCATCGGTCGACTCGACGCCGACGGCACCCGGTTCCTGGCGACCACCGAAGACGAGGATCTGGTGGCCCTGCTGTCCGACGGCGATCCGCTGGGCACTCCGGTGACGGTGCACGCGTTCGACTACGGCAACCGCTGCTCCCCGCGCTGAGCCCCCGCCGCGCCGCGAGGGTGCGCGGAGTGTCAGCGCGAAGGGCGTGTCGGCGTGCAAACACGCACCTTCGCGCGGGTGGGGCTTCGCGCGGGTTCTAGGCGCTGAGCCCCAGCTTGGCGGCCAGGCGCTCCACGTAGGCCGCCACCTCGGACTCGGACTTGTCCGGCAACCCGAACAGCGTCTCGGTGACGCCGATCTCGGCCCAGTGCGCCAGCTTCTCGGGAACCGGCTTGAAGTCCAGTGCCACGATCTGCGGTGCGCCGTCGCGGCCGGCGGCCGCCCAGGTGTCCTGCAGCAGCTTGACCGGTGCGTCGATGTCGAAGTCACGCGGCGTGGTGATCCAGCCGTCGGCGCTGCGGGCGATCCACTTGAAGTTCTTCTCGGTCCCGGCCGCGCCGACCAGTACCGGAACGTGCGACTGCACCGGCTTGGGCCAAGCCCAGCTCGGGCCGAAGTTCACGAACTCGCCCTCGAAGGACGCTTCCTCCTGCGTCCACAGTGCCCGCATCGCCTCCAGGTACTCCCGGAGCATGGTGCGCCGCCGTCCGGCGGGGACGCCGTGGTCGGCCAGTTCGTCGGTGTTCCAACCGAATCCGACACCCAGGCTTACCCGGCCGCCGGACAGGTGGTCCAGCGTGGCGATCGATTTCGCCAGCGTGATCGGGTCGTGCTCGACCGGCAGCGCCACCGCAGTCGACAGCCGCACTCGCGAGGTCACCGCGCAGGCAGCTCCCAGGCTGACCCAGGGGTCCAGGGTGCGCATATAACGGTCATCGGGCAGCGACTCGTCCCCGGTGGTGGGGTGAGCGGCCTGTCGCTTGACCGGAATGTGTGTGTGCTCCGGGACATAGAAGGTGGTGAAGCCGTGATCATCGGCGAGTTTTGCGGCCGCTGCCGGGTTGATTCCACGGTCACTGGTGAATAGCACGAGCCCGTAATCCATATCCCGATTAGAACGTGTTCCTATTCGGCGGGCAACGGGGGGGTCCTTGTCGCGCAGTGTTGACCCAGCGACTCGGCCCGCAAGTGCGCTAGCGTGGATGGTCGAAGCGCGCCGCACCGCCCACAAGCGCCCTGCCACAAGCACAGGAGAGGTCATGACCTACTCGCCCGGGAACCCCGGCTTCCAGCCTTCTCAACCACCAGGCTCGTATGGGCCATCGACCCCGTCGTTCGCGAAATCGGGCGGCGAAGTCGAGAGCAAATTGCCGCAGTACCTCCGGATCGCGGTGGTTGCGTTGGGGCTGGGTGTCTACCTGGCGAACTTCGGGCCGATCGTGACGATCACCGACGTCGACTACCCGCTGATCCTCAGCGACGCCGGCCACACCGTTCCGCTGGCGGTGCTGGCGGCACTGCTGGCCGGGGCGGCCCTGCTGCCCAAGGCGAAGAGCTACACGGCCGTGGTCGCCGTGGTCTCGGCACTGGGTGCGCTGCTGGCCATTTCGACCGTCGCCGATGCCAGCGGCAGCTACACCATCGGTTGGGGGCTGTGGCTGATCCTGATCTTCAGCGTTCTGCAAGCCGCCGCCGCGGTCGGATCGCTGCTGCTGGAGGCCGGCGTGGTGACCGCGCCGGCGCCGCGTCCCAAGTACGACCCCTACGCGCAGTACGGGCTGCCGCCGGGCGGTAACTACTACGGTCAGCCTGGCCAGCAGGGTTATGGCCACCAGGGCCACCAGGCTCCGCAGCAGTCTGGCTACCCGTCGTCGTATGGCAGCTACCCGTCCGGGCCCGCCAGTGGCGGCTTCGGCGCGCAGCAGGCACCTGGCTCCGCTCCGTCGGGCGCCTTCAACTCCGGCGCCCAGCAGGCGGCACCGCAGGGGCCGCCGACCCCGCCGACCGGATTCCCCTCTTACAACCCGCCGTCGTCCGGTGGTTCGGGGAGTGCGTCGACCGGTGGCCACAGCGCAGCCGGTTCGGATCAGAGCTCGACGGGTGGCCAGCAGTCGCAGGGCGGCTCGGCCTCGTCGGGGCCGGCGCAGCCCTAACCCGCGCCCGCGCGCCGAGTTGAACGTGCTCGCAGCGTGACATCGGTGACCGGCGGCAAACCAGGCTCGAACCCGACCCGCGACCTGCTGCGGGTCGCCTTCGGGCCGTCCGTGGTGGCGTTGACGGTGATCGCAGCGGTGACGCTGCTGCAGTTGCTGATCGCCAACAGCGACATGACCGGGGCTTCCGGTGCCATCGCCAGCATGTGGCTGGCCGTGCACCAGGTGCCGGTCTCCATCGGCGGCCGTGACCTGGGTGCACTGCCCCTGTTGCCGGTGCTGTTGATGGTGGCCGGGACGGCGCGCACCACCGCGCAGGCCACCGCCCGTGGGGCCTCATGGTTCGTCATCCGCTGGATCGTGGCTTCCGCGGTGGGCGGGCCACTGCTGATCGCCGCGGTCTCCCTGGCGGTCATCCACGATGCGGCGTCGGTCATCACCGAACTACAGACGCCGCATGCCCTGAGCGCCTTCGCGCACGTGTTTTTTGTGCACGCGATCGGAGCGGCACTGGGAGTGGGCACGCGGGTGGGCCGGCGGGCGCTTGCCGAGACGCGGCTGCCGGACTGGCTGGTGGACTCGGTCCGCGCCGCGGTCACCGGCATGCTGGCACTGTTCGGGCTGGCCGGCGCGGTGACGGTGCTGTCCCTGGTCTGGCACTGGGGAACCATGCACGAGCTCTACGCGATCACCGATTCACTGTTCGGCCAGCTCAGCCTGACCCTGCTGGCGGTGCTGTATGTGCCCAACGTCCTGGTCGGTGCGACGGCGATGGCGGTCGGCTCGAGCGCACACATCGGCCCCGCGCTGTTCAGCGCGTTCACTGTGCTCGGCGGCGATATTCCTGCACTGCCGATCCTGGCTGCCGCACCCGCCCCGCCATTGGGTCCTGCGTGGGTGGCGCTACTGATCATCGGCGCGGCTTCGGGAGTGGCCGTCGGCCAGCAGTGCGCCCGCCGGCCGCTGCCGCTGCTTCCGGCGCTGGCCAAGGTCGCCGTCGCCGCCTTGATCGCGGCGGTGTCGATGGCCGTACTGGGCTTGGCCGGTGGGGGACGGCTGGGCAACTTCGGCGACGTCGGGGTGGATCAACTGACGTTCGGTCCCGCGGTGTTCGGCTGGTTCGCCGCGATCGGAGCCCTGACGGTGGTGATGATCGGTGGCGTCCGGGCTGATGCGGTGCCCGGCACACAGCGCGTGCTGCCGCCCGCCCCGGAGCGGCCGGCGGAGCCCGAACAGGTCTCCGAACCGAGCCCGCCGCCCATCGCCGACGTCGATCCCGAGGACCTCGCCTCAGCCGGAGAACCTTTCGAACCGGCCGAGCTGTTCGATGCGGACTTCGAACCGGGTTTCCAAGCCGACGAGGTCACCGACGACGGCGAGTTGAATTGGACGCCGGAACCCGAGCCGCCGCGACCGTTCCGGTCGCACGCGCCGACGCAGCCGCCGGGCCCGCTGGAAGACCCCGAAGACCTGATGTTCACCGACGACGACGGATACGACCGCTAAATCGAGGACTTCGGTCCCTTATATATGTTGCCGTTGGCTGATCGGATGGGTAATGCCGACCCGTCCGAACTCCAAGGGGACGACATGACCGACGTCGTGAGTACCGAGCCCGCCGGCAAGAACGTCCCCGCTGGCGTGCCGAGGCGGCGGAATCTGCACATGCTGGCCGGCGCCCGGGCCGAACTGCTGACTGGGCTGATCCTGCCGCCGGGCCATGAGCGGGTGCTCGACGTCGTGGCGCTGATCTGGGTGGACGGCGTCGAGGCCGGGATGCAGATGATCGAGCCGTCGCCGCAATCGTGCAGGATCGGACTGACCGATGATCTGGCGGAGGCCCTCTATGACCAGCTGGCGGGCGCGGGGTTCTGCAGTGAATACGACGAGTTCCCCGAGTTGGACGACCCCGACTTTCAGGATCTGGCGTACGGGCGGGTCAGCAAGCTCGGCAAGATGACCCAGCCGATCGGTCACCCCGAGGTCACCTGGGACATGGTCGAGATCTGGACGGATGGCGTAGCGGCCGCACTGCGGGTCGCCCGGGATCGAGCGCCGCGCTCCGCCTGAACCACGGCGCCCACCTTCGCTACGTTCGCAATCATCACCGCGTTAGGCTCAGTCACCGTGCAACCGATCCATGTGGCTCCCAGCGTCCCCGCCCGAATGGTGGTGCTGGCTTCAGGCACCGGGTCGCTACTCGAGTCGCTGCTGGCCGCGGCGGTAGAGGACTACCCCGCGCGGGTGGTTGCCGTCGGCACCGACCGGGACTGCCGCGCCGTGGAGATCGCCGCGGCGGCGGGGTTGCCGGTGTTCACCGTCCGGATGGGTGACTATCCGAACCGGGCGGCATGGGACCTTGCGCTGACCGAGGCCACCGCGGCCCACAGTCCGGATCTGGTGGTCTCGGCGGGCTTCATGAAAATCCTGGGCTCGCACTTCCTGTCCCGATTCCTGGGGCGCACCGTCAACACCCATCCGGCACTGCTGCCTTCCTTCCCGGGAGCGCACGCGGTGCCCGAGGCGTTGGCCTACGGGGTCAAGGTCACCGGCTGCACCGTGCACCTGGTGGACGCCGGCACCGACACCGGCCCGGTGCTGGCCCAAGAACCGGTCGCCGTGCTCGACGGCGACGACGAAGACTCTTTGCATGAACGCATCAAGAAGGTGGAGCGCAAGCTCCTGGTTGACGTACTGGCCGCATTGGCGACCGGCGGCGTGACCTGGAACGGACGAAAGGCAACCCTAGGATGACCGACGGCAAGCGACCGATTCGTCGGGCGTTGATCAGCGTCTACGACAAGACCGGACTGGTCGACCTGGCCGCCGGCCTGCACGCCGCCGGCGTGGATATCGTCTCCACCGGATCCACCGCCAAGTCGATAGCGGCCAAAGGCATTCCGGTGACGCCGGTGGAGCAGGTGACCGGCTTCCCGGAGGTTCTCGACGGCCGAGTCAAGACTCTGCACCCCCGGGTGCACGCCGGGTTGCTGGCCGACCTGCGCAAGCCCGAGCACGCCGCGGCGCTCGACGAGCTGGAGATCGCAGCGTTCGAGCTGGTGGTCGTAAACCTGTACCCGTTCAGCGAGACCGTGGATTCCGGTGCCGGCGAGGACGAGTGCGTCGAGCAGATCGACATTGGCGGGCCCTCGATGATCCGGGCGGCCGCCAAGAACCACCCCAGCGTCGCGGTAGTGGTCGACCCGCTCGGCTACGAGGGTGTGCTGGCTGCGGTCAACGCCGGCGGTTTCACCCTCGAAGAGCGGAAGCGTTTGGCGTCACTGGCATTTCGGCACACCGCCGAGTACGACGTAGCGGTCGCCAGTTGGATGTCGACGACGCTGGCACCCTTCGAACAGGCCGGAGAGCCGCGCCAGGCGCTGCCGGAGTGGTACGGGCGCACCTATCGTCGGGCTGCGCAGCTGCGCTACGGCGAGAACCCGCACCAGCAGGCGGCTCTCTACTGTGACGCCGGCGCGTGGCCGGGCTTGGCTCAGGCCGAGCAGCTGCACGGAAAAGAGATGTCCTACAACAACTTCACCGATGCTGATGCCGCGTGGCGCGCCGCGTTCGATCACGAAGAGACGTGTGTGGCCATCATCAAGCACGCCAACCCGTGCGGTATCGCAGTCTCGGCGACCTCGGTGGCCGATGCCCACCGCAAGGCGCACGAGTGCGACCCGTTGAGCGCGTTCGGCGGCGTTATCGCGGCCAACACCGAGGTCAGCGTGGAAATGGCGGAGTACGTCAGCACCATCTTCACCGAGGTGATCGTCGCACCGGCCTACCAGGCCGGCGCCGTCGAGATCTTGTCGCGCAAGAAGAACATCCGGGTGCTGCTGGCCTCCGAGCCGCTGCGCGGCGGCACCGAATGGCGCCAGATCAGCGGTGGGCTGTTGATGCAGAGTCGCGACGGCCTCGACGCCGCCGGTGACAACCCGGCGAACTGGGCACTGGCCACCGGGGCACCGGCCGACCCGGCCACGCTGGCCGACCTGGTCTTCGCGTGGCGGGCCTGCCGCGCGGTCAAATCCAACGCGATCGTGGTCGCCGCCGACGGTGCCACCATCGGTGTGGGCATGGGCCAGGTCAACCGGGTCGACGCGGCCCGGCTCGCGGTGGAGCGCGGTGGCGAGCGGGTCGCCGGTGCGGTGGCTGCCTCCGACGCGTTCTTCCCGTTCCCCGACGGGCTGCAGACGCTGACCGCCGCCGGGGTGAAGGCGATCGTGCACCCGGGCGGCTCGGTGCGCGACGACGAGGTGACTGCGGCTGCGGCCGAAGCCGGGATCACGCTGTACCTGACCGGGGCGCGGCACTTCGCGCACTGAGCTAGGGCCCCTCGTCTTCGTCGGCACCGGAACCGTTGTCGCCCAACAGTTTTTCGGGGTGGTGGTAGTGGTTGGTGCGGGGTTGGCCGTGGTCGAGGTGTGGCGGCGGCAGGGTTTGGGTGGTCCCATCGTGTTGTTTGCGCGTTTTCCATCCGCCTGAGGTAATCAGCTGGTGGTGGGGGCCGCACCGCAGAGTCAGGTCGGTGATGTCGGTGCGCCTGGTCTTCGCGTAATCGTGGTCGTGATGGACTTCGCAGTGGTAGCCGGGTATGGGGCAGCCCGGGTGGGAGCAGCCGCGTTCTTTGGCGTAGAGCACGATGCGTTGCCCCGGCGAAGCCAGCCGTTTGGTGTGGAACAGCGCCAGCTCTTTGGCGCCGTGGTAGATCCGCAGGTAGTGGTGGGCGTGGCTGGCCATGGCGATCACGTCACGAATGGGCAGCCAGGTGCCGCCGCCGGTGTGAGCTTTCCCGGTGCCGGCTTCCAGGTCGGCCAGGGTGGTGGAGACGATGATGGTGGCCGGTAGCCCGTTGTGCTGCCCCAGATCTCCGGAGGCCAGCAAGGCGCGCCCCATGGCGGTCAGGGCGTCGTGGTTGCGTTGCGGCGCACTGCGCGCATCGGTGTCGATCGCGATTTGTGAGGGGGTGCCGGCGGTGCAGGGGATCTCATCGTTGGGGTTGCACATGCCGGGGGCGGCCCAGCGGGCCAGCACCGCGTCGAGGGTGGCGCGTGCTTGCGGATCGAGGTAGCCCTTGATGGGTGTCATGCCGTCGCGGTCTTGGGGGCCGAGCACCACACCGCGGCGTTTGGCGCGCTGGTCATCGGTGTAGTTGCCGTCGGGGTGCAGGTGGTCGGCCAGGCGTTGCGCGAGTTTGGCCAGTTCGTCGGGACGGCACTCGGTGCCCAATGCGGTGAGGTGCTGTTCGGCCTGGATCAGGGTGCCCGCGTCGATATCGGCGGGCAGGTAGCTGAAGAACGCGCGGATCACCGCGATGTGGGCGGCACCGATCTGCCCTGCACGTTGGGCGGTGGCCGCGCTGGGTAATACCGGTTCCAGGGTTTCACCGGTCATGGACCGGCGGGGCCCCAGTTCGGCGGCCTCGGTGATACGCCGCCCGGCCTCCCCGCGGGTGATGTGGAGTTCGTCGGCCAGCACCCAGCGGGGTTTGCCGCCGATCTCGGCGGGGTCGGTGGCGGCGAGTTGGTTGACCAGCGGATGTTCCACTGCAGGCAGGCGCCGCCGCAGCCGTTCGCAGCGCCGCAGCAGTGCCAGGCATTCCCGCGGGGTCAGCGCCTCGAAGTCCAGATCCAGCGCGCGGTCCAGGTCGGCAGCCAGCGCGTCGAACACCTCGACGACCGCTTCCCGGCAATTCGAACGCATGTGCTAATTCTATGGCGCCCGTCCGGGATTGGTGCAGGCAGAACGCGAATCTGTGGATCAAACTCGAACTGGGGATAACTGCCCTGGATCGACCCCTTGACAGAAAGATTGTCAGCGCTCACTATCTATCTCAACCTCGAAGTTGGGAGACGTAGTGGCCTATGACCTGATCATCCGCAACGGACTGTGGTTCGACGGCCTGGGCAACGCACCGCAGGTCCGCACCCTGGGCATCCGTGACGGCATCGTCGCCGACATCGTCGCCGGGGAGCTGGATGAGTCCGGCTGCCCGGAGGTGATCGACGCGGCCGGCAAGTGGGTGGTCCCAGGCTTCATCGACGTGCACACCCACTACGACGCCGAGGTGCTGCTGGACCCGGGCCTGCGGGAATCGGTGCGCCACGGCGTCACCACGGTGCTGCTGGGCAACTGCTCGCTGTCGACGGTGTACGCCGAGTCCGAGGACGCCGCCGACCTGTTCAGCCGCGTCGAGGCGGTCCCGCGCAAATTCGTACTGGACGCGCTGCAGTCCAAGAAGACATGGTCCACGCCCGCCGAGTACGTGCGCGCCCTCGAGGAGTTGCCGCTCGGACCCAACATCAGCTCCATGCTCGGCCACTCGGATCTGCGGACCGCGGTGCTCGGCTTGGACCGCGCCACCACCGACGGCGTCGTCCCGACCGATACCGAGCTGGAGAAGATGGCCACGCTGCTCGATCAGGGCCTTGAAGCCGGACTGCTGGGCATGTCCGGGATGGACGCCCCCATCGACAAGCTCGACGGCGACCGATTCCGCTCCAGGGCGCTGCCGTCGACGTTCGCCACCTGGCGGGAGCGCCGGCGGTTGATCAAGGTGCTGCGCAAGCGCGGCCGGATGCTGCAGAGCGCGCCCGACGTCCGAAACCCGTTGACGGCGTTGAACTTCTTCCTGACCAGCAGCGGGATGTTCGGCCGGCGACGCGGGGTCCGGATGAGCCTGCTGGTCTCCGCGGACGCCAAGTCGGCGCCGGGCGCGGTGCGGGTCTTCGGTCCCGGTGCCCGGCTGCTCAACGCCGTGCTCGGCTCCAGCGTTCGGTTCCAGCACCTGCCGGTGCCGTTCGAGTTGTATTCCGACGGAATCGATCTGCCGGTGTTCGAGGAATTCGGTGCGGGAACCGCCGCGCTGCACCTGCGCGACCAGCTGGAGCGCAACGCGCTGCTGGCCGACACCGAATACCGCCGCAAGTTCCGCAAGGCCTTCGACCGCAAGAAGCTGGGTCCGTCGTTGTGGCACCGCGACTTCCACGACGCGGTGATCGTCGAATGCCCGGACGCCAGCCTGGTCGGCAAGAGCTTCGGGCAGATCGCCGAGGAGCGCGGGCTGCACCCGTTGGATGCGTTCCTCGACGTGTTGGTGGACAACGGCGAACGCAACGTCCGCTGGACCACGATCGTCGCCAACCACCGGCCCAAGCAGCTGGACAAGTTGGCCAACGAGCCGGTGATCCACATGGGCTTCTCTGACGCCGGAGCACACCTGCGCAACATGGCCTTCTACAACTTCTCGCTGCGCCTGCTCAAGCGCGTTCGCGACGCCGAGGCCGCCGGCCGGCCGTTCATGAGCGTCCAGCGGGCGGTGTATCGGCTGACCTCCGAGGTCGCCGACTGGTTCGGGTTCGACGCCGGCACGCTCCGCCGAGGTGACCGCGCGGACTTCGTGGTGATCGATCCGGCGGGTCTGACCGACGCCGTCGACGGCTACCACGAGGAGAAGGTGCCGTTCTACGGCGACCTGAGCCGGATGGTCAACCGCAACGACGATGCGGTCGTCGTGACCGGCGTGGGTGGCACCGTGGTGTTCCGCAACGGGCAGTTCTGCGACGGCTACGGAGCGACGGTGAAGTCTGGCCGTTTCCTGCGCGCCGGATCCCGTGAGCTGCAATCGGTCTAGCGCATGGCCAGAACTCAGCAGGAGCGCCGCGAGACAACCGTCGCTGGATTGCTCGACGCCAGCATCGCCACCATCTCCGAGATCGGCTACGCCCGGGCGTCGGCCAAGGTGATCGCCGCGCGCGCCGGGGTATCCGATGGGGCGTTGTTCCGCCACTTCGGCACCATGGGCGACTTCATGGCGGCTACCGCACAGGAGGTGCTGCGACGTCAGCTGGAGCTGTTTGGGAAACAGGTCGCTCAGATCCCGGCGGACGTGCCGGCGCTGGAGGCGGTGTTGACGGTACTGCGTGACTTGACCGCCAACGCCACCAATGCGGTGGTCTACGAGCTGCTGATCGCCGCGCGCACCGACGACAAACTGCGCACCGTCTTGCAGGACGTGCTGGCCGACTACAGCGACAAGATCTGCGACGCCGCCCGGGCGATTCCCACCGCGGACGCATTTCCGCCGGAGCTCTTCCCGAATCTGGTTGCATTGCTTACCAACACCTTCGATGGTGCGGCAATCGTGCGCGCGGTGCTGCCGCAGCCCGAGATCGAGGCCAACCGCATTCCGCTGCTGCTGGCCCTTTTGCAGGGGCAGGCCTAGGCGCCGAGAGTCGACTCGGCGCTGGGCGCAGCGTCGGCCACCGCGTACTCCACGAAGTCGGCGATCTCGGCGACTGCCCGCCGAGCGTCGGGGTTGAAGTCGAAGGTGAGCTGGAACATGTGCAACGCGCGGTCCCAAACCTGAACCCAGTTCGGCACACCGGCGGCGGTGAGTTTGTCGGCCAGCACGAAGGTGTCGTTGCGCAGCATCTCGTCGTTGCCGACCTGCAGCAGGAATGGTCCCAGCCCGCGCAGTTCTGCCTCCGGCGGCATCACCGGCAGTTCGCGGGTGCCGTTCACGGTGGCGAACACCCGGTAGATGAACATGAACGCCATGAACGGGAAGAACGGGTCGCGGTGGGTGCGCGCGGCCTGTCGTTTGATCTCCATGTCCGACGACGTCAGCGGTGACATCAAGACCTGAGCTGCGGGCGCCGGCAGCCCGGCGTCGCGTGCGGCCAGGGCGGTGTTCACCGCCATCAGCCCGCCGGCTGAATCTCCGGCCACCACAATGCGATCCGCGGTGAAACCAGCATCCAGCACGCGGCGGTAGGCGCACAGGCCGTCGGCGACAGCCTCGTCGACGCCGGCCAGCGGCGCCAAGCGGTAGCCGACGTTGAACACCTTCGCGCCGGTGACCGCGGAGAGCTTGCTGGCGAAACGGCGGTGCGAATTGAGGCCCAGCGTCACCAGTGCCGAACCGTGGAAGTAGACGATCACCCGGTTCGAGTCGCGAGCCTCCGGTGCCACCACCCACTCCGCCGGGCAGTCGGTCAACCGCTCCGGTGTCACCTCGGTGCCCGGCAGTGCCCGGATGTAGCGCATCGGCTGGTCGATGAGATCGAGGCGTGCGCGCTGCAAGCCCGCCGGCCAGAACCGGTTGACGACCATGCCGACCAACGTCAGCACTGCGATCGAAGTGCGCAGAAAGATGGCTGCGGCCGCGGCCAGCAGTCGGGCCTGCCAGGAAGCCGGACCGAAATAGGTCTGAGCCGGTCGTTCACGCCATTCCGGAAAGTTCACGGTACCCAGGGTATCGGGTATTGGGCGTCCGGATAAACACAGGACATCGTGACGGACTTTCGCGCCCGTCGTAGCGTGGAGTGGTGACCGCGCCGAATGCCCCGCACGATCTGCCCAAAACTCTCGGTGAGCTGCGCGCCGCCGGCCATCGCGAAAGGGGGGTCAAGCAGGAGATTGCCGAGAACCTGCTGGCCCGACTCGGCGACGGTGACGACGCCGCAGTCATCTGGCCCGGCATCTTCGGGTTCGAGGACACCGTGCTGCCGCAACTGGAGCGGGCGCTGATCGCCGGTCACGACATCGTGCTGCTCGGCGAGCGCGGTCAGGGCAAGACCCGACTGTTGCGAGCGCTGACCGGGCTGCTCGACGAGTGGACCCCGGTGATCGCCGGCGCCGAACTCGGCGAGCACCCGTACTCGCCGATCACACCCGAGTCGATTCGCCGGGCCGCCGAGCTCGGCGACGACCTGCCGGTGGCGTGGCGGCACCGCAGCGAGCGCTACACCGAGAAACTGGCCACCCCCGACACCAGCGTGGCCGACCTGGTCGGCGACATCGACCCGATCAAGGTGGCCGAGGGACGCAGCCTGGGTGACCCCGAGACCATCGCCTACGGACTGATCCCGCGGGCGCACCGCGGCGTCGTCGCCGTCAACGAACTGCCCGACCTCGCCGAGCGCATCCAGGTGGCGATGCTCAACGTGATGGAAGAGCGCGACATCCAGGTGCGCGGCTACACGCTGCGGCTGCCGCTGGACGTGCTGGTGGTCGCCAGCGCCAACCCGGAGGACTACACCAACCGCGGCCGCATCATCACCCCGCTCAAGGACCGCTTCGGCGCCGAGATCCGCACCCACTACCCGCTGGAACTGGACGCCGAGGTCGGCGTGATCGCCCAAGAGGCGCATCTGAGTGCACAGGTGCCCGACTACCTGCTGGCGGTACTGGCCCGATTCGCCCGCTACCTGCGTGAGTCGCGCTCGGTGGATCAGCGCTCCGGCGTCTCGGCGCGCTTCGCGATCGCCGCCGCGGAAACCGTCGCGGCTTCGGCGCGGCACCGCGGCGCGCTGCTGGGCGAAACCGATCCGGTGGCCCGAGTGGTGGACCTGAGCACGATCGTCGACGTGTTGCGCGGCAAACTGGAATTCGAATCCGGCGAGGAGGGTCGCGAGCAGGCAGTGCTGGAGCACCTGCTGCGCCGAGCCACCGCCGATACCGCATCGCGGGCGCTGGGCGGGATCGACGTGGGCCCGCTGGTGGCGGCGGTCGAGAACGCGACGGTGACCACGGGAGAGCGGATCTCAGCCAAGGCGGTGCTGGCCGCGTTGCCGGATCTGCCGGTGATCGACGCCGTCGCGCAGCGCCTGGGTGCGGAATCCGACGGCGAACGCGCCGCGGCGCTCGAGTTGGCATTGGAAGCACTGTATTTGGCTAAGCGCATCGACAAGACCTCCGACGAGGGCGAAACCGTCTATGGCTAAAAGCCATTCCTCCCGGTACTCGGCCTACTCCGGTGGGCCGGATCCCTTGGCGCCGCCGGTCGACCTGGCCGAGGCGCTGGAGGAGATCGGGCGCGACGTCATGGAGGGGACCTCGCCACGGCGGGCGCTGCAGGAGCTGCTCCGCCGCGGCACCAAGAGCCTGACCGGAGCCGACCAGCTGGCCGCCGAGGCGCAACGGCGTCGTCGGGAATTGTTGCGCCGCAACAATTTGGACGGAACCCTGGCCGACGTCAAGAAGCTGCTTGACGAAGCGGTGCTCGCCGAACGCAAAGAACTGGCCCGCGCGCTCGACGACGACGCGCGCTTCGCCGAGATGCAGATCGAGGGGCTGTCGCCGTCGCCGGCCAAGGCGGTGCAGGAGCTGGCCGACTACGACTGGCGCAGCAGCGAGGCCCGCGAGTCCTACGAGAAGATCAAGGACCTGCTTGGCCGCGAGATGCTCGACCAGCGTTTCTCCGGCATGAAGCAGGCACTGGAAGGCGCCACCGACGCCGACCGGCAACGGGTCAGCGACATGCTCGACGACCTCAACGACCTGTTGGACAAGCACTCTCGCGGCGAAGATACCCAGCAAGACTTTCAGCAGTTCATGGACAAGCACGGCGAGTTCTTCCCGGAGAACCCGCGCAATGTCGAGGAGTTGCTGGATTCGCTGGCCCAGCGGGCGGCCGCAGCGCAGCGCTTCCGCAACAGCCTGAGCGCCGAGCAGCGTGCCGAGCTGGATGCGTTGGCCGAGCAGGCGTTCGGCTCCCCGGCCTTGCAGCAGGCGCTGGGACGTCTGGACGCGCATTTGCAGGCGGCGCGGCCGGGAGAGGACTGGACCGGTTCGTCGGAGTTCTCCGGCAACAACCCGCTCGGCATGGGGGAGGGCGCCCAGGCCCTGGCCGATATCGCCGAGCTCGAGCAGCTGGCCGAGCAGCTCTCGCAGGCGTATCCGGGCGCGAGCATGGACGACGTCGACCTTGACGCGCTGGCCCGCCAACTCGGCGACCAGGCCGCCGTGGACGCGCGCACCCTGGCCGAACTGGAACGTGCACTGCTCAACCAAGGGTTCCTGGACCGCAGCTCCGACGGGCAGTGGCGGCTGTCGCCCAAAGCGATGCGCCGGCTCGGCGAGACCGCGCTGCGCGATGTGGCGCGGCAACTTTCGGGGCGCCGCGGCGAACGCGACCACCGCCGGGCCGGGGCGGCCGGCGAGCTGACCGGGGCGACCCGGCCCTGGCAGTTCGGCGACACCGAGCCGTGGAACGTCACCCGGACCCTGACCAACGCGGTACTGCGCCAAGTAGCCGAACCGGGCACGGCCGCCACGCGCAGTCGGCTGTCGATCAGCGTTGACGACGTCGAGGTCTCCGAGACCGAGACTCGCACCCAGTCTGCCGTTGCGCTGCTGGTGGACACGTCCTTCTCGATGGTGATGGACAACCGCTGGCTGCCGATGAAGCGCACCGCGCTGGCGTTGCACCACCTGATCAGCACTCGGTTCCGCTCAGATGCGTTGCAGATCATCGCGTTCGGTCGCTACGCGCGCACGGTGACCGCCGCCGAGCTGACCGGCTTGGAAGGCGTCTACGAGCAGGGCACCAATCTGCACCATGCGCTGGCGCTAGCCGGCCGGCACCTGCGCCGCCATCCCAACGCCCAGCCGGTGGTGCTGGTGGTCACCGACGGCGAGCCGACGGCACACCTGGAGGACTATGACGGCCGCGGCACGACGGGCCCCTCGGTGTTCTTCGATTACCCGCCCCACCCGCGGACCATCGCCCACACCGTCAGGGGCTTCGACGACGTCGCCCGGCTCGGTGCCCAGGTGACGATCTTCCGGCTCGGCGACGATCCCGGGCTGGCCCGCTTCATCGACCAGGTGGCGCGTCGGGTCGAGGGCCGGGTCGTGGTGCCCGAACTCGACGGTCTGGGCGCGGCGGTGGTCGGTGACTACCTGAGGTCGCGCCGCCGCTAAGTGGTGCGCGGCCCTAGGGGGTCACCGGGACAGCAGCCGGCGCTTTTGGGCGGCGAACTCCTCGCCGGTCAGATAGCCGGCGTCGTGCAGTTCGCCGAGTTCGCGGATCCCGGCCGCCAACTCCACCACCGAGCTCAGCGGAGCATGCGCCACCGCCACCGCTGTCTGCTCGGCCGAATCCGAGGACGGCTTGCCGCCCCCCGTGGATGCGGCGGCCACAGTCGCCTTCCCGGAATCCGAGCGGCGCTGGTTCAGGGCGCCGGCCAACGCACTGCCGCCCATACCGGCCAGAGCCATCTGGCCGAATGCGGTGCCCAGCCCAGCCGCCGACGTGGGGGCGGCGCCCAGCGGCGTCGAGAAGCTGGCATGGCGGATCTCGGGGGCCAGCTCGGCCCAACTGATCGGCGTCGAAAGCGCCCCGAGCGGAAACCCCTCGCCCCTGGACGCCACCACCGGGACGTGCGGGATGCGCAGCGTATCCGTGCCCGGCAGTTCCGCGACTCCACCCAACTGGCCCAACGCCTCCAAGATGCTGCGCTGGCCGCCGCGCAGGATGTCCTGCGTGTCGAAGATCTCTTGGGAGTCCTGCTCCGCGAAATGCATTGCCGCGCCGGCGAGGAAGACACCGAGGATCGACATCGGCAGGGCGATCCCAAGGGCCGTCTCGTCGGCGATGACGCCCATCCAGTCGAAGAATCCAGAAGGGATGTCGCTCGGCAATGCCATGCCGGGCAACCCCGGCGCGGCCTCCGCCGAGCCGGGCCCGGCCAGTGTGGAGGCCAGCCGCGACGACACCGTCTGCGCGAGGTTGGCGGCGGGATTGGCCTGAGCGCCGGTCTGGCCGACTGGTCCGGCCGGGTTACTGGTCTGCGGCGGCGGCGCGAACGGCTCCAGTTCCCTGGCGGTCGTCGACAGGGCCGAGTAGCTGTACATCGCGGTGGCGTCCTGCGCCCACATTTCGCCGTACTGGGCTTCGGTGGCCGCGATCGCCGCGGCATTCTGGCCCAGCAGATTGGTGGCCAGCAACGTCAGCAACTGAGCGCGGTTGGCCGCGATGATCGACGGAGGAACCGTCAGGGCGAACGCGGCCTCGTAGGCGGCCACCGCCGCTTTGGCTTGTAGGGCAGTCTGTTCCGCCTGTCCGGCGGTGGTGTTCAACCACGCCACGAACGGGGTGGCCGCGGCCGTCATCGCCGCCGACGAGGGGCCCGACCATGCCCCGCTGGTCAACTCGGCAACCACGGACTCGTAACCTGCTGCCGCCGTATGCAGTTCAGTCGCCAGTCCGCTCCAGGCAGTCGCAGCGGCCAGCATCGGCCCCGAGCCGGCGCCGAGGTACATGAGGCCGGAGTTGACTTCCGGCGGCAACGCCGCGAAGTTCATTGCCCGTGCGCGCCTGTAGCGGCGTTCGCCCGCGTAGCGGAACGCCGCGCTCGGGAACAGCGGTCCATTGCAGTTGCATCCCTCCGGTCACGGGTCGGTGGTGGTGTGATCCGTCGATCTAACTCGCCCGGCGCTCCACAGGGGGGCTCGACACTCCGGGGCGGCAAACACCTCGACCATGGCGTCAAGGCCGACGATGCGCTGGGCGTACCACCATTCTCCGAGCCCGAACCGGTGACTCGCCATGGTGTTTGACACCCAATCGCGCGCTGCGGTGACCCGTATGGACATTGTGTGTCGCGCAGACCAGGGTGGTGGTATGAGCCGTTGGACTGGGCTCGTCGACCGATTTCGGCGGCGGGCGAGCGCGCCCGCGCGGGGGTTTATACGGCGTGTCGTCCTGATCAACGGTTTGGTCTTCACCTTCGGCACCCTGGTGCTGGCCATGTCGCCCGCCACCGTTTCGGGGCCCGTCCGATTGACCGAGATCCCGGTGCTGGTCATCGGGCTGGCAGTCGTGGTGGGGGCCAACGCGTTGCTGTTGCGGTCAAGCTTGGCCCCGTTGGACCGTCTCGCCGCGTCCATGCGGCGGGTGGATCTGCTCCGGCACACCGACCGGGTGGACGACACCGGCGACGCCGATCTGCACCATCTCATGGCGTCGTTCAACGCCATGCTGGACCGGCTGGAAACCGAACGAGCCTCATCGAGTGCTTTGGTGCTGGCCGCGCAGGAGAACGAGCGGCAGCGGATCGCCCGCGAGTTGCACGATGAGATCGGCCAGACCCTCACCGTTGCCCTGCTCACCCTCAAACGAGCTGTCGACGCGGCGCCGGACGGAATACGCGGTGACCTCGCGGACGCGCAGGAGATCGTGCGGGCCAGTCTCGACGAAGTGCGCGACATTGCGCGACGGCTGCGCCCGGATGCCTTGGAAGACCTCGGCCTACAGAGCGCACTGCAGGCGCTGTGCAACCAGTTCACCCAGGCGAGCGGTATTGACGTCGTCAAAGACATTGGTCCGCAAGCAGAACGGTTGAATCCCAACGTGGAGTTGGTGTGCTACCGCATCGTGCAGGAGAGCTTGACCAATATCGCCCGGCACTCCGGTGCGCAGAAAGTGTGGCTGGATTTGCACGTCGATGCAGCGGGGGAGCTGACCCTGCGGATCTCCGATGACGGCACGGGCGGGATGAGCGCAGAAGGTGCGGGCATCACCGGAATGCGCGAGCGCGCACTGCTGGTGCACGGCACCCTGACCATCACCTCGTCGGCCGACCAAGGTACCGAAATCCGGCTGGTGGTGCCGGCCCGGCCGGGGGTGGGACGGTCATGATGCCGACCCAGCCGGCACGCATCCTGCTGGCCGACGATCACGCCCTGATGCGCAGTGGGCTGCGGATGATCCTGGACGCCGAGCCAGACCTGTCCGTCGTCGCCGAGGCCGCCGACGGGGCCGAGGCGCTCGCAGTGTTGCAGGAAACCCCTGTTGACCTGGCCATTCTGGATATTGCGATGCCGCGGATGACGGGATTGCAGGCCGCCCGCGAGATCAACCGCAACCATCCCCACGTGCGGGTGCTGATGCTGTCGATGCACGACAACGAGCAGTATTTCTTCGAAGCTCTCAAGGCCGGCGCGTCGGGCTACGTCTTGAAGTCGGTAGCCGACCGCGACCTGCTCGAGGCATGCCGGGCGACGATTCGTGGTGAGCCGTTTCTCTACGCCGGGGCGGTGACCGCGCTGATTCGGGACTACCTGCATCGGGCGCGGCACGGCAATACGCTGCCTGAAACCATCCTCACGCCGCGTGAAGAGGAAGTCCTCAAGTTGATCGCCGAGGGCTTCTCGGCGCGGGAGATCGCCAAGACCCTCGGCATCAGCGCCAAAACAGTCGACCGGCACCGGACCAACACCCTGCAGAAATTGGGCCTGCGTGACCGCCTGGCGCTCACCCGGTACGCGATCAGGACCGGGCTGATCGAGCCGTAGCGGCGTTCGCAAGCGCGGCGGAGCCGGGCGCAGCGGGACGCCGCCCGAGCCGTAGCGGCGTTCGCAAGCGCAGCCGTAATGGGTGTTTAACCCCCCGCCGAATGGGGGTTGTATTCCATGGCGCGAGGCCGCTGCACCACACAGACTGGTTTTAGTGGTGGTGGGAGATGGGTGCGGACGTGCTCTGGGCGCGTCCGCGGTCTCCTCACGATTAGCCACGACTGAACGCATCGACTTAAACGAAACGGCCCGTGGAGCGTGATGCTGGCGATACTGCTTGCCCATGTTGTTGGCACAGCTGCTGCACCGGCGTTGGTGCGCAGGTGGGGCAGGACGGCCTTCTATCCGCTGGGATTGATCCCGCTGGTATCGCTGGGTTGGGTGGTGGCGAACTGGCCGGCCGGTCCGGCTGACGACCACCGCGTCACGGTGCCCTGGGTGCCTGGACTGTCGATGGACATCGCGTTGCGGTTCGATTCGCTGAGCGCGATCATGTGCGTGCTGGCGCTGGGGATCGGCGCCTTGGTCTTGTTCTACTGCGCCGCATACTTCCGCCCCGTCGGGTCGCAGACCGACACCGATCCGCGGCTGCCCAGCTTCGCCGCCAAGATGGTCGGTTTCGCCGGAGCGATGTTCGGGCTGATGGTCGCCGACAACGCGTTGGTGCTCTACGTGTTCTGGGAAATGACGACGGTGTTGTCGTTCCTGCTGATCGGCCACTACGCCGAACGCGCCATCAATCGCCGGGCAGCCACCCAGGCATTGCTGGTGACCACCGCCGGCGGGCTGGCCATGCTGGTCGGCATCATCATGGTGGGCAACGCCGCCGGGACCTACCTGCTCTCGGAGCTGGTGGCACATCCGCCGTCGGGGACCGTCGTCACTGTCGGGGTGCTGTTGATCCTGGTCGGTGCGCTCAGCAAGTCGGCGATCGTGCCGCTGCACTTCTGGCTGCCCGGCGCCATGGCGGCACCGACACCGGTCAGTGCCTACCTGCATGCAGCGGCGATGGTCAAGGCCGGGATCTACCTGGTGGCCAGGCTGGCGCCGGGGTTCGCCGATTCGCCTGGCTGGCGGCCGACGCTGATGATTCTCGGACTGGCCACCGCACTGTTGGCGGGATGGCGGGCCGTGCGCGAGTACGACCTCAAGCTGCTGCTGGCCTACAGCACCGTCAGCCAACTGGGGCTGATGATCGTGTTGGTCGGAGCCGGCACCGGTGATCTCATGCTGGCCGGGTTGACTGCCATGTGCGCGCACGCGGCGGCCAAGGCGACGCTGTTCATGGTGGTGGGGATCATCGACCATGCCACCGGCACCCGCGATCTGCGCGAACTGGCCGGATTGGGACGCCGTGCCCCGGGGCTGTTCGTGGTCGCTGCCGCTGCCGCCGCCAGCATGGCCGGGGTGCCGCCGTTCGTGGGCTTCATCGCCAAGGAGACCATCTTCGGGACCGAGGCACAGTCCCCGGTCCTGGGTTCTGCCGGTCCGTACGTGCTGGCCGCCGGGGTGCTCGCCTCGATGTTCACCGTGATCTACAGCGTGCGGTTCGTGTGGGGCGGCTTCTCCAGCAAGGGCCGGGTCGCGCCGAGTGCTCCTGTGGCCGGGCTGCACCGACCGGAAGTGTCCTTCCTGGCACCTCCGGCCGTGCTGGCCGCCGCCAGCCTGGCCTTGGGGTTGTGTGCGCTCACCCTCGACACCGTGTTGCGCAGCTACGCCGACACCATGCCCGGCGGAACCGGCTATCACCTGGCGCTGTGGCACGGCGTGGGTCTGCCGGTGATGCTGTCGGCGCTGGTGCTGGTGGTCGGCACCGGTATCTTCGCCGCCCGCGGACCACTGCAGCTCACCCGGTTGCGGCGGCTACCGCTGGGCAAGGCCGACCGCATCTATGACGAAGTGCTTCGGCTGCTCGATGTGGCAGCGGTCCGGCTGACCGGTGTCACTCAGCGCGGCTCCCTGCCGCTCAACCAGGGGATGATCTTCGCGACGCTGGTGGTGCTCCCGCTGACGGCGCTGGCGTTGGGTGCGCGCAACCACGTCGAGCTGCACCTGTGGGATACGCCGCTGCAGTTGACGGTCGCGGTGCTGGTGGTCGCCGGCGGGATCGGCGCGACGATGGCTCGTAACCGGCTGTCCGCGGTGTTGATGGTCGGCGTGACCGGTTACGGGTGCGCGGCGGCATTCGCCTTCCACGGCGCGCCCGACTTGGCGCTGACCCAGCTGCTGGTCGAGACCGTGACCCTGGTGATCTTCGTGCTGGTGTTGCGCACTCTGCCGGCGGAGGCCGAGCGACCCACCATGGCGCTGAACAGGCTGCCGCGGATAGTGCTGGCCGCAGGGGTGGGTATCAGCGTCGCGGTGCTGGCGGCCTTCGCGATGGCGGCGCGCGCCAGCGACGGCGTGGCCGAGGCGTTGCCCGAGGCGGCCTATGTCCGCGGCCACGGCGCCAACACCGTCAACGTGCTGCTGGTCGATATCCGGGCCTGGGACACCCTCGGCGAGATCTCGGTGCTGCTGGTCGCCGCGACCGGGGTGGCCTCGATGGTGTTCCGCAACCGCCGGTTCGGTCGGGCCCCACGGATCGCCGACGCCGGCGCCGGGCGCAAGAACCGGGGCATCGCCACCCCGTACAGCCCGGCAATCGGGTCCACCACCTGGCTGCGGGGCAGCGCGTACCACGATCCCAATGAGCGGTCGCTGGTGCTGGAGGTCGCGACCCGGATCATCTTCCCGCTGATCATGGTGGTCTCGATCTACTTCCTGTTCGCCGGGCACAACTATCCGGGCGGCGGCTTCGCCGGCGGTCTGGCCGCCGGACTCGGGCTGGCGTTGCGCTATCTGGCCGGCGGACGATACGAGCTCGGCGAGACGCTGCCCCTGGACTCCAGCAAGATCCTGGGCGTCGGGCTGGCCCTGGTGGGCGGGACCGCGTTGGGGTCGTTGTTCCTGGGGGCGCCGGTGCTGTCCTCGGCGGTGCTGAGCTTCACGCTTCCGGTGGTGGGGCACGTCGACGTGGTGACGTCGTTGTTCTTCGATCTGGGCGTGTACCTGGTGGTGGTCGGCATGGTGCTTGATGTGCTGCGCAGCCTGGGGGTGCGATTGGACCAGGAGCTTGAATCGCAGTCCGCTGCCCGACCGATGGCAGGAGTGTCATGACCGCCCATCTGGTTCCCTTGCTGATGGCCGCCGGGCTCAGCTCGTGCGGGGTCTACATGTTGCTGGAACGCAGCCTGACCCGAATGTTGTTGGGCCTGATGATGATCGGCAACGCCATCAATCTGCTGATCATCGATGTCGGCGGACCTGACGGGAATCCGCCGATCCTTTGGGCCAGCTCCGGCAAGGAAACCGACGCCGACCCGCTGGCTCAGGCCATGGTGTTGACCTCCATCGTCATCACCATGGGCGTGGGCGCCTTCGTGCTTGCCCTGACCTACCGCTCCTACAACCTGACGACCACCGATGACATCGGCGACGACCAGGAAGCGACCCGCGTCTCGCAGCTGTCCGACGAAGAGGTCATCGCCGCAGAACAAGAACAGGGCGTGCCGGTGGCGGCCGGTGAGCTCGACGCCGTTCCCGAAAGCGAGGTGTCACGGTGAGTCTTGCCGCCGTCTTGATGCCGCTGCCGGTGTTGCTGCCCACGCTGGGCGCGGCGGTGACGCTGATCGTCGGCCGTCGTCCCCGGCTGCAGCGGCCGATCACCATCGGAGTGCTGTGCGCGGTAGCTGCGGTCAGCGCGGTGCTGCTGTACCTGACCGACCGCAACGGCACGCTGGTGCTGCATGTCGGAGGTTGGGGGCCGACCGATCAGGGGCTGGGGCCGCTGGGCATCAGCCTGGTCGTCGATCGATTGTCTGCGCTGATGCTGGTGGTGTCGGCGGTCGTGCTGCTGGCGGTCATGGTCTACGCCATCGGGCAGGGCGTGCGCGACGGCGACGACCGCCAGCCGGTGTCCATCTTCCTGCCCACCTACCTGACCCTGGCCACCGGCGTCTCCCTGGCGTTTCTGGCGGGCGACCTGTTCAACCTGTTCGTCGGGTTCGAGATGCTGCTGTCGGCCAGCTTCGTATTGCTGACCATCGGCGCCAGTGCCGAACGCATCCGCGCCGGCATCGGCTACGTGATGGTCTCGATGGCCTCGTCGTTGGTCTTCCTGTTCGGCATCGCCCTGGTCTACGCCTCCACCGGCACGCTGAACCTCGCCGAGCTGGCGACGCGGACCGGCGACCTGCCCGGCGGCATCCGCAGTGCCGTGTTCGCGGTGTTGCTGGTGGCGTTCGGCATCAAGGCCGCGGTGTTCCCGCTGTCGGCGTGGCTGCCCGACGCCTATCCCACCGCGCCCGCCCCGATCACCGCGGTGTTCGCCGGGATTCTGACCAAAGTCGGTGTGTACGCGATCATCCGGGCGCACTCACTGCTGTTCCCGGACGGCGGACTGGACTCGGTGCTGCTGGTCGCGGCGCTGTTGACCATGCTGATCGGAATCTTCGGTGCGATAGCGCAGAGTGACATCAAGCGGGTGTTGTCATTCACGCTGGTCAGCCATATCGGCTTCATGATGTTCGGGGTCGCGTTGTCGAGCCAGCAGGGCATGGCCGGCGCCATCTTCTACGTGATGCACCACATCATCGTGATGACCACGCTGTTCTTGGCGGCGGGACTGATCGAACGCCAGGGCGGCGCCTCGTCGCTGCAGCGGCTGGGTGGCCTGATCGCCAACCCGTTGTTGGCCTTCGTTTTCCTGGTTCCGGCCTTCAATCTCGGTGGTATTCCGCCCTTTTCCGGCTTCATCGGTAAGACCGCCGTACTGCAGGCCGGCGTGGGTGACGGATCGGTGCTGGCCTGGTGCCTGGTGGGCGGGGCGGTCGTGACCAGTCTGCTGACGTTGTACGTGCTGGCGCGGGTGTGGACCATGGCATTTTGGCGCCGCCGGGTGGACGCCCCCGAGGGGGAGTTGGTGCTCGCCGCTCCGCCGGTGCTGCTCGACGACGTCGGTGACATTGCCTACGACGACCGCGATGATGTCGGAAAGATGCCGACGTGGATGGTGGTTCCAACACTCGCACTCATCGGACTGGGCCTGTCGCTGAGCGTGCTGGCCGGACCGATCTTCGCCTACACCCAGCGGGCCGCGGCGGAGGTTCTCGACCGGGGCGAATACATCTCGACCGTGTTGTCGGTGGGTACACCATGAGGGCCCTCGCGCTGCGCATCTTCGCGGTGACCGCGCTGGCAACCGTGTGGGTGCTGCTGTGGGGCCGCTTCACGATCCCCAACATCGCCACCGGGATCGTGGTCGCGATCGTGATCCTGGTCTTGCTGCCCATGCCGCCCGTGCCGGTGCAGGGCCGGGTGCACCTGGTGCCGCTGATGAAGCTGTTGGGACTGTTCACCTGGTACCTGATGGAGTCCAGCATTCAGCTGATGTGGCTGGCGATCCGGCCCGGACCGCCGCCGCGCACCGGGGTGCTACGGGTGCCGCTGACCATCAAGTCCGACCTGGTTTTGGTGCTTGCCGCCAACATCACCACGTTGATTCCCGGATCGATGGTGCTCGAGATCGATCAGGTGCGCCGCATCTTGTATTGCCATGTGATCGATGTCGGGTCTGCGCCGGCGGTGGAACGTTTCTTTCAGCAAGTCGCGCAGGTGGAGCGACTGTTGATCGCCGCCTTCGAGCGCGACGACGAATGGCTGCCGGCGGGAGCAAGCGCATGAACGTGATCTGGGCGACCGCGGGCGTGCTGTTGGGCATCGCCGCGGTCATCACCATGTATCGGTTGCTGGCCGGACCCAGCACCTTGGACCGGCTGGTGGCACTGGACACGCTGGCCGCGATGACCATGTGCGGTATCGGTATCTGGGCCGCGGTCAGCCGGGACACCACCGTGACCTACAGCCTCGCGGCACTGGCGTTGGTCGGCTTCATCGGCTCGGTGAGTGTGGCGCGTTTCCGGGTGCCCGACGACGCACCTGATCTGGGGAGGCAGCCGTGATCCTGCTCGACGTGTTCGCCGGCGTGCTGGTGCTCGCCGGGTCGGTGCTGGCGCTGACCGCGGCGATAGGCGTGGTGCGGTTCCCCGATACCTTGGCCCGGATGCACTCGGCCACCAAACCGCAGGTATTGGGCCTGTTGCTGGTGCTGTTCGGCGCGTTGATCCGGCTACGCGGCAGCCACGACGCGGGAATGGTGACCGTGAGCATCCTGTTCACCCTGATCACCGCGCCGGTGGTCGCGCACCGGGTGGGTCGGCTGGCCTATCAGGAGCAGGACATGACCGAGGTGCTGACCGTTGATCAGCTCGGCGAGCTGACCGAGGAGGATCAGCTGCCGCTGTGATCGGGCCGTAGCACCGCGACCAGGAAATCGGAGTCCGCGGTGAAGGGCCGCAGGTCCCAGGTGGCCAGCAGTAGATCGGTCGCAAAACCGGCGGCCGACGCATCACGCAGGAACTGATCGAAGTCGTAGTCCCGGTCGGCGCCGAAGCCGATCACGGTCCGGCCGTCGTCGGCGCAGTGAGCGTGCAACCGGCGCAGGATCTCCGCGCGCGTGCTCGGGGCCACGAATGCCATGACGTTGCCCGCCGACACGATGATGTCGAACGGTTCGGAGATGCCGCGGGCGGGCAGGTCGAGTTCGGCGAGGTCGCCCACCAGATAGCGCGGTCCGGGATAGTCCTGCTCGGCGGCCTCGATGAGCGCCGGGTCGACGTCGACACCGACCACGTCGTGACCGCACGTGGCCAGGACGCCCGCGACCCGGCCCGGGCCGCAGCCGGCGTCGAGGATCCGGGCGCCACGGGAAGCCATCGCGTCGATGAAGCGCGCTTCGCCGGCCAGATCCTTACCGGCGCGGGCCATCTCGCGGAAGCGTTCGATATACCACTGCGAATGCCCGGGATCGGCGGCGACTTTCTGCATCCAGAGGCTCTGCTCGACCATGAGTGCATTCTTCCAGGGGCGTCACGGGGTGGGCAGGCGGACGTCGATCGACTCCAGCAGTGCCTGTTTGGCGGCGATGTAGTGCGGGTTGTCGGCGTCGGTGGTCTGCAGGGTGACCGTGATCGCCCAGATCCTGGCCTTGGTGTTCTGCACCGCGATGAGCAGGCCGGTCGTGGGTCGGCCCTGCAGGTTGTAGGTGATCGTCCTGCTGGGAAAGCCCGACACCGTGCCTGCGATGTCGGTGTCGAGGTCACCGACGAGGTCGATGACCGCGGCGCGCTCCTTGGCCAGGGCCTGCGATGGGAGTCCCACCTGGCCGGTGAGCTCTTCGCACGTCACCACCGCGTTGGGCGTGAAGCCGTGCCGCCGCAGCTCCTGGTTGAACAGAATGCCGCGGATCGACGTCTCGTCTTTGCCCGGCATGAACCCCCAACCCTGCGGCTGGGGGAGGGTGATCGTTGGTTCGTCGGGCGTGCGGGGATCGAGTTGGATGGGTCCCTCGCTGGCTGGCTGACTTTCGGGTTCCACGTCAAGTCCTTTCGGTGCGTCAAGAACGAGAACCAGGCCATCGCCCGATCGGCCAGCGTTTGCGGACGTAGGCGGCGCCGAAGCCGAGGTAGGAGAAGAACGCTGCTCCGATGGCCGCGCTGATCAGGTCTGACGTCTCGGGGTTCTTCACGGCGCTGTAGAGCGCGACAGCGAATAACGTTGTACACACCAGAGGGCCGATGAGCCAAAACAGCCACTTCGACTTCGCGTCCTTACGGGGGTCCACGGGGACTGCGACAAGAAACATCACCGCCCCGGCGGCAAAGATGATGCGCTCTGCGTTATTGATGGTGATCGATCTCCCTTACCTATGGGCCAGCTCAGCCGAAGAGGCTACGCCAAACACTGTGGGACACATCCGAAATCTCTTCGCCCATCTTCTTTCCGATCTCGCTGCCGATCACGCCGCCGACCACCGCTCCGACGCCGGCGCCGATCACGGTTCCGGCCCCCGGGGCGATCATGGTCCCGATCCAGGCCCCCGCTTCGGCCCCAGTGGTGGCGCCGACCAAGCCACCGCCGATATCACCCGCGGTTTTGGCGCCGACGTCGACCAGAGTGGTGCTCAGGGCGGCACCGTTGCTCACGTCGTTTGCGCCTTCGATGATCCCGTTCACACCGGTGACGAAGTTTCCGGCCAAACCCAGACGTTTGCCGAACCTCTCGACGGTCTCCAACGCAGTACCCATGGGGACGCCGCCCGGAATTGCGGCGCTCGGCGATCCGCCCGGGACGAACTTCCCAACGTTGGCGGGTACGTTCGCTCGTTCACCGGCCGCGGCCAGGCCGTCGCCGACGTTGCCCCATTTGCCGTTGATCTGGGTGGGTGGGGTGGGCGGCGGTAGTGACCCGGGGACCATCACGGGCGTGCCCGGTGGCACCCACGGCGGGGTGGCTCCGGCGCCGCCGTCGCCGGCCTTGCCGTCCGGCGTTCCGGGAGCTTGGCCGTTGGCGCCGCCAGTGCCACCGGCGCCGCCATCGGCTCCCGTCGGGGTACCGCCTGCCGGCGGTGTCTGCCCGGCACCGCCGTTGGGTGTGCCGTTGGTGGGGCTGGCGGCCCCCGGAGTGCCGTTGCCGGCAGTGGGCTCGCCCTCGGCGTCGAACTTGCGTACCACGACGTCTGGGTCGTAGCCGTCCTTGACCCGCAGGTTGGTCAGGGCCTGCTTCAGTGTCTTGGAGTAGTCGTTGCGGATAAACGTCTCGTTGTGCAGGGCCGTCTCGGTGTCGGCCTTGGCGGCCCGACGAACCTCCTCGATGTCGGCGTCGCGATCCAGGCCCTGGCTCTCCAGGTCGAGGTAGTGCCCGATCAGATAGTCGGCGGTCCCCAGGTTCTCATTGAGTGACTTGATGTTGCCCCGCGAGGTTCCGCGGGCCTGAGCCAGGGCGGCAGCGATGGTCTCCAGGTCGGCGGCGATCTGACCGAGCTGTTCATTGGTGGCGTGCAGGCTGTCTTTGACGCGCTGGACTTCGGCGCCGTTGTTGATGGGTTGCTCGCCGTTTTCACGGTTGAACTGCGTGAAGTGCTCTTGGGCGGTGCGGAAGGACTCTTCGGCGGCGGTGGCCGAGCCGGCGGCGGAGTGGAACGCCTGGGCCAGGAAGTTGATCTGGGTGGGGCTGCCGGCCTGCAGACTGTCATCGATCGCCCACGGATCACCGCCGGCCTGCGCGATGAGATCGTCGACGTGCAGGTGCTGCAGGGTGGGACGACTCACTGCCGGGGGCCGGCGACGTCTCGCAACAGTTTGGCGTTGTGGTCGTCCATCTGGGTGAAGCCCGCGGCCGCCGTGCGCACGTTCTCGGCGATGCCGGTGAGGTTCTGGTGGTGGCCCTGCAGGGCGTCGCGATGACTGTCCTTGGCGCTGCCCAGCGCGGCGTGAAAACCGTCTGCGTCGTCGAAGTCGCCGAACATCTTGGACGTCACGCCGGCCACGTCGAGGCGCTGAGCACCGTCATTGGCGTGCCCGCCGGCGTCGTCGGACACGTTTGCTCCGGTGCGCAACACATGGGGGTTGACGTGCATCGCCGGTCACCTTCCGTCCGCTTGTGTCGAGGTCAAAGCCTACCGACGGGCGCGCAACCGTCAATTCACCCGCGGCAGATTGGGCGCAGACGCAAGGGAAAACCCTGTTTCGTCACCGGGTCGGCGAATCCTAGATTCGGCCCAGAGCGGAAGGTCGGGAGGGGAAGGAGCGCCCGCCGTGGGCCCGAGAAGTCTTGTCGTTGCTGCGGCCCTGGTCGGCGCCGCGGTCGAGGTGGTCAGCCCGAGCGGGCCGGGACCGCTGTCGGGTGCCTACACCATGACCATCACCGATGGCGCCGGAATCGTCCGCGCCGGATCGGCCTACCCGTGGTTCTTGGCGCCGTGCGGCACGGGCTGTCTCAACGTTCGCGACACCGCCATCGGCTGGGACAAGGATGCCCACCTCGAGGGCAACAGATGGGTATGGACCGTCAACGATGGGAAATTGACCCATTCCTTCGATCAGAAGACCCTGGCCGGGAAGCTGGCCGGCTCGTCAGCCACCATCTGGTGGGTGTTGACCAAGAACGCCTGAAGGCGGCCGGGTCACACCAGCGGGCGACCGGTGCGGATACGACGGTCGAGGTCCCACAGGATCAAGTTGAACGGGAAGCCGCGCAAGAACTGCGGCAGCACGTTGTTGACTGCGCGGAGCACGCCCATCAGCCGGTCGAACCGACGTTGCTTGTCGGGGCCCCACGGCAGCTGCATCTCGTCGCGGAAGCGCTGCGGAAGGAAGCCGGTGGTGATCAGCGTCGCGATCCGCTCGTTCGTCCGCTGCAACGGGCCGGGCAGGGTCAGGCCCCGCAGCCGGCTCGCCGCGATCGGCTCCAGGTATTCGCGGACGGCGTCATCGATGTGGACCTTGTCCAGCTGGTCCTGCCAGTACCGGTCGAAAGCGGCCCGGTCGGCCGGCCACATGTCCTCGGGCACCTGCAGCATGGTGGCCATCGCCTTGCCCTCATTGTGGTAGTGCCGGTCGGCGTGCTCGTCGTCCATCTCCCCGAGGAAGATGCGGTGGATGTCGACGTTGCCCTTGTACAGGCAGGCTCCCACCCAGAGCTGCAGGTCACGGTCGAATGCGTTGTACTTCACCGGGCTGTCGGCCGTGGAACGAACCTGACGGTGGGCACTGTTGACCGCCTCGCGGAACGCGGCCTTCTGCTCGTCGCTGCCCTGGGTGGAGACCACCAGGTAGGTGAACGTGGTACGAGCCCGTTTGATCGGATGCCGGTCAACCCGGCCGCTTTCGACCTTGCTCTCCATCACGCCGTAGCCCACTCCGGGCCGCGCCAGTTGCATGATCACGTTGGCTGGTCCGGCCAACAAGGCGACGCCCATCATCATGTTGTCGTCGCAGGTGACCTGCGGCAGCCAGGAACGCTTGCGCGGCGCGGGGTGCGCGCTCAGCGAGTCGTTCACCGAACGCTCCACCAGGGGAACGGGCTCGCTGATTGTCATGACTGCACCTCGCTGATTGTGAGAACGTCGGTTTCCCGATATTGCCCAGCTGTGGGCCCGGTGTCAAGATGGTGAACGTGGTCTCCGCCGTGCCCGAGCGTCCTTACCGGGGTGTGCAAGCAGCCGATCGGCTGGCTGAGCGCCGGGAACGCCTGTTGACGGCCGGGCTCGACGTGCTGGGTGCCCGCGATTTGATCGAGCTGACGGTGCGAGGGATCTGCCACCGGGCCGGCGTGGCGTCGCGGTATTTCTACGAGAGCTTCGCCGACAAGGACGAGTTCGTGGTCGCGGTTTTCGACCGGGTGGTCGGCGACCTGGCGGCCAGCACCCAAGCCGCCGTTGCCGCGGTGCCCTCTGCCGAGCAGACCCGAGCCGGGATGGCCCACCTGGTGTCTGCCATCGCCGGGGACCTCCGCGTCGGCCGGATGCTGTTCAGCACCCAGCTGACCAACGCGCTGCTGGTGCGTAAGCGAGCCGAATCCAGTGCGCTGTTCGCGATGTTGTCCGGCCGCCACATGCAGAACGTCTTGCGGGTGCCGGGCAACGACCGGATCAAGGCGGTCGCGCATTTCGTGGTCGGCGGGGTGGCCCAGACCATCAGCGCCTGGCTGGCTGGTGACGTACACCTGGCGCCGGATCAGTTGGTGGACCAGTTGACCGCGCTGTTGGGCCAACTCGACGACCCGGCCCTGTTCCGCGGCTAGGTCGATGGCGATGGCCCGCTGCGCCCGGCTTCGCCGCGCTTGCGACCACCGCTAGGCCGCCTCACCCCGCGAGGCTCTGTGTGATCGCATCGAAGGCACGCAGGGTGTCGGCCAGCATCCGCGAGTCCGCCGCGTAGGACTGGGTGGACACCTTGGCGCCGACCACCTCCGCGGCGCGGTCGACGTAGATCATCTGACCGCACATGCCTTGGCACAGCACCACATTGCTGCCCGGGTACGGCAGCCAGACCTGATTGCGGTACATCCCGCCGGGCATTCCGGTTTCGTCGGGGCTGGCGGCGAACGCCTGGCGTGAATCGGGACCGCCGTCGAGCGTGTCGGCGATCCACGCCGGCGGGACTACCTGCCGGCCGGTCAACGAGACGCCGTCGCGTAAGAACAGTGACCCGAACCGGATCAGGTCGGTGAGGCAGGCGCTGATGCCCCCGTCGAAAAATCCAGTGCCGACCGGGTCCACGCCTATGGTGGCGTCACATTGGGCACCGATGCGGCGCCACAGCAGTTCCGACATCAGCTCGGGCATCCGCTGACCGCCGGCGACCTCGCAGATCCAGCCCAGTACATCGGTTTCGCACGACCGGTATCGGAACGGGCCGCCGTGCGCCGATATCTGCCGCAACGTCAGCAGGAAGTCGCGCAGCGTGGCCGGACCGTCCTCGCTGGCCCTGGGCGCCCAC
Organism: Mycobacterium sp. SMC-19; assembly: GCF_045310815.1. Classification (NCBI taxonomy): domain Bacteria; kingdom Bacillati; phylum Actinomycetota; class Actinomycetes; order Mycobacteriales; family Mycobacteriaceae; genus Mycobacterium; species Mycobacterium sp. SMC-19. The sequence goes on along the minus strand of NZ_JBJIAM010000001.1, from coordinate 266,050 downwards.
CCGACTGCCTCGTCGAGGGCGTGTATCTCCGCGGTCGGATGCAGGTAGTTGTCCGAGAAGGCGATACCCGACCTCATGTCCAGCAGGTGGCGCACCGTTGCGCCGGCGTAGCCGCAGTCCGCCAGGGCGGGCACGTACGTGGTGACCGGGGCGTCGAGGGCGATCACCCCGGCCCCGTGCAGCGCGCCGACCACGGCGGCCACCATCGACTTGCTCACCGAGAACAGCAAGTGCCGGATGTGTGCTTCCAGAGCGCCGACGTACTCCTCGGCCACCAGCGTGCCGCGGTGCGCGACGGCCCACCCATCGGTCGCGGTGACGGCCATGATCGCGCCGACAGTGGTCGGGGCCCCGTCGGAGGCGGTCACCGGGACCGTGGCCAGCTCAGCGCGGGACGCGGGCAACGCCGCGACGGGCCCGGTCCCGCGCGCAATCACCGCGGTCGGCACGAAGTCTTCGACGTGCTGAAACGACCACCGCGAATAAGGCTCGGACAGCCAGTTGTCCAGGGAGATCCCGGCCGGGCGGCGACCGGGCGCGGCGTCGCTCACGCTCGCGCGACGAGCCGGGAGACGATCGGTGTGGCCGGTGTCAGGGGTGTTGAGACGAATTTCGCTCTCATGCCGTTGACCCAGCGCTGGCAGCGTTCGGTTAGTCGATAGTCGGTGGTCTGCAGGTGTCCGCGGGTGACGAGTACGCCGAGTTGGGCGCCTTCGGAACGCAAGTCGCCGGGTGCCGCGACGCGCATGTAGAACGCTTCGGACCCGTCGAGCAAGGTGGCCCAGTCGTTGGCGGACCGCGCAAAGGACACCCGACCGTCGTCGTCGATGCGCCACACCCCGGTGCGTGGCGTCGCGGTGAAGAGCTCGACATCCGGCGAGGTCTCGTTGATGATCACCTGGCCCCAGACCTCGTCCTCGCCATAGCCACGCTCCCAGCGCGCGTTGATCTCGTCGATGTCGAGCGCATACTCCACGTCCATGTACTCGAGCAGATGGAAGAGGAACAGCGGCATGTCGGCGTAAGCCTCGGTGGTCAGGTTCGTCATCGGGCTGGCGCCGGACAGTCGCGGGTTGACCTCGCCGAGGTAGAGCTCGTCGGAGTCCAGGTCGTGCAGAAGGTCCACTTCGAAATAGCCGCGGTAGCCCTCCCGGCTCAGGATGTCGCCCAGCTTTCGCACCATTTCTCGGGCGGCGTGCGTCTGGTCCGGCGGGAGCACCTCGCGCCAGATGTCGTTGCCGCACCAGGCGCCGGGATTGGGGGTCAGCTCCGAATAACCGACCAGACTGGTCATCGCGGGGCCGATCACGGTTCCGTGGCGAGTCACCGCACCTTCGATGCACACCTCGACATTGCGGATCCGCTTCATGACTTTGAATTCCTGCTCCGCGGTCAGCGCACCGGCGTGCTGGTCCCAGTCGGCCTGACCGCGCACAAAGAACGTTCCGCTACCCGCGTTGCCGTAGGGGATGGAGATGACGAGGTCATCTCCCAATCCGGCATCCCGCGCGAGCGTCAGCAGTTCTTCGTAGGAGCCGGCTCGACCCATCACGTGCGGCACACTCGGCACGCCCGCCGCGTCGGCCAGGCGCGTCATGACGGTCTTGGAGCCCAGGCGATTGCGCACCGCCACCGAGGGGTGCATGACTTCCAGACCGGCCTGCCGCGCGAGCGTTTGCGTTTCCTCCTCCATCATCACGAAGCAGGCCTTGCCACCGGGGCCCCGGCCCGCGATGAACTCAAGTGTCTCGGGATCGGACAAGAGGTGGTTGCACACGTCTCCCATGGAGTCGAAGTCGATGCGGTCGCGCCGCCGCGGCACGAACACCCGTGAATGGGTGCCTTCGAAGGAGTCGAAGTAGGTCAGGTAGAAGAAGTTTCGAACCCAGCGGTCGATACCCAACAGGTTGAACGGGGTCGGCGAGATGAAGTACAGCGGCGCGGTATTGGTGTGGAAGAACGCGCGCACGTCGGAGATGCCGTTCAGACAGCGGCGGGGCGCTTCCATGCCCAAAAGTGTGCGCCTGCGCTAGCGAACCTGTCGAGGCCGACGTGCAGGGCTGTCAGCTGCGATGTTTGCGGCTCTTGCGCCGGATGCCGACGCCGCCCCACAGCGAGAAACCGCGCACCTTGACCGTCGGTGCACCGGGGGTGCCTGTGCCCTCGACACGCTGGTCGAAGCCGCCCATCACGCCGTAACCGTGGATGTCGACGTTGACCTCGGGCGGCAGCAGGATGGTCTGCCCGCCCATGATGGAGTAGGCGTTGATCTCCACGTCCGGTGAGGTGAAGTCGGCGTAGCGCAGATCGATGACGCCGCCGCCCCACAGGGAGAACGTGGTCAGCCGCTTGGGCACGTTCCATCGGCCGCGTCGCTCGAAAGAACTCATGATGGCCAGCAGCAACGTGGAGGGCGCGGGTTTGCAGTCACCACCGCGGTGCGGGCACACCGAGGAGCCTGGCAGGTCGGCACGCAGACCGTCGAGCTCGTCGTAGGTCTGTGCCGCGTAGGCCTTGGCGAGCCGGGCTTCGTACTCGCTCATCGGCAGTTGACCCTGCGCGACGGCGTCGCCGAGCACCTGCGCCAACTGGATCCGGTCGGTGTCAGCGGCGCGCGACGTGGTGGCGTTGCTGTCGTCGTGACTACGCCGGGTTGAGTTCCTCATCGGATACGTAGCCTACGACTAACCGCGTTCGCCGCAAGCGGGGTTACCCAAAGTAGTTACTCTGCCCAGCTCGGGGGACGTTTCTGCAGGAAGGCCAGCATCCCTTCGCGGGCCTCGTCGGAGACGAACATCCGCGCCGACGCCACGCTGAGCGGCTCGGCGTCCCGATCGAACCCGGCCAGCACCGCCGCGGTGGTCAGGGCCTTGGAGGCCGCCAACCCCTGCGGTGACCCGAGCCGCAGATTGGCGACCAGGTCCGCGACGGCCGCGCCGACGTCCTCGGCTGCCAGGGTGATCAGCCCGATCGCCGCGGCTTCGGCTGCGCCGAACTTCTCGCCGGTCAGGTAGTAGCGGGCCGCGGCCCTCGGCGACAGCTTGGGCAGCAGCGTCAGCGAGATGATCGACGGAGCCACCCCGATGCGGGCCTCGGTCAGGGCGAAGGTGCTGGCCGGCCCGGCGACCGCGAGGTCGCAGGCGCCGACCAGCCCCATGCCGCCGGCCCGTACGTGGCCGTTGACCGCCGCGATCACCGGCCGCGGTGACTCGACGATCGCGCGCAGCAGGGCCGCCATTTCGCGGGCCCGGTCCGCGGCGAGCTCGCCGGGATCACCCCCGGACGCTTCGCTGAGGTCCGCGCCGGCACAGAACGTGCCGCCGGTGTGCCCGAGCACCACCACCCGCACGTTCGGGTCGGCCGCCGCGTCGCGCAGCCCGGCGTGCAGCTGAGCGACCAGCTTCGACGACAGCGCGTTGCGGTTGTGCGGTGAGTCCAGGGTCAGCCGGGCCGAACCGTCGCCGGTGTCTTCCGGCCCGGTGTAGGAGACCAGCGTGTCCATCAGTACGGCCTCAGTAGCTTCGAGGCAGGCCCAGCGAGGTCTGCGCGACGAAGTTGAGGATCATCTCCCGGCTCACCGGTGCGATCCGCGCCAGCCGGGACGAGGTGACCGCCGCGGCGATGCCGTACTCCTTGGTCAGGCCGTTGCCGCCGAGCGACTGCACCGCCTGGTCGACCGCCCGCGTCGACGCCTCGCCGGCGGCGTACTTGGCCATGTTGGCCGCCTCGGCAGCACCGAAGTCGTCGCCGGCGTCATAGAGCGTCGCCGCCTTCTGCATCATCAGCTTGGCCAGCTGGATCTCGATGTGGTTGGCCGCCAGCGGATGCGACAGACCCTGGTGCGCGCCGATCGGGGTCTTCCACACCTGGCGGGTGGTGACGTAGTCGACGGCCTTGCCGATCGCGAAGCGGCCCATGCCGACCGCGCTGGCCGCGCCCATGATGCGCTCGGGGTTCAGGCCCGCGAACAGCTGCGCGATGGCGGCGTCCTCGGAGCCCACCAGCGCGTCCGCCGGCAGCCGCACGTCGTCGAGGAACACCTGGAACTGGCGCTCGGGGCTGACCAGCTCCATCTCGATCGGCGTCCAGCTCAGTCCGGGGGTGTCGGTGGGCACCACGAACAGCGCGGGCCGCAGGTTGCCGGTCTTGGCGTCTTCGCTGCGGCCGACCACCAGCACGGCCTGCGCCTGGTCGACGCCGGAGATGAAGGTCTTCTGGCCCTTGAGGATCCAGTCGGAGCCGTCGCGGCGCGCGGTGGTGGTGATCTTGTGCGAGTTCGATCCGGCATCGGGCTCGGTGATGGCGAACGCCATGGTCAGCGAGCCGTCGGCGATACCGGGGATCCACCGCTTCTTCTGCTCGTCGGTGCCGAACTTGGAGATGATGGTGCCGTTGATGGCCGGTGAGACGACCATCATCAGCAGCGCGCAGCCGTTCGCCGACATCTCCTCCATGACCAGCGACAGCTCGTACATGCCGGCGCCGCCGCCGCCGTACTCCTCGGGCAGGTTGACGCCGATGAAGCCGAGTTTGCCTGCCTCGTTCCACAATTCGTCGGTGTGCTCGCCGGCGCGGGCCTTCTCCAGGTAGTAGTCCTGGCCATAGTTGCGGGCCACCGCTGCGACCGACTCGCGCAGTGCGCGTCGTTCGTCGCTTTCGATGAAGCTGGTGTCGCTCTTGGAATCGGTCACAGTGGATCTCCTTCTGCTTCGGATGCTGTTTCGGATTGTTCGACACGGGCCAGCACGGCGCCGACCTCTACCTGGTCGCCCGGCTTGACGTCGAGTTCAGTGAGCACGCCGTCGGACGGCGCGCTGATGGTGTGTTCCATCTTCATGGCTTCCAGCCAGATCAGTGGCTGGCCGGCGCTCACCTGGTCACCGACCGCCGCGCCCAGCCGGATCACGTTGCCGGGCATGGGCGCCAGTAGCGATCCCTGCGCGACCGCCGACTCGGGATCTCCGAATCGAGGCAACGCCACCAGGTGGACACCGCCGGCGGGGGAGTCGATGTAGACATCCGAGCCGTAGCGGGCGACGGTGAACGTGCGGGCGACGCCGGCCGGATCGGCCAGCACCACTTCATCTGGAGCCGACGAAACCAGGGTGACTTCGGCGCCGTTGACGATCAACCCCGTTCGGGTGAAACGGTATTCGACCCGATGTTCGGTGCCTGCGTCGTCGAGGTAGCCCTTGGACTGGAAACCCGAGGCCAAGTTGCGCCAACCGCCGGGGATGGAGCCGAACACCTCCGCGGTGGCCCGATTGTGTGCGGCGTCGGCCAGGGCGGCCGCGATCGCGCTGGCCTGCACTGTGGCGGCGTCGGCCAGCGGCGCCGACAGTTCCGCCAGACCGTGGGTGTCGAAGAACGCCGTGTCGGTGGCCCCGTCCAGGAAGGCCGGATGGCGCAGCACGTTGACCAGTAGGTCGCGGTTGGTGCGCAGGCCGTGCAGCCGGGTTCGCGCCAGCGCGCCGGCCAACACGGTCGCGGCCTGCCGGCGGGTCGGTGCGTAGCTGATCACCTTGGCCAGCATCGGGTCGTAGTGAATGGAGACCGTCGATCCGCCGACGATGCCGGAGTCCAGTCGGACGCCGGTGCGCCGGGACAGCGTCTCGAACTGTGCCGTCACGCCCGGGATGTCGAGGGCGTGCACGAGCCCGGCCTGCGGCTGCCAGCCGTGGGCGGGGTCTTCGGCGTAGAGGCGAACCTCGATCGAATGTCCCTGCGCGGCCGGCGGCTCGGCGTCCAGCCGGGCACCGTCGGCCACCGCGATCTGCAGTTCGACCAGGTCGACACCGGTGGTCTCCTCGGTGACCGGGTGCTCGACCTGCAGCCGGGTGTTCATCTCCAGGAAGTAGAACTCGCCGCGGGAGTCGGCCAAGAACTCCACGGTGCCCGCGCCGGTATAGCCGATCGCGCTGGCCGCCAGCCGGGCGGCCTCGAACAGCTTGGCTCGCATTCCGGGGGTGCGTTCCACCAACGGCGACGGCGCCTCTTCGATGACCTTCTGGTGGCGGCGCTGAATCGAGCATTCCCGCTCACCGACCGCCCACACCGTGCCGTGCTGATCGGCCATCACCTGCACCTCGATGTGGTGCCCGGTCGGCAGGTAGCGCTCGCAGAACACCGTCGGGTCGCCGAATGCCGAAGCGGCTTCGCGCTGGGCGGCCTCGACTTCGCCTGCCAGGGCCGACAATTCGTTGACCACCCGCATGCCGCGGCCACCGCCGCCCGCGGAGGCCTTCACCAGCACCGGCAGTTGAGCGGCGGTGACGGTCGCCGGGTCGAGTTCTTCGAGAACCGGCACGCCCGCCGCGGCCATCATCTTCTTGGACTCGATCTTGGAGCCCATCGAGGTCACCGCGGCCACCGGCGGCCCGATCCAGGTCAGACCGGCGGCCTGCACGGCGGCGGCGAAGTCGGCGTTCTCGGAAAGGAATCCGTAGCCGGGGTGGATGGCGTCGGCGTCGGCGGCCCGCGCCGCGGCGATGATCGCCTCGGCGGACAGGTAGCTGGTGGTCTCCGGCAGGCGGACCTTCGCGTCGGCTTCGGCGACGTGCGGCATGCCCGCGTCGGGGTCGGTGTAGACCGCGACCGTGCCCAGGCCCAGCCGACGGCAGGTGGCGAAGACCCGTCGGGCGATCTCGCCGCGGTTGGCCACCAGAACAGTGCTGATCATTGACTCTGCCTTCTGCTCTTCGTGCAAGCGCTCATCGCGCTCACATCCGGAAGACGCCGAAGTTCGACGTCCCCTCGACCGGGCCACTGGCAATGGCGGACAAACACATGCCCAATACCGTGCGGGTGTCGCGCGGGTCGATCACCCCGTCGTCGTAGAGCATCCCCGACAGGACGAGCGGCAGCGACTCGGCTTCGATCTGCCCTTCGACCATGGCGCGCATGGCGGCATCGGCCGCCTCATCGACCTGCTGCCCGCGGGCCTCGGTGGCCGCCCGGTTCACGATCGACAGCACGCCTGCGAGCTGTGCTCCGCCCATCACCGAGGATTTGGCCGACGGCCAGGCGAACAGAAAGCGGGGATCGTAGGCGCGCCCACACATGCCGTAGTGCCCGGCGCCATAGGAGGCGCCGAGCAGCAGCGAGATGTGCGGCACCGTCGAATTGGACACGGCGTTGATCATCATCGAGCCGTGCTTGATCATCCCGCCCTCTTCGTAGTCCTTGCCCACCATGTAGCCGGTGGTGTTGTGCAGGAACAACAGTGGGGTGTTGGAGCGGTTGGCCAACTGGATGAACTGGGTGGCCTTCTGGGATTCTTCGCTGAACAGCACTCCCCGCGCATTGGCCAGGATGCCGATCGGATATCCGTGTAGCCGTGCCCAACCCGTCACCAAGGATGACCCGTAGAGCGGCTTGAACTCATCGAAGTCGGAGCCGTCGACGATCCGGGCGATCACCTCGCGCGGGTCGAACGGGACGCGCAGGTCCGCGGGCACGATGCCGATCAGCTCTTCGGAGTCGAACAGCGGCTCGGTCACCGTCTTGGGCCTCGGGCCCTGCTTGACCCAGTTCAGCCGTGCCACGATCCGTCGACCGATCCGCACCGCGTCAAGCTCATCGTTGGCGAGGTAATCGCCCAACCCCGAAGTGCGCGAGTGCATCTCGGCGCCGCCGAGTGACTCGTCGTCGGACTCCTCGCCGGTGGCCATCTTCACCAGCGGTGGCCCGGCCAAAAATACCTTGGAACGTTCTTTGATCATCACCACGTGATCGGACATGCCGGGCACATAGGCCCCGCCCGCGGTGGAGTTGCCGAAAACCAGCGCGATGGTCGGGATGCCGGCGGCCGACAGCCGAGTCAGATCGCGGAACATCTGGCCGCCGGGGATGAAGACTTCCTTCTGGGTGGGCAGGTCCGCTCCGCCGGATTCCACCAGGGAGATCACCGGAAGCCGGTTCTCCAGGGCGATCTTGTTGGCCCGCAGGATCTTGCGCAGCGTCCAGGGGTTGGACGTGCCGCCCTTAACCGTCGGGTCGTTGGCGACGATCATGCACTCCACGCCTTCGACCGCGCCGATCCCGGTGACCAGGCTGGCCCCGACCTGGAAAGCGCTGCCCCAGGCGGCCAGCGGGCACAGCTCCAGGAACGGTGAGTCGGCGTCGACCAGCGCCTCGATGCGCTCCCGGGCGGTGAGCTTGCCGCGGGAATGGTGGCGCTCGACGTACTTGGGTCCGCCGCCGGCGAGTGCTTTGGCGTGCTCGGCATCGATCTCGGCGAGTTTGTCGTTCAGCGCCTCCGCCGCCTCGGTGTGGGCGGGGGACGTCGGATCGAGAGTGGATCTGAGTGTGCTCACGATTGGTATCCCAGGGTCTTGGCGGCCAGTGAGGTCAGGATCTCGGTGGTTCCACCGCCGATGCCGATGATGCGCATGTCCCGATACTGACGCTCCACCTCGGACTCGGCCATATAACCCATGCCGCCGAACAGCTGCACCGCTTGGTTGGCCACCCATTCACCGGCCTCCACCGCGGTGTTCTTGGCGAAACACACCTCCGGGATGAGGAAGGCTTCACCGGCCAGCTGCCGCTCGACGACGTGGCGGGTGTAGACCCGGGCCACATCGATGCGGCGGGCCATCTCGGCCAGGGTGTTCTGCACCGCCTGCCGCGAGATCAGTGGCCGGCCGAACGTCTCCCGGTCCCGGCACCAGGTCAGGGTCAGGTCCAGGCAACGCTGCGCGCTGGAATACGCCTGCGCGGCCAGCCCGACTCGCTCGGAGACGAAGGCCGACGCGATCTGGGCGAAGCCGGTGTTCTCGACACCGACCAGGTTGGCTACCGGCACCCGCGCGTCGGCGTAGGACAGCTCGGCGGTGTCCGAGGAGCGCCAGCCCATCTTCTCCAGCTTGCGACTCACCTCAAACCCCGGCGTGCCCTTCTCGACCACCAGCAGCGACACCCCGGCCGCTCCCGGCCCGCCGGTGCGCACCGCGGTGACGACATAGTCGCCGCGCACCGCGGAGGTGATGAAGGTCTTGGAGCCGTTGACCACGTAGTGGTCGCCGTCGAGGCGCGCTGTGGTGCGCAGGTGTCCGACATCGGAGCCGCCGCCAGGCTCGGTGATGGCCAGCGAACCGATCTTCTCGCCGGCCAGCGTGGGGCGAACGAACTCCTCGATCAGTCGAGCGTCGCCCGAGGCGATCATGTGCGGTACCGCGATGCCGCAGGTGAACAGGGAGGCGAACACCCCGCCCGGCGCCCCGGCCTGGTGCATCTCCTCGCAGACGATCACCGCGTCTGCGCCGTCGCCGCCACTGCCGCCGACCTCCTCGGGGAAGCCCGCACCCAACAAGCCGACCTCGGCGGCCTTGCGGTGCAGTTCGCGCGGCAGCTCGCCGGAGCGTTCCCACTCATCGACGTGCGGCAGGATCTCGCGCTCGACGAAGCCGCGCACGGTCTTGCGCAGCTCTTGGCGCTCGGCGGTGGTCCAGATACTCACAGTTCCCCTTCTGACAGCAGCTGCTCGGGTATCTCGAGGTGACGACTTCGCAGCCATTCGCCCAGCCCCTTGGCCTGCGGGTCGAACCGGGCCTGGTAGGCGACGCCCTGCCCGAGGATGCCCTCGATAACGAAGTTCACCGCGCGCAATTTCGGCAGCAGGTGACGGGTGACCGGCAACTCGGCGGTTTCGGGCAGCAGTTCGCGCAGCTTGTCAGGAGTCAACGTGTGGGCCAGCCAGCGCCACTGTTCGTCGGTGCGCACCCAGACTCCGACGTTGGCCGAGCCGCCCTTGTCGCCGCTGCGGGCGCCGGCGATCGTCCCCAGTGGCGCGCGGCGGCTTGGGCCGGCCGGCAGTGCCTCGGGCAGCTCCGGGTCGGCGGCCGCAGCGAGTTCCAGGGTCTGCGTGGCGGAGGGAATGTCCACCCGGGTGCCGTCGGCGTGCACGGCGACGTGCGGCACCTGGGCGGCATCGACATAGCCGGGGGTGAAGACCCCGTAGACCTGGCCGTCGCCGGGTGGGGCGGTGACACAGAACCCGGGGTAGCTGGCCAGTGCGAGTTCGATGCCGGCCGCGGAGAACTTGCGGCCGACGTTCGCCGGGTCCGGGTCGCGCACCACACAGTGCAGTAGGGCGCTGGCGGTTTCCTCGGTGTCGGCGTCGGGGTGGTCGGTGCGCGACAACGTCCAGTCCAGCTCGGCCGGCCGCACGGTCAGGGCCGCCTCGAGCTGCGTGCGCAGCAGCGCGGCTTTGGCCTCGATGTCCAGGCCGGTCAGCACGAAGGTGGTGGAGTTGCGGAACCCACCGATGCTGTTCAGCGACACCTTGTAGGTGGGTGGCGGCGCCTCACCGGTCACGCCCGAGATCCGCACCCGGTCCGGCCCGTCGGCGGCCAGCTCGATGCTGTCCATCCGCGCCGTGACGTCGGGGTTCGCGTAGCGCGCGCCGGTCACCTCGTAGAGCAGTTGCGCGGTCACGGTGTCCACGCTGACCAGCCCGCCGGTGCCGGCATGCTTGGTGATCACCGACGACCCGTCGGCGTGGATCTCGGCGAGCGGGAACCCGGGGTGCAGCAACTTCTCGGTGGGAATCTCGGTAAAGAAGGAGTAATTGCCGCCGCTGGCCTGGATTCCGCACTCGATGACGTGGCCGGCGACCACGGCCCCGGCGAGTTGGTCGTAGTCCGTGCGGCTCCAGCCGAAATGAGCTGCGGCGGGCCCGACGATCACCGATGCATCGGTGACGCGGCCGGTGATCACCACGTCGGCGCCGCCGGCCAGGCACTCGGCGATGCCCCAGGCGCCCAGGTAGGCGTTCGCCGTCAGCGGAGTGCCCAATCCCAGCTCGGCCACACGGGGGAGCAGGTCATCGCCTTCGACGTGGGCGACGCGGGCCGGAACGCCCAGGCGCTGCGCCAGCTCGCGCACCGCGTCGGCCAGGCCCGCCGGATTCAGCCCGCCGGCGTTGGCCACGATGCGAACGCCCTGGTCCAGGGCCAGTCCGAGGCATTGTTCGAGCTGGGTCAGGAAGGTCTTAGCGTAACCGCGTTCCGGGTGCTTCATCCGGTCGCGACCCAGGATCAGCATGGTCAGTTCGGCCAGGTAGTCGCCGGTGAGGTAGTCCAGCTCGCCGCCGGTGAGCATCTCGTGCATGGCGGCGTGGCGGTCGCCGTAGAACCCCGAGCAGTTGCCGATCCGAACGGCTGCTGTCATCCCCAAATCCCATCCCTCAACCAACCGGTAGGTTAGCCGGTACCGCCGGTGCCGCGTCAAGGCGTCGGTCCCAGCCTCGCCTCTCCTTCGTCGAGCCTCGCTGAACCGCCGTATTCGCTATTTTGGAGCCGACGCTGGTCACCGGCTATCCTTTCGGATAGTCCCGCCGCTGGTATCGAAGCGGCACTATGCCAACAACAGGAGAGGCTCGACCATGGCCGTGCCGAAACGCAGGATGTCGCGTGCGAACACTCGTAGTCGCCGCGCGCAGTGGAAGGCTGAGGCAACCGGCCTGGTCAACGTGACGGTCGCCGGCCGCGCGCACAAGGTGCCGCGTCGCCTCCTCAAAGCTGCACGCCTGGGCCTTATCGACCTCGACCGTCGCTAATTAGGCTCCGACACGACCTGCTCCTGACCCTCCAGATCGCCTTTCGGATGATTGGATAGCACCCATGGCTACCCGGGTACTGGTTGTTGATGACGATCGCGCTGTGCGCGAGTCGTTGCGCAGGTCTTTGTCGTTCAATGGTTACTCGGTCTCGCTGGCCACCGACGGCGTCGAGGCGCTTGAGGCAATCACCAGCGACCGTCCGGACGCGATGATCCTGGACGTCATGATGCCGCGGCTGGACGGACTGGAAGTCTGTCGTCAGCTGCGCAGCACCGGTGACGACCTGCCGATCTTGGTCTTGACGGCACGGGACTCGGTGTCCGAGCGGGTCGCCGGCCTGGATGCCGGCGCCGACGACTACCTGCCCAAGCCGTTCGCACTGGAGGAACTGCTGGCGCGGATGCGGGCGCTGCTGCGCCGCACCACCGCCGAGGACCTGTCTGAATCGGTGGCGATGTCGTTCGAAGACCTGACGTTGGACCCGGTGACCCGCGAGGTCACCCGGGGTGATCGCCAGATCAGCCTGACCCGCACCGAGTTCGCCCTGTTGGAGATGCTGATCGCCAACCCGCGTCGGGTGCTGACCCGCAGCCGGATCCTCGAGGAGGTGTGGGGCTTCGACTTCCCCACCTCGGGCAACGCGCTGGAGGTCTACATCGGGTACCTGCGTCGCAAGACTGAAGCCGAAGGTGAGCCGCGGCTGATCTACACCGTTCGCGGGGTGGGTTACGTGCTGCGCGAGACTCCTCCCTGATGCAATCGTTCCGCCGCCGACAGGGTGAAGAGGCGAAGAAGACATCCCTGTCACTGCGCTGGCGGGTGATGCTACTGGCGATGTCGATGGTGGCATTGGTGGTGGTGTTGATGGCGGTGGCCGTCTACGCCGTGATCTCGGCGGCGCTCTACAACGACATCGATAATCAGCTGCAGAGTCGTGCTGAGATGCTGATCGCCAGCGGCTCACTGGCCGCCGATCCGCGTAAAGCGATCGAGGGCACCGCCTACTCCGACGTCAACGCCATGCTGGTCAACCCGGGCCGGTCGATCTACACCGCCAATCAGCCCGGTCAGCGGTTGCCGGTCGGCCAGCAGGAGAAGGCCGTCATCCGCGGCGAGCTGTTCCTGTCGCGCCGCACCGCGTCCGGCCAGCGGGTCCTGGCCGTGCACCTGCCCAATGGCAGCACGCTGTTGATCTCCAAGAGCCTGGCGCCTACCCGGGCGGTGACGATGAAGCTGCGATGGGTGCTGCTGGTCGTCGGCGGGGTGGGTGTCGTGGTGGCCGCGGTGGCCGGCGGCATGGTCACCAGAACCGGGCTGAGACCGGTGGGCCGCCTGACCGAGGCGGCCGAACGGGTGGCACGCACCGATGACTTGAGACCGATCCCGGTCTACGGCAGCGACGAGTTGGCCCGACTCACCGAGGCATTCAACGCCATGTTGCGGGCCTTGGCCGAGTCGCGGGAGCGGCAGGCACGACTGGTCGCCGACGCCGGGCATGAGCTGAAGACCCCGTTGACGTCGTTGCGTACCAACGTCGAGCTGTTGATGGCGTCCGCGGCGCCGGGTGCCCCGCAGCTGCCGGAGGAGGAGATGGCCGAATTGCGTGCTGACGCAATCGGTCAGATCGAGGAATTGTCCACGCTGGTGGGCGATTTGGTGGACCTGACCCGCGACGATCAACGCGAGGTTGCCTACGAGCAGGTCGACATCACCGAGGTCGTCGACCGCAGTATGGAGCGGGTCCGGCGGCGCCGCAACGACATCGAGTTCGACATCCAGGTGGTGCCGTGGCACGTGTACGGCGATGCGGCGGGGCTGTCCCGCGCGGTGCTCAACCTGCTCGACAATGCCGCCAAGTGGAGTCCCGCGGGCGGCGTGGTGGGGCTGCGGATGCGGCAGCTCGACCCCACGCACGTGGAGATGGTCGTGTCCGACGAGGGGCCCGGAATCCCGGAGAGCCAACGGGAATTGGTGTTCGAGCGTTTCTACCGATCGGACTCGGCACGCGCGATGCCCGGTTCCGGGCTGGGGCTGGCGATCGTCAAACAGGTGGTGCTCAAACACGGTGGAAAGATCACCATCGGAGAGACCATGCCCGGGGGGACGCCGCCTGGGACTTCGTTCCGAATGGTGTTGCCTGGCGGGGCCACGTCGGCCGAGCAAATACCGGCCGGAGCAGTCACAGGCGCTTCTCAGTCCACGTAGGCATGGTGGTGAGGCAACGTCGCCGCAGTCGTGTCCCTAGGAGTAGGCAGCAAACATGACGAATTACCCCGGGTACCCCCCGCCGCCTCAGCAACCGGAACGGGCCAACCCGACCGGTGGGCCGGCGGCGGACCAACGCGGACAGTCCGGTTACCCGGGCCGGGCCGCGCAGGGTTCGTACCCGCCGCCCTACGACTGGCGTTACGCCCCTCAGCAGGGCCAGCAGCAGCACCAGCAGTCCGCGTACCGCTCCGCCTATGACACCTCCTACGGCCGCCCCGGGATTCCGGTCGGTCCGGGCGGTCCCGGCGGGACACCGCCGAAGCGTTCTCGCACCGGAGGTTTGGTGCTGGGGGCGGTGGCGATCGCGGCGATGTCCGGTGTGATGGGCGGCGTGGTGGGCTCGGCGCTGCACTCCGATCACAAGCCGGTCGCCACCGGAAGCCACTCGTCGAGCATCCAGGCGCCGGGTGTGCCGGCCGCGGTGAATCTGCCGGACGGCTCCGTGGAGAAGGTTGCGGCGAAGGTGGTGCCCAGCGTCGTCATGCTGGAGACCGATCTGGGCCGCCAGTCCGAAGAGGGCTCGGGCATCATCCTGTCGGCCGACGGCCTGATCCTGACCAACAACCACGTGGTGGCCGCCGCTGCCGCCAAGCCCGACCCGGGCGCCAAGCTGGACCCGGGCAGCAAGCCCGACGGAGCGACCAAGGGGGCGCCGAGGACCACGGTGACCTTCGCCGACGGCCGCACCGCGCCGTTCACCGTGGTGGGGACGGACCCGGCCAGCGATATCGCCGTCGTGCGCGTCCAGGGCGTGTCGGATCTGACCCCGATCACGATCGGCTCCTCTGCAGACCTGCGGGTGGGCCAGAACGTGGTGGCGGTCGGGTCGCCGCTCGGCCTCGAGGGCACCGTGACCACCGGGATCGTCAGCGCGCTCAACCGGCCGGTGTCCACCAGCGGTGAGGCGGGTAACCAGAACACCGTGCTCGACGCGATCCAGACCGATGCCGCCATCAACCCCGGTAACTCGGGCGGTGCGTTGGTCAACATGAACGGCGACCTGGTCGGGATCAACTCCGCGATCGCCACCATGGGCGGCGATTCCGCCGAAGCGCAGAGCGGCTCGATCGGCCTCGGCTTCGCGATACCGGTGGACCAGGCCAAACGGATCGCCGATGAACTCATCAACTCGCCGGACCACACGGCGTCGCACGCCTCGCTCGGCGTCCGCGTCACCAGCGAGCGCAGCCTGCACGGCGCCAAGGTGGTCGAAGTGGTGCCCGGTGAGGCGGCCGCGAAGGCCGGCCTGCCCGAGGGCGCGACGGTGACGGCGTTCGACAAGCGCCCCATCGGCAGCGCTGACGCGCTGGTGGCCGCGGTGCGGTCCAAGGCGCCCGGCGACCAGGTGACGCTGACCTACTTGGATGCCGGTGGAGCGTCCAAGACCGCGCAGGTCACGCTGGGTAAAGCGCAGCAGTGACGGGTTGGTGACTGCGGTGTCGGAATCCGGATATACGGTTGCACCCATGGAGCAGTCCCGAGAACTCGCCGGCCGCGCCCTCGTCGTCGTTGTTGACGACCGCACCGCCCACGGCGATGAGGACCACAGTGGCCCGTTGGTCACCGAATTGTTGGCCGAGGGTGGATTCATGGTCGACGGTGTGGTCGCCGTCTCCGCCGACGAGGTGGAGATCCGCAACGCGCTGAACACGGCGGTGATCGGCGGGGTCGACCTGGTTGTTTCGGTGGGCGGCACCGGGGTCACCCCGCGCGACGTCACACCCGAGGCCACCCGTGAGCTCCTGGATCGCGAGATTCTCGGCATCGCCGAGGCGCTGCGGGCTTCCGGGTTGTCCGCCGGGATCGCCGACGCCGGGCTCTCGCGTGGCCTGGCCGGGGTCTCGGGCAGCACCCTGGTGGTCAACCTGGCCGGGTCCCGGGCTGCGGTGCGCGACGGGATGGCCACACTGAACCCGCTGGCCGCGGCGATTATCGGCCAACTGTCCAGCCTGGAGATCTAGCGGCCATGCCCGGACTCGAAGAGCATCAGTCCTCGTCGGACGAACGCGACCCGGACGACGCCCGGGAAGCCGAGGAACGCGAGCGCTGGTTACGGGACAACATCCCGCCGCATCACGGTTGAGGTTCGACTTCGCGAAATCCCCCGTACGGACTCCGCAGCGGCTACTACGGTTCGCCGTAGGCGGCGTGGCGCCGCTTCGCAGTGCATCCGTACGGAAGGGGAATTGCGGTGCTCAAGGGGTTCAAGAATTTCCTGATGCGCGATGACGTCATCACCGTGGCCATCGGTCTGGTCGTGGCGCTGGCGTTTTCCAACCTGGTCAAGGCCTTCACCGACAGCGTGATCAACCCGCTGGTCTCCGCCGCCCAGCCCGATACCGCCGGGCTGGGGCTGGGCTACCAATTGGGCGCGGAGGGCAACGAAGCGACGTTCATCGACCTCGGCGCCTTCATCTCGGCGATCATCTACTTCGTCGTGTTCATGGCCACGATCTACTTCCTGATCGTGTTGCCCTACAAGCACATCCAGAAGCGCCGCGGGAACACCGTCTTCGGCGACCCGGCACCGACCAAGACCTGCCCCGAGTGCAAGTCCGAAATCGCCGCCGACGCGAACAGGTGCAAGTTCTGCGCCAGCGTGCAGCCCGCCGCCGCTTAGCGGCGTTCAGCGCAGGGTGAGCGTGACGGCCTGACCCAGCGTGGCGCCGGCCACCGCCACCGCGGCGGTGGCCGGCAACGCCACCAGTACCACCCGGTCGTCGTGGTTGTGCTTGTCGGACACCAGCACCACGATCCCGCCACTGGCCAGCACCCGGGCGGTGCCGGGCGGACCGGCGGCATCGTCGGGGGCGGCGGTCACGACGTCGACGACATCGCCGGGGCGCACCAGATCGATCAGGGCGGCGTCGGCCGGGTGCACTCCCACGATGCGCGCGTCGGTTCCGGCAGCGGCCTCGGTGAGCCGGCGACCCAACAGACGCACATCGGTGAGTATCTCGCCGCGGCGGGCCGGACCCGCCAGCGTGGACTGCACCACCGCCGCCGTATCGGTGGCGGCGCCGTCGGGAACTGTTTGGGCCGAACGGCTTTCAAGGGAAACATCGTTGATGGTCAGGGCGGTGCCGGGCGCGATATCGTGGCTTGCCACTACCACATCGAGCCGGTCGCCCTGCGGGTTGGAGCGGATCGTCGCGACGCCGGCCAGCACGACCAGTGCGGCTGCGGTCACCCGACGGGCGCGCACGGTGCGGGTCCAGTCCGGGCGCAACGCCTGCGACATCCGGCTGATCAGTGTGGGGTTGAGCGGATCGCCCATGGCGTCACGCTAGGCGGCCGGCCCGCCACGGTTCGTCGATGCGGTGCCGGCCTGTGGATAACGAGCTAGGCCGAGGTGGTCGCCGGCTTCGAAGACGCGGACGAGGCGGTGCTGGCCTTGGCGCTGTCGCTGGACTTGGCGCCGCTGTCGGCCGATTTGGTGCCGCTGTCGCTCGAACCGCTGCCGGAGTCACCAGAGCTCGTAGAGCTGGCGGAGCTACTGCCGTTGCTGGAACCGTTGGACGTTGACTTCCCGGACTTGCCCGCTTCGCGGCTGTCGTTGCGGTAGAAGCCACTGCCCTTGAAGACCACGCCGACCTTGCCGAAGATCTTGCGCAGCCGGCCGTTGCATTCCTCGCAGTTGGTCAGTGCGTCGTCGGTGAAGGCCTGGACCACATCGAAGCGGTTGCTGCACTCGGTGCAGGCATAGCTGTAGGTGGGCACGTGAACCTCCGTGAATCGAACAATCGGCTTAGCACTCTACCGTGCTAAGTGCTAGAACCACTATGTGGCCTTCCTCATTCCTGGCCACTGTGGCTCAGCCCAGCGCCACCAGGCCGAGCCCGGGTGTCAGGGCATGGGTCATCGGCACGTCGTGGGCCTCGGCAGGCAGCTTGTCGAGAAGCTCGGCGTCGCGGACCACTGCGACCAGCGGAATCTGCGGCCTGCGCCACTGCAGCGAGCGGTCGTAAAAGCCCGCGCCGCGCCCCAGTCGGGCCCCCCGGCGGTCGACGGCCACTGCCGGCACCACGATCAGGTCCGCCTCGGCCAGCGCGTCGGCGGCCAGCCACGGTTGCGGTGGTTCGAGCAGGCCGAACCGGGCGGTGGCCAGGGACTCCGGCCGGTACTCCCCCCATAACAGCGCCAGCGGGGTGCCGTCGTCGGTGGTGCGCACCACCGGCAACAGCACCCGCACGCCGCGACGGGTCAGGCGAGCGAGCATCTCGGTCGAGCCCGGCTCGCTGCCGATCGGGACATAGGCGCAGACCGTGGTGGCCTGGCCCGCCAGTTGTTGCAGGTGCTCGGCCAACGCCGCAGCCTCGGCGGCGTGCACATCGGGGGGTACCGCGCGTCGGTCGGCGAGCAGCCGCGCCCGCAACGCGGACTTGGCGGCCACCACCGCGTCGTCGGTCACGGCAACCAGACTGTCAGCAACGGCTCGCCTACCGCCAGCCGAAGAGATCAAGTGGATTGCGGTTATCGTGTGAGCAATGCCCACGCCGAAGGTCCCGATTCCGCGCACTGCCATTGTGCCCGCGGCAGGTTTGGGCACCCGCTTTCTGCCCGCGACCAAGACAGTGCCCAAAGAGCTGTTGCCGGTCGTCGACACCCCCGGAATCGAACTGGTAGCTGCCGAGGCGGCCGAGGCCGGCGCCGAGCGGTTGGTGATCATCACCTCCGAGGGCAAGGACGGCGTGGTCGCGCACTTCGTCGAAGACCTGGTGCTGGAAGGCACGCTGGAGGCCCGCGGTAAGAAGGCGATGCTGGCCAAGGTGCGCCGGGCCCCGCAGTTGATCAAGGTCGAGTCGGTGGTGCAGGCCGAGCCGCTGGGCCTGGGGCATGCCATCAGCTGCGTCGAGCCCACGTTGTCCCCCGACGAAGATGCCGTCGCGGTGTTGCTTCCCGACGACCTGGTGCTGCCCACCGGTGTGCTGGAGACCATGTCGAAGGTGCGTGCCCGCCGGGGCGGCACCGTGTTGTGCGCGATCGAGGTCAGTCCCGACGAGGTCAGCGCCTACGGCGTCTTCGATGTCGAGTCGCTGCCCGACAGCGACAACCCGGACGTGATGCGGGTCAAGGGGATGGTCGAGAAGCCCAAGGCGCAGGACGCACCGTCGACGTATGCGGCGGCGGGCCGCTATGTGCTGGACCGGGCCGTGTTCGACGCGTTGCGGCGCATCGATCGCGGGGCCGGCGGCGAGGTGCAGCTCACCGACGCCATCGCGCTGATGATCGCCGAGGGCCACCCCGTGCACGTCGTCGTGCACCGGGGGTCGCGACACGACCTGGGAAATCCGGGCGGCTACCTCAAAGCTGCGGTTGACTTTGCCTTGGACCGCGACGACTACGGTCCGGATCTGCGTCGGTGGTTGGTGGCGCGGCTGGGCTTGGCGGAGAACTGAGCTGACGTCTGCGGAGAATCGGACCGATGCAGCAACGGAGAAAGGCGCACCGTGCGTTCGGTTGAGGAGCAGCAGGCCCGGGTTTCGGCTGCCGCGGTGGCGCCCCGCCCGGTCCGGGTAGCGATCGCCGAGGCGCAGGGCTTGATGTGCGCCGAAGAGGTGGTCGCCGAGCGGCCGATGCCCGCATTCGACCAGGCCGCCATCGACGGCTACGCGGTGCGCAGCGTCGATGTGCTGGGTGCCGACGCGATCGGCGACAGCTCCGATGGGGCCGGGCGCGATGATGCCTCCAACACCGTGGTCACCCTGCCGGTGTTGGGTGTCATCGAAGCCGGTGCGCGCACCCCGACCCGGCTGCAACCCAAGCTGGCCACCCGGATCCAGACCGGGGCGCCGATGCCCACCCTGGCCGATGCGGTCCTTCCGCTGCGCTGGACGGACGGCGGGAACTCCCGGGTCCGGGTGCTGCGCGGCGTGCGCCCGGGCGACTATGTGCGCCGGGTCGGTGACGACGTGCAGCCCGGTGACGTCGCGGTGCGTGCCGGCACGGTGGTCGGCGCGGCCCAGGTGGGGCTGCTGGCCGCCGTGGGCCGCGACCGTGTGCTGGTGCACCCGCGCCCCCGACTGTCGGTGATGGCGGTGGGTGGCGAACTGGTCGACGTCAATCGCACCCCCGGCAACGGGCAGGTCTACGACGTCGACTCCTACGCGCTGGCCGCGGCCGGTCGTGACGCGGGCGCGGAGGTGAACCGGGTCGGCATCGTCAGCAATGACCCCAAGAAACTGCGCGAGACGGTGGAGGGACAACTCAATCGCGCCGAAGTGGTGGTGATCGCCGGTGGAGTCGGGGGCGCCGCGGCCGATGAGGTGCGCGCGGTGCTGGCCGACCTCGGCGACATGGAAGTCGCCCGGATCGCGATGCACCCCGGGTCGGTGCAGGGTTTCGGCCAGCTCGGCCCGGAAGGGGTGCCGACGTTCCTGTTGCCCACCAATCCGGTGAGCGCTCTGGTGGTGTTCGAGGTGATGATCCGCCCGCTGATCCGGCTGTCGCTGGGCAAGCGCGAGCCGATGCGCCGGATGGTGCAGGCCCGCACCCTCGGTCCGATCAGCTCGATGCCCGGGCGCAAGGGATTCTTGCGCGGCCAGCTGATGCGTGACGAGGACACCGGCGAATACCTGGTGCAGGTGCTCGGGGTTTCCGGCGGCACGTCGTCGCACCTGCTCGCCACGTTGGCCGAGGCGAACTGTCTGGTGGTGGTTCCCGAGGAGGTCGAACAGGTCGCCGCCGGCGAGTTGGTGGATGTCGCCTTCCTGGCTCAGCGGGGTTGAACCCGAGTCCATGTTGGTCAATCTGTGGCCGTTCAAGGCCGTTGAGCACCCCGGCTGGCCGAGTGTGCTTGGGCCCCTGCGGGTGCAGGCGGGGGTGATCCGGCTGCGGCCGGTGCGTATGCGTGACGGCGTGGCATGGAGCCGGATCCGGCTGGCCGACCGCGGCTACCTGGAGCAGTGGGAACCCAGCGTGGAGGTGGACTGGGTGACCCGGCACGGCAGCGCGTCCTGGCCGCCGTTGTGTTCGAGCCTGCGCACCGAGGCCCGCTACGGGCGGATGCTGCCGTACGTGATCGAACTCGACGGCCGATTCTGCGGCCAGCTGACGGTGGGCAACATCGCTCACGGGGCGCTGCGCTCGGCCTGGATCGGCTATTGGGTGTCCAGTGCGGTGGCCGGCGGGGGAGTGGCGACCGGTGCGGTGGCGCTCGGGCTGGACCACTGCTTCGGGCCGGTACGGCTACACCGAGTGGAGGCCACCGTCCGGCCGGAGAACGCGGCCAGCCGAGCGGTGTTGGCGAAGGCCGGTTTCCGCCAGGAAGGGCTGTTGCAGCGCTACCTGGACGTCGACGGGGCGTGGCGTGACCACCTGCTGGTCGCGATGACGGCCGAGGAGGTCGCCGGCTCGGTGACCGCGGCGCTGATCCGGTCCGGCCGCGCCGCCCGGGTCTGACGCAAATTCGGGCGAGCTGTTACCCGTGTGGTAGTTGTGACTAACGAGGTCAGCGAGTAAATTACAACTGTGTAATTGGTTCGGCGCGTCGTCCGAGGTCGTGTGGGTCCCACACCTAGCCTTGGCTCGGAAAGGAGCAGGCCAACCATGCCCAGCATCCCGCAATCATTGCTCTGGATCTCACTGGTCGTTCTCTGGCTGTTCGTACTGGTGCCGATGCTGGTCAGCAAGCGCGACGCGGTGCGTCGTACCAGTGACGTCGCCTTGGCGACCAGGGTATTGACCAGTGGTTCCAGCGCCCGGCTGCTCAAGCGCGGCGGCCCGGCCACCGGCCACCGCAGCGACCCCGACTGGCAGCACAGCGCCGACGATGTCGACGAGGACGCCGACATCGATGATGTCGACGAGGTCGAGGGCGAGCCCGCTCAGGACGGCTCGCGGGTGTTCGTCGCCGCGGCGGCCGTGTTCGTCGCCACCGCGGAAAAGCAGGTCGGTGAGCAGACCGAGCTCGACTACTTGGACGTCGACGTCGTCGCCGATGACTCCGACGTGCTCCCGCTGTCGGAAGCGGGGCTTGCCGCCGAGGTCGAAGCCGAGGCGCGCGCCCAGGCCGAAGCCCAGGCCGCCGCCGAGGCGGAAGCTCGCGCTGCGGAGGAGGCCGCCATGGCGGCCGAGGCCTTGGCGGCCAAGGTCGAAGCCGAGGCCGACGAGGGCGCCTACGAGGAGCCGGCCGCCGAAGCCGAATCCGACGGTTACGAGTACGAGTACGTCGAGGACAGCTCCGGGCTCGAGCCCGAGGCGGAGTCCTCCGCGCGCGGGGCCGGTCTGTCGGCCCGTGGTCGCCGGCCACGTATCGACACCGCGGCGGCCGTCAGCGCGCGCAAGTACGAGTTCCGCAAGCGCGTGTTGATGTCGCTGGCGGTCGTCCTGGTGCTCTCGGCGCTCACCGCCTTCACCGTGGCGCCCAGTGCGTGGTGGATCTGTGGTGGCGCGGCTGGCGCAACGGTGCTCTATCTGGCCTACCTGCGGCGTCAGACCCGGATCGAGCAGCAGGTGCGGGCCCGCCGGGCACGGCGTTCCGAGCGGCCGCGTATGCAGCGCGAGAGTGTCCACACCGACGCGTTCGAGGTGGTGCCGTCACGGCTGCGCCGTCCGGGCGTGGCGGTGCTGGAGATCGACGACGAGGACCCGGTGTTCGAGCACTTGGAGTACACGTCGAGTTCCGGCCGGTACAACTGGCGCGGCGACCTGGCGCGCGCCTCCGGTCAATAGGTCTCGGTTTCAGGGCACCCGCTAGGGGCTGGTAATCTCCTATCGGTCAGGGGCTATAGCGCAGTTGGTAGCGCGTCTCGTTCGCATCGAGAAGGTCAGGGGTTCGATTCCCCTTAGCTCCACAGAGTAATGGCAGGTCAGGAAACTGGCCTTCCATTCCTGCTATTGAGCAGTCCGCAGTGCGTCCGCAGCAGTCCTGATCGCAGCATCGAGACGGTCTGCAACTTGGTCCAAGTCGTCGTCGAACAGGTCGGCATAAGTGTCGAGGGTCATGGACGCCTTCGCGTGCCCGAGCATTCGCTGAACAGCCTTCACGTTGGCCCGCGCACTGACAGCCAGGCTGGCCGCGGTATGGCGTAGGTCGTGAGGCGTGATGGCTGGGAACGCGGGGTCCGCGGCCTGACATTGAACGATCGCCGGCCGAAATACTCGCGCCCGCCAATTGGAGTTCCTCAGAACGCCGCCACGTCGGTCGGTGAACACCAAGCTGTCGCGTTCCTTACTGGACATCAGCGCGGCTAGCTCAGGGACGAGCACGGCAGGGAAGGGCACGGACCGCCGCTCCCAAGTCTTCGGGGTGCTCCACTGCAGGCCGCCCAACTCGGTTACCGAGCGAGATACGTTGACACGCCGCCGCAGCATGTCGAAGTCCTGCACGCGCAGCGCGGCCATCTCGCCCCATCGCAGCCCGGTGTACGCCAGGAAGCGGACGACGATGGCATCCCTTTCGACCGCGGACGCAAGCGTGGCAACCTGCTGATGCGTCAGGTATCCGCGGTCGGCGTGCTGGCGCTTGGGTAGCTTCACGCCGTCGCAGGGGTTGCGGGCTATGCGGCCGTCCTCGACCGCGGCTCCCATGACTTGCCGAAGAACACCGAATGCGTTCTCGATCGTCGGCGTTCCGGCCCCGGCGGCGACCATCGATGCGATCCAGGCACGAACCGTCGATGACCGGACGTCCGCCACCAGCACATCGCTCCATTGGGGTTTAACTCGACAGTTCCACGCGCTCTGGCGTGACGAGGCAGTCTTCGCCGAGACATGCGACAGTGCCGCGAACCACGTTGTGTAGACGGCGGCTACCGTGACTCGCCCTGCTGACGGCCTCACGTACGTTCCGGTGGTGAGCTTGGCGACCTCAGTATCGAGCCATTGCTGAGCGTCTATCTTGCGGGTGAAGCCTTTCGCATGCTCACGGCCGTCGTCGTCGACGTATCTTGCACGCCAACGCTTTCCGACTCCACTTGCGGCGCTGGGTACCGTTTGGGCGTCGCCGGCTTCATTTCGGACGGTCTTGTTCCACCGGTCCTCGACACCGGACCTACGGCTGCGCTGCATTCTTGTACGCCTCCATTTCCATGTCCATGAGGTTCTCCACCCTCAGCTCCAGCAGACCGTCGTCTGAAATCGACGGTCTTCCTTGCTCTTTCCGCAGTAGTGCCTCCGACAGTTCGGTCAGAAGCAATAGTGCCTGATTGGCCAGGTGCAGATTCGTGCTCCAGACGTGGTGGCCCAGATTGTGAAGCGCGTTAGCGCCATCGAGTTCTCTCGGTAATTCTTCAAGCTGTTCGCGAAGCGTCTCTAGCGCCGTGAAAACCTGGTGGGACGACTGGCGGGCTGTGTCTCGCAGGATGCGCAGTGCGTACTGCAATTCACTGTTTCTGGTACCCGGTTCGTGGCCGACCATGGAGTCGATCGACGTCTCGAATAGCTCGGCTATCCCCAGGGCCTCGTTGATCCTGACGGATCGTTGTCCCGCTTCGATCTTGGCGACCGTCGTTGGATGCATCGGATTGATGCCGTTGTCGGACAACATCTTCGCCATCTCGGCCTGCGACCAGCCGCGGCTCGCTCGCTCGCCCTGGACGCGCTTGCCGAAAGAGGAATCACTCCACTTCTTGCTTCCCATTTTCGCAAGACTACCGTTTTGGGTTGACGATCCGCAACTGTGCTGGTCAACTGGGTGTACGTGCTAGAACGGCAACCATTCGAAATTGGGAGGTTATGAAGTGCAGAACGAGTTCTTGGGCGCGCTCGACCTGGAGGAGATGACTGGAACCAAAGCGGCTACATGGCGCTACTGGGCGAGTGTCAACTGGGGCCCTGTCAGCTTCAAGATCGGCCGTCGCCGCGTGTGGAAGAGGTCGACTGTGTTGGCGTGGCTGGCTGAGCAAGAAGCTGCTGCCGTGCGTGGGGGCGATCTGTGATGCCGGAAGACCTTGTGAACCGCGAGTCTTCGCCGCTTGACCAGCTCATTGTGTGGTTCGGCCGGTTCATCCGATTCACTCATCCCGATGGCGTCAACATACTGGCTTTGTGGACTGCCCATACGTATCTGGCTACCGACCTGTACACCAGTCCCCGACTGATGATCGACTCGGTGATGCCGGGGAGCGGCAAGACCACGCTCCTTGATCACCTTAACCGGTTGTGTTTCAAACCCGTTCATGCCGCGACGCTGACTTCATCGGCCCAGTTGACTCGTATGCTCGACGCCGGTCCACGCACTATCCTGCTGGATGAGGTGGACCGGACTCTCAGCGCAGAACGGTCTGGTGTCGGTGATCTGCTAGCCGTGCTGAACGCCGGATATCGCGTTGGCGCAACACGTCCCGTTCTTGTGTCAGCTCCTGGCGGCGACTGGGACACCAGGGAGATGCCGACGTTCGCTCCGGTAGCGATGGCAGGCAATTCTCCGCGCCTTCCGGCCGATACCGTCTCTCGATGCATACGCATCCTGTTGATGCCCGACCTCGATGGAGATGCCGAAGATTCTGACTGGGAATTGATCGAAGGCGATGCAGTGAAATTGCGTTCGGACATCGAAGCGTGGACGGAGACGGTGCGGGGCCAGGTGAAGGGCATGGCGGTCGACTTGCCGGCCGAATGCATTGGGCGCTCGAAGGAGAGATGGCGCCCGCTCAAGCGGATCGCGGCGCTCGCGGGCGGCGCCTGGCCTGCAATCGCGGATCGCCTCATCAGCCAGAGCTTGGCCGAGGATGCTGCCGAGAACGCGGCTGGGCTGAAGGTGTTGCCGCCGGGCATGGTGATAATGATCGACCTGTACGCTGTCTGGCCGGCTGGCGAAACGTTCGTACCAACAAGCGATTTGGTGGAAAGGCTGATCGCGCACAACCCGGACTTTTGGGGCCAGAACAGCAGCTACGGAAAGGCATTGACCGAAACCCGGTTCGGCCGGATCGTAGTGCAGGCTGCGAAGGTGACGTCATCGCGGCCTGGGGGGCGAGGTCGGCGCGGTTACCAGCGGTCAATGCTCGAACCGGTCTGGAAGCGGCTTCGTATTGAACCTGGTGCACCTGGTGAAGTCGGCGCAGTCGGTAGATACGACGACGATGGCCGTCGGCAGCGCCAGGTTAACCAACTGCACCATCCCGATGACGTGGTCCCGAAGATGGACGCGCTTCTGGGCGCTTCGGTCAACTAGCCTGCGGACCAGTGCTATTGCGCTAAACACGCCATGAACGGGTCTACGCTGAGCCGGTCCTGCTCGCGATTGCGAGCGCGGACGTTGCGGCAATCGATGCATTGGTTAACAGAGCTGCCGGGAGCTGTCGCTCGACCGAACTGTTGAACGGTGGACTCCCCGCGCCACTATTTTGGAAAACTCGCTTTAACGCGCGTATGCCCAGCGAAGGGTGTGCGGTCAACGGATCGAGAGATTTCAACCCACCCCCTGCAGTCCTGAAAGTGTGTTAGTCCGCACCCTAGGTCACTAGTTTATGGCCCGTTCTTGATCACGGTCGGGGTCAATGACCTCCGCGTCGATCGTGTTGTCGTCCATCGGGTCCGCGGTCGGATGCTCGCCTCTCCCAAGCTCGCCGGGCGTCTTTTGCTCAAGTGCACGGGGCGGATTTTGCAGTTCAACAATATATTCCCGCAGAGTGTCTACCTTCTCCAATAGCGCGTTAGTCTCGTCGAGGACCTCGTTAGCTCCGTGCAGGAGAGCAGCCGCAGTCACCATGGCATAGGTCATTTTCTTGGCGACTTGTGCAGGCACGCGAGTGATGGCCGGTAGCGCCCAACCGAGCAGTGTCTTACTCGCCTCGACGACCGGCTCCGTGCCGAATGTGTTCAGCACATCTTCGGCGAGAAGAAATTTCAGCCGATCAACGTGCGCTCGAAGCTCGTTGGCGAGCCGCTCGTCAATCTCGCCGCTGCCCAGGATTTCGTCCCAGACGACCAGCGATTCCCGAAGCCGACTGATGGCGTCGTCCGACGGCGCCGCCGCGGCGAGCGAGTGCGCCTGGAACGCGTAACCTAAGCCCGTAAGTTGATCCAGGGTCTGAGAATCGCAGATGGACGCTGCCGGCGAACCGGTGCTCCTCCAGTGATCAAAGAAAACGATCGCTTGATACCAGGCTGGCAGCAGTCGCATGTATTGGGTGCGCCCGTCCGTCTCTGGCGGCAGGGCGACCAAGCGTGCGTAAACCCGGTTGAAGAGAGCGACAACCTCGCCGTGCCTTTGGGCGAATTGCACGGTTCCCCCCTGCGCGTGCAGGGTCGTTTCCCATCCCGCCAGGACCGTTCTGCTGCCCGAGTCGGCTACGTGCTTGAGAATGTTCCGTAAAGCGACCGCGGGGTTTGCCGTGAGCGTCAAAGTCTTTCCTCTCGTCTGCTTCAACTTAGTACGAGATGAGCCGGTCTTGTGGTCGCGAAACTAACGTTCCGGCTTTCTCGAAAGCCGCAGCGAAAGTATCGGGGCCAGCGAAGTTGATCAACCACGCTACCGGCGAATGGGGTATGTCTACCAACGACTAGTGCATAGTCTGGCGTTACAGTGGTACCTGGCTGCCTGCCTGCCGGGCACTCACCAAGTGCGGCAAAGCGGGTTCGCCGGGTTGGCTTAGTCTGGGCTGTTGCTGCAGGCGCAACCGCCCGGTATTTCGGCACCGCACCTACCAACCCATCTTCGCGAAGCCCTCTTCGGATGTCGCGAACACCGGATCGACCTGGCCGCACTCATCTTCGCCGTCGAACGACAGCCAACTCTTGGCATCACTAGCCTTCAGGCCGTATTGGGTGGCGAGTTTGGCAACCGCGGCGGGATTGCTATAGATGCCGGAACCGACGTGGAACACGTTGCCCTTACGGATGAAGCAGGCATTCGCCAGGTTGGCATCGCTGAAATGGACACCCGAAGTGTTGGGATACGCTGTCGCGGTGCCCACTGCGGTGAGCGTCGCGGCTAAAGTTGCAGCCTTCAAGACGACGGTCTTCCTCATATTTGCATTCCCTTCGTGGTGGCATCAGCCTATGGGCTGGGAGTTCCCGCAAGACGGATAACGCCTAGGTCCAGCGTTGGCTTGAGATGGCACAGCCGGTGTCCACAATCGCAGCAACCCTAGGGGTCAGTAGGGCGACCGTTTACCGCGTTCTCGCTGAGGACGGCGCAGCAGGCTAGTGAGGCTTACCTAAGCCCGGATGTCTTCCCCTGCGACACGAATACGCCTAAGCCAGCGTTGATGCGCGTTAGAGCGCCGGGGGCGCCGAATCGGGAGCCAAGCGCGCTGCGCTTTTCGGCGATACCAGGGGTGTGTGTGAGGGGGGCTTCGGTGCGCGACATCCCACCTCGTACGGCCAGCACCTTCTCTCTCTCCGACGTGAGCACCCGATCGGTGAGTTGCACGAACCCCTTTCCCTTAAGGGGAGTGTCGGCGGGACTTCCGCTCAAGATCCTGAACTCCACTCAAGATCGTCGCCATCAAATCGGCTACCCACCGGATCAAGCGGCATCAGCGGCATCAGCGGCATCAGCGGCATCAGCGGCGGTGGCGGCGGCGAACGACGACCGACGACGACCGACGACGGCGAACGACGACCGAACGACGCCGACTGGCAACGACGGGCAGTGTCAACCTCAAGCGAGGACTAGCCACTAGGTGCGCGTGTTATGGAACCATAACGCTAGGATTATGTTGCGCACCTAGAACATATGGTGCTACGTCTCGCTGACTCGACCGGACGAGTGCGTGCGCATCTAACCCGCTATTGAACTGCTAAAACGACGATCTGACCTAACCGGACTGGCGGGGTCATGTTCCGGCTCCATAACATATTAATCATGTTATGGTACTATGACATCATGTCTCATCCACGGGTCGATCGACAGCTCATGCAACTTGGTTCAGCGTTGCGCAACGCGCGGATCGAAGCTGGGCTGACCCAGGATGAGCTAGGTGATCGTGCCGGTGTCTCCCGACAGTTGGTCAGTCGCGTGGAGTCCGGTAGCCCCAGGGGGGAGGTGGGCCGTGTTGCCCAAATCGCAGCAGCGCTCGGCTACAGGCTCACCATCACCCCACGCAAGTCGCCGAAGCCGACGAGTGATCGCAGAACGGTGAAGGAATATCTAGATGAAATCAAACGGTTCGCTCACACTGAACCCTTGAATCCCCCTGGCGAGGTCAGATGACTGAGCTAGTCGTAGCACTCAGTGGTCGGATCATCGGAGCAATTACTCAGGTCGATGGCAAACCCAGATTTACCTACATCGACGAGTATGCAGACGACCCAGACGCAACTCCGTTATCGCTGTCGATGCCGCTTGCGATAGGGAAAAACTACGACTATCGCGTCACCGCACCTTGGCTTTCTAACTTGCTTCCAGACGACGACCGGGTCCGTGAGAATTGGGCGCGTGAAATGGGAGTTTCAGCCAGCAACGCGACTGAACTACTTGAGCAGGTCGGCCACGATGTCGCGGGTGCGGTGCAACTAGCAGCCCCGGCCGAGATTGAGAACGTCCTTGCCCGACAGGGAAGTTTGGAGGTCGTCTCGGAGGCAATAATCGGAAAGCGCCTACGCGAACTGGTTTCTCATCCATCTCACTGGGCAGACGCCGACGAGGGATGGAGCCTCGCCGGTGCTCAATCAAAGTTCACCGTAGCTCGAACGCCAGATAATGAATGGGCGTGGGCACACGGTAGTGCACCTAGCACGCACATCATCAAACCTGGTATCGGGCGCTATCCAGGCCAAGCCCTCAATGAACACCTTTGCCTCCGCGCGCTTGAACAGGTAGGGATCGTCACGGCGAAGACAGATTTCACGTCATTCGACGGAGTCGAAGCGATTGCTGTAGAACGTTACGATCGACTCCGTCTTCCGAACGGCACGATCGTGCGGATTCACCAAGAAGACATGTGCCAAGCACTGTCGGTCTGGCCGCAGAACAAGTACACATCCAACGGGGGGCCGTCGGCCGTCGACATCAGTAAACTGCTATCGAAAGTTGCTTCTCAACGTGACGTCGACCGATTCACGGATGTCGTAGTTGCGCAGTATCTCTTAGGCGCACCGGACGGTCACGCCAAGAACTACTCGGCAATCCTTGATGGCGAGGATGTCACGCTCGCGCCCATTTATGACGTTGCGAGCATTCTCCCGTACGAGCGCCGGGAGGGATCAGGTCTTGATCGCGTCGCGATGTCACTCGGCGGCCACAACAAGTTTGGCGACGTAAGAATGAGGCACATCGAACGCTTCGCGACCAACACTGGAACCGACCCCGACCGGCTTGTTGCCCGAACTCGCGAAATGATGACAGACTTGCCAGCCGTAATCTCCGACGTTGCGTCGAAGAGCAGTGGGGAGGGGCTAGCAGAGTTGAGCGAGGCGCTGGTGCGCGAAACTAGAGCACTGGCTGCCACCCTCGACGCCTAGGTGGCAGGCATTCCCGTCCGCAGTGCGTCCGCAGTGGTTCCAACAATGCTCATCATGAGCCAACGGCTCCAACCTCCTAGCATGCGGGTTTAGCCCGCCACCAACGCTGTCATCGACTCAAACGCCCAAGTCGTCTCGTTCGCATCGAGAAGGTCAGGGGTTCGATTCCCCTTAGCTCCACAGAGGTTGGGTAGCTGGTCAGATCGGTCGATCGGCTTTGCGCACGTGTTGATCCGCCAGCGTCGCCGCTATTTCGAACAGCCGTAGCCGGCTCTGCGGGCGAAGCTCGTACTGCGTGTCGATAATGCCGCCTTTGGCAAGGTGCGGATCGTGCGGCATGTATTCGGCGCGGATCTCGGCCTCGGTGAACAGATCGGTGAGGTAACGTCGCGCATTCGGAGTGGCGTGGTTCCGGCTGTTGTTGAGGACGACCATCGAACGCGCCAACAGGTCGTGGTAGTCCATTGAACGCAGCAGATCGATGGAACGCGCGACCGGCAGTGCGGTATCACCGGTAAGTCCGGACACAAAGACCAAGGCGTCGCAGGAGTTGAATACCGCCTTCATCACCGGATGGTCCAGATTGTCCGACGTGTCGATCAGGACGATCTGGTGTGTGCGGCGCAGCCGGGCCAGCGCCTCGTTCAGCATCGAAGGCACTAGCGGACGAGGCTGGTCGGACGTCCGATTGCCCGACAGCACGTCCAAGCCGATGCTGTTGTGGCCCAGATGTTCTCGGATATCGGTGTAGCCCCGAACATCGATCTTGGCGATGATCTCGGTGTAGCCGTCGGGTGAGGCGGTGTCGATCCGGTCGGCCAACGTCCCGAAGCCCGGTGTGGCGTCGATCGCTACGACGTTGTCTGATCGCGATTCCCGGAATATGCCGCCGATGCACGTGGTCATCGTGGTTTTTCCGACGCCGCCTTTACCGGACACCACGCCGATGACCAAGTGTTTGTGCATGCGCTGACGGATCTGGTCGCGGAGTGCGCGGTAATGCTGTTCAAGCGGTGATTCCCCGGCATTGATGCCGCGGAATGAGGCGGCATAAACGAGTTTGCGCCAGCCGGAGGCCGGTGCGGCTTTCCGTGGCGCTTGCAGATCCGGCATATGCAGGATCTCGGCGATCGGGTAATGCCGATGGGGACGTCGACCTGCTTCGCTGCGGATCCGGTGGGCACCTGCCTGATTCGGACGCCGATGCGAACCCCGTTCCGTGCCGGCAGTGCTCCACTCATGCGGCATCGGTGACGGTCGGTGCAGGTCGGTCACGAGGCATTAGTAGCACGGGCGGTCAATTGCTAATAGACAATTTATGACAGCAAGACACAACTGTTTGCCGGTCGTTACGATCCGGTGCCGCGACGGGCCAGGGAAGTCCCGGGATCGGCTGATCCGTCGACGAACATGCGCCGCGCCCCAGGCGGCGGCCTCATCTGGACAATCACCTCTAAAGCGTATGACCATGATCGGCGGTACCTGGGCCCAACTGGGTAGAAATCCTCAATCATTGACGGATCAGGGGCGATGGTCATACGCTATTGGCAATTATGTCTCCTCAAGGCCGACGCAGGTCTAGCGGAAGGGCGTGAATGTCGATGGCTGTGAACCGCGCCGCCCCCAGCGTCTTTGACGCTGGGCTTCCCGCCGTCGATTACGACCTGACTGCCACTCCGCACGACATCCTCGAAGACCTCCGGCTCGCCCGATCACGCGCGCCCATCGCCATCGGGCCACTGGGCCCGGAAATCCTGTCTTACGAGCTGACGCGCGACATATTGCGCGACAACAGATTCCGTCTGCCGCCCGGCATCACTCTGGCCGCGCAGGGCATCACATCGGGCCCGTTGTTCGACAAGCTGGCGAGCAGCCTCCTGGGCCTGGACGGCCCACCCCATACTCGGTTGCGCAAGCTGGTTTCCAAGGCGTTCACCCCCCGCGCCACATCGCGCCTCCACGACACGATCCACGAGGTGGTCAACGGACTGATTGATCGAGTGATGGACGCCGGGCGGTGTGACGTCGTGGCCGACATCGCGCGTCCCTACCCCACGCCGATCATGTGCGCACTGCTCGGTGCGCCTCGCGCGGACTGGCAGTTGTTCGCGGACTGGACCGAGGAGGTGTTCAAGGCCTTCAACTTCCAGCCAGATGCCACCTTTGACGAAGCTGCGATCATGCGCGCCTGGAGCGAACTCGACGCCTACGTCGACGACATGGTCGCCGCCCGCCGAGGCAATCTGACCGATGATCTGCTCTCCGAGCTCATCCGCGCCGAAAGCGAAGGCGAGCGTCTGAGTCTCGACGAACTCCGCATGCTGGTTGCCGGCTTCCTGATGGCGGGGACGGATACGACACGGAACCAACTGGCGGCGTCGGTCCAGGTCCTCTGCGAGCATCCGGATCAATGGGCGAAGCTGCGCGACCATCCAGAACTTGCGATGCAGGCGGTCGAGGAGAGCATGCGTCACTCACCGGCGGCCTGCATCGTGCCGCGAACCGCCGTCGACGATGTCGAGTTCGGCGGCTACCTGTTCCCGGCAGGAACATTTGTGCTGGCGAACACCTTTGCCGCCAACCGAGATCCAGCGATCTATGACGATGCCGACCGCTTCGACATTGCGCGCAGGGACCTCCCCGCAATTCTGACGTTCGGTGGCGGCGCGCATTACTGCCTGGGGGCGAACCTCGCACGCCGGGAACTGGCCGAAGCACTGACAGTGCTCACCCGCCGGCTCCCCGCCGCCCATCGCGTGGGTCCGGCCCCATGGAAACCGGTGCTCGGAATGACGGGTCCGACAACACTTTCGATCGAGTTCACCAGCGAAAGGCTGGTGACGGCCGATGCGTAGTCGAGGCTGGGCGGGTTCGACGCCCGCATCGGATGAGGAAGCCATCTCGCGCATCCTGAGTGCGGTGGACGAGGAGGTCGCCGAGCGCGGAGCGGCGGTGCGCCTAGCCGACGTCGCCCGCAGGCTCGGGGTTACGCGCCAGACGGTGTACCGCTACTTTCCCAATGCCGACGCGCTGCTCATCGCCAGTGCGATGCGTGCGGTCAACGGATTCATCGACCAGATCGCAGACCACGTCAGCGGCCTCAACGACCCGGTTGCCGCGGTGGTTGAAAGCATCTCGTTCGGAGTTGAGAACCTCTCCGGTGATCCGCAGCTGGAAAGCCTGTTGACCCGGCGAGATGAAGGCGAAGCCATCGTCTCGCTGACCTCCGACACGGCAATCACGTTCTGCCTGTCTGTTTTTCACCGCTTCGATGTGGATTGGAAGCTTCACGGCTTCGATGCTGCGGCTCTGCGTGAACTCGCCGAGATGACCTTGCGCACGGTGCAGTCCCTGTTGACCGATCATGGGCACGTGCCGCGCACCGGACTCGCGTTACGCGGCTTCATCGCTCGATGGTTGGGGCCGGCCATTCTCTATCCACGATTGACGGCACTGCCGGCTCAGGGGCGGGACGGGCTCAGCCCTGGGGGCCGGTAGGAGTGATGTGGTTGCTCAATACCGGTCCGGAGCCGCCCGGGGGCGCGGAGTTCTCGGGCGGAGGGGGGAGCGGCGCCGGGTCGGGCATGTGCCCGGGTTCGTCGGGGAGAACGTTGTCGGCGCGGACCTGGTAGGTGTCCTGGCTTGATATCCGGGTGCTGACCCAGCCACCGGGGTAGTACGTGCAGTTGCTGTAGTACCTGCGGTTCGAACAGCGACTGGTCGCGTTCTCGTAGTGGGCGGGAATGCCGATGATCCGGTTGCGTGTCCAGTAGCCGTCTGGCCGGATCGGCGAATCGCAGATCACCCGCGTTTCTCTGCCCAGAAAGCCCCAGGGACGCGAATCGCAGTTGGCGGGGAGGTCGGCGCGGGCGACCGGGGGACTGTAGAAGCCGGCGAAGGCAACCGCGCCGAAGGTGACGATGCCGATGATCGAACCGGTGATCAGATGGGTGGACATGGGGGCGTAATCCTTAGATTTCGGCTTACAACAACACACGCTCTGACGGACCAGGCAAACATCAGTTCACCGTTTGTTAACCGTACCGTCACTTTCCGTACACGTCATTTCGAAGGCGGTCTGGCGGCGGAGGTAGCGATAGCGAGGTAGTGGTAAGACCGTGTTCATGTCAGTTCGCGCCGCCGCACAATCGGTTGGCGACGTGTCTAGCGCCCGGGACGCCTGGCGGCTGTTGGAGCCCCTGCACGCGGTCGTCTACTTCGCACCGGAACCCCTGGCCGCACTCGACGCCGCCGGCTATCGCGGATTCTGGATGGGCTACTTCGCGGGCCGTGCCGCGCCACTGGGTGCGGTCGGCGCCGAAGTCGTGCATGCGGCGTTCTACAACTTCTCTTTCGAACGGGTCGCCAAGGCGCTGCCGGCCGCGTGGCGCTTCGCCCCGCCCGAAGCTGCCCTCCAGGCACGCCAAGTGGGTGCCGTCGCCGCCTTGCGGCGCCAGCTCGCGGATCTGGCGGAGGGTCCCGAGGTGGCCCGCGCCGCCGAGCTCGCCTCGCGAGCGGCGGCGGAGGTGCCTCTCGCCGGCCGGGTGCTGGGTGCTGCGAATCATGCACTTCCGCTGCCCGAACAGCCCTTGGCGCGGTTGTGGCACGCGGCCACGGTGCTGCGTGAGCACCGGGGCGACGGCCACGTCGCGGCTCTTCTGGCTGCCGGCGTCGAGGGCCGCGAATCCCATGTGTTCCACGCCCTGGCCTCGGGAACCCCGCGCCATACCTACACCGTCGCCCGCGACTTCACCGATGACGAATGGAACCGGCTGGCGAACGCACTGCGCGACAAGGGCCTTGCCGGAACCGACGGGCTCACCGCGGAAGGCGTCCGGCTCAAGGCGCAGATCGAAGAACAAACCGATCGGCTCGCCGCTGCGGGCTATGACGCGCTGACCGATACCGAACGGCACGACTTGATCCGTGCGCTGCACCCGCTGACCCGGGCCGTGGTGGCGGCCGGTGAGATCCCTCTTGATTCGCCGATGGGCCTTGATCTTCGCCCTCTCCTCGAACGGCAGTGAGCGGTAGGATTTCCCACGTGGCTCAGTCTGGCCGGCCGGACATGTCCGCCTACGAGCGCAAGCAATGGGACGCGCTGCTGGACGCGGCCACCGGCGCGGAATCGCCCCGGTGGTTTGAAGGCCTGAGTCAGGGCATCGCGGATCGCGCCAAAGACGTGGTTTCCCAAGTCCGCTCCGGGGTTGAACAGGTCCCGGGCGCCACGGCGGCCATGGGCAAGGTGGACCAGCTCACCACCAAGGCCCTGGAAACTCTGCACACCGTGCTGGTCGAGCGTGGACTCAATTCGGTCAAGCCGGCCAACGTCTTCGCGATGTTCGCCGACGAAGGCATCAGCGTGCAGTCCTATGCGCAGGTCAAGAACCTCGACCTGAAGCATTGCGATAGCTCGGTCCCGCGCCGCAAGGAGCGCTACGTCGTCTTGGCGGTGGCCGAAGGTGCGGCGTCGTCGCTGGCGGTGACGGGTTCGGCGGTGTCGAGCGCGGTGACCGGCGGCACCACATTGCCGGTCGCTGCGTCGGCCGTTGTGGCCGACGTGACCGCGGTGCTGGTGGGTATGGGCCGGATCGTGGCATTGGTTGCGGCGCATTACGGTTACGACGTTCGCGAGCCAGACGAGCAGGCGTTCGCCTCGGGGGTCATCGCTTATTCCACCGCCGGCAACTCCGCGGAGAAGGCCGCAGCCTTGGCCTCGCTGTCGCGATTGACCCAGCAGATGATGCGTCAGGAGTCGTGGCACCAACTGCAGCCGCAGCAGGCCGACAACGTGATCAGTCAGGTCTGGATGGCGCTGGGATTC
Organism: Mycobacterium sp. SMC-19; assembly: GCF_045310815.1. NCBI lineage: Bacteria > Bacillati > Actinomycetota > Actinomycetes > Mycobacteriales > Mycobacteriaceae > Mycobacterium > Mycobacterium sp. SMC-19. The sequence goes on along the minus strand of NZ_JBJIAM010000001.1, from coordinate 230,042 downwards.
CGGCTGGCCAAACGCAAGCTGGCGCAGGCGGTTCCGATCCTGGGCGCGGTGGTCAATGGTGGGCTCAACGCCCGTATCGCGCAGCAGACATTCGAACGCTCACAACAGGCCTATCGGCTGCGGTTCCTCACCGAGAAGTACGACCTGGACGCCGGCCTGTGGGCGCCGGCGGTGATTGCCGGCGGCGATGTCGACATCCCGCTGGTCGACGAGATACTCGACCGGTCAGCTGGTCGACTCCAACCCGGCGATGAAGATCTGCAGCAGCCGTAGGACGGTCGACTCGAAGTCGGTGACCATTGGCCGGGTGGCATCCGGGTCCATCCAGGCCCACGCGGTGCCGGTGAAGGCGTGCACCGCCGCGGTCAGGGTTCCGAGCTGGTCGTCGGAGAGCGGCAGCCAGGGTTGTAGCGCCGAACCGAGACGCCGTTGCGCGTCGCTGGCCTGGGCGAGCAGGACCCGCATCTCGTCGGGGCCGAGCTTGGCGATCAGTGCCGGTGACGCTGCGATGAGGTCGCACAGGACGGGGCGAGCGGCGAGCGTGTGAGCCAGGGCTGTCGCCGGGCCGGTGTGCGGCAGTTCGCCGGTCAGCGCGTCGATCCAGGCCAGGTGCTCCTCATGCATCACCCGCAGCAGCAGCGCCTCCCGCGACCCGGCGTAGCGCAGGATGCCCGACTTCGCCAGACCGGCCGCCGCGGCTACGTCGCCCAGCGTCAGAGCGGTGGCCCGGGTCTGCGTCAGCAGCGCGCGGGTGGCGGCGGTGAGCTGCGTCAACCGGTCGTGGCGCTGCGCCTCGTTGCGCGCGCGCGCGAACGGCAGGGGGCGGGGTGCTGGCACCAACCCATAATAGAACAACGTTCTGTTATCGTCTCGGCCATGGTTCACCGCTACGAATGCGTCATCTTGAGCCGCACCACGGCCACACCGCAGACCCTGTTCGCTCTCGTCTCCGATGGCGCCGGGTGGTCCAGATGGGCTGCGCCGTTGATCCCGTACTCGACATGGGAGTCGCTGAGCCCGGCCGGCGATAGTGGCGTAGGGGCGATCCGCGCTGTCGGGAGGCGCAAACGGCCGACCCGCGAGATGGTCACCATCCACGAGCCTCCCGGCCGCCACGGTTACACCATGCTCATCGATGGCCCGATCCGCGACTATCAAGCCGAGGTGACCTTCGTTGAGGACTCCGAGGGCACCCAGGTGACGTGGCGTGGGCGGTACGAGACGCGTTGGCGCGTCGTGGGTGTGGCCTACTGGCTGGTCCTGCGGGTGGTGCTCGGGACGCTGACGCGCAAGCTCGTCGCGGCCGCCGAGCGCAAGGCCGGCTAGGCCGACGAATCAGTGCAGGGTGTCAGGGCACAGTTCGTGCTGCGCGATGTCGATCACCGGGCGCAGGTTGACGGTCAGATCGTCGACCATCGACGGACCGCCGAACGACGGTCGGCGCACGTAATCGTTGACGACCTGGTCGGGGGTGGAGCCGCCGCGCAATTGGCTGCAGAACCGGTGTCCCGCCGACAGGCGCGCATTGGGGGGACCGGACTTGAAGACGCCGTTGGCGTCGAGTGCCGCGAGATAGCTGGCGTCGTCGGCGTAGGCCGGAGCGCTGCCGAGCAGGGCGATGGCGGCGCTCCCGACGAACACGGCGGCACCCAGAATCCGATTCATACCGGCGATGCTAAGCGATAAGGGGTCCAAAGCACGTTGACTCTGCGTCCATGGCGGAGAAGTGCGAGTGCACCCCGCCATGGACGCAGAGTCAACAGAGGCTAGATCAGGCCCAGCGCGGTCATCGCGTCGGCGACCTGGATGAAGCCGGCGATGTTGGCGCCCAGCACGTAGTTGCCGGGGGCGCCGTACTCGTCGGCGGTGACCAGGCAGCGGTGGTGGATGCTCTGCATGATCGCCGCCAGCCGCTGCTCGGTGTACTCGAAGCTCCACGAGTCCCGCGACGCGTTCTGCTGCATCTCCAGCGCGCTGGTGGCCACACCACCGGCGTTGGCCGCCTTGCCCGGGGCCACGGTCACACCGGCCTCGCTGAACAGCTTCACGGCCTCCGGGGTGCACGGCATGTTGGCGCCCTCGGCGACGATCTTGCAGCCGTTGCGGGCCAGCGTGGCGGCGTGGTTGCCGTCCAGCTCGTTCTGGGTGGCCGAGGGGATCGCGATCTGGCAGGCCACGTCCCAGATGGAGCCGTCGCTGACGAACTGGGTCGCCCCGCCGCGGGCCTTGGCGTAGGCCTCGATCCGGTCGCGCTTGACCTCTTTGATCTCCTTGAGCAGCTCCAGGTCGATACCCTTCTCGTCGACGATGTAGCCGCTGGAGTCCGAAGCGGCCACCACGGTGCCGCCGAGCTGGTGGATCTTCTCGATGGCGTAGATCGCCACGTTGCCCGAACCCGAGACCACGGCCCGCTTGCCCTCGAAGGAGTCCTTGGAGGTCTTGAGGATCTCGTCGGCGAAGAACACCGCGCCGTAACCGGTCGCCTCGGTGCGGACCTGCGACCCGCCCCAGGTCAGGCCCTTGCCGGTCAGCACACCCGACTCGTAGCGGTTGGTGATGCGCTTGTACTGGCCGAACAGGTAACCGATCTCGCGGCCGCCCACGCCGATGTCACCGGCCGGAACGTCGGTGTACTCGCCCAGGTGGCGGTAGAGCTCGGTCATGAAGGACTGGCAGAACCGCATGATCTCGTTGTCGGAGCGGCCCTTGGGGTCGAAGTCCGACCCGCCCTTACCGCCGCCGATGGGCAGACCGGTCAGGGAGTTCTTGAAGATCTGCTCGAAGCCCAGGAACTTGATGATCCCCAGGTACACCGACGGGTGGAAGCGCAGGCCGCCCTTGAAGGGGCCCAGGGCCGAGTTGAACTCCACCCGGAAACCCCGGTTGATCTGCACGTCGCCGTTGTCGTCGAGCCACGGCACCCGGAAGATGATCTGGCGCTCGGGCTCGCACATCCGTCGGATGACGGCGCGATCCACGTACTCGGGGTGCTTGGTCACCACCGGGCCGAGGCTGCTGAGCACCTCGAAAACGGCCTGATGGAACTCGGCCTCACCGGGGTTGCGCCGGAGCACCTCGTCGTAGATGTCGTGCAGCTTCGGATTCAGTTCGGTCATATTGGATGATCTCTTCCTCGCGTGTCGCAGTCAGCGGCCACAGGCTAGCGGCCGGAATCGCTAACGCCGAATCCTGGCCGTTACATCATTGTTAAATCATTAACATTCGCGGGGCACCGGTTAACCTTGGTTGGCGAACAAGGGGCGGAGCACTTCCATGGTGATGTCGCGGCGGGACCCGGATTCCGCAGCACCCGATGGAGCTCTACCCGCCGCCGACCTCGCCGAGATGGAGATCTTCGCCGGGTGCTCCGCGGCTGATCTGGCGCCGCTGGCCGCCGGGTTGCGGCCCCTGCAGGCCCCTGCCGGTGCCGAACTGATGCGGCAAGGCGAGCAGGCGCTGTCGTTCCTCCTGATCTCGTCGGGATCAGCCCAGGTCAAGCATATCGGCGACGACGGCACCGTGGTAGTCAACGAAGTGACGTCCGGCATGGTGGTCGGTGAGATCGCGCTGCTGCGCAAGGGTCTGCGAACGGCGACCGTCACCACCTCGACGCCGCTGACCGGCTGGATCGGTGACGAGCAGGCCTTCCACGCGATGGTGCATGTGCCCGAGGTCATGGGTCGGCTGGTGCGTATCGCGCGTCAGCGCCTGGCGGCCTATCTTTCCGCCGTCCCGATCCGGGCCCGCGACGGCACCGAGCTGCTGTTGCGGCCGGTGTTGCCCGGCGACAGCGCGCGAACCGTCTCAGGCCATGTCGAATTCTCCGGCGAGACGCTCTACCGGCGGTTCCAGACCACCCGGACCCCGAGTCCGGCCCTGATGCACTACTTGTTCGAGGTCGACTACGTCGACCACTTCGTGTGGGTCATCACTGAGCCCGACGGCTCGTTCGTCGCCGACGGGCGATTCGTCCGCGATCCCGACAACCCGACCTTCGCCGAGGTCGCGTTCATCGTCGGCGACAGCTACCAGGGCCGCGGCATCGGCACCTACCTGATGGGGGCGGTGGCGGTGATCGCGCGGCTCGAGGGCATCGAGAAGTTCACCGCGCGGGTGCTCTCGGAGAATGCGCCCATGCGCGCCATCCTTGATCATCTGGGCGCCTTCTGGGAGCGCGACGACCCGGGCGTTGTCACCACCGTCCTCGATGTTCCCGGCGAGGACCAGCTGCCGTTCGACCGTGCGACCGCCGATCAGATTAAAGAGGTTGGCCGCCAAGCGATCCAAGCCGTGGGGTAACCGCTGCCAACGGCCCAGGTCGCGTTGGGTAAATTGGCTGCGATGTTGACCCTTCGCGCGGTGCTGGCTATCGGCTGTGTCTGCCTGCTCGCCGCCTGCAGCTCCAGCCCCGCCGAGGTTTCCGCCGACATCAGCAAGGTGGTTGATCTCAAGTCTTCGTTCGGCCCGGATTTCGAGGCCAAGGCCATCTCGCGCACCGGGATCGATCCCAAGCTGCTGGCGGGCACCGCGCTGCCCCCGGGCCTGACCTTCGACCCGGCTGACTGCTCGAAGTTCGCCATCAGTCAGCAACTGCCGCAGGGCGTACAGGGCAACATGGCCGCCGTCGCCGCCGAAGGCCAGGGCAACCGGTTCATCACCATCGCCTTGGAGACCTCCGAGCCGGTTCCGGTCAGCGAACCGGGACGTACCTGCCGACGGATCGGCTTCTCCGGTGGCCAGATGCGCGGATTGATCGAGACGGTGGAGGCGCCGCACATCGACGGGGTGAAAACGCTCGGCGTGCACCGGGTGATCGAGGCCGTCGCCGCCGGCAAGTCCCGCGTCGGTGAGCTCTACAACTACTCGGCCTACTTCGGCCCCTACCAGGTGCTTGTCACCGCCAACCCCCTGGTGCAGCCGGGCAAGCCCGTCGCACCGGTCGACACCGCCCGGGCCCGTGAGCTGTTGGTGGCCGCGGTGGACGCGATACGCAACTAGCGGATCCGTCCGTTGAGCTATCGCACGCCGCGCGGGCGGAACTGAATGCTGATCCGCGGGCCGGTGGGCATGGCCGTCTTGGGGATCGAGTGCTCCCACGTCCGCTGACACGAGCCCCCCATCACCACCAGGTCGCCGTGGTGTTGCGCCAATCGCAGGCCGGGGCCGCCGCCGCGCGGCCGAAGGGCCAGGGTGCGGGTGGCGCCGACGCTGACGATCGCGACCATGGTGTCCTGACTGGCGCCGCGGCCGATGGTGTCGCCGTGCCAGGCCACGCTGTCGCCTCCGTGGCGGTATAGGCAGAGCCCCACCGTGGTGAACGGCTCGCCGAGTTCCCCGGCGTAGATGTCATTGAGCCGGCGACGCAGCTTGGCGATCGCCGGGTGCGGCGCATCACCGGTCGCCAGGTCGTGGAAGCTCACCAGCCTGGGGACGTCGAGCACCCGGTCATACATTCGGCGGCGTTCGGACCGCCAGGGGATGGCCGATTGCAGCTCGCTGACCAGTTCGCTGCTTTCCTCGGACAGCCAGCCCGGACGAACGTCGAGCCAGGCACCGTCACCGAGCTGTCGGCGTTCGCTGAGGTCGAACAGCGACTCCTGTACCGGTATCGCCACGAACGCAGCGTATCGCACATCAGTTCGATTCGTCGAGATGCCCTAAGACCAGCTGGGCAGCCAGATCTCCATGTTCCAGGTGACGGGGGAGATCGGCACCCCGGTCAGAATCGGATACAGCCAGGCGAAGTTGGTCAGCACCAGCGCCAGGTAGCCGGACACCGCCAGCAGCCCGAGCGCCCAGCGCTCCTCGGTACGGGTTCGCCCGTCGTTGACGATGTCGACGCAGATCAGGGCCAGCAGCATCGCCAGGAATGGGGCCATCGGCACCGCGTAGAAGAAGTACATCTGCCGCCCGATGTCGGCGAACCAGGGCAGCCAGCCCGCGCAGTAGCCCACCAGCGCCGCGGCGTAGCGCCAGTCGTGGCGCACCAGGGAGCGCCACAGCGCGTAGCCCAGCACCGGCACGGCCAGCCACCACATCGCCGGGGTGCCGACCAGCATCACCGCCTTGACGCAGGACTGCGCGCCGCAGCCGGGCACGTCGTGCTGGTCGATCGCATAGAGCACCGGGCGCAGCGACATCGGCCACGTCCACGGCTTGGACTCCCACGGGTGGTGATTGCCCGCGGCGTTCGTCAGTCCGGCGTGGAAGTGATACGCCTGGTAGGTGTAGTGCCACAGCGAGCGCAGCGCATCGGGGATCGGAAACCGACTCTCGAACCCGATTGACTGGCCGACTTCGTGGCGGTCCACGCCGGTCTCCGAGGCGAACCACGGCGCATACGACGCCAGGTACACCGCGAACGGGATGAGCACCATGGCGTAGGCGGTGGGGCCGACGTCGCGGCGCAGCGTGCCCAGCCACGGCCGCCGCACCCGATACTGCCGTCGCGCGGCCACGTCGAACGCGAGCGACATCGCGCCGAAGAACACCACGAAGTACAGGCCGGACCATTTGGTGGCGCAGGCCAACCCGAGCAACACCCCGGCGCCGAAACGCCACCAGCGCACCCCCAGCCGAGGGCCCCAGGGTGTCGCGCCGCACCGACCGTCGGTCAGCACGGTGTGCATCCGCATGCGCACCTGGTCGCGGTCGACGATCAGCGCCCCGAACGCGGCCACCACGAAGAACGTCAGGAAACCGTCCAGCAGCGCGGTGCGCGCCGCGACGAAACTGACCCCGTCGCCCACCAGCAGCAGTCCGGCGATCCCGCCGGCCAGCGTCGAGCGGGTCATCCGCCGCACGATCCGCACCAACAGCGCTATCGCGAGCACCCCGAGCAGCGCGCTGGTGAACCGCCAGCCCAGCCCGTTGTAGCCGAACAGCGCCTCGCCGATCGCGATCAGCTGTTTGCCCACCGGCGGGTGCACCACCAGGCCGTAGCCGGGATTGTCCTCGACGCCATGGTTGTGCAGCATCTGCCAGGCCTGCGGCGCGTAGTGCTTCTCGTCGAAGATCGGGGTGCCGGCGTCGGTCGGTGTGTACAGGTTCGAGAACCGCGTCACCGCGGCCAGCAGCGTCACCGCCGCGGTCACCGCCCAGCCCCGGGCCCGGTCGGTCGGCCCGAAATCGGCGACCGGCACCAGCAGCCCCGGGCTGATCACCGGAGCGGTGCGCTCCGGCGCGGCCGCGAGCCTGGTAGCGGTCGGAGCGCTCATTCCGACGATCGTAGGCTGTGCGCCATGCCCGATGGTCGATTGCTGCTGGGTGCCACCCCGCTGGGCCAGCCCGCTGACGCCTCCCCGCGGCTGGTCGAAGCGCTGAGCACCGCCGACGTCGTGGCCGCCGAGGACACCCGGCGGGTGCGCACGCTGGCCAAGGCCCTCGACGTGCAGATCGGCGGCCGGGTGGTCAGTCTGTTCGACGCCAACGAGGCGTCGCGGGTGCCCACGCTGCTTGCCGATCTCGAGGCCGGGGCCACCGTGCTGGTGGTCAGCGACGCCGGGATGCCGCTGATCAGCGACCCGGGCTACCGCCTGGTGTCCGCATGCGCCGAGGCCGGGCTGCCGGTGACCTGCCTGCCCGGCCCGTCGGCGGTGACGACCGCGCTGGCGGTGTCCGGGTTGGCCTCGGAGCGGTTCTGCTTCGAGGGTTTCGCGCCCCGCAAGCAGGCGGCCCGCCGGGCGTGGCTGGCCGCGCTGGCCGACGAACGGCGCACCTGTGTGTTCTTCGAGTCGCCGCGGCGGTTGGCCGACTGCCTGCGTGACGCCGTCGACGAGCTCGGCGGCGAAAGGCGCGCGGTGGTGTGCCGGGAACTGACCAAGACCCACGAAGAGGTGCTGCGCGGGACGCTGGCCGAGCTGGCCGACTGGGCGGTCGACGGCGTGCTGGGGGAGATCACCGTGGTGTTGGCCGGGGCGACCCCGCGCGCGGACCTGGCGACATTGGTGGACGAGGTCAACAGGCTGGCGGCCGAGGGGATGCGGGTCAAGGACGCCTGCGCGCAGGTGATCGCCGACGTGTCGGCCGCGGTGTCGCGACGCGAGCTTTACGACGCGGTGCTGCGTTCCCGGGACTGACCGTCGGCGACGATCGGGGCGGCCTTGTGCAGGCACTCCTGCCACTCGGCGTCGACGTCGGAGTCCGCGGTGATTCCGCCGCCGACCCCCAGCACCGCACCGCCGGCGGCGTCGAACTCCACGGTGCGGATCGCGACGTTGAGTTCGCAACCGGCCACCGGTGACGCCAGCCCCACCGTGCCGCAGTAGGTGCCGCGCCGCGACGATTCCCACTCCGAAAGCAGCTGGCGGGCACGGTGTTTGGGAGTGCCGGTTACCGATGCGGGCGGGAATGTCGCGTCCAGCAACTCGGCCATCGCCAGCTGCTCGGGCACCCGGGCCGAGACGGTCGACACCAGATGCCACACACCCGGGGCGGGCCGTACCGCCAACAGTTCGGGCACGGTGACGGTGCCGGTGATCGCCACGCGGCCCAGGTCGTTGCGGACCAGATCGACGATCATGATGTTCTCCGCGACATCCTTGGTCGACGCGCGCAGCGCCGACGGGCGGGCGTACAGCGGCAGGGTGCCCTTGATCGGGCTGGAGTCCACGACCTGACCGCGGCGGCGCAGGAACAGCTCCGGTGACAGCGAGGCCACCGCGCCCCAGTCACCCGAGACATAGGCGGCACGCGCCGGCGAGGTGCGCGCCACGGCGTCGGCGAAGAAGTCCAGCGGGGCACCCGTGACGGTTCCGGTGAAGCGGGTGCACACGCAGGCCTGATACACCTCGCCGGAGCGGATGGCCTCCAGGCAGGCCAGCACGCCGGCGCGGTGCGCCTGCCGGTCCGGGGTCTCCCAGTAGATCCGGCATCCCCGGGCCGGGGCGGGAGTCGTCAGCGCCTCGGCCAGCCAGCTCGGCATCGCCGCGCCGGACAGGCTTTCGAACCACCACTGCTCGTCGTGGTCTTGGCGCAGCACACAGTCGGTCCAGCCGCCGGCAGCCTCGGGGATGCGAGCGCCCAGGCCGTCGGCGCCGGCATCGGGGTAGGACAGATAGCCGATCCAGCCGCCACCCACCACGCCGGACTGCGCACCAAGGGCGGAGCTATTCGGCACGTCAAAGACCTCGCCGGGGCCGACCGGCTCGACGGCCACGCTGGGCGCGATCACCGCCCGTGCGCCGAACCACTCGCCGGTCAGCGCGGCCGGCGACGGCAGCCCATGTCGGTCGGTGGCATCGCCGACCGCGCGCAGCACCTCCGGTGCCGCACCCAAGTCGCCGAGACGCTCGATCCGCACGGCACTAGCTTGTCAGACGTCAGCGCCGCGGGTGATCTCGCGGGCGGCCGCCACCGCCGCCAGCTTGTCCGGGTTGCGCATCGCGTAGAAGTTCGTGATCAGCCCGTCGACGATCTCGACGGTGAACACGCCCTCCAGGCGGTCGGCGCTGTAGAGCAGCACCGCGGGTGCGGAGTTGCAGACGCCCATGTCCACCCGCACGTCGGGCATCTGTGCGCCCTGCCGCAGCAGCCCGATGACGGTGCGGGCGACCTTGTCGGCTCCGACGACGGGCCGCCGGGCCGCGCTGGCCTTGCCGCCGCTGTCAGCGGTCCACACCACGTCGGGGGCCAGCATCGACAGCACCGTGGTGAGGTCGCCGCCCGCCGCCGCGGTCATGAACTCCGCGGTGACCCGTGCGCTCTCCTCCGGGTCCACCGGGGCGTAGCGCGGCCGGCGGGCCTGGACGTGGCTGCGGGCCCGGTGCGCGACCTGACGGGCCGCGGCCGCAGATTTGCCGACCGCGGCCGCGATCTCGTCATAGTCGAAGCCGAACACTTCGCGCAGCACGAACACCGCCCGCTCCTCGGGACGCAGCGTCTCCAGCACCACCAGCATCGCCATCGAGACCGACTCGGCCAGTACGACATCGGCCGAGGGATCGTGCTCGGTGAGCAGCAGCGGCTCGGGCAGCCACGGCCCCACGTACTCCTCGCGGCGTCGGGCCCCGGCCCGCAGCGCGTTGAGCGCCTGACGGGTGACCAGGCTGGCCAGGTACGCCTTGACGTCGCGGACCTCGGCCAGATCGACCTCGGCCCAGCGCAGGTAGCTGTCCTGCAAGACGTCGTCGGATTCGGTTGCCGAGCCCAGGATCTCGTAGGCGATGGTGAACAGCAGCGGCCGGAGCTCGGTGAACCGTTGGGCGTGTTCGCTTCTCACACCGCAGCCCCCCGTTCCGATTGGCCCTGTGCGGCCTGGGCCGCCCGGGCGCCGCCCTTCATCCAACGGTACGAGCCCGGCTTGGCGGCCTCGCCCCGAATCCACTTCACCGTGTACTTGCAGATCGACTCCTTGACCACGGCGCCAAGGCGGCCGCCGATGAACGCCTTGATCGGGGTGTCGTCGCGGCGCGACAACTGCACGGTCGCCGCATCGCGCCCCACACTGATGCACTGCGACACGAACGCCTGGTCCAGCGCGACCGGTGAGGTGCCGGCGATGCGGGCCAACACCGTGTTGGCGGCTTGGGCGCCCAGCGGCAGGGCGGCCTGGCAGCTCATCCGCAGCGGCTGGCCCGAGGGGGCGACGGCATCCCCGGCCGCCATGATCCACGGGTTGTCGACACTGGTCAGGGTGTCGTCGGTGAGCAGTCGGCCCAACGCGTCGGTGGCCAGTCCACTGGCTGCGGCCAGGTCCGGCACGCCGAAGCCTGCCGTCCAGACCGTCACCGCGCTGGGCAGCACGGTGCCGTCACGCAGCACCAGTGCGTCGGCGCGCACCTCGGCGACGACCGCGCCCTCGCGCACGTCGACACCCAGTTTGCGCAGTGCCTTGGCCACCGAGCGCCGGCCCGCCGCGTGCAGTGACGGTCCCAGCATCTCGCCGCAGACCAGGGTCACCGGCCGACCTTGACCGGCCAGTTCGGAGGCCGCTTCGATTCCGGTCAGTCCACCGCCCACCACGGTCACCGGGGCATCCGGCGCCACCGCGGTGAGGCGCGCCAGCAGCCGGCTCGCGTGCTCCAATTCGCTGATCGAGTAGGCGAATTCGGCGGCACCGGGAACCGCGGGGGTGATCGCCCCGGTGCTGCCCACCGCATAGATGAGGAAGTCGTAGCGCAGGACGGTGCCCGATGCCAGCTGGATGCGCCGGTCGGCGGCGTCGATCCGGGTGGCCGAGTCGACCAGCAGCCGGACTCCGTCGCCGAGCAGGTCGGGGTAGTCGATGGTGGCCGTCCCGGTGCCGGCGACGTACTGGTGCAACCGGATCCGCTCGACGAATGCCGGGCGCGGGTTGACCAGGGTGATGTCGACGTCGGGGTGCTGGCGCAGCCGGTTGGCGGCCAGGGTGCCGGCGTAGCCGCCGCCGATGATGACAACTTGGATGCGGGTCATGAGGTGCTCCTGTCTCTCAAGGGTTATGCCCTCAAGACACCGCACGCCTGCCAGATGTGACAGCTTGTGGCCCAGATCACGGGCCCGCCGTCACGTTCAGGGTTGGTAGCGCGGAAACACCCCGGACGGCGCCGGGAGCGAAAGCCCGGGCGCCAGGCGCTCGGGCACGGCGGTGAACATCCGCTGCTCATCGGTCTGGCCCAGCAGGTCCAGCAGCTTGCCCGCCGATTCGGGCATCACCGGCTGCAGCAGCAGCGCCGCGATTCGCACCGACTCCAGCGTGGTGTACAAAACCGTGCCGAAGCGGGCCTGATCGGCCGCTGACTCGCTCTTGGCGAGCTTCCACGGCTCGTTGGCCGAGAAGTACCGGTTGGCTGCGCCCAGCATTTGCCAGATCGCTTCCAGTCCCACGTGCATGGACTGCGTGCCGAACGCCGCCCGCATCTTCTCCAGCAGCGCGTCGGCCAGTGCCAGCAGTTCGTCGCCGTCGGCGGCCTGGGCGGTCGGCTCGGGCACCACCCCGTCGAGGTTCTTGGCCACCATCGACAGCGAGCGCTGCGCCAGATTGCCCAGTTCGTTGGCCAAATCGGCATTGACCCGGCCGATCATCGCCTCGTCGGAGATGCTGCCGTCCTGGCCGAACGGGATCTCGCGCAGCAGGAAGAAGCGCACCTGATCCACGCCGTACTTGTCGACGAACTCGACCGGGTCGATCACGTTGCCCACCGACTTGCTCATCTTCTCGCCGCTGTTGAGCAGGAAGCCGTGCGCAAAAACCCTGCGCGGCAACTCGATCCCGGCCGACATCAAGAAGGCAGGCCAGTACACCGTGTGGAACCGGATGATGTCCTTGCCGATCATGTGCAGATCGGCGGGCCAGTACCGCTTGAAGATTGGCGAGTCGGTGTCGGGATAGCCGACGCCGGTCAGGTAGTTGGTCAGCGCATCCACCCAGACGTACATGACGTGGTCCGGGTGCCCGGGAACCGGCACGCCCCAGTCGAACGAGGTGCGCGAGATGGACAGGTCCCGCAGCCCGCCGGAGACGAAGCTGACCACCTCGTTGCGGCGCACCTCGGGGGCGATGAAGTCCGGATTCGCCTGGTAGTGCGCCAGCAACCGGTCGGCATAGGCCGAGAGCCGGAAGAAGTAGGTCTGCTCCTCGGTCCAGGTGACCGGCGCCCCGGTTTCGTTGGCCACCCGCGAGCCGTCCTGCGTCAGCCGGGTCTCGCCCTCGGTGAAGAACCGCTCGTCGCGCACGGAGTACCAGCCGGAGTAGGCGTCCAGATAGATGTCACCGGCGTCGACCATGCGCTGCCAGATCGCCTTGGAGGCCTCCAGGTGATCGGCGTCGGTGGTGCGGATGAACCGGTCGAAGGAGATGTTGAGTTTGCGCTGCAGCGCCTCGAACACATCGGAGTTGCGCCGCGCCAGCTCTGCGGTCGGAATGCCCTCGGCGGCGGCGGTCTCGGCCATCTTCAGCCCGTGCTCGTCGGTGCCGGTCAGATACCGCACGTCGAATCCGTCGAGCCGATGGAATCGGGCGATCGCGTCGGTGGCGATGTACTCGTAGGCGTGGCCGATATGCGGGTCACCGTTGGGGTAGGTGATCGCGGTGGTGAGGTAGAAAGGCTTCATCACCGTTCACCCTATTGTGTGCGGGTGAGCTCGAAACGATCAGGCAAAACTCCGCCGCCCGCACCGCAGGAGCTCGGTCCGCTGGTCGACGCCCACACCCACCTCGATGCCTGCGGCGCCTCCGACGCCTCGTCGGTGCGGGCGATCATGGATCGGGCCGCCGCGGTCGGGGTGCAGGCGGCGGTGACCGTGGCCGACGACCTGGCGTCGGCTCGCTGGGTGACCGAGGCCGCCGACGCCGACGATCGGGTCTATGCGGCGGTCGCGCTGCATCCGACCCGGGCCGGCACCCTGAGCGAGGCGGCCCGCACCGAGATCGAGGCGCTGGCCGCCCACCCGCGGGTGGTGGCGGTCGGGGAGACCGGCATGGACCTGTATTGGCCCGGGCGCTTGGAGGGCTGCGCGGACCCGCAGACCCAGCGCGAGGCCTTCGCCTGGCATATCGACCTGGCCAAACGCACGGGCAAACCGCTGATGATCCACAACCGCGACGCCGACGCTGCCGTGCTCGATGTGCTGCGCGCCGAAGGCGCTCCCGAGACGGTGATCTTCCACTGTTTCTCGTCGGGCCCCGAGATGGCTCACACCTGCGTCGAAGCCGGCTGGATACTGAGCCTGTCCGGCACGGTCAGCTTCAAAAATGCGCGTGACCTGCGGGAAGCGGCGGCATTGATACCGGAGGCGCAGCTGTTGGTGGAGACCGACGCGCCGTTCTTGACTCCCCATCCGTACCGCGGTGCACCGAACGAGCCCTACTGTCTGCCATACACTGTCAGGGCGCTGGCTGAGCTGTTGGGAACATCGGCGGAGGAGCTGGCGCAGGTGACGAACCGCAACGCCCGGCGTGTGTACGGGCTGGACTGAAGGTCGAGCAGGTCACATTCGGTTGCCGACCGCCGGTAGGTTCGTTACCGTTCCGTTATCGAACCTGGGGGGCAGAGCCACTGCCCCTTTGCTGTGTATTCAACGTCGTGAGGTTTTCTGACTTGAACGCTTTGACCAGGCTGCACCAGGCGCCATCGCCGATGCTGCGGCTTCTGGTCGGCGCTTTACTACTGGTGCTGACCTTTGCCGGCGGCTTCGCGGTCGCCAGCGTCAAGACCGTGACGTTGGACGTTGACGGAACGCCGATCACCGTCACCACCATGCGGTCGCGGGTCATCGACGTCGTCGCCGAGAACGGCTTCAACCTCGGCGAGCGCGACGATGTGAGCCCCGCGCGCACCGCCCGGGTGAACGACTCCGACACGATCATGGTCCGTCGCGGCCGGCCACTACAGGTGTCCCTGGACGGGCGCGAGCCCCAGCAGGTGTGGACGACGGCGCTGTCGGTGGACGAAGCGCTGGCGCAGCTGTCGATGACCGACACCGCCCCCGCCGCGGCATCGCGCGGCAGCCGGGTCCCGCTGGCCGGGATGGCGCTGCCGGTCGTCAGTGCCAAGACCGTCACGCTCGACGACGGCGGTGTGGTGCGCACGGTGCACCTGGCCGCGCCCAATGTCGGCGAACTGCTGGCCGCCGACGGCGCCCCGCTGGAGCAGGCCGACAAGGTCATCCCGGCCGCGTCGACCCCGATCACCGAGGGCATGGCGATCCAGGTGACGCGGATCCGGGTCAAGCAGGTCACCGAGCGGGTGCCGCTTCCCCCGCCCGCCCGTCGCATCGAAGACCCGGCGCTGAACATCAGCCGGCAGGTCGTCGAGGACCCGGGGACTCCGGGCACCCAAGACGTGACCTACTCGGTGGCCACCGTCAACGGCGCCGAGACCGGCCGCCTGCCGGTCGCCAACGCGGTAGTGGCCCCGGCCCGCGACTCGGTGCTGCGGGTCGGCGCCAAGCCCGGCACCGAGGTGCCGCCGTCGGTGTACGGCGCAGCCTGGGACCGCATCGCCAACTGCGAGTCGCACGGGAACTGGGCGATCAACACCGGCAACGGCTTCTATGGCGGCGTGCAGTTCGACTACGGCACCTGGGTGGCCAACGGCGGTCTGAAATACGCACCGCGCGCGGATATGGCGACCCGCGAAGAGCAGATCGCGATCGCAGAGGTCACCCAGGCCCGGCAGGGCTGGGGCGCCTGGCCGGTGTGCAGCGGGAGACGCTGACCATCGGGCTACTCGGGGCCGGTGACATCAGGGCCCTGGCGAATGAACTCGACCTGCGGCCCCGGAAATCGCTGGGACAGAACTTCGTTCACGACGCGAACACCGTGCGCCGGATTGTGGACGGCGCCGGTATCACCGCCGACGACCATGTCCTGGAAGTCGGACCTGGGCTCGGCTCGCTGACCCTGGCGCTGCTCGAACACGGCCCGACGGTGATCGCCGTCGAAAAGGATCCGGTGCTGGCCACCCGGTTGCCGCAGACCATCGCCGAACACGCGCCCGCCGACGTGCCCCGGTTGGAGGTGCTCGGCGCCGACGTCTTGACCCTGCGCCGCGACGAGGTGGCGACCGCGCCGACGGCGGTGGTGGCGAATTTGCCCTACAACGTGGCGGTCCCGGCGCTGCTGCACCTGCTGTCGGAGTTCGACTCCATTCGCACCGTCACGGTCATGGTGCAGTTGGAGGTGGCCGAGCGGCTGGCGGCCGAGCCGGGTGGCAAGGACTACGGGGTGCCCAGCGCCAAGGCACGGTTCTTCGGCGCGGTGCGCCGCTGCGGCACGGTGCCGCCCAGCGTGTTCTGGCCGGTGCCGCGAGTGAATTCCGGGCTGGTGCGCATCGACCGCCACGAGGCCGCCCCGTGGCCGGTCGACGACGCGTTTCGCCGACAGGTCTTCAGGCTGATCGACGTGGCATTCGCCCAGCGCCGCAAGACCGCCCGCAACGCGATCGCCGACTGGGCCGGCTCGGGCGCGCGGGCTGCCGAGCTGTTGGAGGCGGCGGGCATCGATCCGATGAGTCGCGGCGAGACCCTGGCGATCGCGGACTTCGTACGGCTGCTTCAGGTCTCGGCGGCTTTGGCGGGCCCGGCGTGCGAGACCAGCGCGCGGGACAACTCTTCGACGAAATCGGCGCAGGACTCGTAGCGGCGCGCCGGAAACTTCGCCAGCGCACGTTGCACCACCACATCGGCGGCCCGCGCCGCCGGACCGAGCGTGTCGGACAGCGGCGGCGGTAGCAGCCGCAGGTGCGCATCGGCCAGATCGGCTGCGCACTGAGCGGGGAAGGGCGGCGCTCCGGTAAACAGCTCGACCGCCGTGCAGGCCAAGGCGTATTCGTCGGTGGCTGCCGACGAAGCCTTGCCCTGCAGGATCTCCGGTGCGGTGTAGGGCAATGAGACTTCGGGGTTTTCGGAATGTCGGGCCCGGTGCCACACGTCTTCGACGACGGCGTGGGCCGCTCCGAAATCGGTCAGCACCGCCCCGGCCCGGCCGAAGTCGGCATGGATCAGGATGTTGGCGGGTTTGACGTCACAGTGCACGATGCCGCGACGGTGTGCGTAGTCGAGCGCGCCGGCGATCTGGGTCAGCGCCGCCAGGCGATCGTCGAGCGAGCGCAGACCGGTCACTTTGCCGCCGTCGACGTACTGCATGGCCAACCAGAACGGGCCGTGCCGGTACACCGCGACGATGTTGGGGTGCTTGAGGGCGCCCGCGAACGCGAACTCGCGATCCAGCCGGGCCTGCTCGGCGGGGGAGCGGTGCGCCTCGTCGAGGACCTTCAGTGCCACGGGCACGTCAGGGGCGCCGTGGTGGTGGGCCAAATAGACCCCGGCGTGCCCGCCGCGGCCGATCTCGCGCTCGATCAGGTAGCCGCCGTAGTCGCCGGCTGCGTTCATGACCTCAGATTAGGGCGCGCACAGCTACCTCGCAGAAAACTGAGAGTAGCATGATCGAATTACAAAAAAGCGATGACATTTCGCTGGTGCGAGATGAATAATCGACCTATTGCAGCAGCATCCAGGGAGGCCGTCATGACAACTCTGTCCCATCGCAACCTGAGTTCCATCGGTGCCGTGCCTCTGACCCTGGCCGCCATTGCCGCCCTCGGTGTCGCACCCGTGGTGGCGCCCACCCTGGCCGCGACCGCCAAGACGGTGGTCGCCCAGACGACCCTGCTGGACACCGAGTCGTGGATCATGGGCGGCAGCGGACTGCCGATCCCGCCGCCGCAGTACCTGGCCGCCCTGACCGATCGGTTCATCTCGCCTGCGACCCCGAAGTTCGACGGTCAGCCCACTTTCCATGTGGACGCCACCAACCCGTTGTTCACCCCGGAGGGTCTCTACCCGCTGACCGGTGTGAAGACGCTGCCGCTGGACACCTCGCTGGCCCAGGGCTCCACCATCTTGTACCAGAAGATCATGGAAGAGGTTGGCAAGGGCAATGACCTTGTCGTACTGGGGTATTCGCAGAGTGGTGTGATCAACGGGCTGGTCATGGACCAGCTGCTGGCGCTGCCCGAGGACGAGCGCCCGACCTCCGACGAGCTGTCCTTCGTGACGCTGGGCAGCCCGGCCAACCCCAACGGCGGCCTGCTGGCCCGGTTCGACGTCCCCGGGGTTCCGCTGAGCCTGCCCGCCCTCGGCGTCACGTTCAGCGGGGGTGCCCCGTCTGAGACGCCATGGGAGACAGTCAATTACATCCAGGAATACGACGGCTTCGCGGACTTCCCGAAGTACCCGCTGAACTTCCTGGCCGACATCAACGCCTTCCTGGGCATCATGTTCATCCACGGCACCTACCCGACACTGACCGACGCCCAGCTGGCGACGGCCATCGAGCTGGACACCTCCGGCGACTACACCGGCAACAACCAGTACTTCATGATCCCCACCGAGAATCTGCCGCTGCTGGAGCTGTTGCGCGGCAACGCATTCGGCAACGCGTTTGCCGACCTGTTGCAGCCGGCCCTGCGGGTGCTGATCAACCTCGGCTACGGCAACATCGAGCACGGCTGGGACCAGGGCCCGGCGGACATCTCCACGCCGTTCGGGGTGTTCCCCGACGTCAACCCGATGGACGTGCTGACCGCACTGGTCAACGGTGCCGAGCAGGGTTGGAACGACTTCATCGCCGACCTGCAGAACATCGGGTCCGGCGGAGCGTCTGACCTGTTCGACTTCAGTGGCGGCCCCGCGGACTTCTCGCTGCCGAGTCTGACGGAGATCGTCAACACCTTCAGCAGCGCCGCGGCGACCTTGTACGCGACGCTGTTGCCGACCGCCGACATCATCAATTCGCTGATCACCACGCTGCCGGCCTACTCCGCGAGCCTGTTCTTCAACGAACTGATGTCGGGAGATCTGCTGAACGCGATCGGCATGCCGCTGGCCGCCACCACCGGGTTGGTCACCATGGCCGGCGGGTTCGAGGTGGAGGTCCTGATGAACGCCTTCAGCTCGATCAGCGCCGACTTCTCCGACCTGTTCTCCTGATCGGGTAGGCACTCCTGGCCCGAGCCCGGGGTACTACGGCCCCTCGGAGCCGCTGTAGCCCGATAGTCTCATCGGCGTGACCGCATCCGACGGCAATACCGCCACCGAGTGGTCCCCGACCGGTTCGGTGACGGTGCGGGTACCGGGCAAGCTCAACCTCTACCTGGCCGTCGGTGACCGTCGAGATGACGGTTACCACGAGCTGACCACCGTGTTCCACGCGGTTTCGTTGGTCGACGAGGTGACTGTCCGCGACGCCGACGTGCTGTCGCTGCGGGTCAGCGGCGAGGGCGCCGATGTGCTGCCCACCGATGAGCGCAACCTGGCGTGGCAGGCCGCCGAGCTGATGGCCGAGTACGTGGGCCGGGCTCCGGACGTGGCGATCAGCATCGACAAGTCCATTCCGGTGGCCGGCGGCATGGCCGGCGGCAGCGCCGACGCCGCGGCGGTGCTGGTCGGCATGAACGTGCTGTGGGAGCTCGGCGTGCCGCGCCGCGACCTGCACTCGCTGGCCGCCAAGCTGGGCAGCGACGTGCCGTTCGCGCTGCACGGCGGCACCGCGTTGGGCACCGGACGCGGCGAGGAGCTGGCGACGGTGCTCACCCGTGAGACCTTCCACTGGGTGCTGGCGTTCGCCGACCGTGGGCTGTCGACGCCGGCGGTCTTCGGTGAACTGGACCGGTTGCGCGAAACCGGGCGCAAGCTGCCGGAGTCGGGTGAGCCCGAGCCGGTGCTGGCGGCGTTGGCCGCCGGTGATCCGGAGCGGCTGGCCGGATTGCTCGGCAATGACCTGCAGGCCGCGGCCGTCAGTCTCAACTCGGGCTTGCGCCGCACCTTGCGCGCCGGGGTAGAGGCGGGTGCCCTGGCCGGTGTGGTGTCCGGCTCCGGCCCGACGTGTGCGTTCTTGTGCTCCTCGGCGCAGTCGGCGGCCGACGTCGCCGTCGAACTGTCGGCGCTCGGCGCGGGGCGGGCGGTGCGGGTGGCCAGCGGCCCGGTCTATGGCGCTCGCGTGGTGCCGTCGTCGGTGAGCGGGGCCTGATCGAGCAGCCGATCCGCGGGATAGATTTGCCCGTGGATTAAGAGGAGTTTAAGATGGCCCGCGGTGACTATTCGCGGCCAGGACAACCCTGCCAGCCAGACGCTCTCCGTTCTGGTGGGCCGCGCATTACGGTATCGAGATCTAACCGCCACCGAATTGTGTGCGTGTGCCTCTCGCGATGTGGTCTAAAGCAGGTGGAACATGAAATCTGAGCCCGTATGGAATGTACTGGTGCCGGCTAGGAGGCCGTCGTGAGCAGGTTTACCGACAACATGTTCCGCAGTGCCCGGGAGTCGTCGAAGGGCATGGTGACGGGTGAGCCGCACACGCCCGTCCGGCACACCTGGGCCGAGGTCCATGAACGCGCCCGGCGTATCGCCGGCGGGCTGGCCGCGGCCGGCGTAGGCCCGGGCGACGCGGTCGGGGTGCTGGCCGGTGCCCCGGTGGAAATCGCCCCCACCGCCCAGGGCGTGTGGATGCGCGCGGCGAGCCTGACCATGCTGCACCAGCCGACCCCGCGCACCGACCTGGCGGTGTGGGCCGAGGACACCATGACCGTCGTCGACATGATCGACGCCAAGGCCGTCATCATCTCCGACCCGTTCATGCCGGCAGCCCCCGTGCTGGAAGAGAAGGGCCTGAAGGTCGTCACGGTCGCTGACCTGCTGGCCGCCGAGCCGATCGACCCGGAAGAAGCCGGTGAGGACGATCTGGCGTTGATGCAGCTGACGTCGGGATCGACCGGTTCGCCGAAGGCCGTGCAGATCACCCACCGCAACATCTACTCGAACGCCGAGGCGATGTTCATCAGCGCCGAGTACGACGTCGAAAAGGACGTCATGGTCAGCTGGCTGCCGTGCTTCCACGACATGGGCATGATCGGGTTCCTCACCGTACCGATGTACTTCGGCGCCGAGCTGGTCAAGATCACCCCGATGGACTTCCTGCGCGACACCCTGCTGTGGGCCAAGCTGATCGACAAGTACAAGGGCACCATGACCGCGGCCCCGAACTTCGCCTACGCGCTGTTCGCCAAGCGGCTGCGCAAGCAGGCCACGCCGGGGCAGTTCGACCTGTCCACGCTGCGGTTCGCGCTCTCGGGTGCCGAGCCGGTGGAGCCGGCCGACGTCGAGGACCTGATCGACGCCGGTAGGCCGTTCGGGCTGAACCCGACCGCCATCCTGCCGGCCTACGGCATGGCCGAGACGGTGCTGGCGGTGTCCTTCTCCAAGTGCAATGCGGGCCTGGTGGTCGACGAGATCGACGCCGACCTGCTGGCCGCGCTGCGCCAGGCGGTGCCGGCCACCAAGGGCAACACCCGCCGACTGGCCTCGCTGGGGCCGCTGTTGGAGGGCATCGAGATCCGGATCGTCGACGAGCACGGCAATTCGTTGCCGCCGCGCGGGGTCGGAGTGATCCAGCTGCGCGGTGAGCCGGTGACGCCGGGCTACCTGACCATGGCGGGCTTCCTGCCGGCACAGGACGAGCACGGTTGGTATGACACCGGCGACCTGGGCTACCAGATGGAAGACGGCCACGTCGTGGTCTGCGGCCGCGTCAAGGACGTCATCATCATGGCGGGCCGCAACATCTACCCGACCGACATCGAGCGGGCCGCGGGCCGCGTCGAGGGCGTCCGCCCGGGTTGTGCGGTCGCGGTGCGCCTGGACGCCGGGCACTCCCGGGAGACGTTCGCGGTGGCGGTGGAGTCCAATGCCTGGCAGGACCCGGTCGAGGTGCGGCGTATCGAGCACCAGGTCGCCCATGAGGTGGTCACCGAGGTCGACATGCGGCCCCGCAACGTCGTGGTGCTCGGGCCGGGCAGCATCCCCAAGACTCCGTCGGGCAAGCTGCGCCGGGCCAACTCCGTCGCGCTGGTCACCTAGCGCGCGCCCTTCGCCCTTCCCCCTTTCCCGCGAGGGAGCGTGTTTGTACACGACACGCCGGACTTTTGCGTACAAGCACGCACGCTCGCCGCGGAATGCGGGGTCAGCCCCAGGCGTGGACGACGTTCTGGGCCGGCTCCAGCCCCAGCTCGATCAGCAACTCGGTGGCGTCGGCGGCCTGCTCGCAGATTGTCGGTAACTCGTCGCGCTCGCGGGCACCGAACGCCTGCAGCACGTAGGCTGCTGGATCTTGGCGCCCCGGCGGTCGGCCGATCCCGAGGCGGACCCGCTGAAAGTCCTTGCTGCCCAAGACGGTCGCGATAGAGCGCAGGCCATTGTGGCCGCCCTCACCGCCGCCCTGCTTGAGCCGGATCCGGCCGAAGTCCAGATCGAGGTCGTCGTGAATCACCACGACGCCGCCGGTGGGGACCGAATAGAACTTGGCCAACGGCCCCACCTGGCGGCCCGATTCGTTCATGTAGCAGCGCGGCCGGGCCAGCACCACCGAGCGCCCGCTCAGGCGCCCGGTGGCCACGTCGGCACCCGATTTCTTGTGCAGCTTGAACGCCGACCCGATCCGCTCGGCGAGCAGGTCGACGACCATGAAGCCGACATTGTGTCGGGTACGTGCGTAGTTCGGGCCCGGGTTGCCCAGGCCGACCACCAGTATCGGTGGTGACTCGGCCACGCGGTGCTCGGCTTACTCGGACTCGGCGGCTGGGGCCTCGGCGGCTTCCTCGCCCGCCGCTTCGGTCTCGGCCGGCTCCTCGGCGCTCGGTGCCTCGATCACGTTGACCAGCAGCAGCTCGGGGTCGGAGATCAGGCTGACGCCCTTGGGCAGCTCGAGAGCGCCGGCGGTGAACTGGGTGCCGGCCTCGGCGCCTTCGATCGAGATGGTCAGCTGCTCGGGGATCGACAGGGCCTCGGCCTCGATCTCCACGGCGGTGGCGTCCTGGGTGACCAGGGTGCCGGAAGCGGCGTCGCCCTCGATGACGACGTTGACCTCGACGGTGACCTTCTCGCCGCGGCGCACGACCAGCAGGTCGGCGTGCTGGATGGTGCGACGGATCGGGTGGATCTCGAGAGCCTTGGTCAGCGCCAGCTGCTCCTTGCCCTCGATGTCGAGGGTGAGCACGGCGTTGGTGCCGGAGTGGCGCAGCACGGCCGCGAAGTCGTGGGCCGGGAGCTCCAGGTGCTGCGGCTCGGTGCCGTGGCCGTAGAGGACCGCGGGGACCCGGCCGGCGCGGCGGGCCCGGCGGGAGGCGCCCTTGCCGGTCTCGGTCCGCACCGAGACGGTCAGCTGGTTGGTGGTGGATGCGTTCTTAGCCATGGGGAACTCCTTGGTTGCTACGGCGTGCATGAGGCACGGCCAGATCGCGACAACCATCTAGGAGGTCCTCGTCGATAACGGCGGCCGAATGGTGGCCGCCCTCGCCGTGACGCCTGGTCAGGCTAGCGCATCGGCAGCTCAGAGCGGAAATTGAACCCCGGTGAGCTGCGCAGACAGCTCCCACAGTCCGGCGGCTGTGGCACCGCGCTTGGCCAGCAGACTGCGGCCCACCGACCCGCTGCGGCCGACAATGCCGAAGCGTGGACCGATGAAGGTGTTGCCGGACAGGTCCTGCGACGCCGCGTAGAGGGTTTGGCGCGCCCCGAAGTCGGGGCTGGTGGCGAACAGGCCGTTGCCGAAGGTGCGCATCACCAGGTCGCCGATCCGGTTGCCGGTCTGGCCCTGCAGGTTGGTGCTCGAATAGCCGGGATGGGCGGCCAGCGCGCGAAGCGGTGAACCCGCCGCCACGAGCCGGCGTTGCAGCTCGCTGGTGAACAGCAGATTGGCCAGCTTGGCCTGGCCGTAGGCCAGCCACGCCGAATACCGGCGCGACTCCCAGTTCAGGTCCTTGAGGCTGATGTAGCCCATCCGGTGCAGGGCCGACGACACCGTCACCACCCGGTCGGTGAGTTTGGGCAACAGCAGGTTGGTCAGCGCGAAATGACCCAGATGATTGGTGCCGATCTGAGCCTCGAAACCGTCGACGGTCTTGGCGTAGGGCACCGCCATGATCCCGGCGTTGTTGATCAGCACGTCGACTTGCGCGGTCTCCTCGGCGAACCGTCGCACCGAAGCAAGGTCCGCCAGATCCAGGGCGCGAACCGTTACGTCACCGGGCATGCCCGCCGCGGCGGCCTGGCCCTTGGCGGTGTTGCGGACCGCCAGGGTGACGGCGGCGCCGACCCTGGCCAGTTCGCGCGCGGTCGCGGCGCCCAAACCGCTGTTGGCTCCGGTGACGATGACGGATCGGCCGGCGAACGACGGCAGATCGGTGGCAGACCAGGAAGCCATGGCTGACACTCTAACGAGGCGCCGGGAGCTGCGCCGGAATGCCGATCCGACTTGAGGAGCGACGTGAAGCCATGGACCACCCTTGGATTGATCGCCGTGATGCTGGCCGCGGTCGGCGGCTGCGGCAACCGGCAGTCGGCCGAGCCCGCTAGCCCGGCGCCGGCCCAGTCCGCCGATCAGGTCCGTCTGATCGCCAAGGAGGCCTACGTCTACGGCTTCCCGATGGTGGACTCCTACCGCATCCGGCACGCCTACTTCGTCGACAGATCGGGTCCGCAGTACAAGGGTGATTGGAATCAGACGCACAGCGCCGCAAGGGTTTACACCCCCGATGACACCACCGTGCAGACGCCGAACTCCGACACGCCCTACACCATGCTGGGCGCCGACCTGCGGGCCGAGCCGTTGGTGCTCACCGTGCCTGTGATCGAGGCCGGCCGCTACTACTCGCTGCAATTCATCGACGCATACACCTACAACTTCGCCTACGTGGGCAGCCGGACCACCGGTAACAACGGCGGCAGGTACCTGCTGGCCGGACCCGGCTGGACGGGCGACAAGCCCGACGGCGTCGATGCGGTGATCCGCGCCGAGACCGACTTCGCGCAGGTCATCTACCGCACCCAGCTGTTCGACCCGGCCGACATCGACAACGTCAAGAAGATCCAGGCCGGTTACAGCGTGGAGCCGCTGTCGGCCTACCTCAAGCAATCCGCGCCAACCGCCCCGCCGGTGGATTTCATTGCGCCACTGACACCAGACGAGCAGAAGACGTCGCCGAAGTTCTTCGAGATCTTGAGCTTCCTGTTGAAGTACGCGCCGGTGTTGCCGGGCGAGCAGGACCTGCGGGCCCGGTTCGCCAGTATCGGCATCGGCCCCGACGGCACCTTCAACGCCGACGAACTCAGCGCCGAGAGTCGCGACGCCGTCCAGGCCGGGATGGCGCAGGCCTGGGCGGAACTCAACACATTCAAGACGGACAAGCTGGACACCGGCCAGGTGACCTCGGGGCAGTTGTTCGGCACCCGGGAGTTCCTCGCCGGCAACTACCTGTACCGGATGGCCGGTGCGGTGCTCGGGATCTACGGCAACTCGCAGGAGGAGGCCATCTATCCGGTGGTGGCCGTGGACTCCGACGGCGCGCCGCTGAGCGGTGCCAACGGATACACGCTGCGGTTCGCGCCGGATGCGCTGCCGCCGGTCAACTCGTTCTGGTCGCTGACCATGTACAAGATGCCGGAAAGCCTGCTGGTGGCCAACCCGATCGACCGGTACCTGATCAACTCGCCGATGTTGCCGGATCTGACCCGCGATCCCGACGGCGGAATCACCATCGCTGTGCAGAACCAATCCCCGGGCGCGGGCAAGGAAGCCAACTGGCTGCCCGCACCCGAGGGACCGTTCCAGATGATCCTGCGGCTGTACTGGCCCAAGGAAGAAGCGCTGGGCGGCACCTGGGCACCGCCGAAAGCGGTGAAAAACTAGCCCGGCTTAGTTGCAGTTGTTGGCGTGCACCCAACGGCCGTTGTAGCCCACGCAGGTGTTGATCGGCGGAGGCGGCGGGGGCGGCGGCGGAGGTACGTCTTCGGGCAGCGGCGCGTAGTAGGCCGGCGGTGGCACCGGGTCGGCGCATCCGCTGACATACACCCGGCGGCCCACCCCGACGCAGCCCTGTGCGGTGGCGGTGCCGGCCGGCGTGAACACGACCACGGTCCCCGGCAGGCTGGTCAAGGCCAGTGCTGCGATGACCCAGATGCGGCGCGACATCACTGATCCAGCAGCGGGCGCTCGGGCTGGGGCAATCCGCAGCGGGCGCGGAAGTCAGCCAGCGGCTGGCGCAGCCCCAGCAGGTCGGAGTGCGCTTGCGGGTTGTCGGCGAAGAAGCTGCGAACCGCCTCCGGTACCTGGTCGTCGGGCCGGTCGTGCAGACCGGTGTAGAACTCGTTGACGTCCGGATGGGCGTAGAGATAACCCGACGTCGAGGCGGCGACGCCGGTGGCCACGTTGGCCATGTCGGCGGCGGTGCAACCGGGCTGCGGGTCTGCCAGCGCCGTGGCCGGTGCCAGCAGGCCGGTCGCGACGGTGGCCGCGCTGAGGCCGGCAAGGCTCAGTGAGGACAGGCGAACGAGGGACATCGCGGAACTCCCTTCAGGCGGGTGCGTCACTTTAACAAGACCTGAGTCCGGTGGGGGTCACTTCGCCGCGACGGTGAAGCCCTTCATGATCGCCTCGACGTCGGTGGCATCCTTGGGCGCCTCTTCGGCCGGGGCGGTGACCGCCAGCTGCACCAGGTAACGCTGTTCGGCCGGCGCCGAACCGGTGGCGATCACCATCCGGAACCAGCTATGCAGGCGCTGACCGTCCATGTCGTAGGTTCCCTGGACCATCGAGGACGGAAAACCTTGGTAGTCCTCGTTGGAGGCGTCCAGCAGTCGGAAGTTCGGTGAGAGCTGGGCGTCGACCACTCCGTGCTTGATGGCCTCTTTCGAGTCGAATTTCCCGTTGAGCTTGACCACACTCAGAATCGCCCGGGGAAACTTCTCGCCCTTGCCGAGCACCAGAGTGGTGGCCGGCAGCATCGGGTTTTCCTTCTTTGTCCAGCCCGCCGGTGTCGGGATCGACACGGTCAGGTCGGTCGGCGCGTTGGGGGCCACCGCCTCGGCGGCCACTCCCTGATCCTCGAGGTAGCGTCCCACGCTGACCGGGGCCTCCGGCTCCGAGGAAGTGGTGGGCGTGCTGCCGTTGCCCCAAATCGAGTGATAGTCAGGGGTTTTGGTGCCGCACGCGGATGTCGTGCTGACTATCGCCGTGCACGCCAGGGCCACGGCCGCCAAGCGCAGCGAGGTCACAGGATCTCGCGGACCGCGTCAATCGGACGGGCCAACCGGGTGCCGTTGCCGGTGACGACGAACGGCCGCTGGATCAGGATCGGGTTCGCGGCCATCGCGTCGAGCAGTTCGTCGTCGGACGCACCGGCCAGGTTCAGCTCGGCGTAGACCGACTCGCCGGTGCGCACCGCGTCGCGCACACCGATGCCGGCGGCGCTGATCATCTCCGCCAGCTCCGCACGCGACGGCGGGGTCTTCAGGTACTCCACGACCGTCGGCTCGATACCGTTCTCGCGCAGCAGATCCAGCGTCTTGCGCGAAGTCGAGCAGCGCGGGTTGTGATAGACCACCGCGTCAGTCATGTCAGGCGTCTCCGTCGAAAAGCCCGGTGACTGAACCGTTTTCGAATACCGCCCGGATGGTGCTGGCCAGCAGCGGAGCGATCGACAGAACGGTCAGCGCCGGGAACTGTTTGTCCTCGGTGATCGGCAGGGTGTTGGTGACGATCACCTCGCTGGCGCCGCAGGCCGCCAACCGCTCGGATGCCGGGCTGGACAGCACGCCGTGGGTGGCGGCGATCACCACGTCGACCGCCCCCGCTTCGCGCAGCAGGCCGACCGCCCCGGCGATGGTGCCGCCGGTGTCGATCATGTCGTCGGTGATCACACAGGTCTTGCCGGCGACCTCGCCGACCACCCGGTTGGCCTTGACCTGGTTGGGCACCCGCGGATCACGGGTCTTGTGGATGAAGGCCAGCGGTACGCCGCCCAGCGAGTCCGCCCACTTCTCGGCGACCCGCACCCGGCCGGAGTCGGGGGAGACCACCACGACGTCCTTGCCGTTGTTGAGGTAGTTGTCCCGGATGTAGCCGCACAGCAGCGGCTGGGCGCGCATGTGGTCGACCGGGCCGTCGAAGAAGCCCTGGATCTGGTCGGTGTGCAGGTCCACCGTGACGATCCGGTCGGCGCCGGCCGTCTTGAGCAGGTCTGCGACCAGGCGGGCCGAAATCGGTTCGCGGCCGCGGTGCTTCTTGTCCTGGCGGGCATAGGGGTAGAACGGCAGGATCGCGGTGATCCGCTTGGCGCTGCCCCGCTTGAGCGCGTCGATCATGATCAGCTGTTCCATCAGGTGCTGATTCAGCGGCGCGGGGTGCGACTGCAGAACGAAGGCGTCGCAGCCGCGCACGGACTCGTCGAAACGCACGAAGATCTCGCCGTTGGCAAAGTCCCGGGCGGTCTGCGCGGTTACCGGTACGTCCAGTTCTTTGGCGACCTGATCAGCCAGCTCCGGGTGCGCACGACCAGCGAAGAGCATCAGGTTCTTGCGATTGTCTGTCCAGTCGTGGCTCACGTGCTGCCCCCGCCGTAGGAGATTGTGGATTTCGGTCGAGTTAACTCGGGCCTTATGGTACGTAGCCCGGTGCGCGATTTCGCCTCGGGCTGCCTCAACGCGATCAAGCTCACGATGACAGATCGGGTGGAGTCTGGCCGGGTTGTTCGGCACTGTTCGCTCTGTCGGCCGCCGCGGCGGCCTGGCTGCCGGGCCGCTTGCGCTGCACCCAGTTCTCAATATTGCGCTGCGGGCCGGCTGAGACCGCCAGTGCGCCCGGCGGCACATCATGGCGCACCACCGTCCCGGCACCGGTGTAGGCGCCGTCGCCGATGGTGACCGGCGCGACGAACATGGTGTCCGAGCCGGTGCGCACGTGCGAGCCGACGGTGGTCCGTCGTTTGGTCTGGCCGTCGTAATTGACGAAGACGCTGGACGCGCCGATGTTGCTGTGGTCGCCGATGTCGGCATCGCCGACGTAGGTCAGGTGCGGAACCTTGGTCCCGGTGCCGATGCGCGAGTTCTTGGTCTCGACGAACGCGCCCAGCTTGCCGTCGGCGCCCAGCGCGGAGCCGGGACGCAGGTAGGTGAACGGGCCGACCGTCGCACCGTCGCCGATCGATGACGAGGTGGCGTGGCTGCGGATCACCGACGCACCGTCGCCCACCGTGACATCGGTCAGGGTGGTGTCGGGCCCGATCGTGCAGTGCGCCCCGACGGCGGTGCGGCCCAGCAGCTGGGTTCCGGGGGCAACCGTCGTGTCGCGCCCGATGGTCACGTCCACGTCGATCCAGGTGGTGGTGGGGTCGACGATGGTGACGCCGGCCCGCTGATGGGTGGCCACCAGGCGGCGGTTGAGCTCGCCCGCCAGCGCGGACAGGTGCACCCGGTCGTTGACGCCCGCCACCAACGCCGCGTCGTCGACATGGCGGGCGTGCACCACTTGGCCGTCGCCGCGGACGATGCCGATCACGTCGGTGAGGTACAGCTCGTGCTGGGCGTTGTCCGAGCCCAGCCGGCCCAGCGCGGAACGCAACGCGGCGATGTCGAAGGCGTACACCCCGGCATTGACCTCGCGGATCTCGCGCTGCGATTCGGTGGCGTCGGCCTGCTCGACGATCGCGGTGACCTCGCCGTCCTGGGTGTGCAGGATGCGGCCGTAGCCGGTGGGGTCGGCCAGCGTGGTGGTCAGCACGGTGACGGCGGCCGGGGCGACGCGGTGGGTGTCGATCAGCGCCTGCAGTGTGGCGCTGTCCAGCAGCGGAATGTCGCCGGAGGTGACGACGACGGTGCCGGTGAAGTCGTCGGGCAGGGCTGCCAGGCCGCACAGCACCGCGTGTCCGGTGCCGAGCTGCTGGTCCTGCAGGGCGATGTCGATGGGAACGTCCAGGGCTTGCGCCAGCTCGGCGACCGGCCCGGTGATGCGTTCGTGCGCGTGGCCCAACACCACCACCAGGTGACGGGGGCCGACGCCGGCGGCCGCTTGCAGGCAGTGCGCCAGCATGCTGCGCCCGCCCAGCTCATGCAGCACTTTGGGGGTGTCGGAGACCATCCGGGTGCCGGCTCCAGCAGCCAGGACGATGACGGCGTCCTGGCCTGCCTCCTGGGGCGACTGTGCGTGTTTGTGCGTCGACACGCCGCCTAGCCTGTCATTCTGCGCACGTTCGCGGCAAAGGGGTGGGGCAATTCCGTGAGCTCCGTCGCCAGGACTCGAACCTGAACTATCTGAACCAAAATCAGAGGTGCTGCCGATTACACCACGACGGATCGGTGTTCCGCAGTGACTTTAGTCCGACGACGGCGAGGGCCGCCCGCGGCCCGAGTAAGAAGTCGGACAATCCGGTCCAGTCCAACGGACTACCCTGGTCGCGTGGCTGGTCTGGACAAGGACGGCCGGGCGCCGCGAGCCCGGATGACAGGTAGCGAGCGTCGTCACCAACTGATCGACGTCGCCCGCTCGCTGTTCGCCGAACGCGGGTATGAGGGCACCTCCATCGAGGAGATAGCGCAGCGCGCCAACGTGTCCAAGCCCGTGGTCTACGAACACTTCGGTGGCAAAGAGGGGCTCTACGCCGTGGTGGTCGACCGTGAGATGTCGGCGTTGCTGGACGGCATCACCACGTCGTTGACCAAGGCGACCAACAACCAGTCCCGGCTGCGAGTGGAGCGCGTGGCGCTGGCCTTGCTGACCTACGTCGACGAGCACACCGACGGATTCCGCATCCTGATCCGCGACTCTCCGGCGTCGATCAGTTCCGGCACCTACTCGACCCTGCTCAACGACGCGATCGGCCAAGTGTCGTCGATCTTGGCCGGCGACTTCGCCAAGCGCGGCCTGGACCCCGAGACCGCGCCGCTGTACGCCCAGGCGCTGGTCGGTTCGGTGTCGATGACGGCCCAATGGTGGCTCGACGTACGCGAACCCAAGAAGGAAGTGGTGGCCGCGCACCTGGTCAACCTTTGCTGGAACGGACTGACTCACCTGGAGTCCGATCCGACCCTGCACGACGAATAGGGCATGCACCGCAACGCAAATCGGCGACCCGCACCGCACCGCCTAGAATTGCCCGCATCATGACCGCACCGGGGTACCAGACTGTCCAAAACCCGATTGCGGGGCTCGTAGACCTGGCGTTGACCGCGCCGGCCTTCACCGAACTGATCGAGCGTGCGGGCGACCCGCCCGCCGAACTCGCGCTGGTCGGTCCGGTCGGTGCGCGGCCGTTCACGGCTGCCGCCCTGGCCCGCAACAACCCGCTGCTGGTGGTCACTGCCACCGGCCACGAGGCCGACGACCTGACCGCAGAACTGCGTGGTGTCTACGGCGACACGGTGGCACTGTTCCCGTCTTGGGAGACGCTGCCGCACGAGCGGCTCTCGCCCGGGGTGGATACCGTCGGCGCCCGCCTGCTGTTGCTGCGCCGGCTGTCTGCGCCCGACGACGCCCGGCTGGGGCCGCCGCTGCGCGTGGTGGTCACCGCGGCCCGGTCGCTGCTGCAGCCGATGACCAGCCAACTGGACGCGATCGAGCCGGTCATGCTGGCCGTCGGTGACGAGGTCCCGTTCGAGGAGGTGATCGCTCGGCTGGTCGAGCTGGCCTACTCGCGAGTGGACCTGGTGGGCAAGCGCGGCGAGTTCGCGGTCCGCGGCGGCATCCTCGACCTGTTCCCGCCGACCGCCGAACATCCGGTGCGCATCGAGTTCTGGGGTGACGAGGTCACCGAGATCCGGCCGTTCTCGGTCGCCGATCAACGTTCCATCCCCGAGGTCGAGGTCGGCACCGTTGTCGCGGTGCCATGTCGGGAGTTGCTGCTCACCGACGACGTGCGGGATCGTGCGGCCGAGCTGGCGCGCGATCAGCCACAGACCGACAACGCCGTCTCGGGCACGGTCGGCGACATGCTGGCCAAGCTGGCCGAGGGCATCCCGGTCGACGGGATGGAGGCGCTGAGTCCGGTGCTGCGGCCTGGTCCGCAGGCGCTGCTGACCGATCAGCTGCGCCCGGGCACCCCGGTGCTGGTCTGCGATCCGGAGAAGGTCCGGGCCCGCGCCGCCGATCTGATCAAGACCGGACGTGAATTCCTGGAGGCGTCCTGGTCGGTCGCCGCGATCGGCGGCGAGGCACCGATCGACATCGAACAGCTCGGTGGGTCGGGATTCCGGGAGTTCGCGCAGGTGCGCCAGGCGGCGCTCGACACCGCCCATCCGTGGTGGACGCTGAGCCAGTTGCCCGACCCGGAGGCGACCGAACTCGACGTCCGTCCGTCGCCGTCGGCCCGCGGCCGGCAGCGCGACATCGACGAGATCTTCGCCATGCTGCGGGCGCACATCGCGACCGGGGGTCGTGCGGCGGTCGTCGCGCCGGGTGTCGGAACCGCACGCCGGATCGTGGAGCAGCTGGCCGAATCCGAGACTGCGGCAACGCTGTTGGATGCCGGTGCCGCGCCGCAGCCCGGGGTGGTCGGGGTGCTGAAGGGCCCGCTGCATGAGGGTCTGGTGATCCCGGGCGCCGACCTGGTGGTGGTGACCGAGGCCGACCTGACCGGCAACCGGGTCAGCGGCCCGGAAGGCAAGCGGCTGGCGGCCAAGCGCCGCAACGCGGTCGATCCGCTGGCGCTGACCGCCGGCGACCTGGTGGTGCACGACCAGCACGGCATCGGCAAATTCGTGGAGATGACCGAGCGCACCGTCGGTGGGGCGCGCCGGGAATACCTGGTGCTGGAGTACGCCTCGGGCAAGCGCGGCGCGAACGGCACCGACAAGCTCTACGTGCCGATGGACTCCCTCGATCAGCTGTCGCGCTACGTCGGCGGCCAGGCCCCGGCGCTGAGCAGGCTCGGTGGCAGCGACTGGAGCCAGACCAAGACCAAGGCCCGCAAGGCGGTCAGAGAGATCGCCGACGAACTGGTCGCGCTCTACGCCAAACGTCAGGCCGCGCCCGGCCACGCGTTCGCCCCGGACAGCCCGTGGCAGGCCGAGATGGAGGACGCGTTCGGCTTCACCGAGACCATGGACCAGCTCACGGCGATCAGCGAGGTCAAGGCCGACATGGAAAAGCCGGTCCCGATGGACCGGGTGATCTGCGGTGACGTCGGCTACGGCAAGACCGAGATCGCGGTGCGCGCGGCGTTCAAAGCCGTCCAGGACGGCAAGCAGGTCGCGGTGCTGGTGCCCACCACGCTGCTGGCCGATCAGCACCTGCAGACGTTCAGCACCCGGATGGCCGGCTTCCCGGTCACCGTCAAGGGACTGTCGCGGTTCACCGACGCCCAAGAGTCCAAGGCGACCGTCAACGGCCTGGCCGACGGTTCGGTGGACGTGGTGATCGGCACCCACCGGCTGCTGCAGACCGGGGTGCGCTGGAAGGACCTCGGCCTGGTGATCGTCGACGAGGAGCAGCGGTTCGGCGTCGAGCACAAGGAACACATCAAGGCCCTGCGCACGCACGTCGACGTGCTCACCATGAGTGCCACGCCGATCCCGCGGACCCTGGAGATGAGCCTGGCCGGCATCCGGGAGATGTCGACGATCCTGACGCCGCCCGAAGATCGCTATCCGGTGCTGACCTACGTCGGCGGCCACGATGACAAGCAGGTCGCGGCCGCGCTGCGCCGGGAGCTGCTGCGGGACGGCCAGGTGTTCTACGTGCACAACCGGGTCAGCTCCATCGACGCGGCCGCCGCCCGGGTGCGCGGCCTGGTGCCCGAGGCCCGGGTGGTCATCGCGCACGGCCAGATGCCCGAAGAAATGCTGGAAACCACGGTGCAGGGCTTC
Organism: Mycobacterium sp. SMC-19; assembly: GCF_045310815.1. Classification (NCBI taxonomy): domain Bacteria; kingdom Bacillati; phylum Actinomycetota; class Actinomycetes; order Mycobacteriales; family Mycobacteriaceae; genus Mycobacterium; species Mycobacterium sp. SMC-19. The sequence goes on along the minus strand of NZ_JBJIAM010000001.1, from coordinate 196,934 downwards.
TGGAATCGGGAATACGACATCCTTGTGTGCACCACCATCATCGAGACCGGCCTGGACATCTCCAACGCCAACACGTTGATCGTCGAGCGGGCCGACACCTTCGGGCTCTCGCAGCTGCACCAGCTGCGCGGCCGGGTGGGCCGTAGCCGAGAGCGCGGCTACGCCTACTTCCTCTACCCGAAGGAGAGCCCGCTGACCGAGACCGCCCACGACCGGCTGGCCACCATCGCCCAGAACAACGAATTGGGCGCCGGCATGGCGGTGGCGATGAAGGACCTGGAGATCCGCGGCGCCGGCAACGTGCTGGGGGTGGAGCAGTCCGGGCACGTCGCCGGGGTGGGTTTCGATCTGTACGTGCGGCTGGTCGGCGAGGCGGTCGAGGCGTACCGGGCGGCCTTCAACGGCGAGACGGTCACCACCGAAGAGGTCAAGGACGTCCGGATCGACCTGCCGGTCGACGCCCACCTGCCGCCGGAGTACATCAACTCGGACCGGTTGCGGCTGGAGGCCTACCGGCGGTTGGCCGCCGCTCCCGGCGACGACGAGATCGCCGCGGTCATCGAGGAACTGACCGACCGCTACGGGCCGCTGCCCGAGCCCGCCGGCCGGCTGGTGGCGGTGGCCCGGCTGCGGCTGCTGTGCCGGGCAGCCGGGATCACCGAGGTTTCGGCGGCATCGGCGACGACGCTGCGGCTGGCCCCGATGACCCTGCCGGACTCCGCCCAGTTGCGACTCAAGCGGATGCATCCTTCGGCCAGTTACCGCGCGACCACCGCCACCATCCAGGTCCCGATCCCGCGCGCCGGCGGTGCCGGCGCGCCCGTCGGGGCGCCGCGCATCCGCGACGTCGAACTCGTGCAGATGGTGGCCGATCTGATTTCGGCACTGGACGGCAAGCCGCAGGGTCTCATCGACGTCACCGGCACGACGCCCGCAGTACGGTAGCCACGATGACCGTTGTCCTGGTCGACCCCCGCCGGCCCTCGCTTGTCCCGGTCGAAGCCCTCACGCTGCTCGCCGGTGAGATCGTCTACACCGAGGAATTGCCGATCGTGGTGCCGTGGTCTTTGCCGGCCGCACGATCGGTGCTCTCGGGCGTCGAAGCCCCGGTGCTGCTGTCTTCGGACCGCAACCATCCCGACGTGGTCGCTCGGCTGGCGGCCGGCGAAACGCTGATCGCGGCGCCGGATGCGCCGCCGGGGGAGCGGCTGATCGACGCGGTCGCGATCATGGACCGGTTGCGCACCACCGGGCCCTGGGAGAGCGAGCAGACCCACGACTCGCTGCGCCGGTTTCTGCTCGAGGAGACCTACGAACTGTTCGACGCGGTCCGCAGCGGCGACGCCGACGAGTTGTGTGCGGAGCTCGGCGATGTGCTCCTGCAGGTGCTGTTCCACGCCCGCATCGCCGAGGACGCACTGGAGCGCCCGTTCTCCATCGACGACGTCGCGGATTCGCTGCTGCGCAAGCTGGTCAATCGGGCGCCGGCGGTGCTCGCCGGCGAGGAGATCTCGCTGGCCGACCAGGTGGCGCAGTGGGAGGAACGCAAGTCGCTGGAGAAGAAGTCCAGAGACTCGATCATGGACGACTTGCCGACCGCCCAGCCGGCGCTAGCGCTGGCCCAAAAGGTGCTGCAACGGCTCGCCCGCGCCGGCGTGCCCGCTGATCTGATCCCCAAGACGATCACCACCGTCACCATTGCCGCCGGCATCGATGCTGAAAACGACTTGCGGACAGCGGTTTTGGAACTCATGGACAGCGTCCGGGCCGTCGAGAAGGTGATCATTGGCGAGCCCACCGAAGAACAGTGGCGCGCCCACTGGCCGCAGCTGTAGCGCTGGCGCCCCGGCACTCTTGCGCCGAAACCGACGTTTTGCAGGTACCTACTCGCACTTTCGCTGCAAAACGTCGGTCTCGATGAGCTGACGCCGGTCAGTTCGGGTTTTCGCCCCAGCTGCCCGGCAGCATCGGCATCCGCGGCTCGGTGTCGAGGCCGTCACCGGTCAGCACAGCGATTCCGGAGGCCTGACGGCTGGTCCCGGTCGCGGTACCGGCGAAGCCCAGCGGGCCGGCGCCGGAGTCCGAGGCGCTCGCCGCGCCCGGGGGCCCATCCCACTCCGGCGTCACATCGATGTTCATATCCATGTATTCGTCGCCGAACCCGCGCTGCTTGGCGCGCTGCCGCTGCCGGCGCTTGGCGGCCAGCGCCTGCGCCGTGGCCTCACCGGGGGCGCCCTGGCTCTCCGACGCCTCTTCGTCGGCACTGCGGGAACGCCGCGAACCGCTGGAGCTGCGCGCCGAGGAGGAGACACTGCTCACCAAATACAGGCAGGAGGTCGGCCCGAACCCGACGCCCGGTCCGCCGCCCGCGCCGCCGCCGGCCGGCATGCCGGCGCCCGCGGTGGCGGGGGCGGTGGGGCCCGCCGAGGAGATCGGGTCCGCGCAGGCGCACGCCTCGGCGCCCGCGGGCACCGGGGCGCCCGCGGCGACCGGCGCGCCGACGCTGCCGCCCACCGGCATCGGCGGGGTCGGCTCGACGGCCTGGTCCAGCCCGACCGCACCGATCGCGCCCAGCGCACCGAGCCCGGCCGCTGCGGCCAGCGCCGGCGCCGCTGCCATCACGATCGGGATCGCCATCTGCACCGCGATCTGGCCCATCGGCCACAACAGCATCAGCGTGTGAAAGGTGAACCAGCCCAGGGCCCCGGCCAGGATCGGGGACATCCCCGGGATCTGCACCAGCATCTGGGTGACTGCGCTGGCAAACGGAAACGCCTCGATCGGATATCCGTCGACGCCCAACTGCGCCCACAACCACTTGGCGATCGGGTCGGCAAAGCCCATGTTGAACTGCGTGATCAGGTCCTTGAGTTGCTGTTCCCAACTGGGGGCGGCAGCGGCCTCGGCAGCCCCGGGGGCCACGATCGGCGGTGCGGGCGTCGCTAGCGGAACCGAGGCCAGCGCCGCGCCCGCGATGCCCTGGTAGACGGTCATCATCTCGGCGGCCTGGACCCACATCCGGGCGTAGTCGGCTTCGTTCAGCGCGATCGGGACGGTGTTGATGCCGAAGAAGTTCGTCGCCAGCAGTGTCGCGTGCACGGCATGGTTGGCGGCCAGTTCGGCCAGGGTGGGCATGCCGGCCAGTGCGGTGGTGTAGGCCGCGGCCGCGGTCTGGTGCAGACCGGCGGCGGCGGTGCTCTTGGCGGCGCTGTCAGCCAGCCAGCTCAGATACGGGGCGTGTGCGGCCGCGTACTGCTGGGCGCTGGGGCCCTGCCAGGTGCCGGCCACTCCGGCCAGTACCGCGTCGAGTTCGGCCGCCACTTCGGCGTATTCGGCGCTCATCACCGAGTACGCCGTCGCCGACTCCAGCAGCGGACCGGGTCCGGGCCCGGCGCTCAGCAGCGCCGAGTGCACCTCCGGCGGCGACGCCAGCCAGACCGGTGCGGTCATCGAACACACCTCCTTTTCCCATTCCCGACGCTCCCGCGATCTTGAGCGATCAATCAGTAGTCGCGTGGTGGGCTGATTTGGTTCCCTGCGGACGAACCTTTGTTTCCAGGCGCCGAATGAGCGACTATGGCGGCATGCGGTGCGAGGTAGTGCGCGAGACCCTGTCGTCGCTGCTCGACGGCGAGCAGCAGGAGTTGCCGGCGCAGCAGGTCGATGCGCACCTGGCATCGTGCCGCGGTTGCCGGCGCTGGCTGGTCGGCGCTGCCGCCCAGGCCCGCCGGCTGACGGACATCAACGGCGGCACCGAGAGTGATGCCGGCCCTGACCTGGCCGCCCAGATCCTGGCGGCCGCCGGGGTGACATCGGTCACCGCCGAGGACGCCGACGACAGCCTCTGGTCGCGGTGGGGATTTCGACGGCCGGCGCTGATTGCCGTCGGCGTGCTGCAGGTGGCGATGGCGGCGGTACAGATCGCCGGCGTCGACTTCGGCATGGTGTCGGCGCACGGCCACGGCCACCCTGCGGCCACCGGCGCGCATTTGCTGCATGAATCCACGGCGTGGTTGTTGGCACTCGGCGGGGCAATGATCGCCGCCGGTGTCTGGCCGTCGGTGGCGGCCGGTGTCGCCGCGATCGCCGGGGTATACGCGGTGGCACTGGGCGGTTACGTGGCTATCGATGCCTACCACGGTCAGGTGACGGCGGCTCGGATCGCCAGCCACCTGCCGGTGCTGCTGGGATTGGTGTTCGCTTTGCTGGTGGCGCGTCAGCGCATGGGCGGCGCAGGCCCGCGCCCGGCCCGGTGGGACGCCGACGGCGCCGCGGACGGGGCCGCTCGCGAGGCTGCCGTCAGTCGCGGCCGCCGGCGCCATCTGCGGTCGGTCAACCGCTCCGAGGGCTCTACGACCATGCGTCGTAATAGCGCCGCAACCGCGGGTCTAAGGTGGGTGTTCATGGCGGGAGCTGACCGGGTCGACGACGATGCAGTCACCGCTCTCGCCGTTGCCGCCGCCGCCGGTGATGCCCGCGCGCTGGAGGCATTCATCAAGGCCACTCAGCACGATGTCTGGCGATTCGTGGCCTACCTCTTCGACGGTGTCAGCGCTGATGACCTGACCCAAGAGACCTTCCTGCGCGCCATCGGCGCGATCCCGCGCTTCGCCGGCCGTTCCAGCGCACGGACCTGGCTGCTGGCCATCGCGCGGCGAGTGGTGGCCGATCACATTCGCTACCTCAAGTCGCGTCCGCGCACCGCCCCGGGCGCCGACCCCGAGCTGCTGCTCGACCGCGACCGGCCTTCCCGTGGTTTCGAGGACGTCGTCGAGGTGACTGCGTTGATCGCCGGCCTGTCCACCGATCAGCGCGAGGCGCTGCTGCTGACCCAACTGTTCGGGCTGTCCTACTCCGACGCCGCCGCGGTCTGCGGCTGCCCGGTGGGCACCATCCGATCCCGGGTCGCGCGCGCACGTGATGCGCTGCTGGCCGATCCGGAACGCGGTGAGCTGACCGGTTAGCCGGCCGTTCAGCGAGGCTCGACGCAGGAGAGCCGAAGCTGGAACCGCCGCATAGACTCGTCTGAGTTCGCGCTGGCAGAGCCGGTTTTTGCGGCGCGCGCGGGCGGTGCGGGCGGTCGGCGGCGTCTCGCCCGTCGACTAGTCATGGAACGATGGACGCAAAACCATAGCTTCGAGGTTGGGGAGAGCGGTGTCGGCGCTACGTTGGCTGCGGACGGCCGCCGTCGTCGGCGCGACGGCTGTGCTGCTGGCGTCCAGTTGCAGCTGGCAGCTCGGTAATCCCATCCCGCAGGGCGTGCCGCCGCCACCCGGAGATCCGGTCCCGCCGGTGAGTACGGACGTCGCCTCCGGCCGGCCGGCCGACCAGCTCTATCACTGGGCCGCTGAGCGGGCCCCGATGCTGGGCATCCCGATCACCGCGCTGGAGGCCTACGCCTACGCCGCGCGGGTCGCGGAGGTGGAGAACCCCAACTGCCATCTGGGTTGGACCACCCTGGCGGGCATCGGCCAGATCGAGAGTCATCACGGTCACTACAACAACGCCACGGTGGCGCGCAACGGCGACGTGCGGCCCAAGATCCGCGGGGTCCGGCTCGACGGCTCCGGAGGAAATCTCCACATCGTCGAGGACGTGCAGCCGGATCTGGCCGATGACGACGGAGTGGTCCGCGCCATGGGCCCCATGCAGTTCATTCCGGAGACCTGGCGGCTCTACGGCGTCGACGCCAACAACGACGGCGTCGTCAGCCCCGACAACATCGACGACGCCGCCCTGTCGGCGGCCGGCTATCTGTGCTGGCGCGGCAAAGATCTGGCCACCCCCAAGGGCTGGATGACGGCGTTGATGGCCTACAACGAGTCGGAGATCTACGCCCGCGCCGTCCGGGATTGGGCCGCCGCGTACGCGGCCGGTCGCCCGCTGTGAGGTGTCTGGTACGGGATAGGCTCCCAGCAGGCCCCCGATAGGACAAGAAGGCCAGCCCCATCACGTTCAAGGAGAAGTCAGTGCCCATCATCCAGCAGGTCGGCGCCCGCGAGATCCTCGATTCCCGCGGCAACCCCACGGTCGAGGTCGAGATCGCGCTGGAAGACGGCACGTTCGCCCGGGCCGCGGTGCCCTCCGGCGCGTCAACCGGCGAGCACGAGGCCGTGGAACTTCGCGACGGTGGCGCTCGCTACGGCGGCAAGGGTGTGCAGAAGGCGGTCACCGCGGTACTGGACCAGATCGCGCCGGCGGTCATCGGGATCAGCGCTGACGACCAGCGACTGGTGGACCAGGCTCTGGTGGACCTCGACGGCACCCCGGACAAGTCCCGGCTGGGCGCCAACGCCATGCTCGGGGTGTCGCTGGCGGTGGCCAAGGCCGCGGCCGACTCCGCGGCGCTGCCGCTGTACCGCTACCTGGGCGGTCCCAACGCCCACATCCTGCCGGTGCCGATGATGAACATCCTCAACGGCGGCGCCCACGCCGACACCGGTGTCGACGTCCAGGAATTCATGGTCGCCCCGATCGGCGCCCCCAACTTCGCCGAGGCGCTGCGCTGGGGGACCGAGGTCTACCACTCGCTGAAGGCAGTGCTCAAGAAGCAGGGTCTGTCCACCGGCCTCGGTGACGAGGGCGGCTTCGCCCCCGACGTCGCCGGCACCACCGCCGCGCTGGACCTGATCAGCACCGCGATCGAGGCCACTGGGCTGAAGCTGGGCACCGACGTGGCGCTGGCCCTCGATGTCGCGGCCACCGAGTTCTACACCGAGGGCAGCGGCTACGCGTTCGAGAAGCAGAACCGCACCGCGGCCCAGCTCGCCGAGTTCTACGCCAAGCTGCTCGACAGCTACCCGCTGGTGTCCATCGAAGACCCGCTGTCCGAGGACGACTGGGACGGCTGGGTGGCGCTGACCTCGGCGATCGGCGACCGGGTGCAGCTCGTCGGCGACGACCTCTTCGTCACCAACCCCGAACGGCTCGAGGAGGGCATCGAGCGGGGCGCGGCGAATGCGCTGCTGGTCAAGGTCAACCAGATCGGCACGCTGACCGAAACCCTGGACGCGGTCACCCTGGCCCACCACAGCGGCTACCGCACCATGATGAGCCACCGCAGCGGCGAGACCGAGGACACCACCATCGCCGACCTGGCGGTGGCCGTCAGCAGCGGTCAGATCAAGACCGGTGCCCCGGCCCGTAGTGAGCGGGTGGCCAAGTACAACCAGCTGCTGCGGATCGAGGAGGAACTCGGCGACGCCGCCCGTTACGCCGGCGAGCTGGCCTTCCCCCGCTACGCGCCGGAGAGCAAGTAGCCGCCAGGGGCCGATGCCATGACCGATCCGAAACGGCCTGACGCCAAGCGGCGTGCCGCGACGTCGCGGCCGGGACGGGGCGGGGAGAACGGGCGTGCGCACCCGCGCCGGTCGGCGGCGGTGCGCCGCGGGACGGGCGCCTCGCGCAACCCACTGCCATCACCGGCCGGAGCGGTCAAACGGGCCATTGCGGCGGCGACCGAGCAGAGCTCGGAGCTGCGGGTCGGTTTCACCGCCCGGCGGGCGGTCATCCTGGCAGCCGTGATGTGCGTGCTCACGCTGACCGTCGCCGGACCGGTCCGTACGTTCTTCGCCCAGCATGCGGAGATGAAACAGCAGTCCCAATTGGAGACCACCCTGCACCGCCAGATCACCGACCTGCAGCAACAGAAGGCCAACTTGGACGACCCCGCGCACATCCGGGCGCAGGCCCGCCAGCGGCTCGGCTTCGTCATGCCCGGCGAGATTCCGTATCAGGTCCAGCTGCCTGGGATGGCTGAGGTGCCGGGCGAGCCGGGCGCCGAACCGCTGGCCGCCCCCAGCGGCGATCCCTGGTACACCGCGTTGTGGCACACCATCGCCGACGCGCCGCATCCCCCGCCGGCGCCGCCAAGTCCCCCGGGGCTTCCCGGTCCGCCCGTACCGGTGGTGTCCGTTGGTTGATCCCGCCGACCTGGACGCGGTGGGCCGGCAACTGGGCCGAGAGCCTCGCGGCGTCCTGGAGATCTCCTATCGGTGTCCCAATGGCGAACCCGCCGTGGTCAAGACGGCCCCCAAGCTGCCGGACGGAACACCGTTTCCCACGCTGTACTACCTGACGCACCCGGCGCTGACCGCCGCGGCCAGCCGGTTGGAATCGTCGGGCCTGATGGCCGATATGACCGAGCGGCTGCAGCACGATCCCGAACTCGCCGCCGGCTACCGGGTGGCTCACGAGTCCTATCTCGCCGAACGGGACGCGATCGAATCGCTGGGAACCACGTTCACCGGCGGGGGCATGCCCGACCGGGTGAAATGCCTGCACGTGCTGATGGCGCATTCCCTGGCCAAGGGGCGCGGCGTCAACCCGTTCGGTGACGAGGCGCTGGCCATCCTGGCCGCCGAGCCGGCGATGGCCGGGATCCTGGCACCGGAGCAGTGGCTGTGACCCGACTGGCCGGAATCGACTGCGGCACCAACTCGATTCGCCTGCTGATCGCCGAGCCGGTCGAGGGCCGGCTGCGCGATATCCACCGCGAGATGCGCATCGTCCGCTTGGGTGAGGGCGTCGATGCCACCGGGCGGTTTGCCCCCGAGGCGATCGAGCGCACCCGCGCGGCACTGGCCGACTACGCCGAGTTGCTGGTGGCACACGGTGTTTCACGAGTGCGGATGGTGGCGACCTCGGCCACCCGCGACGCGGCCAACCGTGACGTGTTCTTCGACATGACGGCGCAGGTGCTGGGACGCGCCGTTGCGGGGGCGGTCGCCGAGGTGATCACCGGCCACGAGGAAGCGGAGCTGTCCTTCCGTGGCGCGGTGGGTGAATTGGACAGTGCTGACGGGCCGTTCGTGGTCGTCGACCTCGGTGGTGGTTCGACCGAGGTGGTGCTCGGCGATCCGGACAACGGGGTGTCGGCGAGCTACTCGGCCAACGTCGGCTGCGTCCGATTGACCGAACGGTGCCTGCACTCCGACCCGCCGACCGCCGGGGAAGTCTCGGCCGCTCGCGAGGTGGCCCGCGAGCTCCTCGGGGCGGCGGTGCAGGCGGTGCCGGTGCGGCACGCCCGAACGTGGGTGGGGGTGGCGGGCACCATGACCACGCTGTCGGCCCTGGCGCACGGCCTTACCGAATACGATTCGGCCGCAATACATCTGTCACGGGTCGGCTTCGATGATCTGACCGCGGTCTGCGATCGGCTGATCGCCATGACCCGCGCCGAACGGGCCGCCCTGGGGCCCATGCACCCCGGCCGTGTCGACGTCATCGGCGGCGGGGCGATCGTGGTGCAGGAGCTGGCCCGCATCATGTCTGAGCGTGCCGGTATCGCCGAATTGGTGGTCAGTGAACACGACATCCTGGACGGCATTGTGCTCTCGATCGCCTAGCGATCCACCGGCGAGCCGTAAAGACGTAAAGGTCGCCTCGTCGAGCGTAAAGAAAGCGTCAACGCTCTCCGACGTTCCGGGTAGCCGGGTCTAACTTTCAGGTCAGACCCGGTCCCGAGAACGGAGTGCACGTGGCTGTCGTGGCGTATCTACTGTTGACGGCGGTGATCTTCGCCCTGCTCGGCGGGGCGTTGAAGTTGGTTGAGCGACTGTGAGTCTTGCCAATGCCGTCGGTCTGACGCTGGCCCTGGCGGTGGCGGCGCTGCTGGTGGCCGCACTGCTGTTCCCGGAACGGTTCTAGTTGAGTACCACAACGGCGGGCGTGTTGTTCCTGGCGTCATTGGTCGTGGCGCTGGCCGCGGTGCACGTACCGTTGGGCGACTACATGTATCGGGTCTACACCCGCGAAACGCACTCCCGCAGCGAGCGATTCGTCTACCGGTCGATCGGGGTCAACCCGGAGTCCGAACAGACCTGGGTCGGCTATGCGCGCAGTGTTCTGGCGTTCTCCGCGGTGTGCGTGGTGTTCCTGTTCGTGCTGCAGCTCATCCAGGGAAAACTTCCCCTGCACCTGGATGATCCGGCGACACCGATGACCCCTGGGTTGGCGTGGAACACCGCGGTCAGCTTTGTCACCAACACCAACTGGCAGGCCTATGCCGGTGAGTCGACGCAGGGGCATCTGGTGCAGATGGCCGGCCTGGCGGTGCAGAACTTCGTCTCCGCCGCGGTCGGCATGGCGGTCGCCGTCGCGTTCGTCCGCGGGTTCATCGGTCGGCGCACCGCGGTGCTGGGCTCATTCTGGGTAGACCTGGTTCGCGGCACACTGCGCATCCTGTTGCCGATCGCGGTCATCGGCGCGACGGTCTTGATCGCCGGCGGGGTGGTCCAGAACTTTCACCTCAACGACCAGACAATAACGACCCTGACTGGTGCGCCGCAGGCCATTCCAGGTGGTCCGGTGGCCAGCCAGGAGGTGATCAAGCTGCTCGGCACCAACGGGGGCGGCTTCTACAACGCCAACTCCGCGCATCCGTTCGAGAACCCGACCGCATGGACCAACTGGGTCGAGATCTTCCTGCTGGTGGTCATTGCCTTCTCGCTGCCCCGCACATTCGGCGCAATGGTGGGCAACGCCAAGCAAGGCCACGCCATCACCGCCGTCATGGCCGTGATCGCCCTCCTGAGCGTCAGCCTGCTCGGCTGGTCGCAGCTGGCGCATCACGGCACCGTCCCGACCGCGGTGGGGGCGGCGACAGAAGGGATCGAGCAGCGGCTCGGAGTGGCCGACTCGGCGGTCTTCGCCGCGTTGACCACGCTGACCTCCACCGGCGCAGTGGATTCCACTCACGACTCCTATACCAGCCTGGGCGGCCTGCTGACGATGGTCGACATGCAGCTGGGGGAGGTCGCTCCCGGGGGCGTCGGCTCGGGCCTGTACGGCATCTTGATCCTCGCGGTGATCACCGTGTTCGTCGCCGGGTTGATGGTCGGGCGTACCCCGGAATACCTGGGCAAGAAGATCAGCCCGCGCGAGATCAAGCTGGCGGCAAGTTATTTCCTGGTCACCCCGTTGGTAGTGCTGTGCGGAACGGCCATCTCGATTGCGTTGCCGGGCCCGCGCTCGGCGATGGCCAACACCGGACCGCACGGGCTCTCCGAAGTGCTTTACGCGTTTACCTCCGCGGCGAACAACAATGGTTCGGCGTTCGCGGGCTTGGCGGCCGACGGGACGTGGTACGAGACCGCGCTCGGGATCGCGATGCTGGCCGGCAGGTTCCTACCGATGATCTTGGTGCTTGCGCTGGCCGGGGCGCTGGCCGCACAGGGTCAGACCCCGGAATCCATTGGCACGCTGCCCACCCACAAGCCCCAATTCGTCGGCATGGTCGTCGGAGTAACACTCATCCTGGTCGCCCTCACCTTCCTGCCGGCACTGGCCTTGGGGCCACTCGCTGAAGGGCTGCACTGAAATGCATTCGGCCACAACCATCTCCTCGCCGCCGCCCACCGATCATCGGCGGGTATCGGGCGGGCTGATCGACTCCGCGATGCTGCTGTCGGCACTGCCCGCGGCGTTGCGCAAGCTCGATCCCGGGACGCTGTGGCACAACCCGGTGATGCTGATCGTCGAGGTCGGCGCGGTGTGGTCCACGGTGCTGGTCATCGGCGAGCCGACTTGGTTCGGCGCTCTGATCGTGGGCTGGTTGTGGCTGACCGTGGTCATTGCGAATCTGGCCGAGGCGGTCGCCGAAGGTCGCGGGAAGGCGCAGGCCGACGCCCTGCGAAAGTCGAAGTCCGACACCGTCGCACGTCGGCTGCGTGGTTGGGGGCCCAATACGCCCGGCGCCGAGGAGTCGGTCGCGGCGCCCCTGCTGCAACGGGGCGATATCGTCGTTGTCGAAGCGGGTCAGATCATCCCCGGCGACGGCGACGTGGTGGAGGGCATCGCGTCGGTGGACGAATCGGCGATCACCGGAGAATCGGCGCCGGTGATCCGCGAATCCGGCGGCGACCGTTCCGCGGTCACCGGCGGGACGCTGGTGTTGTCGGACCGGATCGTGGTCCGGATCACCCAGAAGCCGGGACAGAGTTTTGTCGACCGGATGATCGCGCTGGTCGAGGGCGCCAACCGGCAGAAGACCCCGAACGAGATCGCGCTGAACATCCTGCTGGCCGCGCTGACCCTGATCTTCGTGGTGGCGGTCGCAACGCTGCAACCGTTGGCGATCTACTCCAAGGCCAACAACCCGGGCGTCTCGGATACGGCGGCGCTCGATGACAACGGTGTCACCGGCATCGTCTTGGTGGCACTGCTGGTCTGCCTGATCCCCACCACGATCGGTGCGCTGCTGTCCGCCATCGGCATCGCCGGCATGGACCGGCTGGTGCAGCGCAATGTGCTCGCCATGTCCGGCCGGGCGGTCGAGGCCGCCGGGGACGTCAACACATTGCTGCTGGACAAGACCGGCACGATCACGCTGGGCAATCGGCAGGCATCGGATTTCCTTCCGATATCTGGGGTGTCCGCCGCCGAGCTCGCCGACGCCGCGCAACTGTCCAGCCTTGCCGATGAAACTCCCGAAGGCCGCTCCATCGTGGTCTACGCCAAGGAGGCCTATGGATTGCGAACCCGGACACCGGGCGAGCTCACCGCGGCGTCCTGGGTCGAGTTCACCGCGGTGACCCGGATGTCCGGTGTCGACATCGGCGGCCGCCAATTGCGTAAGGGCGCCGCCAATTCCGTCAGCGACTGGGTGCGTGGCCACGGCGGGGACATCCCCGCCGAGCTCGGCCGGATCGTCGACGGCATCAGCGCTGCCGGCGGAACACCGCTGGTGGTCGGTGAGGTGCTCGTCGGCGGGCCGGCCGTGGTGCTCGGTGTCATTCATCTGCGGGACGTGGTGAAGCAGGGCATGCGAGAGCGGTTCGACGCGATGCGACAGATGGGTATCCGGACCGTGATGATCACCGGCGACAACCCGTTGACCGCCAAGGCGATCGCCGATGAGGCCGGTGTTGACGACTTCCTCGCCGAAGCCACCCCCGAAGACAAGCTGATGCTGATCAAACGCGAGCAGCAGGGTGGACGACTGGTCGCGATGACCGGTGACGGCACCAACGACGCACCGGCGCTGGCGCAGGCCGACGTCGGGGTGGCGATGAACACCGGCACCAGCGCCGCCAAGGAGGCGGGCAACATGGTGGACCTGGACTCCGACCCCACCAAGCTCATCGAGATCGTGGAGATCGGCAAACAACTGCTGATCACCCGAGGCGCGCTGACCACCTTCTCGATCGCCAACGACATCGCCAAGTATTTCGCCATCATTCCAGCGCTTTTCGTGACGATCTTCCCAGGCTTGGGTCTGCTCAACGTGATGAGGTTGCACAGCCCGCAATCGGCGATCCTGTCGGCGGTGGTCTTCAATGCGCTGGTGATCGCCGCGCTGATCCCGCTGGCACTGCGTGGGGTCCGCTACGTTCCGGGCAGCGCTTCCAAACTGCTCAGCCGAAACCTCGCCGTCTACGGCCTGGGCGGGATCGTGGCCCCGTTCGTCGGGATCAAGCTCATCGACCTGCTGGTTCAACTTCTTCCTGGGATGGCATGACATGCGATTTGCGGGCTTGGTGCGGGGCTATGGGGCCGCGCTGCGTGCACTGCTGGTCTTGACCGTCGTGCTCGGCATCGGCTACCCGGTGTTGGTCTGGCTGGTGGCGCAGGTCCCGGGTCTGCATCAGCGTGCGGAGGGGGCACTGGTCGCCGACGCCGGTGGCCGACCAGTCGCCAGCGCGCTGCTCGGGCAGTCGTTCACCGACACCGCCGGCCGGCCGCTGCCGCAGTACTTGCAGAGCAGGCCGTCGAAGGCCGGCATCGGCTACGACGCCTTGGCCAGTGGAGCGAGCAATCTGGGCCCGGAGAGCATCGTCGACATGCCCGCTGCGCCGAGCCTGCTCACCGAGGTCTGCACGCGCAGCGTGGCCGTTGCGAAGGCCGAAGGCCTCGACGCGGGGGCCGCGTCGCGACCGTTCTGCACCGCCAGTGGGCGGGGCGCCGTGCTGGCTGTGTTCGGCCCGCGCGGCCCCAGCGGCACCGTCGCCCGTCCGACCCGCGTGGTCAGCGTCAATGAGCCGTGTGCCCGCGGTGGCGAACCGTTTGTGTCCGGCTATCACGGCGTTCGGGTGGAATGCGCCCGGCCCGGTGAGGATTACTCGGCCGGCCAGATCGTGCCGGTCCGGGGGGCAGCGGCCGAATATCCGCATGTTCCCGCCGATGCCGTCACCGCCAGCGGCAGCGGCCTGGATCCCGATATCTCGCCGGCCTACGCCGAGCTTCAAATCGACCGAGTCGCCAAGGCCCGGGGGATACGCGCCGAGCAGGTCCGTGCCGTGGTCCGCGCTCACCAGAGCCCCCGACTGCTCGGGTTCCTGGGTGAGGCCCGCGTCAATGTGGTTGCGGTAAACCTGGAACTCGACCACGAGCATCCTGTCCCCGGTTGCTGTTCCGATGGATGATCTATCGGTGAGTGCTTATGGCTCCCGCGCCAGACGTGGGGAGTTGCGCATCTATCTGGGTGCGGCCCCCGGGGTCGGCAAGACGTACGCGATGCTGGGCGAGGCCCACCGGCGGTTGGAACGAGGGACCGACGTGGTGGCCGCCGTGGTCGAGACGCACGGTCGGAGAAAGACGGCGGAACTGCTGCAGGGAATCGAGGTCGTCCCGCCCCGCCTGCTCGACTACCGGGGCAAGCGTTTCCCCGAACTCGACGTCCCAGCGGTGCTGGCGCGACGACCGCAGGTCGTGCTCGTCGACGAGTTGGCCCACACCAATACGCCGGGCAGCGTCAACGCCAAACGGTGGCAGGACGTCGAGGAACTGCTCGCCGCGGGGATCACGGTGATCTCTACGGTCAATGTGCAGCATCTGGAGAGCCTCAACGACGTCGTCGCACAGATCACTGGTGTTGAGCAACTGGAGACGGTGCCGGATTCGTTCGTCCGTCAGGCGTCGCAGATTGAACTCGTCGACATCGCTCCGGAGGCGCTTCGCCGCCGGCTCGCCCACGGCAATGTCTATGCACCGGAGAAGGTCGATGCGGCATTGTCCAACTATTTCCGCAGCGGAAACCTCACCGCGCTAAGGGAATTGGCACTGCTGTGGGTGGCCGACCAGGTGGACTCCGCGCTGGCGAAGTACCGCGCGGACAAGAAGATCACCGACACCTGGGAAGCCCGCGAACGGGTGGTGGTGGCCGTGACCGGCGGCCCGGAATCGGAGACGCTGGTACGGCGTGCCTCGCGGATCGCATCGAAATCGAGCGCCGAGCTGCTGGCGCTTCATGTGCTGGCCGGCGACGGCCACTCGGCCGTTCCCAGTGCGCGGATGGGAAAGATCCGTGAGTTGGCGGCCGGCCTCGGTGCCTCACTGCACATCGTCGTCGGCGACGACGTGCCGACCGCGCTGTTGGACTTCGCCCGGGAAGTCAACGCCACCCAGTTGGTGATCGGGACGTCGCGGCGGTCTCGCTGGGCGCGCTTGTTCGATGAGGGCATCGGCGCGGTGGTGGTGCGGCGGTCCGGCAAGATCGATGTACACATCGTGACTCATGAAGAGTCCAAGCAAGGTTTCCGGATCACACCCATCTCACCGCGGCAACGCCGCGCGCTGCCCTGGCTGGCGGCACTGCTCGTGCCGTCTGTGGTCTGCGCGATCACGACGACATGGCTCGATCCGGTACTGCGCTTGGGCGGGGAGAGTGCGCTGTTCTTCGTCAGCGTCCTGGCGGTGGCCCTGCTCGGCGGTGTGGCCCCGGCAATTCTCTCGGCCGTGATTTCGGGTCTGCTGCTGAACTATTTCCTGATCGATCCCCGGCACAGTTTCACCATCGCCGAAACCGATTCGGCGATCACCGAGGTCGTGTTGCTGTTGGTTGCGGTCGCGGTGTCGGTGCTGGTGGATCGCGCCGCCGAACGCGCCAGGGAAGCCGGGCGGGCATCCCAAGAGGCGGAGTTGCTGGCTCTGTTCGCTGGGTCGGTATTGCGGGGCGCCGACATCGGGACGCTGCTGGAACGCGTCCGGGAGACCTATGCGCTACGGGCGGTGAGCATCCTGCGGATCTCTACCGTCGAGGGCCAGCAGACCGGTCAGACGGTGATTGCCGCCGCGGGCACTGACCCGTGTACGACTATCGACTCGGCGGACACCGCCATCGACGTCGGCGACGACGAGTTCTGGATGCTGATCGCGGGCAGGCAGTTGGCGGCGCGTGATCGACGCGTGTTGTCCGCAGTGGCCAAGCAGGCGGCCGGATTGGTCAGGCAACGTGAATTGACCGACGAGGCGAGCCGATCCGAGGCCGTGATGCGGGCCGATGAGCTGCGCCGCTCGCTGTTGTCGGCCGTCAGCCATGATCTGCGTACGCCGCTGGCGGGCGCCAAGGCAGCGGTGTCGAGTCTGCGCTCCGACGACGTCGGGTTCTCACCGGAGGACACCGGCGAACTGCTGGCCACCGTGGAGGAGTCGATCGACCAACTCACCGCTTTGGTCGGCAACCTCCTCGACTCGTCCCGGTTGGCCGCCGGAGTGGTACACCCCGAACTGGGTCGGGTGTACCTGGAAGAAGTCGTGGAACGGGCCCTGGTCAGTATCGGACGGGGCAAGACCGGCTTCTTCCGTCCGGGCATCGACAGGGTCAAAGTCGACGTTGCTGACGGGGTGGTGCTGGCCGACGCCGGACTGCTGGAACGGGTGCTGGCCAATCTCCTGGACAACGCGTTGCGCTATGCCCCCGATGGCCCGATCCGCGTCAGCGCGTGTCAGGTCGGTGATCGGGTTCTGATCAACGTTGCCGACCAGGGACGCGGCCTACCGCCGGGCGGGGAGCACCTGTTTGAGCCGTTCCAGCGGATCGGCGATCAGAACAACACCACCGGTATCGGGCTGGGCTTGTCGGTGGCACGCGGGTTCGTCGAGTCGATGGGCGGAACGGTCTCCGCCACCGAGACGCCGGGTGGCGGCCTCACCATGGTGGTGGATCTGGCCGCGCCCCCGGCGATCTGACTACGACGGGTTATGCGTGCTTCCAGACAACCTTGTCGACTCCGGCGGCGTCGCGGTAGACCACGCTGTCCGGCGCGGTGCCGTTCTTGACGTCGAAGTAGAGTCGGCCGCTGGTCTGACTGCCCGCGGCGATCGGCCCGTTGGGCAGGCCGTCGACCTCGTTGCCCTTCATCACCGCGAACGTCGAACTGTTGACCGCACGCGCATTGAAGTCAGCGATGTTCGGTGTGGGGGAACCGCTTACCGCCCGGGCGGTCACCTCCGAGTACCAAATGCCGTCGTTATGCCCGCTGGGTTGCAGGTCCGAGACGGTGTAATCGATGGCCCCACCGGGGCTCTGAATCTCTTGGGTTTGGCCGAATCCGACCACCTGGGGGTCCGCAGAAGCCGGTGCCACCGCAAGCATTCCGGCCGTCGTGAGGCCGGCCGCTGCAACTGCCGTCTTCTTGGCGATCTGGGAGAACATCACGGTAAAGCTCCTTCCGCTAGGTTCTCCCAGGCATATCCGCGCCGACGGATTTCAAAACCTCAAAAATTCACACTTCGAATCGGTAGCCCATCCCCGCCTCGGTGAGCAGGTGTTTGGGGTTTGAGGGATCGTTCTCGAGTTTGCGGCGCAACTGCGCCAGATAGACCCGAAGATATTGGGTTTCCTTCGCGTATGCCGGGCCCCACACCTGGGTGAGTAATTCGTCGCGGCCGACCAGCTTTCCCCGGTTTCGCACCAGCATCTCCAGCATTCCCCATTCGGTGGGAGTCAGGTGGACCTCGCCCCCGTTCTTGATCACTTTCTTGGCCGCCAGATCGACGGTGAACGAGGCGGTTTCCACTATTGGCTGGTCGATTTCGGCGGTCGCAGCGTTGCGCCGGGCGGCGGCGCGCAGCCGAGCCAGGAACTCGTCCATTCCGAAGGGCTTGGTCACGTAGTCGTCGGCGCCGGCGTCGAGCGCCTCCACCTTGTCGGCCGAGTCGGTGCGTGCCGACAGCACGATCACCGGCACCGTCAGCCAGCCGCGCAGCCCGGCCAGCACCTCGATGCCGGAGATGTCGGGCAGCCCCAGATCGAGGATCACCACATCCGGGCGTTGCTCGGCGGCGGCACGCAAGGCGCCGGCGCCGGTCGCCGCGGTGACGACTTCGTAGCCGCGCACCGACAGGTTGATCTTCAGCGCGCGCAGAATCTGCGGCTCGTCGTCGACTACCAGAACTCGTGTGCTCATCAGCTCTCTCCTGCCGGTGCGGCCAGGTCTACCACCATGGTCAACCCGCCGCCCGGCGTCTCCGTCGCCGAAATGGTGCCGCCCATCGCCTCAGTGAAGCCCCGGGCCACCGACAGTCCGAGACCGACGCCGCTGGTGTTGTCGCGGTCGCCGAGGCGCTGGAACGGATCGAACACGTGCGCCTCGCCGCCGCGGGGCAGCCCGCGGCCCTCGTCGGCGACGTTGATCAGCACCCGCTCGCCGACTCGGCCGGCCGTCACCCGCACCACGCTGTCGGAGGCGTAGCGCAGCGCGTTGTCGATCACGTTGGCCAGCACGCGCTCCAACAAACCGGCATCGGCCATCACCACGGTCGGGCCCACTTCGACCTTTACCTGGTCCAGGCCGCGGCCATGGCCGAAGGCGTTGCTGCGTTTGCCGATTCCGATCAAGGCCCGCTGCACCACCTCCTCCAGATACACCTTGATCAACTCCGGCCGGATCACACCCGCGGCCAGTCGCGAGGAATCGAGCAGGTTGCCCACCAGGCCGGTGAGCTGATCAACCGATTCCTCCACGGTGGCGAGCAGTTCGGCGGTGTCGCCGGGGGAGAAGTCGACGTCGTCGGCGCGCAGACTCGACACCGCCGCTTTGGCTGCTGCCAGTGGGGTGCGCAGGTCGTGGCTGACCGCCGACAGCAGGGACCGGCGCAGCTCGTCGGTCCGCATCACCGCGTCGGCCCGGCCGGCCTCGGCGGCCAGTTCCTCCTGGCGGACCAGTCCGGCCGCCTGCCGAGCCACCACCGAGAGCACCCGGCGATCACGTGAGGCCAACTGTCTGCCGACCATCAGCATCCAGAACTCGTCGTCGCCGACATCGATCGAGGTATCCGCGAGATCTACCGAGGTGCAGGGGTTTTCGCCGACGGAGGCGACGACTTCGGGCGTCGCGGTGTTCGTCGGGACGCGCACCAGGCTCACCGCCCGCTGTGCGTAGGTTTCGCGAACCCGTTCCAGCAGGGTGTCCAGGTCCGCGCCGCGCAGCACCGACCCGGCGAACAGTGTCATCAGCTCCGCTTCGCGGGAGGCGCGGCCGGCTTCCCGGGTCCGTTTGGCCGCGCCGTCGACCAGGGCGGCCACCGCGACGGCCACCAACAGCAGGACGACTTCGGTCACGGCGACGTCGTGCTCAGCGATGGTGAAATCGCGTCGAGGTGCGAGCACGAAATAGTTGAGCAACACCCCGGACAGCAACGCCGAGAGCACGGCCGGGGCGATGCCGCCGAGCAGGGCCACCAAGAGCACCCCGACGAAGAACAGTGCGCTCTGACCGGCGTCGAAGTAGCGGTCCAGCCAGCCCACCATGATCGCGCACATCAGGAACGGCACGATGACGGCGGCCAGCCAGGACACCGCACGCCGTTCCCGCGGCGAGATCGACAGCCCCCGGAAACTGGGCTTGGCGTCCTCGTAGGTGACGATGTGGACGTCGATATCGCCGGACTGCTGCACCACCGCCGCACCGACACCCTCGTCGAGGATGCGTGCCCAACGGGAACGGCGTGAACTGCCGATCACCAACTGGGTGGCGTTGACGTCCCGGGCGAAGTCCAGCAGCGCGGTCGGCACGTCGTCGCCGATCACGGTGTGCAGCGAGGCGCCCAGGCTGATCGCCAGTTGGCGGATCTTGCCCACCCGGGGCGCCGGCGCCCCAGAGATCCCATCGCCGCCCAGGACATGCAGCACCAGCAGGTCGCCGCCGGCCTTCGAGGCGATCCGGGAGGCCCGCCGGACCAGGGTCTCCGATTCCGGGCCGCCGGTCACCGCGGCGACGATGCGTTCCCGCGCCTCCCAGGTCTCGGTGATCTTCTTGTCGGCACGGTAGCGGGTGAGCGTCGCGTCAACCTGCCCGGCCAGCCACAGCAGCGCCAATTCCCGCAGCGCGGTGAGCGTCTCGCCGCGGAAGTAGTTGGCCAACGCCGCATCGACCTTCTCCGGCGGGTAGACGTTGCCGTGGGATAGCCTGCGGCGCAACGCCTCCGGTGCGACGTCGATGAGTTCGATCTGCGCGGCCTGGCGCACGACCGCGTCGGGGACGGTGTCGTGCTGGGTGGTGCCGGTGATCTTGGCGACGACGTCGCTCAGGCTCTCCAGCTGCTGCACGTTGACGGTGGAGACCACGGTGATCCCGGCGGCAAGCAGTTCTTCGATGTCTTGCCAGCGTTTGGGATTACGACTGCCTGCGGGGTTGGTGTGCGCGAGATCGTCGATCAGGACCACCTCGGGGTGGCGGGCCAGCACGGCGTCGACATCGAGTGGCCCGCCGGGTTCGCCGAGGATCTCGATGCCCTGCAGCAGTTCGGCGGTCATGCTGCGGCCGTGGGTCTCGACCGCAGCCGCGACCACATCGGTGCCGCGGCCGGTGCGGCGGTGCGCTTCGCCGAGCATCGCGTAGGTCTTACCGACCCCGGGCGAGGCTCCGAGGTAGATGCGGAGTTCTCCCCGTGGTTCTGCAGGCTGCCCGGCTTGTCTCACGAGACTCACCAGACCATCATCGCGGCAACCGACGGCATCAGCCAGCGACGACAGGCCGCACCATCACAGTGGGTTTGAACCCGTACCTCGGGTTGCTCAGACCGGAGCCGCCGCGGCCGGCCGATGCCACTCCCGGCACACCGGCGCCCACCGTGTTGACGGTGCCGGCCTCCTCGGCCTCCGTCCAGCCATGGCTGACCAGAGTGGCGTTGCTTTCGGGGATCGACGTCGCCGTTGTCGGGACGGCCGCCGGCCAACTCTGCGGCACCGAGAGTCCGCCCACCGGGGCGGCGTTTCCGATGCCGGCCAGCACCGGCGCGCGGCCCAGGGGCGTCGCTGGTGGCGCGGCAACCGAGTCCACCAGCAACGGCGAAGTCACCGCCTCCGCCGCACCGCCGTGCGCGATGGCGATGGCGCTGGCGATACCGGCGAACGCGTGCCACGCGCCGGCGTTGGTCAACGCCGAACTGTAGGTCTGAACCCCGTTCCAGATGCCGATGTTCTGCGTCGAGTTGATGAAGTTGGACAGGAAGTCGCCCAGCCCGCTCTGGGCTGATCCGGCGGCCAAGGGCGAGGCCAGGGTCTGCATGGCGGTCGGCAATCCCGACACCAGCTGCGACAACCCGTTCTGTGCGCTGCCGACCGAGGCCTGGGCGACGGCCGCACCCTGACCGGCGATCCCGGCCGGGTTGGTGCTGGGAGCGGGTGAGCTCAGCGGTTGTAGCGTCCCGGCAAGCGCTGAGGAGGCCGCGTAGCCGTACATGGCCAAGGCGTCCTGTGCCCACATCTCGGCGTACTGCGCCTCCACCGCCGCGATTGCCGCGGTGTTGAACCCCAGGAAATTCGACGCCACCAGCGCCGCGAACTGTGCCCGGTTGGCGGCCACCACCGCCGGGGGCACCGTCATCGCAAACGCCGCTTCGTAGGCCGCGGCCGATGCCGACGCCTGGGCGGCGGCGTGCTCGGCGGCGGCGGCCGTGGTGTTCAGCCACGCCACGTAGGGCCGGACTGCGGCGGCCATCGCCGCTGCGGCCGGGCCCCGCCACTCTTCGTCGGTCAGTGTCGAGATCACCGACTCGTAGGAGGCCGCTGTCGTGGCCAGCTCGGCGCCCAGCGCATTCCATGTCGTTGCGGCAGCCGTCATCGGCGCGGCCCCGGCGCCCGAGTACATCCGAGTGGAGTTGATCTCCGGGGGCAGTGCTGCGTAGTCCATCTCGTGGAAGTCCGTTTCCTCTAGTCGGTTTCGGCCAGGCGCGGGTTGCCGCTAGACGATCGGCTTGCGCGGCATCACGACTGGCTTGACGCCGTAGCGAGGCCGGCCGAAACCGGGGCCACCACGATCGGAAGAGGCGACTGCCGGTGCTCCTGCCGGGACCGTGGCGGCGCCGCGCGGCTCGACTTCCGACGATCCTGCGGCGACCAGCGGGCGCGCCTCGGCTGCCGGCGCGGCTTCGCCTGCCCAGTTCGGCGGTGCCGACATCTTGTTGATCGGGGCCCCTTGGCCGGCTGCGGCGGCCACCGGGGCTGCTGCGCCCGGGGTGCTCTGGGAGACCAGGTTGCCCTGGCTGACACCCTCGACGTGGTGGATGACGCCGGACGGGTTGGTGATGAAGCCGGTGCCCAAGCCGGTGAATGCCGAGGTGGCGGAGCCGACGTTTGCGGCGTTCATGGCGGCCAGGATGGCGGAGTTGCTGGCGATTCCACCCAGCCCGAAGGTCGGGTCGGCGGCGGCTCCGGTACCGGCGTTCCCCAGGCCTGTGGCAGTGCCTAGCCCCGCCGTGGTGGTCGCCGCCGCCGAGTTGGCGGTCTCGGTCTCCCCGTAGGAATCAGCGCTGACGCGCAGGGTGTGAATGAACATCTCCTGCATTGCCGCGGCCTGCGCGCTGATCTGCTGGTACAGGGTGCCGTAGGCGGAGAACTGGGTGGCCTGCAGTGCGGAGACCTCGTCGGCGGCGGCCGGGGCCAGCCCGGTGATCGGGCCGGCTGCGGCCGCGTTCTGGGCGTTCAGCGCCCCGGCGATCGTCTGTAGATTGCCGGACGCCGCAGCCAGCGCCTCGGGCTGGGTGGTCAGGAACGACATGACATCTCCTCGGCGGATACGAGCCGGACCCCAAGCGGGGCTCGGTCACCGCTCCACTGTTTCGTCGGACTCCCGACGGCCAGAGGTCGTTAACGAGTTCTTTACGGTCTCGCACGGATTATTGACGGTTTGCTTTCAGGCCCAGCTGGAGCCCACGGCGGCGTCGGTGTTGGCCATGTTGTTGCCGGCCGATTGCACCTTCTGACCATGGGCGTTGGCCTGGGCGTAGATGACCTGGAAGTTCCGCCCGAGGGCGGTGACGAACTCCTGGCAGGCCACCGAGCCGGCGCCGCCCCAGAAGTCCCCGGCGGCCAGCACGTCCTGCACGATCGCCTGGTGTTCGGCCTCCAGGGCGGCGGCTTGGGCGCGGATCAACGCGCCGTGGGCGTCGACGTCGCCGAACTGGTAGTTGATGGACATCTGAATCATTGCTCCTTGTGTTAGCTGCTCAGGATCTGCTGCGAGGCAGATTCCTGCTGTTCGTACTGGCTGGCGTCTCGGATCAGTCCGTCCCGCACGCCGTGCAGCATGTTGACGATGTTGCTGAAAGCGGTCTGCATCTGGCCCATGGTGTCGTAGGACGTGCGCTCGGCCAGGCCGCCCCAGCCGGAGCCGGAGATGCTGGTCGTCGATGCCCACATTCGCCGGGCCTCGTCCTCGACGGTCTGCGCGTGCGCGTCGAAACGGGCCGCGGTGGAACGCATGGCGTCCGGGTCGGTCATAAAACGGGTGGTCACTGCGGTAACTCCTTGATTGTTGGTTGCGGTCTTTCGTCGTCAGCCGGCCAGGACCGGATGTGCGACGACACTGGGTTTGAATCCGTACTGAGGCAGATTCCCGCTGGGGCCACTGCGGCCCCCAGCAGCACCGATCGGCAGGCCGGCCGGTACGGCCGATGCCCCGTTTGCCGCGGGAACGGCCGAGCCGGTGCTCGGGAGTGCCGAGACGGCGCTGGCGGTGGCTCCGGTAGCCCAGTTCTGCGGCACCGAGAGCATGCCGACCGAACCGGCCTGACCGAGGGCCGCCGAGACCGGCGCGCCGCCGAATGAACCCAGCCCGGCCAATCCGACCGAGCCGAGCGAAGCCATTGGTGCCACCGCACCGACGGCCGAACTCAGCCCGCCGGCAGCCGCGGAGCCCGCGGTTCCCAGCGAGGATCCCGCGCTGCTGCCGAGACTGCTCAAGAAGCCGACCGCGGTCGACAGCGTGCTGGCGACGTTCCAGGCGCCGGTGTTCACCATCCCGTTGATGCTGTCGGTGATCTGGCTGTTGTCGAACAGACCGCCCAGAATCCCCGACAGGCTTGAAGACGCTGATGATGGGCTGCCCTGGGTCGGCGATGCCAGACTCTGCAGTACGCCGGGCAACACCGAGATCAGTTGGCTGGCCTGACTGTTGCTCGCCGCGGAGCTGCCGGCGGCCTGGGTGACCGCGGCGGCCTGGCCGGCCAACCCGGCCGGGTTGGTGGATTGGGCGGGTTCGGCAAACGGCGTCACCTGCGTCGCGGCGGCCGAACCGCTGGCGTAGCCGTACATGGCGGCGGCGTCCTGCGCCCACATTTCGGCGTACTGCGCTTCGGTGGCCGTGATCGCCGGGGTGTTCTGCCCCAGCAGGTTGGTCGCGACCAGCAGCATCAGCAGGCTGCGGTTGGCCACGATCACCGGCGGGGGAACCGTCATCGCGAACGCGGTCTCGAAGGCGGCCGCGGCCGCGGTGGCCTGGGTGGCGGCCTGCTCGGCCTGAGCGGCGGTGGTGTTCATCCACGCCACGAAGGGAGCCGCCGCGGCGGCCATCGACGCCGACGCCGGACCGGCCCACAGTTCACCGGCCATCCGGGCGATCACCGCCTGGTAGGCGGCGGCCGTCGACCCCAGCTCCGCGGCCAGTCCGCGCCAGGCCGTGGCGGCAGCCATCAGCGGCGCCGCTCCCGGCCCGGTGTACATCCACGCGGAGTTGACTTCCGGTGGCAACGCACCGAACTCCATCATGTTCTTGAGTTCCTTTGTCTTGCTTGGTTTTGCGTGACTCAGCGCGCTGCGATCGCGTTGGCGGCCTCGGTCGCCTCGTACGCTGCCGCGCTGGTCGTAAGAGTGGTGACGAACATCTGGTGAATCGCATTCGCCTGGGCACTGACCGCCTGGTACAGGCCGGCGTGCGCGACGAACTGTGCGGCGGTCAACGCCGAGACCGGGTCCGCCGCCGCGGGGATCACGCCGGTGGTGGCTGGGGCGGCTGCCGCGTTCTGGGCGGCCATCGCCGAGCCGATACCGGTCAATTCGCCGGCCGCGGTCGTCAGCTCAAAAGGCTGCGCGCTCACGAACGACATCAACATCACCATCTCCTAACCGATCGGGCCGGCATGGTGCCGACCACGAGATCCACCGTGCCGCAACGGTGCTCGGTTAGCTGCTGCCCTTATGCGCTCTTAACGCGGCGGAATCGAACCTTGATGAGTTCTTGATGCCGAGAAACGGAAAAACCCGACGCAGCCCCCTCTGCTGCGTCGGGTTTCCCGGGTCTTGGCTGACGTTACGCCCAGCTGGAGCCCACCGAGGCGTCGGTGTTGGCCATGTTGTTGCCGGCCGACTGCACCTTCTGACCGTGGCTGTTGGCCTGCTCGTAGATCACCGCGAAGTTGCGACCCAACTGCGCCACAAACTCCTGGCACGCCACCGAACCAGCACCACCCCAAAAATCACCGGCAGCCAGCACATCGTGCACGATCGCCTGATGCTCAGCCTCCAACGACGCAGCCTGCGCACGAATCAACGCACCGTGGGCATCCACATCACCGAACTGGTAGTTAATCGACATCTGCGGTTCTCCTTCTAGCTCGACAGGATCTGCTGGGAAGCAGCTTCCTGCTGCTCGTAGTGGTTGGCGTCGCGGATCAGCCCGTCCCGCACACCGTGCAGCATGGTCACGATGTTGCGGAAAGCGGTCTGCATCTGACCCATGGTGTCCATCGAGGTCCGCTCCGCCAGACCACCCCAGCCCGCACCGGAGATGTTCGTCGAGGACGCCCACATCCGACGAGCCTCGTCCTCCACCGTCTGCGCGTGCACATCAAAACGGCCCGCCATCGAACGCATCGCGTCCGGATCGGTCATAAAACGTGTTGCCACTGCTGTGTCTCCTTGTCTGCGGTTCCGTTTTTACGGTGAGGGGGTTTATCCGGCAACTACCGGTCGGGCCATGACGGTCGGCTTGAAGCCGTAGCGCGGGGTGCCCAGACCGAAGCCACCCCGTTCGGCACCCATCGGCATGCCGCCGGGCATGGCCGCCATCGACTCGATCTCTTCGGGGGCGGCGGCCCAGCTGCTGGCCTGCAAGGCGCCGGCAGAGTCAACTGCGCTGGCGGCAGGAGCGGCTGCGGCCCAGGTCGGCGGCGTGGACAGCTCGCCGACCAAGGTGGCCTGACCCACGCCGGCCGACACCGACGGGGCGCTCGCGGTGAACGCCGACGCGCCGCCCAGCGCGCCCAGGCTGCTCAACGGACCACCCGGGGCCAACAGGGCACCGATGCCGGCACCGGCCGCACCACCGCCGAGGGCGTTGAAACCACCACCGGAGAAGAATGTGGTCATGGTCGGGATCAAGCTTGCCGGGGTGAACGCCGCCGAGGTTCCGGTGAAGCTCATCAGGCCGTTGAACGGGTAAGTCACCAGCGACACAACACCATTGATCGACGCGTTGCGGCCGATGGCTTCGAGCAGCCCGGCCAGTGTGGGCGGGGGAAGACCGGCGTCGGCGGGACTCGGCGAGGTCAGTGTCTGCAACGTGTTCGGCAGCGACGAAATCGCCTGTGCCGTCTGCGCGGTGTTGTTGGCGGCGGTGTTGCCGTTGGCTTGGGTGACCGCGGCGGCCTGGTTGGCCGTCCCGTCCGGGTTCGTGGTCTGGTTGGGCTCGTTGAACGGCGTCACCTTGGTCGCCACCGCCGACGACGCGGCGTAGCTGTACATGACGTCGGCGGCCTGGGCCCACATCTCGAAATACTGTGCGTCGCTTGCCATGATCGCGGCCGAGTTCTGGCCGACGACGTTGGTCGCCACCAGTTGCTTCTGCTGCGCGCGGTTGGCAGCGATCACCGCTGGGGGAGGGGTGGCCGCGTGGGCCGCCTCGAACGCGGCCGCTGCCGAGGTGGCCTGGGTGGCCGCCTCCTCGGCCTTGGTCGCCGTGTCGGCCATCCACGTCAGATACGGCTTGGTGGCGGCAGACATCGAGGCCGATGCCGGGCCTATCCACTCTTCGTCGACGAGTTGGGTGATCGTCGTTTCGTACGACGTCAGCGCCGAGGAGATCTCCGCGGCCAGCCCGCGCCAGGCGGAGGCGACCGTCATCATCGGCGTGGAGCCGGGACCGGCGTACAGACGTCCGGAGTTGATCTCCGGCGACAGCAGTGCGTAGTCGATCATCGTTGCTCCTAGACCACCATCGGCTTGGGCATGAATTTGGGTCGGAACCCGTAACGCGGTGTGCCGTAGTTCATGCCGCGCTGCCCGACGCCGGTCGGCACCGGAGGGGGCATGGAGGCCATGTTGTTGTGGGTCTCGGTGGGGACCGCCCAACCGCCGGGCCCGCTGGTCAGGGCCGCAGCGCCGGGGGTGTTCGCCGCCCAGCTCGCCGGCGCCGAGAACGACGTCCCGACCAGCGAGGCCTTCCCCATACCGGCGGTGACGGCCGGGGTGACGGCGCTGACCCCGAAGGCGCTGCTGACGCCGCTGGACAGGCCGCCGCCGAGTGCTCCCAGGGCGCCGAGTGCACCACCGGGGCTCAGCGCCGCTCCCAGACCGCCTCCGAGCGCACTGCCGGTGGTGCCGCTGAAGCCGCCACCGGTCATGAAACCGATGAGGCTTGGCAGCAGCGCAGACGGAATGAAGGCTGCGCCGGTGCCGGCGGTGTTGAACAGGTTGTAGAGCGGGGTGCCGAACATGTACGCGTAGCCGTTTGTGGGGTCGTTGTAGAGGAACTCGATGATCTGCTCGATCCAGTCGGTCGAGGCTGCCGGCGAGGCCATGCTCTGCAGGGCATTCGGCAGCGACGAGATCATCTGTGCGGTCTGCGCGGTGCTGTTGGCGGTGCTGCTGCCGCCGGCCTGGGTGACCGCCGCTCCCTGGTTGGCCAGCCCGGCCGGGTTGGTGTTCTGGGCCGGCTCGTTGAACGGGGTGACTTGCGTCGCGGCGGCCGAACCGCTGGCGTAGCCGTACATGGCTGCGGCGTCTTGGGCCCACATCTGTGCGTAGAGGGCGTCCAGAGCCGCGATCGCCGGGGTGTTGATGCCGAGGATGTTGGTCGAGACCAGCGCCGCCTGCTGCACCCGGTTGGTGGTGACCGCCGCCGGCGGCACCGTGGCTCCCCGGGCCGTCTCGAATGCGGCGGCGGCGGAGGTGGCCTGAACCGCGGCCTGCTCGGCCAGCGCGGCGGTGTTGTTCATCCAGGCGATGTAGGGGGCCGCGGCCGCGGCCATCGAGGAGGAGGCCGGACCGAGCCATTCCTCACCGGACAGCTCGGTGATCACCGTCTCGTAGGAGTGGGCGGCTGCGCTCAGTTCGGCCGCCAGTCCGCGCCAGGCCGCGGCGGCCGTCATCATCGGGGTCGACCCCGGTCCGCTGTAGATGCGCCCGGAGTTGATCTCGGGGGGCAGTGCTCCGTAGTCCCACATGATTTCCGCCTAACCCGCTGCCGCCGCGTTCGCGGCCTCGGTGGCCGCGTACGACGCGGAGCTGCTCTTGAGCGTGGCCACGAACATGTCGTGAATGGCCGACGCCTGCGCGGCAACCGTCTGGTAGAGGCCGGCGTGCGCGGCGAACTGCGCGGCGGTCAACGCCGAGACCTCGTCAGCGGCCGCGGGAGCGACGCCGGTGGTCGGGGCGGACGCCGCGGCGCTCTGGGCGTTGAGCGCCGCGCCGATCGCCTGCAGGGTGCTGGCCGCCGACGCCAGCGCCTCCGGCTGGGTGGTCACGAAAGACATGGGGTTCTCCTTACGGAGCCCGTGACGACGCGGCTCCTGGCACCACCGTTGCGTATGACTGGGCGATTGTGAAAGCTGGTTAACCGCTTCTTAACCGTGGTGTCGGAACTCTTTACATGCACCTCAGTGCAGGTGTGTCTGCGGTGTGTGGGGCGTCACGATCTCGCGGGCCCGAGGCCGACCGAGGGCTTGGATGCAAAAGCCGTGCGTGCCGGTATTGGGTGCTCGCCGTAGGGCTTTCGCGTTGCGACGGCGTGGTCCAGCTCACACTGACACCCTGGGCGTGGCCGCAGCCATCTCGGCGCTGCCTGGCTGGCTGTCAATTAGGTTGATGGGCAACATTTTTAGTCCGTCTCAGCCCATCGAACCGGCCGCACGCTTCGGGGTGGTGAGGGCCCGGTAACGCGGATTTAACATCCGGATCCGGAGGAGTAAACGGTGCGTAACACGCTATTAACGAACGCTCAGCACACTACGAGCTATGAATCGGTTTCTGCTGCTAGCGGGCCTCACCGCGCTGGTCGGGCTGGCGGCACCGGCGCACGCAGAGCCGGTGGGCAGCGACGCCGCCTTCCTGACCCAGCTGACCGGGGCCGGCCTGAGCCACAAGGGCTCGGACCAGGTGGCCATCTCGGCCGGTCACTCGGTGTGCCAGCTGATGGACGCCGGTCTCACCCCGATGGACACCGTGGTCGCCGTTCAGACCACCAACCCCGGCTTCACCCTGCAGCGTGCCGCGGAGTTCGCCCGGATCGCCGCGCAGAACTACTGCCCCGAGCACGCCTGATTTCTGCACCTTCACGGAGTGCCGGTAGGGCCCTGGCGCGCTCGCCACGTTAGATTCGCCGCGAGCCCCCATAGCCCAATTGGCAGAGGCAGCGGACTTAAAATCCGCCCAGTGTCGGTTCGAGTCCGACTGGGGGCACGCCATAAGTGCTGGTAGATGAGTTATTCACTCGGCTGGATCGGGGAGCCCATGCGCTTCACCCCGACGGCCAGAATATAAGCAGTGGAGTCAACGGCTCGTGAGACGATCATGCAGTGGACGAGCCGTTGAAAATCGAACTCATCAGCGGTGCTGATTTGTGGCAGTCGTGGCTGCCAGTGCTGGGCTCCATCATCGTGGCGTGCGCCGCGCTAGTCGTAATGTGGCGGAGCAACAAGGTGAACCGCGAAGCGATCGACGCAGCCAACGCAAGAGCAGATAACGATCGCAGTGCGGCCCATGCCGCGGCCGAGGACGATCGATTGGCAGCCCGGAATGCGACGAATGACACCATCGCCGCAGCGGAAGATCGCGCCAGGGCGTACTGGGTGGAAGCTCGTAGTCAAGAGTACCGAGTCTGGCGGCGGGACACGCTGCTCAGAATGGTGATGGACGTTGTTGATTGCGCAATCGGCGCAGTTGAGGGCTACCGGATGCTCGCATACGACAAGCGGACCGATGCTTCCGCGTCGGGTGCACTTGAGTTGCAAAATGTACAGGTAAGACGGCTCGATGGCTTAGCTGCAGCTTTCGAGGTCATGGGGGAGGAGTCCCTGAAGGCGCGCGTTCTGGAGTTGGTGAAACTCGCAAACCGCGCGGAGACCAGAAGGTTAGTAATTGAAATGAATGAGGCAGTCCGCATGCTCGCGAACACCGCCTCGCTCAGCAGTGAAGCGACTTCGACTCTCGTGAACGTACGCGACAATGACAGAATGGAGCTTGCCGCAATATTCAGCGGGGTTGAGGCTGCGGTTTCTGATTTTGTGTCGGCGTCCCGAGATGTCCTGGCGACATCCGAGTCATCGGCCGAATAGCAGGATCACCGGTACGAGTTCCGGTTCAGGTTCGGTGGTCGGCGCGGAGATCGAGACCCGAGTTGGGGCGGGGAGGTCGTTGAGCGCGCCACCGTGGTCCTGAGGGGCCCCGTCACCGTAAGTGTCGAGAGTTAGAGTGAACGTGCCGTGTCCTAACCACTTCGACACCTGCATGAAGTGGACCCCCGCCGAGAGCTCGAGCACGGCGAACGTGTGGCGTAGGTCGTGGAGCCGGACCCCGCGAACGGCTGGGATCAGGGTGCCGTCTTTGGCGAGCGGTCGACTCGCCGGTAGCCCGACCGCCTCCAACGCGGGCATCATGATCGTGTCGTAGAACGTCCACATAGCGAGCGGGTGACCAATCCAGTGGCACCGCATACTGCTACCCGGTCGCCCGGTCGCCCGGTCCCGTCGCCGTTCTTCCGTGACGGCCACAAAGACGCAGCCGGGGCGGGACTGGTTCTGTCGTTGTTTGTAGGTTAGTGGTGCGACAATCGGGCACGTGGCAGGTGTTCGCAAGGACCTATACCTCGTCGGTGGCTATTCGCAGTTCGACGTAAACGACGACGACACTTCGGTGCGAGTCCCATGCGCGTACTGCGGAGGCAATCAAATGATCGTCGTCGGCAGAACTAAACCCGTTAACAACATCAGTGGGCGCCCCCTCACAATTTGGCTTCGATGCGTAAGTTGCTTCCGAGGCCACGTAGACAATGAAGGCACCGTAAGTCCCGGTGTTCGTCCGCTTGACATTCCGAGTGTTCTGGAGGGCGACGACCTTGCTGCGTGGACTGAAGCCCTCGGTTGTCTTTCAGTCGGCGCTAACACGGCTGCGGTCATGATGTGCCGCAAGCTTCTGTTCCACATTGCGGTAGCGCACGGCCTGCCTGAGAAGGACAAGAACGGCCGCGCCCCGACCTTCCAGCAAGCACTGAGTCATCTGGAGAGTGAAGGCGTCATCACTAAACTCATGCGACCCTGGGTAGACAAGATCAAAGATGTCGGCAACGAGGCTAACCACGAAATTCCGTCCACGACACCGGACGAAGCGATGGACGTCGCGCTATTCACGCGTCAACTGATCCGCCTCGCTTACGAGCTTCCGGCGATGGTCGCAGAACACACTGGCGAGGTGGCTGCTGCAGCCAGCGAGGAGGATGCGCCGTGCTAACCCGAACGCCCGCGCTGGTCCAGGCCGCTACCCCCGGCACACCCCGGCGGCCAGGGGCATATCGGGGCCGTACCGGCTCCGTGCCGTAACCGTGTGCTAAACGGGCTAAAGTAGCAGTTGCAGTTGATATTTGGGTTAGCTGAAGGACCATCTACCAGGGGTTACCCGAGCGCTCAGAGAGGCCGCCCGTCCGTTCCAATAATCCGCCCAGTGTCGGTTCGAGTCCGACTGGGGGCGTCCATTTCCCCTCGATGAACGACCTGCGGCGGCTACTGTCTGCCGGCATGCGGAAACAGATCGTGCTGACAGTTGGCATCGCTGCCGCGCTTGCCCTCGCTCCGGTGGCCGGCGCGCTACCCACGTCACAGCAGCAGGACCCGCAGTGTGATTCCAACTACGCGGGCGCCTGTGTGCCGATCGCACGTGACGTCGACTGCCAGGGCAAGGGCGGTAACGGCCCGGCGTACGTTCAAGGCCCCGTCACGGTCGTCGGCAACGACGTCTACGACTTGATCGAGACGGCGATGGCGTGGCGTGCGAATCCTAGGTCCGGCAGGGCTCCATCGGGCCGCGCCGCACCGCCTGACCGGCGTCTTTGTCTGGCCCATACCCGCCCACCCGAGAATTTGCAAGGGCGCTGCGACGGGAAGCGCCGAATTTCCTGTTGGGAGTTCTTAATTTCTTATTCAATGTTAATCGCGGCACACATCACAAGTTAGCCACCGGAGTAATACGGGCTGTTCAGGGCTTATCAATGAAGTTGCTAGCAGGCCTGGATCCTGCGATTTTGCCCGGTGGGACATGGTGCGGTTGGGATTAGCCTGCGACCTCGATCACAATAATTACGACATTTTCCTGTTACCTCGAATTCACCGCTAAGATCGATCGGACGCCCCGCCCCGGCATCCCGGTCTCGACCGGGTCGCGCTGCGATGGCCGTGCGGGTGCGAGGGCAGTGACGATACGAACGAAGCGATGCGAACAGTGGTTGATAGGAGCGATGTGGACGACGTGCCGGCTTATAGATTGGCCAAATCTGCATCCCTCGTCGCGAACACCGTGACCCTGGACCGCGGCCCGATCGGCGGCCTCGCGGTCACCGCAGACGGCCGGCGCCTGCTGGCCACCAACTACGGCGACGACACCGTCTCGATCATCGACACCGTCAGCTGCAAAATCGTGAACACCGTCTTCCAGGCCGACGAGCCGTTCTCGATCGCCGCCGGTCCTGCCGGGACCGGCTGGGCCTACGTCACCGCGGGCTCGACCGCTCTGGACGCCGTGCTGGCGATCGACGTCGACACCGCCGAAGTCGCCGGGTGTTACCCGGTGGCCATGGACATCGGCGACCTGGTCGCCGACCCGACCAGCAGCCGCGTCTACCTCACCCGTACCGGCTCGGCCGGTGTCGACGTGCTGGTGCTCGACGCGGCCATGCGCCCCGCCGGGTCCGCCGCGGTGTCCGGGCACCCGGGGGCGGCAGCAGCCGGCCTGCGGATCAGTGCGGACGGCCGGCGGCTGTACGCGGCGGTCCGCCAGCCCACCGGCGACACCATCACGGTGCTGGACCGCGACCTGAACATCATCGACACCATCCGGATCGGCGCGAGCATCATCGATGTCGCGGTCAGCCCCGACGGTGCCCGGCTGTACGTGGCGACTGCCGGTCCCGACGGCCGCAGCCGGGTCCACGTTGTCGACGCCCGCACCCACGCGGTCACCGCCAGCCGTGCCCTGGAGGCGCAGCTGGTCCAGCTGATCGCCGGGCGTGACGGCCAGCGGGTTTACCTGGTGACGCAGGGCGCCGTTTTGGTGCTGTGTGCGCGCACCAGCGAAACCCTGGGCACGCTGACCGGCATCGCCGAGGCGTCCTGCGCCGCGGAGAGCGCCGACGGCAGCCGGCTCTACATCGCCGGGTTCGACGGCAAGGTGACCATCGCGTCGCTGACCGACCTGCCGGCGCCTTCAGCGTTGCTGCACGAGCAGCTGGAACTCGACGACGCCGTCACCCGCATGCTGCAACTCGAACCCGCGCTGTAACCCACGCCACGTGCGCGATGGTGGCGTGATCGAATAGGTCGATGCACAGCACCATGCAGCACTGGCCGCTGACGGTCGGCGCCATCTTGAACCACGTCACGGCCGTCCACGGTGACCGCACGGTCACCACCGCGGCCGACGATGGATATCGGGTCACCACCTATCGCGAGCTCGGTGGGCAGGTCGCCCGGCTGGCGAATGCCCTGCGGCGTCTGGGTATCACCGGCGACGAGCGGGTGGCCACCTTCATGTGGAACAACACCGAACACTTGGCCGCCTACCTGGCGGTTCCGGCGATGGGCGCGGTGCTGCACACGCTCAACATCCGGCTGTTCGCCGAGCAGATCGTCTTCGTCGCCAACGAGGCCGAGGACCGGATCATCCTGGTCGACGAGTCCCTGGTGCCCCTGCTGGCCCCGGTGCTGGCGCAACTGGAGACCGTGCACACCGTGATCCTCGTCGGCGACGGCGACCGTGCGGCGTTGGAGGCCTCCGGCAAGACCGTGCTGGGCTACGCCGAGCTGCTGGCCGCCGAGCCCGACGAGTTCGACTGGCCGGTCATCGATGAGAACTCGGCGGCCGCCATGTGCTACACCAGCGGCACCACCGGCAACCCCAAGGGTGTGGTGTACAGCCACCGGTCCAGCTACCTGCACGCCATGGCGGGATGCACCACCAACGGCACCGGGATCGGCGCGATCGACTGCGTGCTGCCGATCGTGCCGATGTTCCACGCCAACGCCTGGGGGCTGCCGTATTCGGCGCTGATGGCCGGCGCGGACCTGGCGATGCCCGACCGGCACCTGGACGCCAAGTCGCTGGTCGCCCTCATCGAATCGCAGCGGGCCACCGTGGCCGGTGCGGTGCCGACGATCTGGAACGACGTCATGCACTACCTGGAACGCGAACCCGGCCATGACATCTCGTCATTGCGGCTGGCGGCCTGCGGCGGGTCGGCGGTTCCGGTCTCGCTGATGCAGGCGTTCGAGCAGCGCCACGACGTGCAGGTGCGGCAGCTGTGGGGCATGACCGAGACCTCACCGATGGCCACCATGGCCTGGCCGCCGCCGGGCACCCCGGACGAACAGCACTGGGCGCTGCGGGGCACCCAGGGCCGGCCGGTCTGCGGTGTCGAGACCCGCATCGTCGACGACGAGGACGCGGTGCTGCCCAACGATGGCGAGGCGGTCGGCGAACTGGAGGTGCGCGGCGCCTGGATCACCGGCGCCTACTACCGCGGCCAGGACGAATCCAAGTTCTCCTCGGGCTGGCTGCGCACCGGCGACGTCGGCCGCATCGACGCGCAGGGCTTCATCACGCTGACCGACCGGGCCAAAGACGTGATCAAGTCCGGCGGGGAGTGGATCTCCTCGGTGGAACTGGAGAACGAGCTGATCGCGCACCCCGACGTCGTGGAAGCCGCGGTGGTCGGGGTGCCCGACGAGCGCTGGCAGGAGCGGCCGCTGGCCGTCGTGGTGGCCCGCACCGGCGCTTCGGTCAGCGGTGCCGAGCTACGAACGTTCCTGTCCGACAAGGTCGCCCGCTGGTGGCTGCCGGAGCGCTGGACGTTCGTCGAGGCGATCCCGCGCACCAGCGTCGGCAAGTACGACAAGAAGACCATCCGGGCCAGGTACTCCGAGGATCAATACCAAGTGAGCGAGGTGCGTGACTGATGAGCCTGCGTGTCATCCAATGGGCAACCGGCGGGGTAGGCGTCGCCGCGATCAAGGGTGTGCTCGAGCACCCCGACCTGCAGCTGGTCGGCTGCTGGGTGCACTCGAAGTCCAAGAGCGGCAAGGACGTCGGGGAGATCATCGGCACCGAACCGGTGGGCGTCACCGCCACCGACAGCGTCGAGGAGATCCTGGCGCTCGACGCCGACGCGGTGATCTACGCGCCCCTGATGCCCAACCCCGACGAGGTCGCCACGCTGCTGCGTTCGGGCAAGAACGTCATCACCCCGGTCGGCTGGTTCTACCCCTCCGAAAAGGAGGTGGGACCGCTGGAGGCCGCAGCGCGTGAAGGTGGCGTGACCCTGCACGGCGCCGGTATCGGCCCGGGTGCGGCCTTCGAACTGTTCCCGCTGCTGCTGTCGGTGATGTCCACCGGCGTGACATTCATTCGCGGCGAAGAGTATTCGGACCTGCGTACCTACGATGCCCCGGACGTGCTGCGGTACGTCATGGGTTTCGGCGGTACCCCCGATCAGGCGCTGAGCGGCCCGATGCAGAAGCTGCTCGACGGCGGGTTCCGCCAATCGGTGCGTTTGTGCGTGGACCGATTGGGTTTCGCCGCCGATGAGCACATCCGTTCCTCGCAGGAGGTGGCGGTGGCCACCGCACCGATCGACTCGCCGATCGGTGCGATCGAACCCGGTCAGGTGGCCGGGCGCCGGTTCCACTGGGAGGCGACCGTCGGCGACGAGGTGGTGGCACGGGTCACGGTCAACTGGCAGATGGGCGAGGAGAACCTCGACCCGCCATGGAGTTTCGGACCCGCGGGCGAGCGCTACGAGATGGAGGTGCGGGGCAACCCCGACACGTTCGTCACCGTGAAGGGCTGGCAGCCCGAGACGGTCGAAGCCGGCCTGGTCAGCAACCCGGGTGTCGTGGCGACCGCGGCGCACTGCGTCAACGCCATCCCGGCTACTTGTGCGGCACCGCCCGGGTTCGCCGGGTTCTTCGAGCTGCCGCTCATCACCGGCCGGGCCGCTCCGCACCTGGCGCGCTGAGCGCTACCCTCGGCTGATGGCCCTGGTTGTCGAACAGTCTCGGACGGTACCGGCGACCGTCGCCGACGCATTCGCCGCAACACTGCCATTGCCGCTGCCGGAGCTCTTCCGCCGCTGGTACGGGCCTATCCCGCCGATCAAAGAGGTCCGGGACCAAACCGGTGGTTCAGCGAGCCTCGACGAAGGAGAGGCGAAGCTGGGACCACCGCATAAGCACGGTGAGTGGGCGAGCGTCGGGCAGACCCGCACGGTGGTACTGACCGGCGGCGGCAGCATGCGCGAGGAGTTGACCGAGGTCGATCCACCCCGGGCGTTCGCCTACCGGCTCACCGACATCACCGGCCCGATGGCGCCGCTGGTGGCCCACGTCGAGGGCCGCTGGCAGTTCGCCCCCGCTGGTTCGGGCACCACGGTCACCTGGAGCTGGGTCATCCACCCCCGGTCCAGGCTGGCCGCGCCGGTGCTGCCGGTGCTCGGCTGGCTGTGGAAGGGCTACGCGCGTCAGGCCTTGGCACGACTGTCCGCCCTGTTGGAGGGCTGAGTCCGCCGATGTGCCGACTTTTCGGGCTGCACGCCGGGACCAGCGTCGTGACCTCAACGTTCTGGCTGCTCGACGCCGCGGACAATCTGGCCGAACAGAGCCGGCGCAACCCCGACGGCACGGGCCTGGGTGTGTTCGACGGCTACGGGCAATCGCAGCTGCGCAAGCAGCCGATCGCGGCGTGGCAGGACACCGAATTCGCTACCGCTGCACATGAACTGACCGGCACCACCTTCGTCGCGCACGTACGCTACGCCACCACCGGCGCTCGGAGTGTCGCCAACACTCACCCGTTCCTGCAGGACAACCGCATCTTCGCGCACAACGGCGTTGTCGAAGATCTTCCCGCGATTGACCAGCGGCTGCGCGAAGTCGACGGCTACGGCATGGTGCGAGGCGATACCGACTCCGAACGGATCTTCGCCCTCATCACCGCCGCGATCCGGGCGCGGCGCGGCGACGTGACGGGCGGCCTGGTCGACGCTGTGCGGTGGCTGGCCGCCAACGTGCCGATCTACGCGCTCAATCTGCTGCTGAGCACCTCCACCGACATGTGGGCGCTGCGGTACCCCCTGCCCAACGAGCTCTACATCCTGGACCGGCGAGACGGCACAGCGCCCGGAGGTTTGACATTGCGCACCAAGCGGATTCGAGCCGATGCCGCGAAGTTGCGCGGCCGACCCGCGGTAGTGTTCGCCACCGAACCGATGGACGATGACACCCGCTGGGAACCGATCGAGCCGGGCCAGCTGGTGCACGTCGATGCGGGCCTGCGGATCACCCGCCAATTGGTGCTGCCCGATCCGCCCGCCCGGCAACTGCGCCGGGAAGATCTTACTGCCGCCGCCCAGGAGGCCCAACACCCATGGAATGGACGGACATGACAGTCAAACGCGCCCTGGTGCTCGGCGGCGGTGGGGTAGCGGGCATCGCCTGGGAGACCGGCGTCTTGTGCGGCATCGCCGACGAGTCGCCCGACGCCGCGTGGGAACTGCTGGAATCCGCTGTGCTGGTGGGGACATCGGCCGGGTCGGCGGTGGCCGCCCAGATCGGCAGCGGGCTGAGCCTGGAGCAGTTGTTCGCCCGCCAGGTTTCGCAGACCTGCTCGGAGATCGATCCGGGGGTCGGTGCCGATGCGCTTACCGAGCTGTTCGTGGCGGCAATCACCGAGCCCAACACGACCACTGCGCAGAAACTGCAGGGCATCGGCGCGGTGGCCCTGTCGGCGCAGACCGTTGCCGCACCGGTGCGGCGCGGGATCATCGCCGACCGCCTGCCGTCACACGACTGGCCGGAGCGCACGCTGCGGATCACCGCGATCGACATCGACACCGGGGAGCTGACGGTCTTCGACCGCGACTCCGGTGTGGAACTCATCGACGCGGTGGCGGCCAGTTGCGCGGTGCCGGGCGCCTGGCCCCCGGTGGTGATCGGCACGCACCGCTACATGGATGGCGGGGTGCGCAGCACGGTCAACCTCGATGTGGCCGCCGACTGCGACGAGGCCGTGCTGCTGGTGCCCACCGGTGGCGGAGTCGATGGGGAGATCGCGGCGTTCGCGGGCCGAGTGTGCGCGGTGCTGGCCGACGATGACGCGCTGCGCTCCTTCGGGGGCAATCCGCTCGACCCGGCGTGCCGGTTGCCGTCGGCGCAGGCCGGACGCGAACAGGGCCGACGGCAAGCCGGCGCCATCGCCCAGTTTTTGGCTGGCTAGGGCTGCGACGATCGCAAGCGCGACGGAGTCGGGCGCTGCGGGTCGTCGCCATTGGGTCAAAGCGCGGCGTCGAGGGCGCGGGCGGCGAGTTCCCGGCCGACGTCGACCAACTCGGCGGCGCGATGGAAGTCCAGGCTGCGGCAGGCGACGCGGGGCACCTCGATGAGCAGATCGGGCGGGTGCGACGCGAGCTGATGGCGGGCCAGCGCCGCCTGGGCGATATCGATGGTCCGGTTCATCACCTCGAAGCTGCCGAGTTTGGGCACCCCGGGGGCCGACTCCTCGTCCTCGCCGGGCCCATGCGGTGGTCCCAGCTTCGCCTCTCCTGCGTCGAGACTCGCTGAACCGCCGGGCTCGGACTCACCGCTGCTGAACCGGTCCAGGATCGCCCGTGCCGTCGGCCGGTCCAGCAGGGAGCGTGCGCCGCTGGTGTCCAGCAGCGCAGACGTACTGCGCCACATGCGATTCAATCGACCAGCCGGCACGTCTCGCTCGGAATCCTCGGCGGCCGGGCCGGCGGCGGTCGGGTCGCCGCCGTTGAGGCTCACCGCCAGCGTCAGGTCGGCGTTGACGGCGCTCAACGGAGCCATCGGCAGCGGGTCGAGGATGCCGCCGTCGGCGAGCAGGCGCCCATCGACCACGTGCGGTGCGATCACCCCGGGGATGGCGATCGAGGCGCGGATGGCCGTATCGACCGGCCCGCGCTGCAGCCACACCGATCTGCCCGCGATCAGATCGGTCGCCACAGCGGTATAGGGGACCGGCAGCTCTTCGATATCGATATCGCCCAAGATGTCCCGGACGACATCGAGAATCTTCTCCGCCCGCAGCACCCCGGCCGCGGTGAACGAGGGATCCAGCAGGCGCAGCACCGCGCCCTGGGTCAACGACTTGGCCCATTCGGCGAAGTCATCGAGTCGTCCGGCGGCCTGCAGCCCACCCACCAGCGCACCCATCGACGATCCGGAGATCCCGACGATGTCGTAGCCGCGGTCGCGCAGCTCGGCGATCACCCCGATGTGGGCATAGCCGCGCGCACCGCCGCTGCCGAGCACCAGGGCCACCCGGGGTGCTCGGGCCGCGCGGGATTCCGCAGCAGAAGTCATGTCCACCATTTTGCGGGCAATACCGCGCCGGTTCTTTCCGTCATTGCGATTACAACCGTAGTACCGACAGGAACCAGCAGGTCACGGCGGGTATTGCCGCGCCGGGAGGGCCTGGAAACGTGCGTACTCTGGGCGACCCGCCGATGCGGCCGGCGCCGCACCCGCATAGCATGGCCGCTGTGATGGAGTACGTCGGGTTCCGGGGTTGTTGTTGCCGCAGCTGAACGCTGCCGCCGACCCCTTCCTTGAATCCACCCCATCCTC
The DNA here is from genome assembly GCF_045310815.1 of Mycobacterium sp. SMC-19. Taxonomy (NCBI): domain Bacteria; kingdom Bacillati; phylum Actinomycetota; class Actinomycetes; order Mycobacteriales; family Mycobacteriaceae; genus Mycobacterium; species Mycobacterium sp. SMC-19. The sequence goes on along the minus strand of NZ_JBJIAM010000001.1, from coordinate 156,875 downwards.
TCTGGAGTTCTCACCATGGTTATCGCTGATCCCATCGCGCTGCGGCGCTCACCCTCGCGGTCGCGCTCGTTGCGCCTGCCCGACCTCTTGCAGACCACCGACCTGGCCGCCGACGCGGTGCTGCAAGGCCGCTACAACCACTTGCTGCCCGAGTCGGGGCTGCCCGACGATCAGCGCTGGTTCGCTCGAATCCACGGTGACGATCGGCTCGACATCTGGCTGATCAGCTGGGTGCCGGGCCACGCCACCGAGCTGCACGATCACGGCGACTCGCTCGGCGCGCTGACCGTGTTGTCCGGCTCGTTGGAGGAGTTCCATTGGAATGGTCGCGAGCTGGCGCAGCGACGGCTGGATGCGGGGGACCAGGCCGCGTTCACCCAGGGCTGGGTGCACGATGTGGTCTGGGCGCCGCCGATAAACCAGTTCGAACCGGCCGCCCCGACGCTGAGCGTGCACGCCTACTCGCCGCCACTGGTGGAAATGTCCTACTACGACGTCTCGCAGGACCATACTTTGCGTAGGCAGCGCACCGAACTCACTTCGCACCCGGAGGCGTCATGACCACAACGCACGTGACCAGCCGCATCGACCGGGTGTTGGAGGCCGCCCGCGCCAAGCTGCACCGGCTGACCGCCGATGAAGTGCCCGAGGCGCTGCGCAATGGCGCACACCTGGTCGACATCCGGCCGGCGGCCCAGCGCGCGGAGGAAGGCCAAGTGCCCGAAGCGCTGGTGATCGAACGCAACGTGCTGGAGTGGCGCTGCGATCCGACCAGCGACGCGCGGCTGCCGCAAGCGGTGGACGACGACGTGCAGTGGGTCATCCTGTGCTCGCAGGGCTACACCTCGAGCCTGGCCGCGGCCGCCCTGCAGGACTTGGGGCTACACCGTGCCACCGACGTCATCGGCGGCTATCAGGCCCTGGCCGCCGTCGGGGAGTTGGTGGAGCCGGCCCCACTGGTCGGACTAAGCGTTGGAGTGCAACAGGGGGCGGAGCCGTTCAGTCTTGTCCGGGGTCCACGTCGCTGGATGTAGGATCGCCGCCCACGCGTCGGCGGCGTCGGCGACGTAGCTGTGGCCATGGCCGTCGGGCACGTCGATAGCCACCGCCATGTCGGCCGAGACCTGCAGGAACGTCACGATCGGAGTCCAGCGCACCTGCGGCAGCACGTCGTAGCCGCGGGGCTCTTTCAGCCAGTCCGGCTTGTGGTACAGCAGATCGGGATGCCACCAGGCGATCGGGTCGGAGGCGTGCTGTAGGTACACCACCCGCGGCGTATCCGGTGCGCCCCAAGGGTTGTCGGGGCGTGCCAGGTCATCCGGGCGAGCCACGAACCGCACGGCGCGGCCGTCGTGGTAGATCGGCAGCCACTGCGGGGAACCGGGGTCGCGGTTGATGGTCAGGTCGGTCCAGATGGTGTTCTGAAACGTCGGGCCGGAGAACAGGGCACCGTCGGTACGGGCCAGCACATTGTTGAGGCTCATGAAGGAGGCTTCGCCGCCGAAGGAACCGAGGCTTTCCCCGAACACCACCAGTTTGGGGCGCTTGGCCTCCGGCAGGGCCCGCACCTGCTTGTCGACGGCTTCGAACAGCGCCTGGCCGGCCTGGCGAGCGTTCTCCTTGTCGACCAGGAAAGACAGCCAGCTGGGCAGGAACGAATACTGCATGCTCACGATCGCGGTGTCGCCGTTGAACATGTATTCCAGGGCCGAGGCCTCCGCCTCGTTGATCCAGCCGGTGCCCGTCGTGGTGGCCACGGCCACCACCGCGCGGCTCAGTCCACCGGTGCGGGCCAACTCGGCCGCGGCCAGCTCCGCGGTCTCCTTGATCCCGTGGGCCGAATTCAGGCCGGCGTAGGCCCTAATCGGTTCGGTGGCCGGTTTCTCGTTGAACGCGCTGAGCTGGGCGACGGTCGGTCCATTGGCCACAAAGATGCGGCCCTGATGGCCGAGCGACTCCCAGGAGGCCAGCGACTCCGGCCCGCCGGAGCGCAGCCGGGTCGACGGGGCCGCCCGGTCGGGGCTGGTCTCCTCGTTGACCGAGGCGAAGGTGCTGTTCATGACGTGCATCGCGGTCTTGAGCACCAGGCCGTTGAGCACCGCCACAACCAGGGTCACCAGTAACGACACTGCGACAACGGCCGAAACCCGCGGCGGCGCAACGCGTTCGAGCTGGCGCATCAGAAAGCGGATCAGCAGCCTGATCAGCTGGCCGATCTCGACCAGGATGAACAGTGTGACCACCGCTATCGCGCCGGCTTGCGGGTAGTTGTACCAAGTCAGCCGCGGCACACCCATCAGGTCGCGCATCTGGTCCTGCCAGCCGTGGATCGTCCACACCACCCAGAGATGGATGATCGCCGCGACGGGGATGAGCACCAGCCAGGCCCACCGCGGGGCCGGCGGGCTGGTGTCCTTCGAGCGCATGTAGCGGACCAGCCAGACGCTGAACACACCCAGGGCATAGCCGATGGCGCCCGAGCCGCCGCTGACCAAACCCTGGAACAGCGGCCCACGCGGCAGCAGCGACGGCGTCAGCGACAGCCACAGGAACACCAGGCCCACCGCGGTGCCGGTGAACGTGTAGTGCCGGACCCACCAGGGTGCGCGCGCGGCCGCTTCCGGCGGTGTTTCCGCGGTGGCGGTGTCGGTGGCTGTCGCGCTCATCGGAGATCGACTCAGCGGTGGGTGAAGTTCGGCGCGCGCTTCTCGGTGAAGGCCGCCATGCCCTCGGTCTGGTCCTCGGTGGCGAACGCCGAGTGGAACAGGCGGCGCTCGTAGAGCAGTCCTTCGGCCAGGGTGGACTCGAAGGCCCGGTTGACGGCTTCCTTGGCCATCCGGGCCGCCGACAGGCTCATCCCGGCGATGGTGGCGGCGACCTTGCCGGCCTCGGCCAGCAGGTCGTCGGCCGGCACCACGCGGGACACCAGCCCGGAGCGCTCGGCTTCGGCGGCATCGATGGTGCGGCCGGTCAAGATCAGGTCCATGGCCTTGGCCTTGCCGATGGCCCGGGTCAGTCGCTGGGAGCCGCCCATGCCGGGCAGCACACCCAGCTTGATCTCCGGCTGGCCGAACTTGGCGGTGTCGGCGGCGATCAGCAGGTCGCACATCATCGCCAGTTCGCAGCCGCCGCCCAGGGCGTGCCCGGCCACCGCGGCGATGGTCGGGGTGCGCACCGCAGCCAGCTTGGACCAGGCGGCGAAGAAGTCGGCGGCGAACACCTCGGCGAAACTCAGATCGGCCATCTCCTTGATGTCCGCTCCCGCGGCGAACGCCTTGGCGCTGCCGGTGATGATGATCGCCCCGATGCCCGGGTCGGCGTCGAATTCGGCTGCGGCGGTGGTGACTTCGCCCATCACCTGGCTGTTGAGGGCGTTGAGTGCCTGCGGCCGGTTCAACGTGATGGTGCCGACACGGCCGTCGCGGTCGACGAGAATGGTTTCGTAAGTCATGGGTTCTCCTTAAAAGGTCAGGTCGGGTTCGGCGGGCACGAAGTACGTCTCGATGTCGGCGGCGGTCACCTCGGCCAGCGTCGCCGGTGACCACTGCGGATTGCGGTCCTTGTCGACCAACTGGGCGCGGATGCCCTCCACCAGATCATGCGAGCGCAGCGACGCGCAGGAAACCCGGTATTCCTGGATCAGCACGTCTTCCAAGGTGGCGAGCCGGCCCGCCCGGCGCACCGCCTCCAATGTCACCGCGCAGGCGACCGGGGACCGGGTGCCGATCAGTTCGGCAGCGGCGTTGGCGTCGGGGCTGGCGTGGCCGGCCAGCGCCGCCACGATCTCGGCGACGGTGTCGTGTGCGTAGCACTCGTCGATCCAGTCGCGGTGTGCGGCAAGCTGACTCGGCGGCGCCTCGACCGCGTGTGCTGCCAATGCACTGTCCACCCCGTCGGCGATGATCGCCGCGGTGAAGGCCTCCAGCGCGGCGTGCGGCACGTAGTGGTCGGCGAAGCCCAGCGCAATGGCATCCGGGCCGGAGAACGGCGCGCCGGTCAGTGCGGCGTGCAGACCGAGCCGGCCGGGGGAGCGGGCGAGCAGATAGGTGCCGCCGACATCGGGGATGAAGCCGATACCGACCTCGGGCATGGCCATCTTGGTGGTGTCGGTGACCACCCGGGTGTTGGCGTGCGCCCCGACTCCGACGCCGCCGCCCATCACGATGCCGTCCATCAACGACACGTACGGCTTGGGGTATCCGCCGATCTGCGCGTTGAGCAGGTACTCGTCGTACCAGAATTGTCGCGCATCCGCGCCGTCGGCTTTGGCGCTGTGATAGATCGCGACCACGTCGCCGCCGGCGCACAGTCCGCGCTCGCCGGCACCGGTGAGCACCACCGCCGTGACCGCCGGATCCTCGGCCCAGCTGGACAGCGCCGCGGTCATGGCGGTCACCATCGGAAGGTTCAGCGAGTTGATCGCCTTCGGACGGTTGAGTGTCAGCAGGCCGACCCCGTTGTCAACGCGGGCCAGGACCTCGTCAGATTCACCTGTCACGCCTTCGCAATGTAGATCCCTACGCGCGGTCACTGATCCGCGGGTAAGGTTTGGCAGCAGAGCGGCCCGAACGCCGTCGGGAACTCCGGCGAGTCGGGAAACGTTGATTCAGTATTCGTAAACCCTTAGCTTCACAGCCCCAGGAGAGGATCGGGACGGTGCGGGAGACCAGCAACCCGGTATTTCGTTCGTTGCCCAAACAGGGCGGCTACGCGCAGTTCGGAACCGGTATGGCCGGTGCCACTCAGCAGATGAGTCAGACCTACCAGGTCGACCCGTCGTTGGCGCAGTACCAGCAGCGGGAGGTCACTCGCCCGCTGACCATTGATGACGTCGTCACCAAGACCGGCATCACGCTCGGCGTGCTGAGCGTGGCGGCGATCATCTCCTTCTTCATGGTGTCGGCCAACCAAGCGCTGGCCGGGCCGCTGACCTTCATCGGTGCGTTCGGCGGTCTGGCCGTGGTCATGGTCGCCATGTTCGCCCGCAAGCAGGACAACAAGGCGGTGGTGCTCAGCTACGCGGTGCTCGAGGGCCTGTTCCTCGGTGCCATCTCCTGGGTGCTGACGGCCTTCACCGTGGGGACCGGCAACGCCGGCTCGATGATCGGTCAGGCCGTGATGGGGACCCTCGGCGTGTTCGGCGGCATGCTGGTCGTCTACAAGACCGGCGCCATCCGCGTCACCCCGAAGTTCACCCGGATGCTTGTCGCCGGCATGTTCGGTGTGCTGGCCCTGATGATCGGCAACCTGGTGCTGTCGCTGTTCGGCGTCGGCGGCGGCGAGGGCCTGGGCCTGCGCAGCGGCGGCACGCTGTCCATCATCTTCTCGCTGGTGTGCATCGGTATCGCCGCGTTCAGCTTCCTGATCGACTTCGACGCAGCCGACCAGCTGATCCGTGCCGGCGCGCCGGAGAAGGCCGCCTGGGGTATCGCACTCGGCCTGACCGTGACCCTGGTCTGGCTGTACCTGGAGATCCTGCGTCTGCTCAGCTACTTCCAGAGCGAGTGACCCGCTAGCTTTCCCGTTGACTCTGCGCTGAGCGCGCGAAAGTGCGAGTAGCACCCGCCCTCAGCGCAGAGTCATTTTTTATGTCGGTGGCCCCGGGCAGCATGCCGACATGGGACAGCCATTCATCGGTAGCGAGGCATTAGCTGCTGGAACTTTGAGCCGCCATGAGCTGCGCCAGTTCCACACCGCAGTCCTGCCGAACGTCTACCAGGAAAAGCCCGCCGAACCCACGCTCCTGCACCGGACCCAGGCCGCCTGGTTGTGGTCGCACCGCCAAGCGGTCGTCAGCGGCCTGGCCGCGGCCGCCCTGCACGGCGCGAACTGGGTCGACGACGACGCGATCGTCGAACTGATCTGGCGCAACGCGCGGGCCCCGCACGGCGTCAAGACCCGTGCCGACTTGATTCTGGAGGGCGAATCCCAGCACCTTGGCGGCGTCGTCGCCACCACTCCCGAGCGCACCGCTTTCGACCTGGGCCGACGCGGTCCGTTGTATCAGGCGGTCGCCAGACGGCGACCAGCACCGCACCAGCCGCCCACAGTTCGTCAAGGACGTCGAGCGGCTGGAGTACATCCAGCAGGCGGGCTGGACGCGCGTCACGGTGCTTGCCGAACACCCGGGCTACGACGTCGTTCGACGCGTCCGCCAGTCATGGGACGCCCTGAGGCGAAAATGACTCTGCGCCCAGGGCGGGGGTTACTCGAACTTTCCCGCCCTGAGCGCAGAGTCAACGAAATCAGGAGAGCCGCTCGACCACCATGGCCATGCCCTGGCCGCCGCCGACACACATGGTCTCCACGCCGAACTGCTTGTCGTGGGTGGCCAGGTTGTTCAGCAGGGTGGCGGTGATCCGGGCGCCGGTCATACCGAACGGGTGGCCCAGGGCGATCGCGCCGCCGGACACGTTCAGCTTGTCCTCGTCGATGCCCAGCTCGCGGGCCGAGCCGAGCACCTGCACCGCGAAGGCCTCGTTGATCTCGAACAGGTCGATGTCGGAGACCGACATCTTCGCGTTCGCCAGCGCCTTCTTGACGGCCTCGATCGGGCCCAGGCCCATGATCTCCGGCGACAGGCCCGACACCCCGGTGGACACGATCCTGGCCAGCGGCTTCAGGCCCAGCTCCTTGGCCTTGGTGTCGCTGGTGATGATCACCGCGGCGGCGCCGTCGTTCAGCGGGCAGGCGTTACCGGCGGTGATCGTGCCGTTGGGCCGGAACACCGGCTTGAGCTGGCTGATCTTCTCGTAGGTGGTGCCGGCGCGCGGGCCGTCGTCGGTGCTCACCACGGTGCCGTCGGGCAGCGTCACGGGCGAGATCTCGCGGGCGAAGAAGCCGCTGTTGATGGCCTCCTCGGCGCGGTTCTGGCTGCGCACGCCCCAGTGGTCCTGGTCCTCGCGGCTGATGCCGGTGTGCAGCACCACGTTCTCGGCGGTCTGGCCCATCGCGATGTAGACGTCGGGCAGCAGGCCGTCGCCGCGCGGGTCGTGCCACTCGGTGGCACCGGCTGCGGCGGCCTCGGAGCGGGCGATCCCGTCGTTGAACAGCGGGTTCTTGCTGTTCGGGGCGCCGTCGGCGGCACCGATCGCGAACTGCGAGACGGTCTCCACACCGGCGGAGATGAACGCGTCACCCTCGCCGGCCTTGATCGCGTGGAACGCCATCCGGGTGGTCTGCAGCGACGACGAGCAGTACCGGTTCACCGTGGTGCCGGGCAGGAAGTCGTAGCCGAGCAGCACCGAGACGACGCGCCCGATGTTGTAGCCAGAGGCGCCGCCCGGCTGGCCGCAGCCCATCATCAGGTCGTCGATCTCGCGCGGGTCCAGCGCGGGCACCTTGTCCAGGGCGGCGCGCACCATCTGGGCGGCCAGGTCGTCGGGCCGCATGGTGACCAGGGATCCCTTACCGGCCCGGCCGATCGGCGAACGCGCAGTTGAGACGATTACAGCTTCAGGCACTTCAGGCTCCTTGAGATCGGGTATATAGAGCCGAATCTAGCCCGAAGCGGCCACCACGCGGGAATCGGGCCGGTCCAGCACAGCGCAGAGCGCCGGGATCATTTGGCCCGCTGCCAGGGCGTAGCCCGCCGCCGACGGGTGGTACTGGTCCGCGGCGAACAGCAGGCCGGGACTGTCATGGAACTCCCGTGCGCGAAAGTCGGCGAAGGGCACCGCGATCCCGCCGGCAGCCTTGACCGCCAGGGTCTGAGCCCGGGCCAGCTGGCACGCCCTCGCGTGCGCCACCCAGCGCAGCGGTCGCGGTATCGCGCTGATCGCGCTGAACTTCGGGCAGGTGCCCACGATCACCACCGCACCGCTGGCGCGCAGCCGCTTCACCGCGACACGCAGTCGCTGCACCGAGCCGGCGATGCTGTGCAGCGCGGTGATGTCGTTGGCGCCGATCATGATCACCGCCACGTCCGGTGGCGGGCCCGCGACGAACATCGCGTCCACTTGGCCGGCCAGGCCTTTGGAGGTGGCGCCCACAATTGCCTTGGTGCTCAACCGAATCCGCAAGCCGGTGCGCTGCGCCAGCGCCTTGGCGATCAGCGCCCCGGGAACCTCGTCCGCGGAAAGGCAGCCGTAGCCGGTCGCGGTGGAGTCGCCGAAGACCATCAGGTGCAGATCGACGTTCTCCCCACGGTGAAACGGCTGAACTTCGGCGTCGTCGCGACCGTATAAACCATCAGCACGGGGTGGAAGGCCCCAAGCCTTGGGGATGGTCTGGCGGGCCCGGTCGGCCTGGCCCGCCAGAAGATTGCGCACACCCACGTAGAGGGTGCCGCTGAAAGCGAACACGCCCGCAGTGGTCAGCGTGACCGCTGAGCGTCGCGTTGCCCCGATCGCCATGCCTGTGATTTTAGGGAAGGGAGGCCCACGTCACCTGAGTGCAGCAAACAAATATGGTCACGAAGAGGACCCGATGCTGCATCGGAACGAATCGTAAGATTTCTTCTCAATTTTCTGCGTGTGACGATACGTGGTACCGCGTTGGCTGTGCCGGCCCGGGCCGGCTGGAGGGAGTGTCCATCATGACCGCACCCGACACAATTCCCAGCTCGTTACGTGTTCGCAGTCGCTTGTACCCCAGTCCGCGACCCTACCGTTACGGTCGTCATGATGGGTTGCCCGTCGAGGTCGCCGAGGAGTCGACCAGCGTCGAGGGACGGTTGGCGTGGCTGGCGGCCCGGGCCACCATTCGGCCCGTTCTCTCGGTCGGCAGCTACCTACCGCGGATGCCGTGGCCGTTCGGCCTGCTCGACTTCGCCGCGAAGGCGATGCTGCCGGCGCCGGGCACCATCCGCGCCACCATCCGGCTGCCGCGCTGCAAGGCGCAGATGGTGCGCGCCGCCGGCGTCCTGCCCGCCGACGGCACCCGCCGCGTCGTGCTCTACATGCACGGCGGGGCCTTTCTGACCTGCGGGGCCAACACCCACGGCCGGCTCGTCACCAAGCTGTCGAAGTATGCCGACAGCCCGGTGCTGGTGGTGGAGTACCGGATGATTCCCAAGTACTCCATCGCCGACGCCGTGGACGACTGTTACGACGGCTACCGCTGGCTGCGCCGCCAGGGTTACCAACCGGACCAGATCGTGCTGGCCGGCGACTCGGCCGGCGGCTACCTTTCGCTGGCGCTGGCCGAGCGGTTGCTGGAGGAGGGCGACGAAGACATGCCCGCGGCGATCGTCACGATGTCGCCGCTGCTGGAGATCGCCAAGGAAGCCAAGAAGGCACACCCCAACATCCACACCGGTGCCATGTTCCCGCCCAAGGCATTTGACGCGTTGGTGGAACTGGTGGAAGCGGCCGCCCGCCGCGACCGCACCCACGGCAGTGACGTCCTCGAGCCGCTACAGCACGTAAAGCCCGGACTTCCACGGACCTTGATCCACGTCTCGGGTTCCGAGGTGCTGCTGCACGACGCCCGGCTGGGGGCCAAGGTGCTCGCGGCCGCCGGTGTCCCGGTGGAGCTGCGAGTGTGGCCAGGTCAGATTCACGTCTTCCAGATCGCCGCCCCGTTCGTGCCGGAGGCCACTCGTTCGCTGCGCCAGATCGGCGAATACATCCGCGAAGCCACCGGTTGATCCGCCCGGTTCATAAGGCGGTTCGAGCTTCGGCTCTCCTCCGTCGAGCCTCGCTGAACCGCCCGGCCAAATAACCTGAGACGATGGCAGGCATGCGGATAGCGCGCCACATCAGTGACCTCATCGGCAACACCCCCCTGGTCGAGCTGAATTCGATCGTTCCCCCCGGCGCCGGCCGGGTGGTGGCCAAAGTCGAGTACCTCAACCCGGGTGCGAGCTCCAAGGACCGCATCGCGGTGAAGATGATCGACGCCGCCGAGGCCAGCGGCGCGCTCAAGCCCGGCGGCACCATCGTCGAACCCACCTCCGGCAACACCGGTGTCGGCCTGGCGCTGGTGGCCCAGCGCCGCGGCTACAAGTGCGTGTTCGTCTGCCCGGACAAGGTCAGTGAGGACAAGCAGAACGTGTTGCGGGCCTACGGCGCCGAAGTGGTGGTGTGCCCGACGGCGGTACCGCCGAACGACCCGGCCAGCTATTACAGCGTCTCCAACCGGCTTGTCGAGGAGATCGACGGCGCCTGGAAGCCAGACCAGTACTCCAACCCGGCGGGCCCCGAGAGCCACTACGAGACCACCGGTCCGGAAATCTGGACCGACACGGACGGCCAGGTCACCCATTTCGTCGCTGGCATCGGGACCGGCGGCACCATCACCGGCACCGGCCGCTACCTCAAAGAGGTGTCGGGTGGCCGGGTGCAGATCATCGGCGCAGACCCCGAAGGTTCGGTCTACTCCGGCGGGACCGGCCGGCCGTACCTGGTGGAAGGGGTAGGCGAGGACTTCTGGCCGGCCGCCTACGACCCGAGCATTCCCGACGGCATCATTGCGGTCTCCGATGCCGATTCGTTCGACATGACCCGGCGCCTGGCCCGGGAAGAGGCGTTGCTGGTCGGCGGCTCCTGCGGGATGGCCGTGGTCGCGGCGGTCGAGACCGCCGTCAAAGCCGGCCCCGAGTCGCTCGTCGTCGTCCTGCTGCCCGACGGCGGCCGCGGCTACATGTCGAAGCTGTTCAACGACTCCTGGATGTCGTCCTACGGGTTCCTGCGGTCCCGGCTGGACGGTTCGACGGTGCAGCCCACGGTCGCCGATGTGCTGCGGGCCAAGGCGGGGGTGCTGCCGGACCTGGTCCACACCCACCCGGCCGAGACGCTGCGCGACGCCATCGGGATCCTGCGGGAGTACGGGGTGTCGCAGATGCCCGTCGTCGGCGCCGAACCGCCGGTGATGGCCGGCGAAGTGGCCGGCAGCGTGTCCGAACGCGATCTGCTCTCCGCGGTGTTCGAGGGCCGCGCGAAGCTGGCCGACGCGGTGTCGCAGCACATGGGCCCGCCGCTGCCGCTGATCGGATCCGGCGAGGTCGTCGGCGTCGCCGCCACCGCCCTGGCCGACGTCGACGCGGTGATGGTGGTCGAGGACGGCAAACCTGTGGGCGTCATCACCCGCCACGACCTGTTGGGCTTTTTGTCCGACGGGCCACGCCGTCGATAAGGGCTTGACGTTCACTGTCCTGCGGTAGCGTTTGGACCGTTCACCGACACGACCCGAAAGGGTGGAGATGACCGACTTTCCGCAGCCCCCGCAGGGCAACTACCCACCCCCGTCCGGTGACTTCCCGTCGCAGGGCAACTACCCTCCGCCGCCTCCCGGCAACTACCCGCCGCCCCCGGGCAACTACCCGCCCCCGCCGCCCGGGAGCTATCCCCCGCCGCCTCCGGGCAACTACCCTCCGCCGCCTCCGGGTAACTACCCGCCGGCCCCTCCGGGCTACGGCGCGTACCCGGGTGCGGCCGGTACTCCAGTGGGTCAGCTGCCGCAAACGGCGTACACCTCGTGGCTGACTCGCGTCGGCGCCTACTTCGTCGACTTCCTGCCGATCCTGGTGCTCTATGGCATTCCGTCGATGATCGCCGGAACCACCGCCGACAAGGAGTGCATCACCAGCTCCGACGGATTCGCCTGCACGGTCACGCCGTCGAGCACCGGCGCGGCACTGATGTTCGTGGGCTGGTTGGCGGCGCTCGCCTACGGGATCTGGAACTTCGGTTATCGGCAGGGCACCACCGGATCGAGCATCGGTAAGTCAGTGCTGAAGTTCAAGGTGGTCTCCGAGCAGACCGGTCAGCCCATCGGGTTCGGGATGTCGATCGTGCGCCAGTTGGCACACATCATCGACGGCGCGATCTTGTGCATCGGCTACCTGTTCCCGCTGTGGGACGCCAAACGCCAGACGATCGCCGACAAGATCATGACCACCGTCTGCCTGCCGATCCGTTGAGCCAGAACCAATCGCACAGCAATAAGGGCCTGTCCACCACGGCGATCCACGCCGGATTCCGTCCGGACCCGGCAACCGGGGCCGTCAACGCACCGATCTACGCCAGCAGCACCTTCGCCCAGGACGGCGTCGGTGGTCTGCGCGGCGGATACGAATATGCGCGGACCGGCAATCCGACCCGGGCCGCGCTGGAGAACGCGCTGGCCGCGGTGGAGCGCGGCCGGTTCGGCCGGGCGTTCGCGTCAGGGATGGCCGCCACGGACTGCGCGTTGCGGGCGATCCTGCGCCCCGGCGATCACCTGATCATTCCCGACGACGCCTACGGCGGTACCTTCCGGCTGATCGACAAGGTCTTCACCCTGTGGGGTGTGGCGCACACCCCGGTGGCGCTGTCCGACCTGGACGCGGTCCGTGCGGCGCTCACCGACAAGACCAGGCTGATCTGGGTGGAAACCCCCACCAACCCGCTGCTGTCGATCGCCGACATCGCGGGCATCGCGGCCATCGGCAAAGAAGCCGGCGCAAAGGTGCTGGTGGACAACACCTTCGCCTCGCCTGCATTGCAACAACCGTTGACGCTGGGCGCCGACGTGGTGCTGCATTCGACCACCAAGTACATCGGCGGACACTCCGACGTGGTGGGCGGTGCGCTGGTCACCGACGACGAAGAGCTGGATGCGGCTTTCGCGTTCCTGCAGAACGGAGCGGGGGCCGTACCTGGCCCCTTTGACGCCTACCTGACCCTGCGCGGCTTGAAGACGTTGGTGCTACGCATGCAGCGGCACAGCGAGAACGCCGCCGCGGTCGCCGAATTCCTCAACGGCCATCCCGCGGTGAGTCGAGTGCTCTATCCGGGGCTGCCGGAGCACCCCGGCCACGATGTCGCCGCGGCGCAGATGCGCGGATTCGGCGGCATGGTGTCGGTCCGGATGCGTGGTGGTCGGGCCGCCGCCGAGAAGCTGTGCGCCGGAACCGAGATCTTCATCCTGGCCGAGTCGCTGGGCGGCGTGGAGTCGCTGATCGAACTACCCGGCGCGATGACGCATGCGTCGACGGCGGGCTCGCAACTCGAGGTTCCCGACGACTTGGTGCGCCTGTCGGTGGGTATCGAGGACATCGACGACCTGATCGCCGATCTGAAGCAGGCGCTGGACTGAAGCGACCAGCCCCCGCTGCGGGGCTCAGGAGTGGTAGGGCTCCGCGCTGACCAGGGTCACCTTGACGGTCTTGCCGCTGGGCACCGTGTAGCTGCGCTCCTCGTCCACCTTGGCGCCGAGCAGGGCGTGGCCGAGCGGCGAGTTCGGTGAGTACACCTCGAGCTTGTCGTCGCTGACGCCCTCCTGGCGTGTGGCGATCAGGAAGGTCTCGGTGTCGGATTTGTCGCCGTCGTAGAAGACCTTGACCACCGAGCCCGGCAGTGCCACGCCGGACTGCGTCGGGGCCTCGCCGACCTTGGCGTTGTTGAGCAACTCCTGCAGCTGGCGGATGCGGGCCTCCTGCTGGCCCTGCTCCTCGCGTGCGGCGTGATAACCGCCGTTCTCGCGCAGGTCGCCCTCTTCGCGGCGGTCGTTGATCTCCGCGGCGATCACCGGACGGTTCGCGATCAGCTGGTCCAGCTCCGCCTTGAGCCGGTCGTGTGACTCCTGCGTCAACCAGGTCACCTGGGTGTCCGTCATCTCACTGTGCTCCTTGTGTCGTCGGATCCGGCGCCGTCGGGCAGCGGGGCGACATCGTTCTAATGCAGCAATACACGGTCCCAGCTGGAACCGTGTATCCGTACAGGGTACCACCGCGGCATCACGGCAATCGTAGGTAATCCGGGACGTCGCTGCCGCAACCGTAGACGTCTCCCATGACAGGTGGCTGGGAAGATTTCAGCGTCGTCGTCACCTGTACGGTGGCCGACTCCGACGGCGGGATCAGCACTTCGCGGCGGCCAGTCTCGCTGCCGTCGCTGGACCGAACTCGCACGATGCACGCCGCGGGGCGCGACGGCTCGGATCGAGTCACGCTGAACCTAACCTTGACCGTCTGGTCGTCGAGCACCTCGTAGCCGTACAGCTCGCCCTTGACCTCGGCGGTTGCGAAGCGCTGGTAGCCCACCACCGCGATGGCGGCGACGGTGGCGATCGCCAGTGCAGCCAGTGCGATCGCCAGCAGTCGACGGGGCAGGGCACTGCCCCGGGTATCCCCGTAACGGGCCGGCTTGGAGTCGGTCATCGTCAGGTGTGTCCCATGGTCGCCGGTGGAGTCGGGAGCGGTTACCGCGCCCGTCGCAGGTGGTGTAACGATGGGGGCCGGAAACCATCTGGAACTATAGGCGTCCGGTCCGGAGTTCCGGCAGGAGGAACCTGGAGGGAACGGGGAATGTGCGCATGAGTGGACTGCGGCTGATGGCGGTGCACGCCCACCCCGACGACGAGTCCAGCAAGGGCGCGGCCACGGTGGCCCGCTACACCGCCGCTGGGCACCGGGTGATGGTGGTGACGCTGACCGGTGGCGAGCGCGGCGACATCCTCAACCCGGCGATGGACCTGCCCGACGTGCACGGCCGTATCGCCGACGTGCGTCGCGACGAGATGGCCAAGGCCGCCGAGATCCTCGGGGTCGAACACCACTGGCTGGGATTCGTCGACTCCGGTCTGCCCAAGGGCGACCCGCTGCCGCCGCTGCCGGAGGACTGCTTCGCGCTGGTGCCCCTGGAGGTGTCCACCGAAGCCCTGGTGCGGGCGGTGCGCACGTTCCGTCCGCACGTGATGACCACGTACGACGAGAACGGCGGCTATCCGCACCCCGATCACATCCGTTGCCACCAGGTGTCGCTGGCCGCGTTCGAGGCGGCAGGCGACCATCGACGTTTTCCCGACGCCGGTGAGCCCTGGTCCGTGGCCAAGCTCTACTACAACCACGGGTTCCTGCGGCAACGGATGCAGCTACTGCAGGACGAGTTCGCCCGCAACGGCGAGGTGGGCCCGTTCGCCAAATGGCTGGAACACTGGCAGCCCGACCACGACGTGTTCGCCGACCGGGTGACCACCCGTGTCGAATGCGCCGAATACTTCAGCCAGCGCGACGACGCGCTGCGCGCGCACGCCACCCAGATCGACCCCAACGGCGACTTCTTCGCCGCGCCGATCGAGTGGCAGCAGCGACTCTGGCCGACCGAGGAGTTCGAGCTGGCCCGGTCTCGGGTGCCGGTTACTCTGCCGGAGACGGACCTGTTCGCCGGGATCGAGGACAACGGATGAACCACGCTGTGCTGACTGTGCTGTGGATGGCCGCCGACGACGGCGTGCCGCGCGACACCGGGCCGGATTTCGGCAAGGCCAGCCCGTTCGGGCTGCTGGTCATCGTGCTGCTGATGCTCGGCACGTTCGCGCTGGTGTGGTCGATGAACCGGCAGCTCAAGAAGTTGCCGGAATCGTTCGACCGGGAGGACCCCGCCGCGGACCAAGCCGCCGACGAGGGGACCGTCGGGTCCGCTTCGTCCGGCGATCTCCCGGGCGATGACGGGCCGGGCTCAGCGTCGCAGCAGTCGTCGAGCTAACAGCTCCCCAACGCCGGGTTTCGCACATGCGACTGCCGGATTAACCTTTGCCCCTTGGGGTTTCGTCGCTATGGCGAATATCGCCGACCCCAGCGCGGCATGCGATGATTGCCCTGAACCGCGGCTTGGGAGAAAGGTTCGGGGTTGGCCATGCTCGCAGATCGCTCACCCGGGTTGGCGCTGTCGCCGATCATCTTGATGGTGCTACTGGTCGGCCTCATCAAGGTTCCGGCCGTGCATGCCGACGCGGTCGACACCACTTTCCTGGGCGCCCTCAACTCCAAGGGCATCGACTTCGCCAACGGGCAGTCTGCGGTCATCGCCGGTCATGAGGTCTGCGACGAGCTCGACAGCGGCCGGCAGAAGAACGACGTGGTCTCCGAAGTGATGCAGAGTAGCCAGCTCGACGGCTACCACGCCGGTTTCTTCGTCGGGGTCAGCGTCAGTGCGTTCTGCCCGAGGCATCACGGTTAGTCCTGCTCAGCCGGCAGAGGGCGGCTTCGGCATGACCGGGCCCCGCAGTTCCAAACCGACTTCCAGGTCCTCGTACTTCTGCTGCTTGCGCTTGCGCCAGCCGCTGCCCGCAGAATTCGATGGGGGCACCATCGGCGGCATGATCGGCGGGATGCCAGCGAACGTCGTGGACTGGTTTGCGGGCAGCGGCGCCGCCGACGACGCCAGTTGCACCGGCGTCTGAGCCGCGGCCAGAAATCCCGCCGCGGCGGGCGGCGCGCTCAGCGGGCCCACCTTCACCCCGACACCGATTGCAGCCGAGGGTATTTCGGACAGGCCGGCGGCGCCCAGCGCCCCCAGCCCCCCGAGCGGCATGGCCGGGATCAAGGCGGACTCGCCCTCGGCGAGGCCCTGCGCCATCGCGGCGTTGACGTTCTGCAACGCCTGCGCCGAGGTGTTCTGGGCGAGATAGCTGAGCAGGTTGATCGGGAAACCGGAGGACACGAACTGGTTGGCATAGGTGTTCGCCAGGCCGGTCCAACTGGTGTTCGGGTCGAATGAGGTCAGCGACGACTCCAACGACGCCAAAGTCGAATCGGCAGAGGTGGTTCTACTGCCGGCTGTCGCGGGCTTCGGGGAGCTGAACGCGGGAAGTGTGGTGGCCTGCGCCGAGGCCGCCTGATAGCGGCTCATCGCGGCGGCGTTGTTCGTCCACATGCCCAGGTACTGGCTCTCGTTCTCCGCGATCGCCGCAGAGTTGTTCCCGAATCGATTGGTCGCCAGCAGTTGCACCCGGCGAGTGCGGTTGGCCTTGATCGCCGCGGTCGGGGCCACCGCGGTGCGGACCGTTTCGAAGGCCGCCGCGGCGGCCTGGATCGAGGCGGCGGTCCGCCGGCACTGCTGTGCCGTGGAGCGCAGCCACACCAGGTAGGGCTCGGCGGACTGCACCATCGCGGCCGCTGACCGGCCGCGCCACGAGTCCACCAATGCCGACAGCGCGGCGACATAGTCGTCGGCGTATTCATCGAGGTAACCGCCAAGCTGCCGCCACGCGCCGGACGCCTCGACGAGGGATCTCGCACCGGGGCCGGTGTGGACCAGCGCGGAGGTGACCTCGGGGGGCGCGGTTATGGACTGCATGACCCGTGGTGGTGGCTCGTTCAGGCGATCGCGCTGATAGCGGCCGATAGGCGCGACTTGAACGCGTCGGGGATGGGGACGTAGCCGTGGTCGGCCAGCTCGTGCTGGCCGTCGCCGATCGCGCTCTGCAGGAAGGCGCGCACCGCGGTTCCGACCTGTGGGTCGGGATACTTCGAGCAGACGATCTCGTAGGTGGCCAGCACGATCGGATACGCACCGGGCTGATTCGGCCGGTAGAAGGAGATGGTGTCCAGGGCCAGGTCGTTGCCGTCGCGGATGAACCAGGCCGAGGTAATGGTCTTGCCGACCGAGTCCTCACTGATCGCGACGGGGTCCGGGCCCGCCGAGGTGATGACGTTGGCCATGCCCAGCTGGTGGTTCTGCGCGAACGACCACTCGGTATAGGTGACCGACCCTTCGAGTTCGGCCGCGGCCGCGGCGACGCCCTCGTTGCCGTGGGCGGTCTGTCCGGCAGCGCCGTTGAAGGTTCGCCCGGCACCCTTGCCCCAGGTGCCCGCGGACGCGGTGTCCAGGTAGCGCTGGAAGTTGTCGGTGGTCCCGGAAGCGTCGCTGCGCGACACCACCCGAATCGGCAGGGCGGGCAGGGCTATGCCGGTGTTGAGTGCGGCGATCGCCGGATCGTTCCAGCTGGTGATGGTGCCGTTGAAGATGTTGGCCGCGGTGGGGCCGTCCAGGTTCAGCGATGTCACGCCACCCAGGCGAAACGCGATGGCGATGGGTCCGAACACCATCGGCAGGTTCCATACCGGCGCACCGCAGCGTTGCTGGGCGCGGTCGTATTCACCCTTGCTCAGCGGCGAATCAGATCCGCCGAAATCTGTTTGGTCGGCCAGGAATTCGTCGATGCCGGCACCGGAACCGTTCGGCTGGTAGGTCAGGCTCTGGCCAGGGCAGGCTTGGCTGAAGGTCGCGACGAACCGCGTCATGGCGTTGGCCTGAGCGGTGGATCCGCTGGCCTTCAGGTTCGGGTCTCCGCCGCAGTCCACCCCGGATGCCGGGGCCTGTGCCGCATGGCTCGGTGCGGTCGCGTCATGGCCGCCTCCGCATCCGGACAGCAGCGCAACGCCCACGGCCAGCAAGCTCGGTACGGCACGTCGATTGATGTCAACCACACCCCTCGGGTCGTCTCATCGGCGAATGTAGCAATGGCGTGTACCCGCAACATTGGTACTTCGCAGGAGAATTCAAGAGTTCAGCAACCGTTTTCGATCTGGTCATCAGCCGGGCAGGAAGCGTCTGCCTGCGGGTCCGTCGGCGCGCCGAGTGCCACAGGATTAGCGTGGATGGATGGCCAACCGTCTCGCAACGTCCGCCAGCCCCTACCTGCGTCAACACGCCGACAATCCGGTGCACTGGTGGGAGTGGACGCCCGAGGCCCTGGCCGAGGCCGTCGAACGCGACGTGCCGATCCTGCTGTCGGTGGGCTACGCGGCCTGCCACTGGTGTCACGTGATGGCGCACGGTTCCTTCGAGGACGCAGAAGTCGCGGCGGCCATGAACGCGGGCTTCGTGTGCATCAAGGTCGACCGGGAGGAGCGCCCGGATATCGACGCGATCTACATGACCGCCACCCAGGCGCTGACCGGGCGCGGCGGCTGGCCGATGACCTGCTTCCTGACCCCCGATGGCCGGCCGTTCTACTGCGGCACGTACTACCCCAAAGACGCGTTCTTGAACCTGCTTTCAGCGATCACCGCCACTTGGAACGAGCGTCGCGGGGAAGTCGAGGAGGCTTCGGACAACATTGCCACCGAGTTGCGCTCGATGGCCGCCGGACTGCCGGGGGACGGGCCGCCGGTCGATGCGATGCTCTGCGACGCTGCCGTGGCCGCGGTGCTGCGCGACGAGGACATCACCCACGGGGGATTCGGCGGCGCGCCGAAGTTCCCGCCGTCGGCGCTGCTGGAGACCCTGCTGCGTCATTACGAACGGACGGCGACCCGCCCGGCACTGCAGGCCGTGGAACGCGCCGGTGCGGCGATGGCCCGTGGTGGGATCTACGACCAGCTCGCCGGCGGCTTCGCCCGCTACAGCGTCGACAACGCCTGGGTGGTACCGCATTTCGAGAAGATGCTCTACGACAATGCATTGCTGCTGCGGGCCTATGCGCATTGGGCCCGACGTACCGGCGACCCGCTGGCCACCCGGGTGACCGCCCAGACGGCCCGCTTCCTACTCGACGAGTTGTCCGACCGTGGGATGTTCATCTCGTCGCTGGACGCCGACGCCGACGGCCAGGAGGGCTTGACCTATGTGTGGACACCCGAGCAGCTGACCGAGGTTCTCGGTGCCGACGACGGGGCGTGGGCCGCAGACGTTTTCGGGGTCACGGCGAGCGGCACCTTTGAGTCTGGCACGTCGGTGCTGCAGCTTCCGGTCGATCCCGATGATCCAGCGCGGCTCGAGCGGGTGCGCCAGGAGCTGCTGGCCGCCCGGCGGTCCCGGCCCCAGCCCGGCCGCGACGACAAGGTGGTCACCGCCTGGAACGGCATGGCGATCACGGCGTTGGCCGAAGCGGCTGTGGCGCTGGGAGATCCGACCCTGACTGCCGCGGCGCAGGAGTGTGCCGACAAGCTGCTTGAGCTGCACCTGGTGGACGGCCGGCTGCGCCGGGCCAGCCTGGGCGGTCGGGTGGGCGGCAGCGCCGCGATCCTGGAGGACTACGGCGCGCTGGCCACCGGACTGCTCAGCCTGTACCAGCTCGGCGGTCAGCAGCGGCTACTCGATGCGGCCGCCGGCCTGCTGGACACCGCGCTGGCCCACTTCACCGATCCGGAGTCACCCGGGCGCTGGTTCGACAGCGCCGACGACGCCGAGGCGCTGGTGCTGCGACCCAGCGACCCGATGGACGGCGCCACCCCGTCTGGCGCGGCGTTGATCACCGAAGCGCTGCTGACCGCGGCCCACCTGGTCGCCGCGGACCGTAGCGAGCGGTACCGCCAGGCCGCCACCGATGCGCTGGCGGCCCATGCCGCGCTGCTGGAGCGCGTACCCCGCGCGGTCGGGCACTGGCTCGGCATCGCCGAGGCCTACGTGCGGGGTCCGCTGCAGATCGCGGTGGCCTGCGACGGCCCAGACTCCGCGCTGCTGGCACAGGCGCGCCGGCTGGCGCCCGGGGGGACGATCGTGGTCGGCGGGGCGGCCGACTCATCGGAGCTGCTGATCGGGCGAAGCCGGGTGGGCGGCGCCGACGCCGCCTACGTCTGTCGGGGCCCGGTGTGTGACTTGCCGGTGGGCAGCGCGGCGCAGTTGGCCTCCGCACTTGGCGTTGCCCTTGGGGTGCCCGCAAATCCGGCATCCGTGTAACGTGCGGCACATGACGAGCGCACCCGAGCGGGCACAGGCCATCACCGAGACCGTCCACCGCTACATCGAGCTGGTCGGCGGCGGCGACGCCGATGCGCTGGTCGAGCTCTACGCCTCCGACGCCACCCTGGAGGACCCGGTCGGCGGCGAGGTGCACATCGGCCACCAGGCCATCCGCAACTTCTACTCGGCCATCACCGGGCTGGACCGCAAGGCCGAGCTGGTGACGCTGCGGGTCGCCGGCAACGAGGCGGCGTTCCACTTCGCGCTGACCATCACTAACGGTGACCACCGGATGCGCATCGAGCCGATCGACGTGATGGTATTCGACGGCGACGGCAAGATCGCCGGGATGAAGGCCTACTGGTCGGCGGAGAACATCACCCAGCTGTAGCCGCGCGGCTACGAGAGCACCGCGAACCAGATCGCGATGTACTGGCAGATCGCGGCCACAGCGGTGCAGGCGTGAAAGAACTCGTGGTACCCGAACGTCTCGGGCCACGGGTCCGGCCACTTCAGCGCGTACATGATCGCGCCGATGCTGTAGAGCGCGCCACCGACGGCCAGCAGCACCATCGCCGCGACACCGGCGTTGTGCATGATCGTCGCGATGAAAAACGCTGACACCCAGCCCAACAGCAGGTAGAGCGGCACCCCGACCCACTTCGGGGCGGTCGGCCAGCACAGCTTGAGCACCACGCCGGCCAGCGCACCGCCCCACACGATCGCCATCACCAGCCGTTCCTGGGCGCCGTGGTCCATGGCCAGCAGTGCGAACGGGGTGTAAGTGCCGGCGATGAAGATGAAGATCATCGCGTGGTCGAGCCGCTTCATGCGGATCCGGGCGGCGACAGACTTCCAGGTGATCCGGTGATAAGTCGCGCTGACCGCGAACATGCCCACCACGGAGATCGAGTAGGCCAAGGTGGCCAGGCCGGCCTCGAGCCCGGCCAGCGACCAGGCCACCGCGGTCAAGGTGATCCCGGCGATGACGGCCACGATGGCCGACACGAGGTGAATCCACCCGCGTGCCCGCGGTTTGGTGTGCGGCACGGTGAGGTCCGCCGGCAGCTCGTTCGGATTCGGCTCGGCGATGGTGTCGGTGTGGGTGCTCATGGGCCTTCCTGAACTCCACGCGGATCCCGGACTGATTCCCGTCATTGCTTTCAGATCACAGTAGTCTGGGTTTTTGTGGCAATCATCCCGGCGCGCTTGAAGGAGCCGTTGTACCGGATCTACGAACTGCGCCTCCGGCAGGGCTTGGCGGCGTCGCGGTCGACGCTGCCCCGCCACATCGCCGTGCTCTGCGACGGTAACCGGCGGTGGGCGCGCGACGCCGGCTACGACGACGTCAGCTACGGCTACCGGATGGGTGCGGCCAAGATCGCCGAGATGCTGCGCTGGTGCGCCGACGCGGGCATCGAGATGGCCACCGTCTACCTGCTGTCCACCGAGAACCTGCAGCGCGACCCCGCCGAACTGGCCGCGCTGATCGAGATCATCACCGACGTGGTGGAGGAGATCTGTGCGCCCGCGAATCGGTGGAGCGTGCGCACCGTCGGGGACCTGGCGCTGCTGGGCGAAGAACCCGCCCGTCGCCTGCGTGAGGCCACGGAAGGCACAGTAAGCACCGCCGATCCTGACCGCGCAAGCTCGCGCCTGCACGTCAACGTCGCGGTCGGCTACGGCGGCCGCCAAGAGATCGTCGATGCCGTGCGTGGCCTGCTCGGCAAGCAGCTGGCCAACGGCGCAACCGCCGAGGAGCTGGTCGACGCGGTGACCGTCGAGGGCATCTCGGAGAACCTCTACACCTCGGGTCAGCCCGATCCGGACCTGGTGATCCGCACGTCCGGGGAGCAGCGGTTGTCGGGCTTCCTGCTGTGGCAGAGCGCCTACTCGGAGATGTGGTTCACCGAGGCGCACTGGCCGGCGTTTCGGCGGGTCGACTTCCTGCGAGCGCTGCGCGACTACAGCGTGCGGCACCGGAGATTCGGGCGGTAGCGAGCCGTGGTGATGTTGTCGGCGCTGGTCTTCACCCTGAGTTGGTGGCTCGGGATGTACCTGTTGGCGCGCGACCCGCGCAAACCGGTGCTGGTGCTGGCCGCGGTCGGGTTGTGCGGTTTCGCCGCCGTGGTGGCCGCCGACGCGGTCCGGGAGGTGTGGCATCCGGTGCTGCTCGGGCGGGTGGAGATCTACCTCGCGGTGCTGCCCGGGGTGGCCTGGTTCGCGGTGCTGCTGGAGCTGGCCAGGCCGTGTGACCGATGGACCGGCCGGGCGCGCGACGTGACGTTCATCGGCGCGGTCGGGGCCGCCGCGCTGGTCGGAGCGACCTGGGCCGGCAGCGTGGAAGGCCCGCCGCGGGCCGGACACTGGCTGCTGTTCGCGGTGATCTCGGTGTCGACGTTGGCGGCGATGGTCAAGGCGCTGATCCGGCCCGCGCAGCCCGGTTCGGTGCTCGGTGTGGCCGCCGTCGCGACACTGTTCTTCGCCCTGGCCAACGCGATCCTGATCATCCCGCTGGGCGTGGTGCCCAGCGGGATAGCGCTGGCCAGCACCGGCGTCGACGTCCTGCTCCTGGGCCTGGCGGTGGCGCTGTGGGATGCCTTCGACGAAGGGCAGGCGCTGCGCTTGGACATGTTGCGGTCGTTTCTTGCCTGCGTCGCGATGGCGGCGTTGCTGGGTGGGCAGGTGTTGATCGGGCTGTGGTTGACCCGAGCCGAACCCGTGGCGCAGACCGCGCTGACGGTGCTGTTGTTCACCACGATCGCGGTCGGGATCGAGGTCCAGGTGTTCGTCGACCGGCTGGCCGGACTCTGGGACCGGCTGGCGTTCTGGCGGTCCCCGGCGTTGCGCGCCGACCGCGCCGTGTTGCGCGGCACCGAGGCGGCGCTGGCGCTGCGCTCGACCGGCCCGCTCGACGACCTCGACGAGGAGACCTTCGTCCGGCTGACCCGCCGGGCGCTGGGGCACTACGGGGATCTGTCGAAGCTCGTCGCCAGCCCCCTGACCGCGTTGCCGGTCATCGACGAGCGGTTGGCCGCCCGCGGTGCGCCCGATGCCCCGCTGGAACGCGCCAACGAGCTCAAGGCCGTGCTGGCCGATCGGATCGCCGCGCTCAAGCCGCGCGACGGCGGCGAGTTCGGCACCACCGAGCAGTGGCGTCACTACAACGCCCTGTATTTCCCCTACGTCGTCGGAGTGCGCGCCTACGCACAGAACGCCACCGCGGCCGGGCTGGACCCCACCGCCCGGCAGGCCTGGCAGTGGCTGGTCACCGAGGTGCCGCAGCGTTCACTGCACAACTGGCAGAACGCCGGGGCCCGGGTGATCGCCGCCGACCTACGGGGCCGGATGACGGTGTCGTCGGCGCTCTGACCTGCGCGTGGCAGTGCTTGGCAGTGCCACGGGTCGATGTGGCAGTGGTTGCGCCGCAAGGTCGAGGGTGTCCGCACCACCCTCGAAGGGAGTTTCCTCATGACCGCCATCACCACCCCGGTCCTGTCCGACTCGACCGACTCACTCTTGCGCTTCGCGCTGCGCGCCGACGCCGTCATCGTCGGAACCGTCGGCCTGGCCGGCGCGCTCGCCGCCCGCCCGATGGCGGCACTGGAAGGCCTCACCGCGGCCCACGAATACGCCCTGGCCGCCTTCTGCATCCTCTACGGCGTCGTGGTCTACTTCCTGTCCGCGCTGCCGGACCTGCGCCGCGCGGGTATCGGTGTGATTGCCGCCAATGTGGCGTGCACCGTGGCCGCCGTCGCGGTGGTCGAGGCAGGTGTACTGCCGCTGACCGGAATCGGGGTGGTGGCCATGCTGGCGAGCGCGGTCTACACCGCGTTCTTCGCACTGATGCAGTACCGGGGGCTGCGCCGCCTGGGCTGAGATGCAGCCCACTCAACGTGTCGCCGCGGCCGTCACCGTCTACAGTTCTCTCCCATGAAGTGGCGGCTGGCGGCGATGACGCTGATCCCCGGAACCCTGATCTACGCCGCCGCGCCGGCGCAGGCCGACGAGAAGACTTACCTCAGTTACCTTGAGTCGCACGGCTTCAAATACCAGAACAGTCCCGGGCTGACCACTCCTTCCGGGGCGGTGCAGTTCGGCAAGATCATCTGCGAGAACCTGCGGAAGGGCCGCCCGGCCAAGGACCGGTTCGGCACGAAGGTCGCCGACGGCGTCACCAAGGTCATGATCGACGGGGCGCAACGCGAAATGTGCCCGGACACCTTGGCTGCCGCCGCCACCCCCACGCCGACGCCGGCGGTGCCGCCGCCGGGCGCGGGCGAACCGCCGTCACCGGGGCCTGAGGTTCCACCGCCGGCCGACCCGGCACCGCCGCCCGGTTTCCCGCCGCCCCCAGGCTTCCCGCCGCCCCCGGGTTTCCCCCCGCCGCCGGACTTCCCGCCGCCACCCGGTTTCCCGCCGCCGCCCGAGCCTGCACCTGCACCCGCAGGGGAGCTGCCCCCGCCGCCGCCGGAGCCGGCGCCTCCGCCGGGACAGCCGCAGCCGGGCACCGCGACGCAGCCCTAGCGGTCGCCGCTGGAGCCACGGGCTAAAGCTTGCGCAGTCGCAGCCTGTTGATGGAGTGATCGGCGTCCTTGCGCAGCACCAGCGTCGCTCGCGGCCGGGTGGGCAGGATGTTCTCGATCAGGTTGGGCCGGTTGATCGAGCGCCAGATGTCGCGCGCTGCGGCCACCGCCTGCTGATCATTGAGCGCTGCGTAGTGGTGGAAGTGCGAGTCGGGGTTGGCGAACGAGGTGGAGCGCATCGCCAGGAACCGCGAGACGTACCAGTGCTCGATGTCTTCCACCCGGGCGTCGACGTACAGCGAGAAGTCGAACAGGTCGGAGATCATCAGCGTCGGGCCGGTCTGCAGAACGTTGAGGCCCTCGAGGATCAAGATGTCGGGGTGGCGGACCACCTGCTTGGCGCTGGGAACGATGTCGTAACTCATGTGTGAGTAGACCGGCGCGCACACGTAGTCCGCACCGGACTTCACCGAGGTGACGAACCGCATCAGCGCGCGGCGGTTGTAGCTTTCCGGGAACCCTTTGCGGTGCATCAGGTTCCGGCGCTGCAACTCATGATTGGGGTAGAGAAACCCGTCGGTGGTGACCAGATCCACCCGCGGGTGGTGATCCCAGCGGGCCAGCAACGCCTGCAGCACACGGGCCGTCGTCGACTTGCCGACCGCCACGCTGCCGGCCACCCCGATGACGAACGGCACCGGCCGATCGGGATTCTGGTCGTTCTCGGCACCGAGGAACTCCGCGGTGGCGGCGAAGAGCTGTTGGCGGGCGGCGACCTGCAGGTGCAACAGACGCGCGAGCGGCAGATAGACCTCTTCGACCTCCAACAGGTCGACCTGCTCGCCGAGGCCGCGCAGTGCGACGACTTCTGCTTCGGTGAGTGGCATCGGCGTCGACATACGGAGTGTCCGCCATTGACGTCGGTCGAACTCCACGTAGGGAGTCGGCTCGCTCAGCCGCCGCATGACCATACAGTCTTGCAGTAGCCGCGACGGTTAACCTGATCGGGTATGGAGCCCGCCGCCTTGATCCGTGAATACCTGTTGCTCGGTCTGCGCTTTGACCGCATCGAGCAGGGTTACGTCGACGCCTTCACCGGCGACCCCGAGCTGCAGCGACTGGTCGCCAACGAGCCGATGCCCAACCCGTCCGACCTGGCCCGTCAGGCCGAGAAGCTGGTCGCTGCGCTGCCGGGCGGCCTCGATCCGGCGCGCGCTGAGTACCTGCGGGTGCACCTGCGGGCGCTGGCGTGCGCCGGGCGCAAGTTCGCCGGGGAGCAGGTCGGCTTCGTCGAGGAGGTCCGCGACTACTTCGATGTCGACATCGTCAAGGGCGACACCGACCGCTATCGCCAAGCCCACGCCCGGCTGGACGAAGCGCTGGGTGGCACCGGCCCGCTGGCCGAGCGGATGGCCGCGCACCGGAAGGCCGAGGAGATTCCGCCGGAGCGGCTCGAAGCCGCTATCCACGCGTTCTCCTCGGCGCTGCGCGACCGGGTGCGGGTGCATTTCCCGTTGCCGGAGACCGAAACCATCACCTACGAAGTGGTCACCGACAAGCCGTGGTCGGGGTTCAACTACTACCGCGGCGACTACCGCTCCACGGTGGCGGTCAACGCCGATCTCAAGCAGCTGATGTCGAATCTGCCGCGGTTGGTGGCCCACGAGTCCTACCCGGGTCATCACACCGAGCACTGCCGCAAGGAGGCCGGGCTGGTCGAAAAGCTCGGCCAGGCCGAGCAGACCATCTTCTTGGTCAACACCCCGCAATGTCTGATGGCCGAGGGCCTGGCCGATCTGGCGTTGTATGCGGCGGTCGGGCCGGGTTGGGGTGGCTGGGCCGCCGAGATCTACGCCGACCTGGGCCTGCAGTTCGACGGGGCCCGGGCCGAAGCGGTGTCCGAGGCCGCCGCGGCGCTGGCCGACGTGCGGCAGGACGCGGCGCTGATGCTGCACGACGAGCATCGCGACGCCGACGAGGTGGCCGACTACCTGCGGCGCTGGCTGTTGGTCACCGATGACCGGGCCCGCCAGAGCCTGCGGTTCTTGTCCTCGCCGTTGTGGCGGGCCTACACCTCGACCTACGTGGAGGGCTACCGGCTGCTGCGCGGCTGGCTGGACGCCGCGCCGCCCGGGGTGAGTCTCACCGAGCGGTTCGGTCGGTTGCTCGACGAACCGTTGACCCCGTCGACGCTGCGGGCCGACTGAGGCCCCGGGGCGCCGGGCCGGCCGGGTGAGTGTGTGGATTTACACACTGGACCTCGTGATTTGCGGATAAATCCGCACAGTTGGCGCAGGGGAGCGATCGCTGGCCTGCGGCAATCGGGTGAAGGTCCGCGTGCCAAACTGGAGGGCGTGACTGCCGCACCGAACACCCGCCCCGCGTCCACCATGTCGACCCCGCTGGCCGAACTCGACCCCGACATCGCCGAGCTGCTCGGCAAGGAACTGGGCCGTCAGCGCGACACGCTGGAGATGATCGCCTCGGAGAACTTTGTCCCGCGGGCGGTGCTGCAGGCACAGGGCAGTGTGTTGACCAACAAGTACGCCGAGGGCCTGCCGGGCCGGCGCTACTACGGCGGGTGCGAGCACGTCGACGTGGTGGAGAACATCGCCCGCGACCGTGCCAAGGCACTGTTCGGCGCTGACTTCGCCAACGTCCAGCCGCACTCGGGTGCGCAGGCCAACGCCGCGGTGCTGCAGGCGTTGATGGAGCCCGGCGACCGCCTGCTTGGCCTGGACCTGGCCAATGGGGGACACCTGACCCACGGGATGCGGTTGAACTTCTCCGGCAAGCTCTACGAGAACGCCTTCTACGGCGTCGACCCGGTCACTCACCGCGTCGACATGGACGTGGTGCGCACCCAGGCGCTGGAGTTCAAGCCGAAGGTGATCATCGCCGGCTGGTCGGCCTACCCGCGTGTCCTCGACTTCGCGGCGTTCCGGTCGATCGCCGACGAGGTCGGCGCGACGCTGTGGGTGGATATGGCGCACTTCGCCGGGCTGGTGGCCGCGGGTCTGCACCCGTCGCCGGTGCCGCACGCCCAGGTGGTGTCCACCACGGTGCACAAGACGCTCGGCGGCCCGCGGTCCGGTCTGATCGTCGGCCAGAAGGAATTCGCCAAGCAGATCAACTCGGCGGTCTTCCCGGGCCAGCAGGGCGGCCCGCTGATGCACGTGATCGCCGCCAAGGCCGTCGCGCTGAAGATCGCCGGCACCCCCGAATTCGCCGAGCGCCAGCAGCGGGTGCTCTCCGGCGCGAAGATCATCGCCGAGCGGCTGCTGGCCGCCGACGTGGCCAAGGCCGGCGTCTCGGTGGTCAGTGGCGGTACCGACGTGCACCTGGTGCTCGTCGACCTGCGGGACTCGCCGCTGGACGGCCAGATGGCCGAGGACCTGCTGCACGAGGTCGGCATCACCGTCAACCGCAACGCGGTCCCGAACGACCCGCGGCCGCCGATGGTGACCTCCGGGCTTCGGGTGGGCACCCCGGCGCTGGTCGCTCGTGGTTTCGGCGACGCCGAGTTCACCGAGGTCGCCGATGTCATCGCCACCGCGCTGGCGGACGGTTCGGCCGCTGACGTGCCGGCGCTGCGGGCCCGGGTTGCCAAGCTGGCGCAGGACTTCCCGCTGTACGACGGCCTGGAGGACTGGAAGCTCGCCTGACTGGCGAACACGCCGTACCCCGAGTTGACAGGATAGTGTGAATTCGGGTTACAGTTACTTTCATGGCTGAACGTCCCGTTGCTAATGCACTGATCCGCGAGCTGGAGCCGGTGGTCGACGCGAACTTGGTCCGACACATCGACACGGTGGACCCGTGGTACGCGCACGACTTCGTGCCGTTCGAGCAGGGCCAGAACTTCGCGTTTCTCGGCGGCCAGGACTGGGACCCGTCGCAGGTCACGCTGCCCAAGCTGATCACCGACGCCTGCGAGATCCTGCTCGTGGAGAAGGACAGCCTGGCCGGCTACCACCGTGAGCTGGTCGAGCACTTCATCCTCGAGGACAAGTGGGGCCGCTGGATCGGCCGGTGGACCGCCGAAGAGCACCTGCACGCCATCGCGCTGCGCGAGTACCTCATCGTGACCCGGGAGATCGACCCCGACGAGAACGAGCGTGTCCGGATGGAGCACGTGCAGAAGGGCTACCGCGCCGACCGCTACAGCCAGGTCGACACGCTGGTGTTCATGGCCTTCTACGAACGCGCCTGCGCCGAGTTCTGCCGCAACCTGGCCGACCAGATCGATGAGCCCGTACTCAAGGGGCTGATCGGCCGGATCGCCGGCGACGAGGAGCGGCACGAGGAGTTCTTCGCGAACCTTGTCGCGCACTGCCTGGACTTCGTGCACGACGAGACGGTGGCCGCGATCGCCGCCCGGGCCGCCGAGCTCAAGGTCGTCGGCGCCGACATCGACGCCTACGCCGATCGGCAGGCCGCACTCGCCGAGGCCGGCATCTTCGGGCCCGACCAGTTGCGCCGGGTGATCTCCGACCGAATCAGCGCTTGGGGCTTGGCTGCCAACCCCGATCTGAAGCCGTTCGTCATCGGCTGAAAACTCCGGCGCGCCTGCGCAGCGCGCACGCGCCGACGGGGGTACCGTCGCAATCGATGGCTAGCCACACGCTTCGCTGTCTCATCGGCACCACCGGTCGTGATTACGACAGGACCGGCCCCGGTCCTGTGCCGTGCCCCCCGTCGAAATGTTCGCGCGGGGTCGCGCGTGCCCTCACCGCTGGAGCGCTTAGTGCCTGAAATCCGGACGTACGTGCTCGACACCTCCGTACTGCTGTCGGACCCGTGGGCTTGCACCCGGTTCGCCGAACACGAGGTTGTCGTCCCGCTGGTGGTCATCAGTGAGTTGGAGGCCAAACGCCACCATCATGAGCTCGGCTGGTTCGCCCGCCAGGCGCTACGCATCTTCGACGACATGCGACTAGAGCACGGACGGCTCGACCAGCCCATTCCCGTTGGGACACAGGGCGGTACGCTGCACGTCGAGCTCAATCACAGCGACCCCGCGGTGTTGCCGACCGGGTTCCGCACCGACAGCAACGACTCCCGGATCCTGACCTGTGCGGCCAACTTGGCGGCCGAAGGACGCCACGTCACGTTGGTCAGCAAGGACATTCCGCTGCGGGTCAAGGCCGCCGCGCTGGGTCTGGCTGCCGACGAATACCACGCCCAGGACGTCATCGTCTCCGGCTGGACCGGGATGGACGAGGTCGAGGCGTCCGTCGAGGACGTCGACGCGCTGTTCGACGAGGGCGAAATCGATCTGGCCTCTGCACGGGATCTGCCGTGCCACACCGGAATCCGTCTGCTGGCGGGCAGTTCGCATGCCTTGGGGCGGGTCAACGCGGCCAAGCAGGTCCAGTTGGTCCGCGGCGACCGGGAGGCGTTCGGTCTGCGCGGGCGGTCCGCTGAGCAGCGGGTGGCGCTGGATCTGCTGCTCGACGAATCGGTGGGCATCGTCTCGCTGGGCGGCAAGGCCGGCACCGGTAAGTCCGCGCTGGCGCTGTGTGCCGGCCTGGAAGCGGTCTTGGAGCGGCGCACCCAGCGCAAGGTGGTGGTGTTCCGCCCGCTGTACGCCGTCGGCGGTCAGGAACTCGGTTACCTGCCGGGCAGCGAGAACGAGAAGATGGGGCCCTGGGCTCAGGCGGTGTTCGACACCCTCGAGGGTCTGGCCAGCCCGGCAGTGCTCGAGGAGGTGCTGTCACGCGGCATGCTGGAGGTGTTGCCGCTGACGCATATCCGCGGGCGCTCGTTGCACGACTCGTTCGTGATCGTCGACGAAGCGCAATCGCTGGAGCGCAACGTGCTGCTGACCGTGCTGTCGCGGCTGGGCACCGGCTCGCGGGTGGTGCTCACCCACGACGTCGCGCAGCGGGACAACCTACGGGTCGGTCGGCACGACGGCATCGCCGCGGTGATCGAGAAGCTCAAGGGTCACCCGCTGTTCGCCCACATCACCCTGCTGCGCAGCGAACGCTCGCCGATCGCCGCCCTGGTCACCGAGATGCTCGAGGAGATCAGCGGACCCGACCTGAGCTGAGCCCCCGGTAGGCTGCCGGGGTGGCAAAACCCTGGCATGTCGGTGTGGTTGCGATGGCCGTTGCGGTGCTCGGCGCCTGCACCAGCCATGTCCACGAGGCGTCGGCCGAACCGGTGGACTGCGCCGTGGACAAGTGTGTGGCGCTGACCTTCGACGACGGTCCGTCGCCCTACACCGACCGGCTGTTGGGGATATTGAACGACGCCGGCGCGCGCTCCACGTTCTTCCTGATCGGCAACAAGGTGGCGGCCGACCCGGCGGGCGCCAAGCGGATCGCCGACGCCGGCATGGAGATCGGCAGTCATACCTGGGAACACCCGAACATGACCACGATCCCGGCAGCGGACGTGCCCGCGCAGTTCGCCAAGGCCACCGACGCGATCCGCTCCGCGACCGGCGTCACCCCGACGCTGTGGCGCCCGCCCGGCGGGCTCACCGACGCGGCGGTCAATGCGCGGGCCGCCGAGGCCGGACAGGCTGCGATCTTGTGGGATGTCATCCCGTTCGACTGGATCAACGACGCCGACACCAATGCCACCCGCTACATGCTGATGACCCAGATCAAGCCCGGCTCGGTGGTGCTGTTCCACGACACCTACTCATCCACGGTGGATCTGGTCTACCAGTTCCTGCCGGTGCTCAAAGCCAATGGCTACCACGTGGTTACGGTCAGCCAGCTGCTCGGTCCGCGCACGCCGGGCAGCGTGTACGGCAGCCGGGACAACGGCCCGCCGGTCAATGAGCTGCAGGACATCCCACCCGCGGACATCCCGGGGCTGCCGGCGACGCCGTCGCCGCCGCCGATGCCGAACTTCCCGATCACCGACATTGCCGGGGCGAATTCCGGGGGACCCAACAACGGCGCGTGAGCGCGGGGGTGCTTGTTCGCGAGATTGCGCTCACGCAGGTGGCTACTCGAACTTTTCCTGCATAGTTGCGATCTCGCGGCTTGGTCTCGACCCTTGACACCTTGACACAAAAAACTATTCTTTGTGTCAAGTGAGTCGAGGAGGCCTCAGATGACGGCAGTGATCAGTCGTGTCACCAGCATCGACCCTGCCTCTCGGGTTCGGCCCGAGGTGATGGCCCAATTCCGCAGGCACTCCGGCAGCGTGCTGTCGGGCCTGTTCGGCGCCGCGGCGTTCGACGAGGTGGCGTTGGTGCCGGTGGCCGCCGCGGTGGACAAGACCGGGCGCTTCGAACGCAACTTCACCGACCGCGCCATCCGCAGCGGATTCTCTGCCCTGCTTGCCATCTGGGGTGATGCCGAGGACCGCGCGGCCGAAGGCGAGCGACTCAAGCGGATGCACCGCGACGTGCACGGCCACGGCAAGGGCGACTTCGCCGACGTCCGCTACAGCGCGCTGAACCCGCGGCTGTGGAACTGGATTGCCGTCAGCGGCATGTTCGTGACCCTCAATTCGTTCACCCCCGTCACCGGCATCAAATGGAACGACGCCGAGCGGGAGGCGGCCTACCAGCAACTGGTCGAGGCGTTCAGCGCTCTCGAGCTGCCCGGCAAGGCCGGCAAGTTCCCCGCGACCTATGTCGAGGCCGCCGAGTACTACGACCAGATGGTGCAGACCGACCTGGCGGCCAACCCGTTCTTGGATCGGGTCACCGCCGGGCTGGGCAAGCTGCCGCTGCCGTCGGCCCTGCCGGCCCCGGTACGGGCCGCGGCTGCTCCGCTGTGGTCGGTCCTCAGCGCGGGGGCCGGCCGCGTGGTCAAGATCTGTTCGTTCGGGATCATGCACCCCGGGGTTCGGGAGCTGACGGGTTTCCGGTGGCAGCCGCACCACGACGTCGAATTCAACTTCTACACCCAGCTGCTGCAGATGGCGTGGCGGGTGTTGCCCGATCGCGTCGTGCTGGTGCCGCTGGCCTACAACCGGCTGCAGTACGAGAAGCTGGTGAAGATGCACCGCTCGGTCGCGCTGGATTCCTTTGCGCCGCCCGGCGGCTGCCCGATGGGATGACACACTGGTGCCGATGACATCGCGACGCAGTACCGCGAGCCCAGCCGAGCAAGAGGCGGCCATCCTCAAAGCGGCCGCCGAAGAAGTCGGGCTGGTCGGGGTGGGCCGCGCCAGCCTTGATGTCATCGCCCGCCAGGCAGGAGTCAGTCGCAGCACCTTGTACCGGCGCTTCCCGACGCGCGACGCACTGATCACCGAGCTCGGTCGCCGGGCCTTCGACAATGCGATGGTTCAGCTGCGCACCGTCGCGGTGGACTCCGGGCCGAAGAACGCCGCGGTTGCGGCGTTTCGTGCCGGGTTGCGGCTGCTCACCACCGATCCGGTGGTGCGGAAGCTGCTGCGGCTGGACGCCGGTGTGCCGACGATGGCCGGGATGTACCAGGAGGCCGAGGCATTCCTGGACAGCGCGTCGAGCGCGATGGCCAAGGCGCTACGCGCCGCCGGAGCCACCATGCCCGACGGCGATTTGGTGGCTGCCGCCGAACTGCATGTGCGCCTGGCCGCTTCGATCGCCCAAGTGTCGACGTCGGTGCTCGACCCGGCTGACGAGCAGGCGGTCAGCGCTTACGCGAATAAGTATCTGGCGCCGCTGGTCTGGTAGCCGCTGGGGCGGAACCGAGCCGGAGAACGACGGCGGCCGAGGCCAGCGAGAAGGCCCCGACCACCCAGAGCGCGGCCCTGCCGTCGCCGGTCAGATCGGTCAGCCAACCCGTCACGTAGGGACCACCGAAGCCGCTGATGTTGCCCAGCGAGTTGATCAACGCGATGCCACCGGCCGCCGCGGTCCCGGTGAGGAAGGTCGAGGGCAGCGCCCAGAAAACCGGCATGGCGCACATGATCGAGCACGTGGTCACAGTGATCGCGACCATCGCCAGATACGGGTTGGCCATATACAGCGCTGCCGGAATGCTGATCCCGCCGGCGATCGCGGGGATCGCCACATGCCAGACGCGTTCGCCCGTCCGGTCGGCGTGGCGAGCCCAGGGCACCATCACGATCGCCGCGATCGCGTAGGGGATAGCGGTCACCAGGCCGCGTCCGATGATGCTGAGGTGGCTGCCGTACTGCTGCTGAAATCCCGAGACGATGGTCGGTAGGAAGAACCCAACGGCGTACAGCCCGTAGACGATCCCGAAGTAGACGAACGCCAGGGCCAGGATCCTCGGGTGGCTGAGCGCCTTGCGTAGCGGCCAGTGTTGACCGGCCTCGGCCACCGCACGCTCGTCGGCCAACGTGGTTTCCAGCCATTGGCGTTCGTCGGCGTCGAGCCAGCCGGCCGCGGCCGGGCGATCGGTCAGGTAGAACCAGCAGGCGAACGCCAACGCAATGGCCGGCAACCCCTCGACGAGGAACATGAACCGCCACCCGGCCAGACCGAAAACGCCATGGCCCCAGTCGATGACGAGCGCGGACAAGGTGGCGCCGATGGCCGTGGAAACCGGCACCGACACCATGAACAGCGAGACCGCCCGGGATCGATGCTTCTCCGGGAACCAGAACGTGAGGTAGAGGATGATGCCCGGGAAGAAGCCGGCTTCGGCCACCCCCAGCAGGAACCGCAGCGCGACGAGCGTCGCTGCGTTGGGCACGAAAGCGATTGCGGTGCTGACGATTCCCCAGGTCAGCATGATCCGGGCCAGCCAGCGTCGGCCGCCGAACCTGTGCAGCGCGATGTTGCTGGGTATCTCCAGCAACAGGTAGCCGAAGAAGAAGATCCCGGACGCGAATCCGAACGTGGTCGCGGTGAGGCCCAGCTCGGCGTTCATCCCGTTGGGCCCGGCGAAGCCGATATTGACCCGGTCCAGGTAGTTGACGACGAACAGCAGCGCCAGGAAGGGGATCAGCCGACGGGAGACTTTTGCCAGCGTCGCCCGGCCCAGCTGCGCCGCGGCGGGGTCAGGGTTCATCCGCGGCCTGGCGGATCAGTCCTTTACCTTGGCCATCGCCAACACGTCGAGGCGCTTGTCCAGCTCGGCCTCCGACAGGTTCTCGCCGATCAGGCCGCGGTCGATCACGGTCTGGCGAATGGTCTTGCGCTCCTTGAGGGCCTGCTTGGCCACCGCGGCGGCCTCCTCGTAGCCGATCGCGGAGTTCAGCGGCGTCACGATCGACGGGCTGGACTCGGCCAGTTCCCGCAGGTGCTCCTCATTGGCGACCAGCCCGACGATGCAGCGCTCGGCGAACAGGCGCGAGACGTTGGACAGCAGCGTGAAGGACTCCAGCATGTTGCGGGCCATCATCGGGATGTAGACGTTGAGCTCGAAGGCGCCGTTGCCGCCGCCCCAGGCGATCGCCGCGTCGTTGCCGATCACCTGCGCGGCCACCTGGGTGACCGCCTCGGGCAGAACGGGATTCACCTTGCCCGGCATGATCGAGCTGCCCGGCTGCAGGTCGGGCAGCTGGATCTCGGCCAGGCCGGTCAGCGGACCTGAACCCATCCAGCGGATGTCGTTGGCGATCTTGGTCAGCGACACCGCGATGGTGCGCAGCGCACCCGAGGCCTCGACCAGGCCGTCGCGCGCCGCCTGGGCCTCGAACGAGTTGGCCGCGGTGCGCAGCTCGGTGATGCCGGTCTCGGCGACCAGCACCTCGACCACCTTGGCGCCGAAGCCGTCCGGGGCGTTCAGGCCGGTGCCGACGGCGGTGCCGCCGATCGCCAGCTCACCGAGGCGGGGCAGGGTGGCCTGCACCCGCTCGATACCGGCGGCGATCTGGCGGGCGTAGCCGGAGAACTCCTGGCCCAGGGTGACCGGGACGGCGTCCATCAGGTGGGTGCGGCCCGACTTCACCACGGTGCGCCACTGCGCGGCCTTGGCGGCCAGCGCGTCGTGCAGCACCTGCAGCGACGGGATCAGGTGGCGCACTGCGGCTTCGGTGGCCGCGATGTGGGTGGCGGTCGGGAAGGTGTCGTTGGACGACTGCGACATGTTCACGTCGTCGTTGGGGTGCACCGTGACGCCGTTGGCCGAAGCGATCGAGGCGATCACCTCGTTGGTGTTCATGTTCGAGCTGGTGCCCGAGCCGGTCTGGAAGACGTCGATGGGGAACTGGTCGTCGTGCTTGCCCTCGGCGATCTCGGCGGCGGCGGCCTTGATGGCGGCGGCCTTCTCCGGTGCCAGCAGACCCAGGTCGGCGTTCACCTGCGCACACGCGCTCTTGAGCAGACCGAGCGCCCGGATCTGGGTGCGCTCCAGGCCCCGCCCGGAGATCGGGAAGTTCTCCACCGCACGCTGGGTCTGGGCGCGCCACAGCGCGGTCACCGGCACCCGGACCTCGCCCATGGTGTCGTGTTCGATGCGGTATTCGATCTCGCTCATAGCTTTTCCGGTCCTCGCTTGACGGTCAGGGCAGGGGATAGGCGGCGTGGGAGTCGCCGGTGAAGTCGACGGCCGAGTACTCGTTGAGCTTCGACAGCCGGTGATAGGCCTCGATCATCCGGACGGTGCCGGACTTCGAGCGCATCACGATCGATTGGGTGGTGCAGCCGCCGGGGTAGTAGCGAACCCCCTTGAGCAGGTCGCCGTCGGTGACGCCGGTGGCACAGAAGAACACGTTCTCCCCGGAGACCAGGTCTTCGGTGGTCAGCACCGCGTCCAGGTCGTAGCCGGCGTCGAGGGCCTTCTGCCGCTCGGCGTCATCGGTGGGCGCCAGCTGGGCTTGGATCGCCCCGCCCATACAGCGGATCGCGGCCGCGGCGATGATCCCCTCGGGGGTTCCGCCGATCCCGGCCAGCATGTCGGTGCCCGAGTCGGGCCGGCACGCCGAAATCGCGCCGGCCACGTCGCCGTCGGTGATCAGCCTGATGCGCGCCCCGGTGGCCCGTGCGTCGGCGATCAGCTGCGCGTGCCGCGGGCGGTCCAGGATGCAGACCGTCATGTCCCGGGCGGACAGGCCCTTGACCTTGGCGACCGCGGCGATGTTGTCCGCGATCGGCTTGGTGATGTCCAGCACGTCAGCGGCCTCCGGGCCGACGGCGATCTTGTTCATGTAGAACACCGCCGACGGGTCGAACATCGCGCCGCGCTCGGCCACCGCCAGCACCGAGATGGCGTTGGGCATGCCCTTGCTCATCAGGGTGGTGCCATCGACCGGGTCGACAGCGAAGTCGCAGTCGGGGCCGTCGCCGTTGCCCACCTCTTCGCCGTTGTAGAGCATCGGCGCGTGGTCCTTCTCGCCCTCGCCGATCACCACCACGCCGCGCATCGACACCGAGTTCACCAGTTCGCGCATCGCGTCGACGGCCGCGCCGTCGCCGCCCTCCTTGTCGCCGCGGCCCACCCAGCGGCCGGATGCCATGGCACCGGCCTCGGTCACCCGCACCAGCTCCAAGGCCAGGTTGCGGTCTGGGGCTTCGCGTCGAGTTGGTCCCGTCATGCCAGTCACGGCTGTTGATTCTCCCAGAGCCGGATCCGCACTGTTGAGCTGGGATACTGGCTTCCGTGAGCAACGAGCCCCAGCCGGCACCCAAGCCTGCCAAACCACGCATACTGCAGGACTGGCGTGACATGTTCTGGTCAATCGTGCCGCTGGTGTTGGCCTGTGTCGCGCTGGCCGGTCTGGCCGGGACGTGCGCGTTTCGCCCGGGCGGGATCACCGCCGGGCCGGTGCCGTCCTACGACGCCGCCACGGCGTTGAAGGCCGATGCGCAGACCCTGGGGTTCCCGGTCCGACTGCCGCAGCTGCCCGAGGGCTGGCAGCCCAACTCCGGCTCCCGCGGCAGCATCACCGATGGGCGCGGCGACGCCAAAGGCCAGCGGTTACGCGCGGTCACCTCGCGGGTGGGCTACGTCAGCCCGACCGGGATGTACGTGAGCCTGACGCAGAGCAACGCCGACGAGGTCCCGCTGGTCGCCTCCATCAGCCCCGGACTGCACCCGACCGGCAGCGAGGACGTCGACGGCACCCGCTGGGTGGTGTACCAGGGCGAGGGCGACCCGGTGTGGACCACCCGGCTGGCCGGAAAGGCCGGCGCGGCCCAGTTGGCGATCTCCGGTGCGGGCGGCCCCGAGCTGTTCCGGACTGTGGCGGCGGCCGTGCAGTCGCAGGCGCCGCTGCCGGCGACTCGGTAGCTAACCCTCTGCCAACAGCTCTTCGCTGGTCTGGTCGCTGGAGAACGCCGCCAGGTACACGTCGATGGTGGTGACGATGATGATCATCAGGACCGGGCCGATAACGATGCCCCAGAAGCCGAACATGGCGATGCCGGCGAAGACGGCCAGCAGCATCAGCGCGGAATTGAGCCGGGCGTCGCGCGGCACCAGCACCGGGCGCAGGAAGTTGTCGATGTTGGTCACCACGACCAGGTGGAAGAAGAACACGAACAGCCCGCCGATGACGTTGCCGAACAGCGCCATGCCGATGCCGAACGGCATGGTCACGATGCCTCCGCCGAGCGGGATGATCGACAGCGCGGTCAGCACGATCGCGAAGATGAAGAACGCCTGGTGGAATCCGCCGATGTAGATGGACGCGGCTCCGGCGACGCCCTGGCAGAACGCGATCACGAACTGTCCGCCGACGGTGCCGCGCACCATCGAGCCCATCTTGGCCAGGTACAGATCGGTCACCTCGGCGCCGAGTGGGTTGAGCCGGCGAATCAGGGTGTGCAGTTCCTCGCGGTGGGTCAGCAGCGCGAGGAACACGTACAAGAAGATGATCGCCGAGGTGACCGCGCCCACCACTCCGCCGACGGCGCCCTGCAACACGTGCAGCAGCAGCTCGCCGCCCTTCTGCGCCACGTTGACCATCGCCCCGCGCAGCGATTCCATGGTCAGCTCGACGTGCACAAACGGCACCTTGGCCAGCACGCCGTTGATGAACTTGAGCACCTTGTCGCCCAGCGCGTTGGGATCGGTCGCCTGCACCCATTCGGCGACCTCGCCGACCGTGCGAGAGATCTGCACGACGGCCAGAAAGACCGACAATCCGACCGGGACGATGACGGCGACCAGGGCAGCCAACAGGGACCCGGTGGCCGCCAGCCCGGTAGACACCCTGCGGTTGAGCATCCGGAACAACGGGGTGAACAGGTAGGCGCCGACCGCGGCCACCACGATCAGCACAAAGTAGGTGCGCAGGAAATAGGCGCCGAACATCAGCGCGATCACGGTGAAGACCGCCAGCGCCCGACGTTGGGTGGGAGTGAATTCGTGATTCATGGGCGTGGCTCACTCCATTTGTCGGCGATGGCCTGCCAGGGTCCGGCGAACCGCTGGCCATTGCGGTAGTAGGGGGCGCGGGTTCGCAGCACGGCGCGGGCCAGGGGCGAGACGGCCCGCAGCAGATAGCGCTGTGCGCCGGCTCGGGCCGCCGTCTCGGCAAGCATCTCCGGCCAGGAGTGGTGCTGGAAGCCGAGGGCCTCCTGGGCCCGCCGCGAGTCCATCCAGTCGGTGTTGAACCAGTCCTCGTCGCGGTCGGGATTACCGGGCAGCCCGGCGGGCAGACCGTTGACCAGTCCCAACGCAGCGGCCATCGCCGGTGCGACGTCGCCCTGGATCTGGCGGTGCGAGTCGTCGCCGCCGATCAGCAGGGTCTCCCCGACGACGGGCGCGGTGGTGGCGGCGACGAACGCCGCGGCGACGTCGCGCACATCGACGGTCTGCAACCTGCCGTCGCTGGGGAGCAGCTGCTCGAAGTACAGGTTGTCGAGCTTCATGTAGGAGCCCGGGTCGACGGTGATCACCCCGCCCAGCCGCAGGATGACCCAGTCCAGCGGCGAGGCGCGCACCAGTTGTTCGGCCTGCAGTTTGTGGTCGCCGTAGACGTCGGCGGGATTGGTCGGGGTGTCGGCGGTCAGCACGCCCGAGACGGTGTGCGGGTTGCGTGACCCGTACACCGCGATGCTGGAGGCCTGCACGAATCGCGGCGGTTTAGTTTCGGCGGCGGCCGCCGCCAACAGATGCCCGGTGGCCTCGACGTTGACGCGACGCGCCAGGTCGCGGCGCATGTAGATGAACGGCGGGATCACTGCCGCCAGGTGGATGATCGCGGCGGGCCGGACAGCGCCGACCAGCGCGTCGACGGCCGCCGGATCGGTCAGATCGGCGTAGCGCACCTGCACCGACGCCGGCAGTGCGGCGACCGCCTTGCGGTTGGCCGGGATGTCGAGGTCGGTCGCGACAACGGCGCGGCCCTCGGCGGCCAACCGACGCACCACTGCCGAACCGACCAGCCCGAACGCGCCGGTGACCAGGACCGTGTCCATGAGACCCCTCGATTGGAAAGTGTTCTCGCGATTTTGCCGGGAAACTCGGCTCAGCGACCGATCTTCCGGGTAAACGCCTCGCGGAATGTCGCGTCGGCAAGGACGCGGCCGGCCTGGGATCTCGGTACTGCAGGGAGCCCTAATTTCCCGATAAGCAGCTGGTCAGGGTGGATAAGTCTATTCTTTTCCGATCGGATGAATTCCGGATCGGCGGCGTAGCGATGAGCGTGACAATCGGGGCGGGATCGTGCGTTTGTCGTGGCCTTTGACCGCCCGTCCGGCGGAGATGCGGACTCTCGAGACTGCCCTCGTGGCCTCGGAGATCTCCGGAATCGTCGTCCATGGCGCTTCGGGTGTGGGGAAAAGCCGGATCGCACGTGAAGCACTGTCGGCTGCCGAGTCGCGGGGCAGTGAAACACGTTGGGCGGTAGGCACATCTGCGGCGCGCGCAATTCCACTCGGCGCCTTCGCGGCGTGGATGCCGCCGGGTGTCACCGACACGGTCCAGCTGTTGCGAGGGGTGATCGAATCACTGGTGGCCGCCCCCGCCGGCGCCATGGTTGTGGTGGGCGTCGATGACGCACATCTGCTCGACGACCTGTCGGCCTTCGTCGTGCACCAGATCGTGCAACGGAACATGGCGAAGGTGATTCTGGCCGTACGTGACGGCGAGTCCATTCCCGCTGCGGTGCATGAGATTTGGACCTCTGGTCGGTTCGAGCGGCTCGACCTGCAGCCGTTGTCGATCGAGGAGACCGCCACGCTGCTGTCGGCGGCCATGGCGGGACCGGTGGATCCTGATGCGGTCCAGCGGCTCTGGAAGCTGACTCACGGCAATGTGTTGTATCTGCGTCACATCGTCGAGCAGGAGGTCGCCGACGGCCGGATTGCGCAACAGCGCGGCTACTGGCGGTGGATTGGGGATCCGATCATGCCGCTCAGCCTGGTCGAGCTCATCGAATCTCGCTTCGGGACCCTGCCCGGGCCGATCAGCGATGTGATCGACACGCTGGCGGTCGGGGAGCCGATCGATCTGGCCGTCCTGACCCGGATCACCGACCCTGTCGCGGTCGAAGAGGCCGATACTCGCGGCCTGATCACGCTGGAGCCCAGCGTCGGTGGTGTTCAGGTGCGGGTCGCGCATCCGCTCTACGGTGAAGTGCACCGCACCCGAGCGCCGGCCACCCGGCTACGGCGTCTGCGCGGAGTGGTGGCCACTGAACTCGCCAAAGCCGATGATCGAGACGACATTCAGGTGGTGGTGCGGCGCGCCACCCTGAGTCTGGACTCCGACCTCACCCCCGACGCCGAATTGCTGATCCGGGCTGCTCGTGGCGCCGTCTGGCTGGCGGACCTGCCCCTCGCCGAGCGACTTGCCGGAGCGGCGATCCGCGGCGGTGGCGGGCCGGAGGCGAGTTTCGTTCGTGCACACGCATTGTCGTGGCTGGGCCATGGCCGGGAGGCCGACAGTGTGCTCGCCGAGATCGCCGCCGGCGACTTGGCCGACGGCGAGCGGGCCCGGTTGGCGTTTCTGCGGGCCAGCAACATGCTCTGGGCGCTCGGTGAGCCCGCGCGGGCGAAGGAATTCATCGATGAGGTTTCGCGCACCGTGCCGCGGCAGGCGCACAGTTACATCGATGCCTTCCTCACGGTGTACTGGTTTGCCGTGGACCGCCCGGATGCGGCGAGGCAGGCCGCCGAAGTGCTTGAGATGGAGGAGTTGCCCGCCGTTGTCGGCGCCGAGATTGCCTGGGTGCTTGCCGCCATCGCCGCGGACGCGGGGCGAACGGCCGAGGCCGTGGCCACCGCCGAGGCGGGGTATGGCGTCGCGGCCCGTTCGCTTGACGCTCCGCAGATGAGTTTCAACATCGCCGATGCACACATCGGCGCCTTGCTGATGGCGGGACGGGTGGGCGAAGCCGTCGAGGCGGCCGAGCGGGTCAGCCGGCAGGCCGCCCAGCTACCGGGGGCGGCGGGGTCGCTCGGTGTCGCCGTGGCGGGCCTGGCGGCCCTGGGTGCGGGCCGCCTGGACGCCGCGTGCCGGCTGCTGGAGCAGGCGGAAGCAGGATTGTCCGCCGGCCATGCCATCGGTTGGGGATACCGCTATCTGGTGCCGGGCATCACCGCGTCAGCCATGCGAGGTGCAACCGATGAGGCTGCCGCGGCCCTCGCCACGCTCGACAAGCCGCCACGTCCGTTCCGCTTGCTCGATTGTGACCGGAGCCTGGCCCGGGCGTGGGTGGTCGCCGGCCAGGGCGCAGTCAGGGAGGCGATCGCGGTCGTCAGGTCGGCGGCCCAGGCCGCCGCGGCCAAAGGGCAGTTCGCGGCGGAAGTGATCTGTCTGCAGACCGCCGCTCAGTTCGGCGATCGCACCGGTGCGGCCCGGCTACGCGAGCTCGAAGATGTCGTCGAGGGGCCGCGGGTAGGCCTGGCAGCCCGGTTCGCCGCCGCGCTACGCGACGGAGATGCCGGGGAAATGGCCGTGGTATCACTGGACTTCGAGCGGATGGGGGATCTGGTTGCCGCAGTCGATGCTGCCGCCCAGGCAGCGATCGAGTACCGCCGCCAAGACCTGCGCGGAACAGCGTTAGTCTGCTCGACCCGCGCCGCCGCCCTGGCCGAACAATGCGGTGGCGCGAGCACCCCGGCGCTGCGCCAGGCCGCACAGCCCTTGCCGCTGACCGATCGCGAGCAAGAGATCGTGATGTTGATCAGCGCGGGATTGTCCAACCGGGAGATTGCCGAGCGGCTGACCGTTTCTGT
This sequence comes from Mycobacterium sp. SMC-19, assembly GCF_045310815.1. Taxonomy (NCBI): domain Bacteria; kingdom Bacillati; phylum Actinomycetota; class Actinomycetes; order Mycobacteriales; family Mycobacteriaceae; genus Mycobacterium; species Mycobacterium sp. SMC-19. The sequence continues at coordinate 114,018 of NZ_JBJIAM010000001.1, read as the reverse complement.
TCGCACTGTCGAAAGCCACATCTACCGGGCCATGTTGAAGACGGACACCAACTGCCGTGACGAACTCGCAGCCCTGCGCCCTCACCGCCGGTAGACCCGGAGACTGCAGTAGTGCACCACTGAACTACACCCGCCCCATGCCCGTGATGATTGATATGGACGCATCGGTACCAGGCACCAAGCGGGGAGGGTTGACATGATTGCCCCACGATCGTGCGGTCACGATTGGGCCAAAGACGGCACCCTGCTGCGCGTTGACTGCGAACGCGGTATCGGCTGGGTCGCGACGCATTATGACCGGAACCTGCAAGTCATCCAGCTGTTCAGGGGCTCCGTTGAAGAGGTGCACCGGACAGCACTGCGGTGGGCGCAGACATAGTCGGTCGGCCTCGAACTCCTTGGGCGGCAGTGACATGCTGGAGGGCCGGTCCCATCACTCCTGCGGCTGACTTCGTCGTTGCTGAAGTAGATCGCCGCGTTTCGCGCATCCGTCCGAGAGGAATCGGCGCGCGGGTGCCGAGGATGAGCTCGGTATTGCGCCAGTGCAACCGCGGGAGATTGCAGTAGTCCACCACTGCGTACTGCGTGTCGGAACAGAGTCACGATTTTCCGATCACAGTGCAGCAGAAAGAAGACCCATCATGTCCACGTTGTCTGCGGTACACGCCCATCCGTTGCACGTGCCGCACCTCAAGCACCTTCATGCGATGGAAGCCGTCGTGGCGATGTTCCACATTGGAACTCGGCCGGAACGGATCCACTATCCGCCGGACCTCAGCTCCTTTCTCGAGAATGCCGCGTTGGCACGAGAGATGCGCCGACTATGACGGCGCGAAGGACGATGAGGCGTACACCGACTTTGCCGGTCGTCTTTCTTGCCATAAGTACGGTGGTGGCCGGCACCAGCCTGATCGCCGTCCCCCTGGTGGCGGCATCGACCGCCCCGCAGGCCCGAGACATCCAACTCACCGGCGGCGGTACGGCGTTGGTGTATGACGGCAGCGGCGGCCCGATGCTGCCGCCCCCGCAGTTTCTCGATGCGATCAACACGCTGTATCTGGAGCCGGGCGGCTTCACCGGCACGATGCAGGCCGCGCTGCTGCCCAACGAGCTCTATCCGATCACCGGTGTCAAGAGCATGGGGTTCGGGGCGTCGGTGAGCCACGGACAGCCGATCATGCTCTCCGACATCCAAAACCAGATCGCCGCCGGCGGGGTGACGTCGGAGAATCCCCTCGTGGTTTTCGGCTACTCGCAGAGCGCCGCGGTGGCCTCGCAGATCATGCCGCAACTGCGCGACGCGGGTGTCCCCAGCGACCTGGTGCACTTCGTGCTGGTGGGCGATGTCAACAACCCAAACGGCGGCCTGTTGAACACCTTCGACTTTCCGGCCGGCAACAGCTGGGCCTTCACCGCGGCGAACTTCCCGTTCAGCCCCCCGACCCCGTCGGATCTGTATCCGACCGACATCTACAGCCTCGAATACGACGCCAGCGCCGACTTTCCGCGTTATCCGCTGAATCTGTTGTCGGTCCTCAACGCCCTGATAGGAAACTTCACCCAGCACTTCATCTATGCGAACCTCACCCCGGAGCAGGTTGAAAGTGCGATTCTGTTGCCGGGATCCGAGGCACTGTCCGGCGAAGGCCTCACCGAGTACTACATGATCCCGAGCGCGAGCCTGCCGTTGCTGATGCCGCTGCTGTTCCTCCCCGGGATCGGCCAGCCCCTGTATGACTTGTTGGAGCCCGTCACCCGGATCCTGGTGAACCTGGGCTACGGCAGCATCGACGAAGGATGGAATCAGGGGCCGGCGAATGTCCCCACGACGTTCGGGTTGTTCCCGCAGATCGACCTGGGCCAGCTTTCTACGGCTCTGGGCAACGGCTTGCAGCAGGGAATCACCGACGCCCTCAACGCCCTTGCGAATCCGGTCAGCTACGAAGAGCAGATCGCGCCCTGGCTGCCGTTCGCGGACTCGCTCTACACCCACGGATTCGCTCCGGAGAACCCGACGTTTAACGATGTGATGGAGGGGCTCCTCACGCTCGCCGGCTTCCCGGTTTCCGACGTGACGCTCAATTCACCGGTGGCCGACATCATCACCATGATCAACAGCACGCTGGCCTACGACTACTCGGCGCTGCTGCCCGCCGCCGACGCGGTCAGTGCGCTGTTCACCAGCCTCCCCGCGTATGCCGCGAACATCTTTGTCGACCAGCTTCTGGTCGGTGACCTTCTTGACGCGATCGGGCTTCCACTGGCGGCTTATTCAGGTCTGGTCCCGTTCGATCTGCTGCTCGGGGCTCCACCGGCACTGTTCGCGGCCCTCGGCACCCTGGATAACTTCATGGAGCTGTTCTCGTAAGCGCCCCCGCCCAGTCGATATGACGTTCGAAGCCAAGCGATTCCGCCAGTGCGCGATAGCGATTCACCGCTTCAGCGCCGGCCACGACATCACCGCGTGCACGGCACAGCAGTGCAGTCAGCCGCAGCAGGGCGATCTCGCACATCGCCGAGCATTGACCCGCCGGGAGGCTCGCCAACCAGTGAATTGCCTCGTCGGCTTCGGCCAGGTCGCCCTCGGCGCCTCGCTCCAGCAGTGTCTCCACCAGGACGCCGGTCCCCCACACGCCGTAGAAGACATTTCCGGCGTTACGCAAGTCGTCAACCGCGGCGCGCATCGCCGTGATGGCAGCGTCGTAGTCACCGCTGCGGGCGGTCTCCCGGGCGGCCCACACGTCGGTGACCGGGATGAGGAAGAGTGCGCGTTTGCGCAGCCAGATGTCGCGGCTCTGCAGGATCAATTCCAGCCCCCGATGACGGTCGGTGGCGTTGTCCCGATTGATCAGCACGACACCGAGCGCATAGCCGGCCAGCCCGAGTGCGCGATCGCTGCTGGCCCGTTGGGCACATTGCACCGCCTCCTCGCACGCGCGCTGCGCGGCGGCGCTGGGGCGAAGCACCCCGTACTGCAACGCGAAACCGTAGGTCCAGGCGACGGTGCTGCCCAGGGTTTCCGCGTTACTGCACAAGGCCATCGCAACGGCATCATGGAGGTCTTGGAGCCATCCGGCACGGCCCAGCCACCACCGGGCACTGCCACGCCATGCCAGTGCGATCGCGAGAGGTGATCCCACTCCGAAGTTGGCGCCCTTGGCGGGGTCGCCTTCGGCCAGGTCGACGATGGTCTGCGACCACCGCAAGATCTCGCCGAATTCACCGACACAGAGCCAGTTGACGAACGCCATGAACGCCAAGCCCATGGTCGGGGAGCGATCGCCGATCGACTCGAACAGCGCCATCTGCCGGGATGCCAGCTGCGCGCCCTCACGCGAGCGGCCTGCGTAGAGCAGCTCGGTGGCCAGCGCGGTCATCCCGATGGCCAGCGACACCTGGTCGCCGGCCGCGTCGCACAACGCTTGCAGTTCCTCGAAGCGACTGCGGCTTTCCTGGACCTCTCGGGCTTGCCAGTCGGTGGCGCACAACATGGTTCGCGGGGCGATCCGCATCGACAAATGTTCTGGGTCCGCTGTCGGTAGCGCGTCGGCGATGCGGCGGGCCCGTTCCCAGCTGCCCCGGGCCGCGACCAGATCGCGGTTGGTGGACCATGCCCCCGCGCGCATGTGCCAGGCATACGCGGCGCGCAGTTCACCGGCAGCCTGCAGATGTTCGGCTATCAGCGCAGCGTTGTCCTCCAGCGAGCCGGGAGCCCGTTCTTGGATCGCGGCGGCCAGCTTCCGGTGCCAGTGAGCGCGATCGGACTTGAGCTGCGATTCGTAAACCACCGTGCGGATCAACGGATGCCTAAAGGCATACTCGGCACTCGCGGTGAGGTCGACCTCGTCGATCAGCTCGGCCGCGAGCAACTCGTCGAACACCGCATCGACGCCCAGTGCGGGCAACAGCTCCGCGCCGAAGCGCGCTCCGATCACCGAGGCCGCGTTCAATGTTCGTTTGGCCCCACTGCTCAGCTGGTCGGTGCGCGCCTCAATGGCAGCCTGCACCGTGGGTGGCACCGTGACGTCCGCCGCCCGCGTGCGGCAGACGTAGCCACCGTGTTCGCCGTCCAGCGCCCCGCGCTGGGCCAACTCGCGCACCATCTCCTCGGCGAAGAACGGATTCCCGGCGGCTCGCCCGGCGATGATCGCGGCCAGCTCGCCGACCGACGGATCCGATCCCAACAGCTCGCCGGTCAGCGCCGTGATGTCCGAATCATCCAGCGGGGCAAGGACTATTTTCTGTGCATAGGGTAGATGTGTCAGCGCGCCGCGGTAGTCGGGGCGGTAGGTGATCAGCACCATCGAGGGGGTGTGGGGGAGCACCGCTAAGAAGTCCGCGATCAGGGAGTCGCTGACGGGATCGATCCAGTGCACATCCTCGATGATGAACAAAGTTGGTTCGGTGCGGGCCAGCGACGCCGAGTTGATCAGAGCTGTCAGCCGGCTGCGGCGGGTATCGGCGTCGATCTGGGGCAGTGTCACATCAGGGTCGGCGATACCCAGCAAATCATCGAGCAGCAGCAGATCCTGCGCGTCGGCGTGCCCAAAGCGGTCGCGGACCCGTGCGCGGGCGTCCTCGTCCCACAGGTCATCCACGCCGATGCTCGCCCGCAGCAGCCTCGACACGGCCTGAAACGGGATATCGCCGGCATGCGACTCGCAGAATGCCCACACCACCTTCACGCCGCGACCTGCCGCGGCCGCCGCGACCTCCCGGGCCATCCGGCTCTTCCCGATGCCCGGCGCCCCCACCACACCGGCCACACCGCCGTGACCGTGGATCGCGCGGTCCACCATCGCCGCTACGGTGGCCAGCTCCCCGCGCCGGCCGATCAGGCTGGACTCCGCCCGCCGGACCGCGCGATGCCGCTCGGCCATGCCCAACAGGCGGCGGGCGGGCACGGGTTCGGAGGCGCCCTTGATCCGAACCCACTCGACATCACCCAGTGCGGCCGCGCCCTCGACCAGCCCGGCTGTCGACGTGCTCAGCATGATCGCGCCCGGTGGCGCGACCGACTCCATCCGCTGGGCCATCCCGACCTGCTCACCCACCGCGGCGTAGCCGAACTGTCCCGAGCCGATCCCGCCCGCGATCACCTCACCGGAGTTCAACCCGACCCGCAGCCGCAGCTCGATGCCGTCGCGCTCGGCGACCTCGACGGCAAGCCGCTTCGACTCCTCTTGAATATCCAAGGCGGCCAGGCAGGCCCGCACGGCGTGGTCTTCCACGGCGACCGGGGCGCCGAACACCACCATGATCCCGTCGCCCGTCCACTGTGCGACCGTGCTGCCGTAGCGCTGTACCACCTCCGCGCAGCGGTCGGCGAGGTCGGCCATGATCTCGCGCAACCGCTCGGAACCCACCGCCGCGGCGATGTCCATCCAGTGCACCACGTCGGCGAACAGCACCGTCACCTGCTTGTATTCAGCCGGTATCGGTGCTGCCAGAACCGCCGCTCCGCACTCATTGCAGAACTTGAAGGTCGCGGGCAGCCCCGTGCCGCATGAACTGCACACCAAGGCTGGCAGTTCCGACAGCGGCCCAACGCCGTTCACGTCGTTATCGTGTCACCGCGGACCCATAGCTGGATACCGCGTTCGCCGAGAAACTTCCCAGCGCTGAGCTGGGGCTACTCCGGGTGCGGCTCGGCGACCACCGTCGCCAGGTGCGGATTCGCCTCGGCCTTGACTACCTCGAAGAGCTTCTTGTAGTAGGGCATGCAGTCGGCCATGGCCTGCTCGGTGGTGAACAACGGCTGGTAGCCGAGGTCGCGGCCGGCCTTGGCGATCGAGAAGTAGTTGTTGAGGTAAAGCCGTTCCACCGCACCGGGTTCCAACATCGGCTCGGGCAGACCGAACCGGAAGTGCAGCCACTGCCAGGCGAACATCGCGTCGCGCACCATCCGGCCCGAGACCCGGATCCGGGGCCAGCGCTCTCCGCACGCCTCCATGACCGGTCGAGCGAACTCGAACATGTTGATCGGTTCGCCGTCGTTGATGAAGTAGGCCTGACCGGGTGCCGATCCGCCGGGAACCAGGTGCTCGGCGGCCAGGATGAAGCCGTGAATCAGGTTGTGCACGTAGGAGTTGTCGAGCTTGGCGCGCTTGCTGCCGACCAACACCTTGACGTGCCCGGCGACCACGCTTTCGAACAGCTTGCGGAACATGGTCTGGTCCCCGTCGCCCCAGATGCCCGACGGCCGGATCGCACAGGTCAGCATGCCGTCAACGCCGTTCTCGCCGAGCACGAACTTCTCGGCGACCACCTTGGTCTCGGTGTAGAGGTCGTTGAACTTGGTGGTGTAGGCCATGGTTTCGTCGCCGCCGGAGATGGCCTTGCCGCCCATCACAACGCTGTTGGAGGCGGTGTAGACGAACCGCTTCACCCCGGCCCGCTGTCCGGCCTGCACCAGGTTCTTGGTGCCGTCGACGTTGACCGCGAAGCTGCGCCGGCGGATCTCGTCGGTGACCTTCGCGCCACCCTGCAGATCGATGATCGCGGCGGTGTGGAACACGGTGTCGATGTCGGTGACCGCCGCGGCCACCGTCTGCGGGTCGCAGATGTCGCCTTCCAGCTTCTGCAAGTTGGGGTGGTCGGGCAGGCTCGACGGTGCGCGGTCGAAAGAGCGCACCTGGTAGCCGCGTTCCAGCAGGGTCTTGACGAAATTGGTCCCGACGAAGCCGGAGCCGCCGGTGACCAGTACCCGGCCCAGTTCAGTAGTCAGTGAAGGATCACCCATCGGGCGAGCATAACTGAACGTGTTTCAGTTCTTGTGGTTGAAGTCACCCGCGGGCGTCATCGCCGGGCTCGGATTCCAGCACTTCCTGCACCCGGCGCCGGGCGCCGGCCAGGTGCTCTTCACACCGCTTGGCCAGCTGCTCGCCCCGTTCCCACAGGCTCAGCGACGCGTCGAGATCCATCCCGCCCTGCTCCAGCCGCTGCACCACGTCGATCAGCTCGTCGCGGCATTGCTCATAGCCAAGCTCACTAACGGGTGTCACCGGATCGGCTTGCTCAGCTGCCATCGACACACCCCTCACTCGTTGCCGCGACGGCCCCGTCGGCCACCCGGATTCGCAGTCGGGTGCCGGCCGCCGCATCGTCGACCGACCGCAGTACGTGCGGTCCCGCCGCGCCGACAGTCTGGACGACCGCGTAGCCGCGCGCCAAGGTCGCGGCCGGGCCCAGGGTAGCCAGCCGTGCCGACAGGTGCCCCACCCGTTCGCTCTGCACGGCGATCAGCCGGGCGACATCACGGCGCACCGCGGCCAGCGCCCGCCGCACCTCTTCGCCGCGCTCGGTCAGCGCGCGCAACGGGTCGGCCAGCACCGGCCGGCTACGCAGCTGCATCAGCACCCGGTCCTCGCGCACCACCCAGTTGCGTACGGCCTGCGCGCTGCGTCGCCGCAGGTCATCGACCAGGGCCTGTTCGGCGGCGGCGTCCGGGACGATCCGCTTCGCCGCATCGGTGGGGGTAGCCGCGCGCAGGTCGGCCACCAAATCGCACAACGGGCTGTCGGGTTCGTGACCGATCGCGCTGACCACCGGGGTACGGCACGCCGCGATGGCCCGGCACAGGGTTTCGTCGGAGAACGGCAGCAGGTCCTCGACGCTGCCGCCGCCGCGGGCCAGCACGATCACCTCCACGGCCGGGTCGGCGTCCAGCTCCCGCAGCGCCTCGACCATCTGGGCGACCGCGGTGGGTCCCTGCACGGCGGTGTTGCGCACCGCGAAGCGCACCGCCGGCCAGCGGGTGCCGGCCACCGCCATGACATCGCGCTCGGCGGCACTGGCGCGCCCGGTGATCAGGCCGATCGTGCCCGGCAGGAACGGCAACGGCCGTTTGAGTCGCGGATCGAAGAGTCCCTCGGCGTCCAGCAGCCGGCGCAGCCGCTCGATGCGGGCCAGCAGCTCACCGATGCCGACGGCACGGATCTCGGTCAGGCGCAGCGAGAAGGTGCCCCGGGCGGTGTAGAAGTTGGGTTTGCCGCAGACCACCACCTGGGTGCCTTCGGTCAGCTTGACCGGCGCTGAAGCCACCAGTTCGGGGCTGCACGTCACCGTCAGGGACATGTCGGCGGCGGGGTCGCGCAGCACCATGAACACCGTCCGCACGCCCGGGCGCAGGTTGATCTGGGTGAGCTGCCCCTCCACCCACACCGATCCCAGCCGGTCGATCCAGCCCTTGACCCGGATGGCAACCGCGCGGACCGGGAACGGGTTCTCGGCGGTTTCGCCCGGCGCGGGGGCGGTCACTTTGCGGTGGTGCGGGTGATCCTGTTGGCCAGCAGCGTCTGGAACGGTGCCCGGGCCTTGGTGGCCTCTTCGTAGGCGAGCAGGGTCTCCAACTCGTCGAGGCTGAGCGAGGCCAGCCGGGCCCGCAGCTGGGCCAGGGTCAGCGAGCCGTAGTCCAGTTCGTCGACCAGATCGGGGACGGGCACGTCGGAGTTGGCGGTCGTGCTCGGCGCGCCGTTCTCCACGGGAGGGGTAGCCCCGTCCTCGCTGAACGAATAGAGGGCGAACCGTCCGTCGGTACGCGGGCCGGTGTCGTCGTCGTCATCGAAGGTCGCGGCCGCGCCGTCGACGCTGTCCTCCACGTCATCGTCGAAGGTCGCCCACTCCGGCTGCTCATCCTTCGGCGGGAACAGCGACTCGAGGGTGGTGTCGCCCTTGTTGACCAGCTCAGCCATACCCTGCTGCCAGCGCATCACCGCGTGCGCGGCCTGGCTGGCCAGCGTCATCGGGTAGGTCAGGATGGTTTGCGGCAGCTTCAGGGTCTCCTCGACCGCGACGGTGGCCGCGCCGACCAGAAGCCGGACTCCAAAGGGTGCGTTTGCCATGGCCCCCAGCCTGCCTTACCTGCCGGTCATCTCCAAGTATTGACCGGCCTGACGCGAGCTGGCGGTCTCGTGTCGGCAGACCGTACGCTGGTTGCCATGCCCCAAACCGTCGACGTGGAGATCGCCTACAGTTCAGCCGCGCGGGCGAGCGGCGCCCCCGCTGGCAAGCGGGTGCTGCTGGCGGAGCCACGCGGGTACTGCGCGGGCGTGGACCGGGCGGTCGAGACCGTCGAGCGGGCCCTGGAGAAGCACGGCGCCCCGGTGTACGTGCGGCACGAGATCGTGCACAACAAGCATGTGGTGGACACCCTGACGAACAAGGGCGCGGTCTTCGTGCACGAGACCGACGAGGTCCCCGAAGGCGCGATCGTGGTGTTCTCCGCGCACGGCGTCGCGCCGACCGTGCACGAAACGGCCGCCGACCGCAACTTGCGGGTGATCGACGCGACCTGCCCGCTGGTGACCAAGGTGCACAACGAGGCCAAACGATTCGCCCGAGACGGCTACGACATCCTGCTGATCGGCCACGCCGGCCACGAAGAGGTCGTCGGGATCATCGGCGAGGCCCCCAACGACGTGCAGTTGGTCGACGGGCTGGACGCGGTGGACTCGGTGCAGGTCCGCGACGAGAACAAGATCGTGTGGCTGTCGCAGACCACGCTCAGCGTCGACGAGACCATGCAGACAGTGCTCAAGCTGCGTGAACGGTTCCCGAACCTGCAGGACCCGCCCAGCGACGACATCTGCTACGCCACCCAGAACCGCCAGACCGCGGTCAAGGCGATGGCCCCGGAGTGCGAGCTGGTGATCGTGGTGGGCTCGCGGAACTCCTCGAACTCCTGCCGACTGGTCGAGGTGGCGCTGGGTGCCGGTGCCCGCGCCGCCCACCTGGTGGACTACGCCGAAGACATCGACCCGGCGTGGCTGGCCCCGGAGGCCGGCGAGGTGCAGACCATCGGCGTCACCTCGGGTGCGTCGGTGCCGGAGATCCTGGTCCGCGGCGTGCTGGAGCGGCTGGGGGAGTACGGCTACGGCACGGTGTTCCCGGTGGCCACCGCCAACGAGACCCTGGTGTTCGCCTTGCCCCGCGAGATCCGGCCGAGTCGCCGGTAGCTAGACGTCGAACTCCCAGGAGTCGACGTCATCGCGCGGTTGACGGGAGCGGGCGCGGGGTTGCGCCTCGGCCTCGTCGGCTCCGGACCTGCGGTAACGCACCTGAGAAACGGGATGCCGAGTGTCGGTCCCGTTGCCGCGCCCCTCGCCACCTGTCGGGGCCGGTCGGCGCCGGGGCATCGAGTCGGGTGCGTCGGAAGGGCGGTAGCTGCGCGGATGCGGATCCCGGTTGGTCCTCGAGAGCGGGTCACCGGAGCGCGGTGAGTCCTGGGGCGGGCGCGGACGCCGCCGCGGCTCGTCTTGCCAGTCCGGCGCCGGCCGCCGGCGGGGTTGGCGCTCATCGTGCGCCTCGGGGGCCGGGCGTCGCCGCCGCTGCATGGGTTCGTCGCGTCCGTCGGCTGCCGGACGACGGCGCGGGCGCGGCTGCTCGGCGGCGCGGGCGTCCATCTCCGGCCGGACGTGCCGCGAACGCGTCGGCGCCGAGCCGTTGGCTGCGCCGCGGCGCTCGGTGGAGCGGGTGCGGGAGCGGGACCCGGAGGCCGCGCGGGCGGCCCGACGCGATTCCGCGGTGGCTCGGCGGGGGCGCTGGCCAGGGCGCTCCTCGCGGGAGGCCGGCTGCTCGATGGCGTGCGCTGGGTTGCGGGTGAGGGCCGAGGTGAGCATGGCGCCGATGCGGTCGCTGAGCGTGGCCCGCTTCGAAGTGGCGTCGTCCTGGGTGTCGCGCTTCGCGGTTCCGCCCAGCATCCCGAGATACCAGCGAACCATCCCGATCAGCAGCACGGCCGCGGCCGTGAACAGCATCAGCGGGAATCGTTCGATCAGGGGATAGCCGCAGTTGATGACGATGGCCTTGAGGCCGGGGAATCCGCCGCCGCGCAGCACCCAGTACGCGCTGGGCACGCTGACGAACAGGATCAGCGGGGGCTGGACCACCGTCGTGAACACGGCCGATTGCTGCACCATGAGCACCGCGGCGATACAGCCCATCGCATAGAGCGCGGAGAAGACGATGGTCAGTTCTTTGTCTCCGGAGCCGGCGTCGAACGCCACCCCGATCGCGGTCGCGACCACCGCCACGGCCACGGCACTCCACCACGGCAAACCGGCGATGCTCGGCAAAATCGAACGGTGGTCAGCGGCCACTGCCGACTTCTCCCGCGCTACTGCCACACACTGACGGTACCGGCTGGCGGCGGCGGGGGCGCACGGCGGCACGCCCCGGGCTCTAGACTTGGCTACCCGTGAGCCTGAGCCTGGGAATCGTGGGGTTGCCCAACGTTGGTAAGTCGACCCTGTTCAACGCGCTGACACACAACGATGTGTTGGCCGCCAACTATCCGTTCGCGACTATCGAGCCGAACGAGGGTGTGGTGCCGCTGCCCGACCCCCGGCTGGTCAAGCTGGCCGAGATCTTCGGCTCCGAGCGGATCTTGCCGGCGCCGGTGACGTTCGTCGACATCGCCGGCATCGTCAAGGGCGCCTCGGAGGGCGCCGGCCTGGGCAACAAGTTCCTGGCCAACATCCGCGAGTGCGACGCCATCTGCCAGGTGGTGCGCGTCTTCGCCGACGACGACGTGGTGCACGTGGACGGCAAGGTGGACCCTGAGGCCGACATCGAGGTGATCGCCACCGAGCTGATCCTGGCCGACATGCAGACCCTGGAGAAGGCGGTCCCGCGGCTGGAGAAGGAAGCCCGCAACAACAAGGACCGCAAGCCCATGCACGAGGCCGCGGTGGCCGCCGCGGCGATCCTCGACACCGGCAAGACCCTGTTCGCCGCACGGGTGGACACCGCGCCGCTGCGCGAGCTGAACCTGCTGACCACCAAGCCGTTCCTCTATGTGTTCAACGCCGACGAGTCGGTGCTCACTGACGCCGCGCGGGTCGCCGCGCTGCGCGAGCTGGTGGCCCCGGCCGATGCGGTGTTCCTGGACGCCAAGATCGAAGCCGAGCTCGCCGAGCTCGACGACGAGTCGGCCATGGAGCTGCTGGAGTCGATCGGGCAGAGCGAGCGCGGCCTGGATGCCTTGGCGCGGGCCGGTTTTCACACCCTGAAGTTGCAGACCTATCTGACCGCCGGGCCCAAGGAGGCGCGGGCCTGGACCATCCACCAGGGCGACACCGCGCCCAAGGCGGCCGGGGTGATCCACACCGATTTCGAAAAGGGCTTCATCAAGGCCGAGGTGGTCTCCTACGACGACCTGGTCGAGGCCGGATCGATGGCCGCCGCCAAGTCCGCCGGCAAGGTGCGCATGGAGGGCAAGGACTACGTCATGGCAGACGGGGACGTGGTCGAGTTCCGGTTTAACGTGTAGGCCCGGCTGTTGACTCTGCAGCCATGGCGAGCGGTTCTCGAACTTTTGCGCCCTGACCGCAGAGTCGACGGCTGATGGCGGCAACGCCGTATTCAGCCGGTGACATTGTTCGGCAGCGCGGTCTGGTGGAGTTTCCGCTCCGAGGCCCGAATCAGGGCGATGGAGACGACGAGATACCAGGCCAAGGTCGACACGGCCGGAGCAAACGCGGTGAACCCGCCTTCTGGCGACAAGGGGCCATCGGTGATGAACACGCCGACTGTGGAACCTACGCACACGAGCACTGTCAAGGTCGCGACGTAAGCCGTCCAGCGCGGCAAGTCCGCGGTGTTGAGAACGCTGAACGCGTAGGCAAATGCGGCGATTCCGGTGACGAAACCCCACGCCAGGATTGTGATCGCGGGGAAGTGGGCGCCGATGGTGTAGAGCAACTGGCTATCCAACTCGGCGGCAGCCTGCGCGATGGCGATCTGAAGGCCCATGGTGACGATCAGGAGAGCCCCGATGATCATCTGGGCGGTCAAGAACAGTTCGCCAAGGTAGCCGTTCGAACGGCGCAACGTCCGGCTTACGGCAACCGAGAACATCAACAGCAGCGGCACGGCCAGCGGGAACAACCACCCTTGCATGACGAGCAGGCTTTGCTTTGAGATGAAGTAGTTCTGATAGGTGATGGCTTTACCGTCTGCCGTTGGGGCCGCTCCTGGAAGAGCGCCCGCGACCAATGCGATCACTACGTAAAGAATTCCGGCGATACCGCCCATCCGTAACCATCGGCTGCTCTCCACGATGATCCCTCACTCAACCAACCGGTACCTGCGTGAACATATACCTCACGAGGCCCCGCTGTGCGCGAACGACGCTCAAGAGAACCGGCGTTCTTAACCGCCTCAAATCGCCGCGCTCCGGCGTGTGAACGGGGCGGCCTGCGCGATCTTTCGTTGCTAGGCGCCACGATGAAAGGGCCCCGACAGCCCTTCGCATGTAGGTGACGCTCACCGTCACATGAGGCGCAGCAAGCCCGCCCGCATAGCCATCATCGCCACGCCCTCCTGGTCCGCATCTTCGTGACCACCACCGCCCCCGCCGAGGTCTTCGACCTGGCAATGGCCCGCTTCGATGTCGTCTACCTGGATGTGGAGGTGGATGCGGAACTTCGTCGACTTCGACCCATGCACCCGATGGAAGGTCAGTCGCGGCGTTGCACTTGATCGAGATCCGAGGCTTGCCGGTGCAGTCGATCGTCACCCTGACCAGCGATTGGCCATGCCACCCCCGTCTATCCACACTTTTCGGCTACTGACGCCACACCCGTTCTATCATCGCGCTAGAATTCTGTACATGACTACATTGCCAATCGCGGATGTACGGGCCAACCTCTCCAAGTTGGTGGACGAGGCGGTGCGTACTCATCAGCGGGTGGAGGTGACCAAGAACGGGCGTCGCGCCGCCGTCCTGATCGGTGCCGACGACTACGATTCTCTCATCGAGACGCTCGAGATTCTGGGTGATCGAGAAGCTATGGAGGCCATCCGTGAGGCGGACGCCGATATCGCCGCTGGTCGGGTCTACCCGCTGGACGAGGTGGAGGCCGAACTCCGCGCGAAGGGCATCATCACTTAATGACCTACCGGGTCGAACTGACTCGACGTGCTCGGCGAAGTCTGTCCGAGGAGCTTCCCGAGGTTGTCGCCGCGGCCTGTTGGGAGTTCATTCGCGGTCCGCTCGCCGAGGACCCTCATCGGGTCGGCAAGCGCCTGCGTGACGAGTTGGCTGACCGCTGGTCGGCGCGGCGCGGCGCGTTTCGGGTTGTCTACGAGATTCATGAGGACATTGTCGTTGTCCGGATAATCGACGTACGACATCGCCGTGACGTTTATCGGTGACGCGATCCGGGTTTGCGGCGAGCGGGCCGGGTGGTGGGAACGGGTCGTGCGTTAAATCCTCGAAACATCGGGTGCGCAACGGGCCAATAGGCGGTTAGCTGGCGGTAACTGCGGACAGAGGGGGCGCCGGATGGCTGCGCATAAGCCGCGATTGCGGCGGGTCTCGAATGATCCGGCCCGAGTCGAATACCGAACCGTGCACGGATATCGCCGGGCGTATCGGGTGGCCGGGGACGGGCCGCCGCTGCTGTTGATCCACGGGATTGGAGACAATTCGTCGACCTGGGAGCCGCTGATCCCGCTGCTGGCGCAGAAGTACACGGTGATCGCCCCGGATCTCCTCGGTCACGGGCTCTCGGATCAGCCGCGCGCTGATTATTCCGTCGCCGCGTTCGCCAACGGCATGCGAGATCTGCTGTCGGTCTTGAATTTTGACCAGGCGACGGTCATCGGGCACTCCTTGGGCGGCGGGGTGGCGATGCAGTTCTGCTACCAGTACCCACAGATGGTTGGGCGGCTGGTGTTGGTGGCCGCCGGCGGTGTGAAGCGCGAGGTCAACCCCGCGCTGCGGCTGGCGTCGCTGCCGGCCGCACCGCAGGCGCTGGCCGCACTTTCAGTGCCAGGATTTGAGACAGCGCTTCGGATGGTTCGGGGGCGGATCGACAAGGTGAACCTGCCGGCGCTTCTGGTCGATCTGCCCGAGATCCTGCGGGTGCTAGGTGATTTGAGTTCGCCGAAAAAGCGGGCGGCATTCGTGCGGACGCTGCGCGCAGTGGTGGATTGGCGCGGGCAGATGGTCACGATGCTCGACCGCAGTTATCTCACCGAACGGCTCCCGATCATGATCGTCTGGGGCACCCACGATCTGGTGCTGCCGTATTCGCACGCCAAGCTCGCACACGCCGCCATGCCGCATTCGCGGCTGGAAACCTTCGTCGATTCCGGTCATTTCCCGTTCCGTGACGACCCCCTGCGGTTCGCCGACCTCGTCGACGACTTCATAACCAGCACGGTGCCGCTGGATTTCGATCTGGAACGGTGGCGTCGGCTGCTCACCGACGGAGCGGCCGACCCAGGGGTGGCGGATCCGGACGAGGAGTTGCTGCGCGCGTTGACGGACAGCCGCAGCGCCACCTGACCCGCGGGTTCTGGCCTGATAAGCGATGGTCTGAACGCCCCCGAATGGGGGAAGGGGCAGCGCCAGCAGCTGCGGTTCGCCCGCAGAGAAGTCTCCGACGTGTGTCTCACCGGTAACCTCACCGCGACGGCGGTAGGGGAGGCTCGTCCTCATGTCGGTGGTTGAGGCGATCTATCTGGTCGCGGCGGTGCTGTGGATTGTCGTGGTGGTGGCCGCGGCGTGCATCGGAGGCCACTACCTGGTCAAGCTTCGCGCCAGGCGGCGCCAAGTGACCGGGCTGATCGACACCGTGCGGCTGTCCATCGAGCGCGCCATCGTCCCGTACCGGGCACTGGCCGCCGGCGGTGCCGTCGTTCTTCAGCGGGTGGTTGCCGGCAGCGGCATCCTCGGGAGCATCGCTCAGTTGATGATGACGTCGATTCCCTCTGCCCGCATCGCCGCCAAGCGGTCACGCCACTCCTGAAGGGCTTCGGGTGTCAGGCGCGGCCAATCGTGGATCTCTTCGACGACGCGCAGGGGTTCGCTGCTGCGGTAGGAGCGGGTCGGATTGCCGGGGAACTTCTTGTCGGTGACGTTCGGATCGTTCTCGTACTCTCCGGTCGGTTCGACCCGATACACCCGAGGCGTGCCGTGGCCGGCGGCGAGCTCGGCCGCCAGGCCGGCACCGTCGTGCAGGGCAGTGAAATAGATGTGGTTCATGACGATTTCGGGCCGGTAGTTGGAACGGAAGCCCGGGAGGAGTAGATCCCCAACAGTCAGGTCGGCCTTGGTGCCGTGGAAGAACGGGCCTTCGTCGTCGATCGCGTCCATCGGTTAGAGGGTAGCGATCCGCGGTGGACTGCCGTTTTCGGCTTGACCGCGCGGCGCACGGCCTACGCTCGCAGGATGATCTATCGCTGGTTGGTACGCAGACAGGCTGCGGCTGGGTGGCAACGACTGTCCGAGCAGCGGTTCGACGAAACTCCACTCGCCGACGACATGCACTTTGTCTTCCTCGGCGACCACGAATTGGCGGCCGACCTTCGCGGGGCCGAGACGGTGCGCAATTGGCTGCGCGATCAGTTGCTGGCCCGGCTGCCGAACCTACGGTTCGTGGTCGACGAGACGCTCGTCGAAGGCGGCCCTTGGTCGACCCGGGTGGCGACTCGCTACCACACCGAACAAGACGGCCAGCTCGTTTATCGCGGCGTCTATTTCGGGCGCGTGGTGTGGGGCAAGGTCGTGGAGGAGATCATTCTTCCTGACACCAAAGCGCTTTCGGCTGCCCTTGGCCGGTAACCTGATCGCGGTGCGTGTTCGTGACTGCGTCGGCCCGGCCGAATATCCCCGGCTGGTGGCGATCTGGCGCAGCGCCGTCGATGCGACGCACGACTTTCTGGCAGAAGCCGACCGCGCGGCCATCGAGGGCCAACTGGCGGAGGCCTATTTCCCGAATGTTCGTCTGACCGTCGCCGAGATCGACGGTAAGCCGGTGGGTTTCGCCGGCACGGCGGGGGAGAACCTGGAGATGTTGTTCGTCCACGCCGATGCTCGCGGCCACGGCGTCGGGACAGCTCTCCTCGATCACGCGATCGCCGAACAGCAGATCCGCTTGGTGGACGTCAACGAGCAGAACGAGCAGGCGGTCGGGTTCTACGTGCGACGCGGTTTCGTCGTCACCGGACGCAGCGAGCTTGACGATGCGGGTCGGCCATATCCGATCCTGCACATGGAGGCACTGCTCACATCGGTCCTGAGCTATCTGGACGACCATCGGCCAGGAGACCTGGTCGGGGTCTACCTCTACGGTTCGGCGGCAACCTCCGGGCTGCGGCCGGACAGCGACGTCGATCTGTTGGTTCTCACCCGCAGATCGCTGTCGGAGTCCGAGCGGACGTCGCTGGTCTCCGTGCTGCTGAGTGTGTCCGGGTGGCGCGGGCACGCTGCCCGGTTCCCCGAAGTCGCCGACCGGCGGCCGTTGGAGCTGACCAGCCTCGTGGTGGCCGATGTGGATCCATTGCCGCAGACGCCCCGGCGCGACTTTCAATTCGGCGAATGGCTGCGCGCGGAGCTGCTGGATGGCCAGATGCCGCCTGCTGTTATCGATCCCGATGTGGTCGTGCTGCTGGCCACCGCCCAGAGCGCTCACCGGGTGTTGCTTGGCCAGCCGCTCGAAGATCTCGTCGCTCCGGTGCCGCCCGAGCTGCTCCGGAACGCCCAGCTCGCGTTGCTGCCCGAGCTCCTGAACGACCCGGCGGGCGAGGAGCGGTTCTTCCTGCTGACCTTGGCTCGCATGCTGGTCACCATCGAGACCGGGCACATTGTGCCCAAGGACGTTGCCGCGCAACGTGTCGCACCGAGACTGACGGGACAGGATCGTGCGCTGCTGGAGCTTGCCGGGCAGGATTACCTCGGCCTCGCCCAGGTGGACTGGGGCGACCACTACGAGCACGTCGTGGCGTTGGTGTCGACGCTGGTCGGGCTGATCCGCGAGGCCGGCGACGTCGCGGTGGGCGGCTAGATCGCGATCTGCAATCAGGTTCGGCAGCCGCTGTTAGGCTCCGGGAATAGTGGGCAAAAAGTTGGCCCACCGATCGCGATGGAGATGAAAATGCGAGGTCAAAGAATTGCGATCTTGGCGGGAGTGTTAGCTGGCGGTGCGATGGTGCTGGCCGGTCCGGCCTGCGCCGATCCGCCGAGCGGCAGATACCACGTCACCGGGCAAGGTCTGCAGGACGATTTCTACTGGGAGCTCAGCTCGTGCGGTTCGGACTGTCTGACCATTGCGCCGTCGGGGCAGCTGCACAGGCAAGGCAATGCATGGGCGGGCACCACGACCGGCGGCTGTAAGACCACTCTCGACGAGTCTTCGCTTACCGGTACTTATCAGTGCCCGATGCTTCCGCCGATCGACATCGCCTTGGTCAGCGCCGGCTGAGACCGGGAGCGGGCACTCCTGGGCGGTCTTGGCGTGGCAACGCAGGGAGCGGTCGCGGCGCTAGGGTTGTGTGGTGGTCGCATCCGATGACCGTCGGCAGGTCCTCGCACGGCGCGAGGCGGAGCTATTGCGGCGCGAGCGGGTCGCCGACGAACGAGATCGGATCGCTGACCAGCGGGACCGGATCGCAGACGCCCGTGAACAGGACGCAGACGAGCGAGAGGCGCGTGCGGACCAGCGTGAGGGAGCGACTGCGCAGCGCGAACGCGAGCGAATGCAACGGGTGGACGACCATGCGGATCGCAGGCAGGCCGCGGCTAGCCGGGAGAACGCCGAAGTACGACGCGCGATGGCCCAGTCCCGACGAGATCTGGGCTATCTGCCGTAGGGCACCGAGGGCACCCATGTTCGCCGCCCCGATCACGCTGAGCGAAATCAGCGTGACGTGACGACTACCAGATGACGGCGAGCCCGGCGGCGGTCAAGGCCAGCGCGCCTGCGGCGTAGAACAGCGGGCGAGGGGCTTCCCCGCCTGACTTGCGCTGCCGGGCCCGGCCGATGCCCAGCACGGCACCGAGGGCGATCAGGATCACCAGCTTGATCTCGATCTTGGGGTAGTTGAGTACCACGCCGGCGGGCCAGGGGGCGGCCAACGCGAGTCCGGTCAGCAGCGACAGCACCACGCCGTAGTCCATCACCGGGGTGAGCTGGAAGCGCCGCGCAACGGCTTCGGCGACCAACGCACCGAAGGTCACCGCGAATCCGACGATGTGCAGCAGAACTATTACGTGCCGTAGTACCTCCACGTCGCTCAGGCTAGCCCCTGGCGGCGGCAAATGGTATTCCTTCGGCGACCTGGTGGTCGCGTCGTTCGCCGACCTGTCGGAGGGGTCTCTACCCTTACCGGCATGACTTCTTCGACAACTCGCCTGGCCGCCGTCGTCGCCGCCACCAGTGACCCGGCTGCCGCCGACCCCGCCGGCTCCCAGGTGGTCTTCCGTGCCTCGGCCGTCGCGCACGACGCAGTGGCCAGCACCATCACCATGGGCCGCTACAGCGTCGAGGTCGATGAACCGCCGGCGCTCGGCGGTGAGAACACCGCACCCAACCCGGTCGAGTACTACCTGGGGTCGCTGCTGTCCTGCCAGGTGGTCACCTGGCGGTACTGGGCCGAGAAGCTCGGTATCGCGGTCGATGAGATCACCGGGCGGGCCGAGGGCGACCTGGACGTGCGCGGGTTCTTCGGCCTGGACGACTCGGTGCGCCCCGGCTTCAAAGAGGTGCGGGTGGTCGTCACGGTGACCGGCCCGGAAACCGAGGAGCGCTACCGCGAACTGCACGGGGTCGTCGAAAAGCACTGCCCGGTACTGGATCTGACCACCAACATCACCCCGGTGCGCAGCACGCTGGAAATCGGGTAGCGGCGATGATCTTCATCGTGGTCAAGTTCGCGGTCAAGCCGGAGTGGGCCGAGCGCTGGCCGCAGCTGGTGGCCGGCTTCACCGAGGCCACCCGTGCCGAGCCGGGCAACCTGTGGTTCGACTGGTCGCGCAGTCTGGAGGATCCGAACGAGTACGTGCTCGTCGAGGCTTTCCGCGACGGCGACGCCGGCAGTGCACACGTCAATAGCGACCACTTCAAGCAGGCCATGGCCGACATGCCGCAGGCGCTGGTGTCGACGCCGAAGATCATCAGCCAGCAGATCGACGCGACGGACTGGTCGGAGATGGGCGAGCTGACGGTCTAGCGATTTCGGCGCGATAACTCCCGCTGAGCGGGCGAAACCGCGCCGAAATCGCCTAACGCACGACGACGATCTCCCGGCCCAGCTGATAACCCGGGGTCAACGGCAAGATGTCGCCGCTCCAGAACGACCCGGGGTCGAACCAGTTCGAATTCTTGTCGGTCGACAGCAGTCCCATCTCCTCATAGGTGATGGCCACCGTCTCGGCGCAGTACGCGGTCTGCAACGCGACTTTGCTGTTGCGGGCCTTACGCCGCTGGCTGATCTCGTGAACCTTGCGGTCCAGGAACGGGATACCGCGGGTCCAGTCGCTGGCGGTCGGCAGCCGCCCCCGCAGCCACCGGCCGGTCAGCCGTGCGGTGGTGGGAAACGCGGTGCCGTCCATCCGCGCGATCGCCTGCAGCAGGTGGTTCTCCTGCTTGCGGGTGATGGTCCCGCTGAGCTGGCGAAACCAGCAGCGCTGCTCGTAGCGGCCCATCCACTGTTCGACGGCGGCCCGGGCGTCGTTGAGCTGCACTCCGCGGTGGTTGGTGCCGGTCCAGAAGTCGTGCAGCTTGTCGCCGAGCTCGGCATGCCAGATCAGCGGCGGCAGGTCATCGAGGGCCACCGTCATCCCGACGTGGTTCACCGGAGAGTTGGACAGCGTTTGGATGGCGCGGTCTGGGCCGGAGCGGCCCCGGAACAGCCAGATGTCGCCGGTGCGCGTCTCAGCCAGCGCCCGCTCCAAAGTCACGGTGTGTTCGTCCACGCTCAGCACCATAAAGTGTGAGCGTGCGCAGCATCTGGAAATGGATCGGCCTGGCGGGCGTGGTCGGGGTTGCCGCCGGGGGAGTGCTGGTGGCGCGGGACCAGCGACGGCGACGGGCCTACACGCCCGACGAAATCCGTGCCCGGCTGCATGAGCGGCTGGCCGAGGCCGGCGGCGAGGACTAGCGCGGACTATTCCGTGGTGACGTCGACGGCGTAGAGGCGGTGCGTGCCGGCGAAGCCCTTCAGCTCGGCGTCGCGGCCGGCGCCGACGGTGATGTCGTCGCATTCCTTGACGGCGTCGCGCACCGGTCCACTGATCAGGATCTGGCCGCCCTCGGCGGCCGCGGCCACCCGGGCGGCCATCGCGACGTTGCGTCCGAACAGGTCGTCACCGCGGCGCACCGAGCGGCCCATGTGCACCCCGATGCGGACCCGGATCGGGTGCTGCGGTTTGCGCCCGCGTCGCGAAGCCAGCGCGTGCTGGATGCCGATGGCGCAGCGCACCGCCTGGTCGGGCTGGGCGAAGGCGATCATGAAGCCGTCGCCCTGGCTCTTGACCACATGCCCGCAGTGTTGGGCGACCAATCGTTGCACCATCTCGTCGTGCCGGGCGATCAGCTTCACCCACGCGCGATCGCCGATCCGCTCGTTGAGCGCGGTGGACCCCTCGATGTCGGTGAACAGCACCACCACATGCCCGTTCGGGGTCATCCGGGCCAGATCGGGGCGCTCCACTTCGGCCCAGTCGGCGAGGTCTTCGATCGAACTGCGCACGGCCGCACCAAACCCCTGCTTGCGCACCAGGTTCGCGGTCTGCCACACCGTCTTGACGGCCTCACGTCCGCCGGCCAGCAGAAGGTTGCGGGTGTCGACCCGACCGCGCAGCGCATCGATCTCGGCTTGAGCCGTCCGTAACTGTCGGGTCAACACCGCCAGGGCGACGGCCTCGGTGACCGCCACCGCCGCCAGCACACCGGCCGCCAGCAGCGTCGGCGTCAGCCATCCGATCCCGAACATTCAGCCCGACACGAACTCGACGACGGCTGCGCTGAAGGCATCGTTGTCGTCGCCGGCCGCGGTGTGCCCGGCGTCGGACAACTCGACCAGGCGCGCGCCGGGCACCTTGGACAAGAAGTCGGCGACACCCTCGGCGCTGACCACGTCGGACAACTTGCCGCGGATCAGCAGGATCGGGATCTGCAGCCCCATGGCGGCGGCCTCGATCTTCTCGGTGCGCAGCGCCGGATCGTCGCCGGGTTTGGTCATCAGCGCCGGATCCCAGTGCCAGTACCAGCGGCCGTCGCGGAACCGCAGATTCTTCTTCAGCCCCTCGGGGCTGCGGGGCTTGGCCCGGTGCGGCAGGTACGCGGCCACCGCGTCGGCGGCCTGCTCCAGGGAGTCGAAGCCGTCGATGTGGCCGAACATGAAGTCGCGGATCCGGGCGCTGCCGTCCTTCTCGTAACGCGGCACCACGTCGACCAACACCAACTTGGTCACCCGCTGTGGCCCGGCCTCATCGGCCACCAGGATGCCGGTCAGCCCACCCATACTGGCCCCGATCAGCGCCACCGGCCGGCCGATCGCCTCGATGACGGCGACGGCGTCGGCGGTGAGCGTCTCGATGGCGTAGTCGGCGTTGGGTGCGCGGTCGCTGTCACCGTGGCCGCGGGTGTCGAGCGCGACGACGTGATAACCGCGGTCGGCCAGGATCTGGCCGGTCTTGTGCCAGGAGTGCCGATTCTGTCCACCGCCGTGCAGCATCACGATCGTCGGATGCTCGGCGGCCTCGGTGGCGCCCCGGTTCCACTCGTCGGCGACCAGCGTTACTCCGCCGACGCCGTCGTACTCGACGGTCTGGGCTGTGCGCATCTCAAGATGGTAGATAGTTTGAACGACAGGGCGGACAGAAACGCCTGCCCGGCCCGGTCTTGGGGGTATGTGATGACTGAACCGCGGTGGATCGACGTGTCTACGCCCGGAGTCGCGCTCAAGGCACTGAGTTGGGGGACACCGGGTGACCCGGTGGCGTTGTGCCTGCACGGGTTTCCTGACACCGCCTACGGGTGGCGCCGGCTGGCCCCGCACCTGGTCGCGGCCGGCTGGCATGTGGTGGCGCCGTTCATGCGGGGCTACGCGCCGTCGTCGATTCCCACCGACGGCAGCTACCACATCGGCGCGCTGATGGACGACGCACTGCGGGTGCACGCCGCCGTCGGCGGGACCGGTCGCGACGTGGTGATCGGTCATGACTGGGGCGCGATGGCCGCCACCGGGCTGGCCGCGTTGCCGGACAGTCCGTTCACCAAGGCGGTGATCATGTCGGTGCCGCCGCCGGCATCGCTGCGGGCGGTCCGCGGGAAAGACCGACTGACCCTGGCCGGCTATCTGCCGGCGCAACTGCTGCGCAGCTGGTACATCAGCTACTTCCAACTGCCGTGGCTGCCGGATCGGTCCGCCTCGTGGGTGCTGCCGCTGTTGTGGCGGCGGTGGTCGCCGGGGTATGCCGCCGAAGAGGATCTGCGGCACGTCGACGCGGCCATCGGAACGCCGGAGGGCTGGCGCGCCGCACTCGGTCCGTACCGGGCGCTGCGCAGTCTGCGGGCTCCCGATCGCTACGCCGACCTGCACCGGTACTGGCTGCAGCTCCCGCGGTTGCAGACCCTGTACCTGCACGGGCGCACCGATGGCTGCATGTCGCCGGGATTCACGCAGTGGGTGCAGCCGGCGTTGCCCGCAGGCAGTGCGGTGGCCGTCATCGAGAATGCCGGTCATTTCCTGCAACTCGAGCAGCCCGACGAGGTCGCCGATCGGGTGCTGCCCTTTCTGTCCCGATGAGCGGGGTTTGACCTGATGCGCGGACGCCCCATGACCGCGATCGACGCGCAGTTCTACTGGATGTCCGCGAAGATCCCCAGCGACCAGTTCCTGCTCTACGCCTTCGCCGGGGTACCGGCCGACCTCGACGACGCGATCGCAGACGTACTCGACCGATCCCGAACGATCCCGGACCTGGCCATCCGAGTCGCCGACGCCGGTGCGCTGCGCTACCCGCGGTGGGTGCCGCTCACCGAGCTCAGCGAGGACTTAGCCGCGACCCGGGCCCCCGGTGACAATTGGGCCGGTTGCCTGGATGCCGTCGCGCGCCTGACCGACGACCAGCTTGACGTCCGGGCGGCACCCTGGCGGTTGCACGTGTTCGCGCCGGTCCACGGCATTCCCGGGCACCGCGGTGCGGGCACGGTGTTGGTGCTGCAAGTGGCGCATGCCCTCGCCGACGGCGGGCGGGCTTCAGCGTTGGCCGCCTGGCTGTTCGGCCGGGCCGCACCGGTGCCCGCGGTGCAAACACCGGGCCGTGGCTTTCTGCCGTGGCGTGCGGTCGCCGCGGCGCGGGCCCACCGCAAGCGGGTCGAGGACACTGCGGCGGGACTCCTGCCGCCTCCAGTCGGCGACCGCCCGGCGCTGGCCACCAACAACCGGCCGGCCGGTGGCCGGACAGTGCGCACCCTGGTGCGGCAGCGACAGGAACTGCGCGGGCCGACGGTCACCGTGGCGGTGCTGTCAGCGGTGTCGGCGGCGCTGTCGGAGTATCTCGACGAACCCTGCGAGGATCTGGGCGCCGAAGTGCCGATGGCCAAAGCCGGTGAGCGCCAGGCCCACAACCACTTCGGCAGTATTCCGGTTGGCCTGTACCCGCATCTGGGCCCCGACACCCGCTGCGAACGGATCGCCGCCGACATCGCCGGAGGCCGGCTGCGCGGTCGCCACCCGGCCGCGGCCGCGGCCGATCGGGCCTTCGCCGCGACACCCGCGGCGCTGCTGCGCTGGGGCATCGACAATTTCGACCCCGACGCCCGGCCGGAGCGGGTCACCGGCAACACCGTGGTCTCCAGCGTGCACCGCGGCGCCAAAGACCTGCGTTTCGGTGCGGCACCGGTACTGCTGACCGCGGGGTTCCCGTCGTTGTCCCCGGCGATGGGCCTGACCCACGGGGTACACGGCATCGGCGACACCGTGGTGATCAGCGTGCATGCCGCCCAGTCGGCGGTCCGGGATATCGAGGTATATCTGCGATTGCTGGACGCTGCGTTGTAGTTTGAGCAGATGGTCACTGCTGCTGATGTCGCATTGCTGCTCCTGCGCCTGGTTCTCGGCCTGACTATGGCGGCGCACGGGTTCAACAAGTTCTTCGGCGGAGGCCGAATCCCCGGCACCGCGGGCTGGTTCGAAAGCATCGGGATGAAGTACGGCAAGTTCCAGGCGGTGACGGCTGCTACCGCGGAGATCGCCGCCGGGCTGGGCCTGGCGGTGGGTCTGCTGACCCCGATCGCCGCCGCCGGATTCGTGGCTCTGATGGCGGTGGCGGTGTGGACCGTGCACCGCGCGAACGGCTTCTTCGTGCTGACCAACGGCTGGGAGTACAACCTGGTGCTGGCCACCGGCGCCGTCGTGGTGGCGATGCTCGGGCCGGGCTACCTCAGCGTGGACCACCAGATGTTCTGCCATTGCTGGAAGAACGGCTGGCCGGGCCTGTGGATCTCGGTCGGTCTCGGGCTGGCGGGCGCCGTCGGCCAGCTGGCGCTGTTCTACCGTCCGGGTGCAGTCGACACGACCGGCGAGTAGGGCAGCCCGCTGCCGGCGTTCTCGTCGACGACCACTCGCCGGCCCAGAAACGGAAATGCCCGCTGCGGGCACGCCTCGCGTTCGCAGATCTTGCAACCCGCACCGATCGGTACCACGGTGGCGGCGTCACCCAGGGCGACGCCGGTGGAGTACACCAGCTTGTCGGCATGCGCCAGATCGCACCCCAGTCCGACGGCGAAAGTCTTGTGCTGCCCCAGATAGCCGCGCCCCTCGGGCGGCGTGGTGGTGGCGATCCAGAAGTACTTGCGGCCGTCGGGCATCTGCGCCACCTGAGTGATGATCCGGCCGGGTTGGCTGAACGCGTCGTGCACCACCCACAGCGGACAGCTGCCACCGACCCGGCTGAAGTGAAACGCGGTGGCTGACTGACGCTTCGAGATGTTTCCCGCCTTGTCGGTACGCACGAAGATGAACGGCACCCCGCGTCGTCCGGGCTGTTGCAGGGTCGAGAGCCGATGGCACACCGTCTCGAACCCGACCTCGAAGCGGCGTCCCAGCAGGTCGATGTCGTAGCGCAGGTCGGTTGCGGAACGCTGAAACTGCCGATACGGCAGCAGGAAAGCGCCGGCGAAGTAGTTGGCCAGCCCGATTTTGGCGACTTCGCGGGACTCCGGGCTCAACGATTGGTCTTGCGCCACGATGTCCGACATCAGCTGCTGTTGGGTGAGCAGTGCCAGTTGGGTGGCGATCTGGAAGGCCCGTTGCCCCGCCAGCAGCCAATGCGCGATGCGCAGCACCCGAGTCGCCGGGTCGAAGACCCGCTTGGTGCCCGCCGGCAGGTCGTCGACGATCGCGACGGTGATGTCGAATCGCTCGGCCATCAGCGTCGACAGCTGAATGTCCAAGCCGCCGAAGCGCATCCCGGTCTCGACGAACAGTTTCTCGGCGGCGTTGTCGAGTTCGCCGATGTAGTTGTTGCGGTCGTAGAAGAAGTCGCGGACCTCCTCGAACGGCATGGGCCGGGCCACCGACTGTGCCGAGTCGCCGGAGATCTGTGACCGGTACGACTCCAATTCCTCGGTGGCACCGCGCAGCTGGCGATGCATGGTCAGCAGGCTGTTGCCGATATCGGGCATCCGCGCGACGAGTTCCTCGATCTGGCTGTCGCTGGCGGCGTGTTCGCCGGCGGTTGCGGTGAACATGTCACGCAGGTCGGCCACCAGCCGGGCATCGGCGTCCCCGGAGAAGTACTGGGCGGGCAGGCTGAATCGGTCGGTGAGCGCCAGCAATACCGGCACGGTGATCGGCCGCTGGTCGTTCTCGAGCTGGTTGACGTAGCTGGTCGACAGGTTCAGCGCGCGTGCCAGTGCCACCTGGGTCAGTCCGCGCTCCTCGCGCAGGCGTCGCAGCCGGGCCCCGGCGAAGGTCCGGGTTGTGGTGGGTGCCATGTCGTGGAGCGTAACCTGCGGATGCATTCGCGAGGTTCGCAATTCTGGCCAACTTAGGACGCATTAATACGCATTTCCCATGCATATCGGTGTTTACCGGTCGTGCGTAGGGTGTGGAACATGCAGCTACATGACGTGAAGACCCGCCGCAGTGCCGATGACTTCCCCCGCTCCGAGCACCTCGCCTGGAAGATCGCACAGGTGGCCGCCGACCCGGTGGCCGTTCCCGACGACACCGCGGCAATGGTGATCAACCGGATCATCGACAACGCGTCGGTCAGTGCTGCCTCGGTACTGCGTCGGCCGGTGACGGTGGCCCGCCGGCAGGCTCAGGCGCACCCGTCGAAGCCAGGTGCCGCGGTCTTCGGTATCGAGGGCACCTACTCCGCCGAGTGGGCGGCCTGGGCCAACGGCACCGCGGTGCGCGAACTGGACTTCCACGACACCTTCCTGGCCGCGGAGTACTCGCACCCCGGCGACAACATCCCGCCGCTGGTAGCGGTCGCCCAGCAGCTCGGCCTCTCCGGCGCCGACCTGATCCGCGGCCTGGCCACCGCTTACGAGATCCAGGTCGACCTGGTCAAGGGCATCTGCCTGCACGAGCACAAGATCGACCACGTCGCGCACCTCGGCCCGTCGGTGGCCGCCGGGATCGGCACCATGCTGCGGCTGGACCCCGAGGTCATCTACCAGGCGGTCGGCCAGGCGCTGCACCTGACCACCGCCACCCGCCAGTCCCGCAAGGGCCTGATCTCGAGCTGGAAGGCCTACGCGCCGGCCTGGGCCGGCAAGGTCGGCATCGAGGCCGTGGACCGGGCGATGCGCGGTGAGGGCGCACCGGCTCCGATCTGGGAGGGCGAGGACGGCGTCATCGCCTGGATGCTGTCCGGCAAGGACCACACCTACCAGGTGCCGCTGCCCGGCCCCGGCGAGGCCAAGCGCGCCATCCTGGACACCTACACCAAGGAATACTCCGCGGAATACCAGAGCCAGGCGCTGATCGACCTGGCCAAGCGGCTGCGGGAGCGGGTCGGTGACCTGAGCCAGGTGGCCACGATCAAGTTGCACACCAGCCACCACACCCACTACGTGATCGGAACCGGCTCCGGCGACCCGCAGAAGTTCGACCCGGACGCCTCGCGGGAGACCCTGGACCACTCGGTGATGTACATCTTCGCCGTCGCCCTGGAGGACGGCAGCTGGCACCACGTGCGGTCGTACTCCCCGGAGCGTGCGCACCGGCCCGAGACCATCGCGTTGTGGCGCAAGATCTCCACCGTCGAGGACCCGGAGTGGACCCGGCGCTACCACTCGACCGACCCCAATGAGAAGGCCTTCGGGGCGCGCGCCGAGATCACTTTGGCCAGTGGGGAAGTCATCACCGACGAGCTCGCGATCGCCGACGCGCACCCGCTGGGGGCGCGGCCGTTCGAACGCAAGCAGTACATCGCCAAGTTCACCGAGCTCGCCGAGGGCGTGGTGACGCCTGCCGAGCAGGAACGGTTCCTCGCCGCCGCAGAAGGTCTGGCGGGGCTTTCCGGTGCTCAGCTCGGCGAACTCAACATCGTGGTCGAGCCCGCGGTGCTGAGCCAGTCGCCGGCGACGCCCGACGGGATCTTCCGGTGAGTGGGTTGCTCGGGGCCGCCGCGGTCCCGGCGGACAAGCGGGCGGACTTTCGGGCCGGACTGCAATCCGGTCGGCTGCAACGGTTCCCGGGGGCGTTCTCGCCCCTGGTCGCCAAGTTGGTTGCCGAGATCGGCTTCGAGGGCGTCTACGTCTCCGGTGCGGTGCTCTCGGCCGATCTGGGGCTGCCGGACATCGGGCTGACCACGCTGACCGAGGTGGCCGGGCGCGGCGCGCAGATCGCGGCCGCCACCGACCTACCGACTTTCATCGACGCCGACACCGGCTTCGGCGAGCCGATGAGTGCCGCCCGCACCATCACGGCGCTCGAAGACGCCGGGCTGGCCGGCTGTCACCTCGAGGATCAGGTCAACCCCAAGCGGTGCGGGCACCTCGACGGCAAGGCCGTGGTGCCGGCAGGCGAGATGGTCAAGCGCCTGCGGGCCGCGGTCGCCGCACGCCGGGACCCGAACTTCATCATCTGCGCCCGCACCGATGCCGCGGGCATCGAAGGGCTTTCGTCCGCGATCGACCGGGCCAAGGCCTACGCCGACGCCGGAGCGGACCTGATCTTCACCGAAGCGCTACGCGGGCCGGCCGATTTCGAACAGTTCCGCGCCGCGGTCGATGTTCCGCTGCTGGCCAACATGACCGAGTTCGGCAAATCGGAGCTGCTGACCGCCGCTCAACTGACCGACCTCGGCTACAACGCGGTCATCTATCCCGTCACCACCCTGCGGCTGGCCATGTTCGCCGTCGAAGTCGGGCTGCGGGAGATCGACACGGCCGGAACGCAATCCGGGCTTCTGGATCAGATGCAGCACCGCAGTCGGCTCTACGAGCTGCTGCGGTACGCCGAGTACAGCCAGTTCGACGACGACATCTTCAACTTCACGTTAGGAGCGTCCCAATGACGATCGCCCCCTCCGACGCCGCCTCAGCACCGGAAATCCGCAAGGGACTCGCGGGCGTCGTCGTCGACACCACCTCGATCTCCAAGGTGGTGCCGGAGACCAACTCGCTGACCTACCGCGGCTATCCCGTGCAGGACCTGGCCGCGCACTGCAGCTTCGAGCAGGTCGCCTACCTGCTCTGGCACGGTGAGCTGCCGACCGACGCCGAACTGGCACTGTTCTGCCAGCGCGAGCGGGCGGCCCGGCGGGCGGACCGGTCGCTGTTGTCGCTGGTGGAAAAGCTCCCGGAGAACTGTCACCCGATGGACGTGGTGCGTACCGCGATCAGCTACCTGGGTGCCGAGGACGCGGAAGAGGACGACCCGTCCGAGTCGGCGAACTTCGCCAAGGCGCTGCGGATGTTCGCGGTGCTGCCGACCATCGTGGCCGCGGACATGCGCCGCCGGCGCGGTCTGGACCCGATCGCGCCGCACAGCCATCTCGGCTACTCGGAGAACTTCCTGCGGATGTGCTTCGGTGAGGTGCCCGAGCCGGTGATCGTGCAGGCGTTCGAGCAGTCCATGACCCTCTACGCCGAGCACAGCTTCAACGCGTCCACCTTCGCCGCGCGGGTGGTCACCTCCACCCAGTCCGACATCTACAGCGCGGTCACCGCGGCCATCGGCGCGCTCAAGGGCTCGCTGCACGGTGGAGCCAACGAGGCGGTCATGCACGACATGATCGAGATCGGTGAGCCAGAGAAGGCCGCAGAGTGGCTGCACGGCAAGCTGTCTCGCAAGGACAAGGTGATGGGCTTCGGTCACCGGGTGTACAAGCACGGTGACTCCCGGGTGCCGACCATGAAGGCGGCGCTGGAACGGGTGGTGGCGGCCCGCGGCGGCCAGCGCTGGTTGGACATCTACCAGATCCTGGAGGCCGAGATGTTCGCGGCCACCGGGATCAAGCCCAACCTGGACTTCCCGACCGGGCCGGCCTACTACCTGATGGGCTTCGACATCCCGATGTTCACCCCGCTGTTCGTGATGAGCCGCATCACCGGGTGGACCGCGCACATCATCGAGCAGACTGCGTCCAATGCGCTGATCCGCCCGCTGAGTGCCTATTCGGGAAGTCCGCAGCGCGTCGTCGGCGCGGTCTGAGGTTCGCCCAGGGGGCTACCATCCGGGGATGTCGCAACTGTTCCCCGATTACCGCCCGCTTTGGGAGACCGACCAGCACCGCGAACTGCGCAAGCACGCCGCGGAGTTCCTGCGCAAGGAGGCCACCCCGCATCAGGAGCGCTGGGTCGCCCAACACGGCGTGGACCGCGAGTTCTGGAACAAGGCCGGTGACGCCGGTCTGCTGGGACTGGATCTGCCCGAGGAGTTCGGCGGAGCCGGCGGCGACTACGCCATGCACTCGGTGGTCCAGGAAGAACTGGTCTACGCCCACGACCAGTGCTTCGGCTTCTCGGTGCATTCGCCGATCGTGGCGCATTACCTGTACGCCTACGGCAACGACGAGCAGCGCAAACGCTGGCTGCCCAAGGTCATCAGCGGCGAGGCGGTGCTGGCGATCGCGATGACCGAGCCGGGCACCGGCTCGGATCTGCAGTCGGTGCGCACCACCGCGGTGCGCGACGGCGACCACTACATCATCAACGGCTCGAAGACGTTCATCTCCAACGGGACCCACTGCGATCTGCTGGTGATCGTCGCCAAGACCGACCCGTCCCAGGGGGCGGCGGGGGTGTCGCTGATCGTCGCCGAGACCAACGGACTGGCCGGCTTCGAGCGTGGTCGGGTGCTGCAGAAGATCGGCCAGCACGGCCAGGACACCCGGGAGCTGTACTTCACCGACATGCGGGTGCCGGTCGCCAACCTGCTCGGGGAGAAGGAAGGCCTGGGCTTCTACCAGCTGATGGACCAGCTGGCCCGGGAGCGGCTGATCATCGGGACGCTGTGCGCGGCGCTGGCCGAGGCCGCCGTACTGGAGGCCATCCGGTACTCCAAGGAGCGCGAGGCGTTCGGCCGGCCCATCGGCAACTTTCAGCACACCAAATTCGTGCTGGCCGAATGCAAGACGGACACGCTCGCGATCAAGACCCTGGTCGACTACGCGATCAGCCAGTACGTCGGCGGCAAGAACGACCCGATGACCGCGTCGATGGCCAAACTGTTCGCCGCGGAGAAATCCGATCAGGTGGTCGACAAGTGCCTGCAGATCTTCGGCGGCTACGGCTACATGGCCGAATACCCGATCGCCAACATGTACACCGGTTCGCGGGTGAACCGGATCTACGGCGGCACCAGCGAGATCATGAAGGAGATCATCAGCCGATCGCTGTGAGCTCCAGGTGCTCGAGCCGGCGCACCAGCAGGCTGGGCAACCAACGGCTGGCCTCCGCGACGGCGATGTGTGCGGTGCGTGCCAGCAGTTCGCCGATCACGATTCTGGCCTCCAGGCGCGCCAGGGCGGCGCCGACGCAGAAATGCGCGCCCTTGCCGAAGGCAAGGTGACTTTGCGGCGGCCGGTCTAAGCGGAAGTCGTTCGGCTCGGCGTAGCGCGACGGGTCCCGGTTGGCCGCCCCCCACAGCAGCAGCAGGCGTGATCCGGCCGGCAGGTCCACCCCGCCGAGGCTGGTGTCGCGGCGGACGTGCCGGTAGTGACCGCGAAACGGCGACTCGCACCGCAGCACCTCTTCGAGGAACGGGCCGATCAGCTCCGGTGACTCGCGAACCCGACGCTGAATCTCCGGGCGCGTCGCCAAAGTCCAGGCGGCCGAACCGATCAGCGATGCCGTCGATTCGCCGCCGGCGCTGAACAGGGTGATCATCATGACCTGGGCGGTGAGGGTGTCGAGGGCGCCGGAGGCGCAGGCGGTGGCCAGGTCGCCGAGCAGGTTGTCGCGCGGATCGTGCGCGGCCCGCCCGAAGTGGTCGCTGATATAGCCCGCGAGCTCCATGACGGCGACACCCGCGCTGGCGAGCTGGTCGGCGTCGACCAGCCCCTCCACCACTTGGGTGCCGGCGTAACCCCATGCCGCCAGCTGATCCACGTCCTCGTCGGGCACACCGATCAGCCGTGCCACGATCATCATCGGCAGCCGGTTGGCGACGGTGCTCATCCACTCGATGCGCCCATCGCGGACGCCGTCGTGCCATAGCTGGTCCAACGTCTCGGAGATGAACGGTTCCAAGGCACGAATCCGCTTGGCCGCCAGCTGCGGCACCAGCATCTTGCGGTGCGCGGCGTGTGCCGGGTCGTCGGCGGTGGCCAGCACATGGGTGGGGTCGCCGAGTCCGGGCATCGGGAACGTGGCCACCGTGCCGTCGGGTTGATAGAGCATCGTCCCGGTCAGGTTCGAGGAGAAGTCCTGCACTCGCGCCACGGCCTCGGTGACCGCATCCCAGCCGCACACGAGATAGAAGCCGGAATCACCGACCGGGTGGACGGGCGACTGCGTGATCATCCGCTCATAGAGCGGATACGGGTCCTGAATGCACGCGTCGTCGAACAGGCGCAGGCCCATCGGGTCTATTCGTACTGGCATGGCTCTAGGCTGCTCAGGGCGTGCTACCTGCGTCAATGCGCCGCGCAAAGTTGAAAGCCGCCGACGGAGCCGACCGCCGGGAATCGTCTCAGAGCGCGTCGCGGACCTGCAGACCCGGTGAGAATTCAGTCGTTTTCTGTCTCACGCTGAGATAAAGTTTCCAGGCGGAGGGAGCTTGCGATGGCGGGGCATGACTGGCTGGTGGGCGAGGACCGCCGTACCGCCGGCGCCGAACGCATCTACACCGCCGCGATGGACCTGGTGATTCGCGATGGGCTGGATGCCCTCGATATCGACGTCTTGGCCGCCCGGGTGCACTGCTCGCGGGCCACCATCTATCGGCATGCCGGCGGCAAGGCCGAGATTCGCGATGCCGTGCTGGCCCGGGCGGCCGCACGCATCGTGGACACCGTGCGGCAGGCGGTCGCCGGGCGCAGCGGGGCCGAACGGGTGGTGGCCGCGATAGCGGCGGCACTGCAGCGCATCCGCTCGGATCCGCTCGTCCAACCGATGGTCGGCTCGGTGCGCGGCGCACAGGAGATGACTCGACTGGCCGCATCGCCCATGGTCGCCGGTTTCGCCCGCGATCTGAGCGGCCTGAGCGAGGACGATCGACAGGCCGCGCAGTGGGTCGTGCGGGTGGTGCTGTCGCTGTTGTGTTGGCCCATCGGCGATGCCGAGGCCGAGCAGCAGATTCTGGAGCGCTTCGTCGCGCCGGCGTTCGCGGGGGACGGTTTCGCCGCGCAGACCTAGAACACGTTCTAGTCTGGCCGTCATGGGATTTCTCAAACCTGAACTGCCCGTTGTCGACTTCGCCGAATGGAGCAAGGGCACGCGCAGCGAGAAGATCCGGCCGATGGCCCGGCACTGGGCCGAGGTGGGTTTCGGCACGCCGGTGGTGCTGCACCTGTTCTACGTGCTCAAGATCGGCCTCTACGTGCTGGGCGCGTGGCTGTTCGCGTTGAGCACCGCCGGTGTCGACGGCTTCACCGAGGTGCGGCAGTGGTGGAGCGAACCGATCGTCTTCGAGAAGGTCGTGCTCTACACGATGTTGTTCGAGGTGATCGGCCTGGGCTGCGGCTTCGGTCCCCTCAACAACCGCTTCTTCCCGCCGATGGGCTCGATCCTGTACTGGTTGCGGCCCGGCACCATTCGGCTGCCACCGTGGCCGCGGCGCATTCCGCTGACCAGCGGCACCGGCCGCACCCCGGCGGACGCCGCGCTGTACGCGGCATTACTGGTGATGCTGCTGGTCGCACTGGTCTCGGACGGGACCGGCCCCATCGCCGCGCTGCACACCGAAGTCGGGGTGTTGCCGCACTGGCAGATCCTGACGATTCTGGGCATCCTGGCGGCGATCGGCCTACGGGACAAGGTGATCTTCCTGGCCGCGCGCGGCGAGGTCTATGCGCCGCTGGCGGCGGCGTTCCTGTTCACCGGTGTGGACATGATCATCGCGGCAAAGGCGATCTTCATGGTGATCTGGATGGGCGCGGCGACCTCAAAACTCAACCGGCATTTCCCGTTCGTGATCTCGACGATGATGAGCAACAACCCGCTGATTCGGCCGAAGGCACTCAAGCGCGCCTTCTTCAAGAATTTCCCCGAAGACCTGCGCCCCGGTGGGCCGTCGAAGGCGCTGGCGCATCTGAGCACGGCGATCGAGATGCTGGTTCCGCTACCGCTGTTCTTCTGCCACGGCGGCCTGCCCACCGCGATCGCCGCCTTCGTCATGGTCTGTTTCCACCTCGGCATCCTGGCGGCGATCCCGATGGGGGTGCCGCTGGAGTGGAACGTGTTCATGATCTTCGGGGTGCTGTCGCTGTTCGTCGCGCACGCCGATCTCGGACTGTCGGACCTCAACAACCCGCTGGCGGTGGCGCTGCTGTTCGCTGTCAGCGCGGGCACGGTGGTGCTGGGCAACCTGTTCCCGCACAAGGTTTCGTTCCTTCCCGGCATGCGGTACTACGCCGGCAACTGGGACACCACGCTGTGGTGCTTAAAGCCGTCGGCCGAAGAGAAGATCGCGCGCGGCGTCCTCGCGATCGCCAGCATGCCGGCCGCGCAGCTGGAACGGTTCTACGGCAGCGCGGAGGCCGCGCAGATTCCGATCTACATGGGATATGCGTTCCGCGGCTTCAACACCCACGGCCGGGCGCTGTTCAGCCTGGCGCATCGGGCGATGGCCGACGGCGACGAGAGCGACTACTCGCTGACCGATGGCGAGCGGATCTGTTCTACGGCGGTCGGCTGGAACTTCGGTGATGGCCACATGACCAACGAGCAGCTGATCGAGGCGTTGCAGCAGCGCTGCGGCTTCGAACCGGGGGAGGTGCGCGTGGTGATTCTCGACGCGCAGCCGATCCACCGCCAGACCCAGGCCTATCGGCTAGTGGACGCCGCCACCGGTGAGTTCGAACGCGGCCACGTCAACGTGGCGGACATGGTGGAGCGCCAGCCCTGGCAGGACGACCTGCCGATCTACGTCGAGGCGGGTGCGTGACTACAGTGCCGAGGGGTAAGAAAACGGAGTGAAGTCATCACGTGAGGCGTGAAAGCCCTTGGCCGACATGTGGTCCAGGCAGACCATACCGTGGGTAAAGCTCCCGCATTCCAGCCGCGGTGCCTCGCCAGACGGGCTCTTCAGGTGTGAAAGCACCAATTTGGTGTCATACGGCAGCGGATTGGCTTCGAGGGCAACGCTGGGCTGGCCGACGAAATTACCGATCGTCCAGCCCTGGTCGCCCTGACGGATGTCGCTCGCATGCCATTGGCTATGCGGCTCAGGCGGTCGCGTAGGCAGGGTGAATTGCGCATTGCGTACCGCACAATTGAACGTCCCATGGGCCGGCGCGTCGAATGCGGTGCAGAACACCGCGCCAGCCGGGGTGCGGAACGATGTTGAGTTCGGGAAGTACCACAGGCAGTTGGCGTCGTCCTTGTCGCAGGTGGGGTAGTCAACGATGGAATTCGTCGTCGCGCCGCGCATCTGTGTCAGCCAGCCCCTGATTTGGGGGCTCGGGTCGGGATTGGGCACCGACACATCGTCGGTCGAGGGTGCCGCGACCGCGTCGTGGCGACACCCTGCCAGGAGCGCGGTGCTGGCCAGCAGCGCGGCGGCCGCGATCAACTGTGTGCGCATCGCCCCATTGTGCGCCGCCGCGATGTGATCCAGATAACTGGTACAACCAGTTGACCAGTGGGGCGGGGTGCCTGACCATGTAGACCATGGACCTGGCGCCCATCTCCCGCACCGCACTCTCCGACACGATCTTCGTGCGGCTTGTCGAAGAGATATTGACCGGACGCCTGCCTGCCGGCGAGCCGCTGCCATCGGAACGCGAACTGGCGCTGACCCTGCAGGTCAACCGGCACGCGGTCCGCGAAGCGCTCAAGCGGCTGCAGCAGGCGGGACTGGTCCGGATCAGTCACGGCGGAAAGACCCGGGTGCTGGACTGGCGCCAAAGCGCCGGCCTGGACGCCCTGACCGGATTGGCCGTCGCCGGGGCGATCCCGGCACGCCAGATCATCGGCGACGTGGCTGTTATGCGGCGCTCGATCGCCGCGGACGCCGCACGCCTGTGCGCGCGGAACGCCTCAGAACAGCAGCGGTCCGCGATCACCGCTGCCGCCGCGGAATACCCGCCCGCCGGGGATCTCGCGGCGATCAGCGATGCCGACCTGGCGTTCTGGGTCGCCGTAATTGACGGATCCGGCAATATCGCTTATCGGCTGGCTCTCAACACCTTGGTCGCCGCCTACGACGAGATCGGCCGCGAGGCCATCTACGCGCTGGGAGCCGCCGAGTTCGCCGACCGAAGCGCACACATCGACCTGGCCGCCGCGATCGCCGCCGCCGACGAGGATACGGCGTACCGCCTCGCCGACGAGTTGCTGACCCGGTTCGTCACGGCGTGCCAGGCCGGCGCCGAGGAAGAGGAATAGCCGCATGTTCGACCTCATCGCGCACGCCATCCCGGTCTTCGTGCTCTGCCTGATCCTGGAGGCCGTGTCGTTCGTCGTGCGGCCCGACGACGACGAGCGCGGCTACGAACTGCGGGACACCCGGACCAGCCTGACGATGGGCATCGGCAATGTGGTCATCAACATCGGCTGGAAGCTGGTGGTGCTGGCGGTCTTCAGCGGGGTCTACCTGCTGGCCCCGGTGCACCTGCCGGCCGGCAACCCGCTGACCTGGATCGCGCTGTTCGTCGCAGACGACGTCGCCTACTACTGGTATCACCGCACCCACCACACCATCCGGGTGTTCTGGGCCAGCCACGTCGTGCACCACTCCAGTCAGCACTACAACCTGTCCACCGCCCTGCGCCAGACCTGGACGCCGTTCACCGCGGTGCCGTTCTGGATCCTGTTGGCGTTCGCCGGTTTCGCCCCGTGGATGATCCTGCTGCAGCAGTCGGTCAGCCTGCTCTACCAGTTCTTCATCCACACCGAGCGCGTCGGCAAGCTCTGGCGGCCAATCGAATTCATCTTCAACACCCCATCGCACCACCGAGTGCACCACGGGGCGAACGCCCAGTACCTCGACAAGAACTACGGGGGAATCCTCATCGTCTGGGACCGGCTGTTCGGCACCTTCCAGCCCGAAGACGAGCGCGTGGTCTACGGCTTGACCAAGAACATCGACACGTTCAATCCGGTGCGGGTGGCCACCCACGAGTACGTCGCGATCTGGCGTGACATCCGTGCGGCGCGCAGTTGGCGTGCCGCGCTGGGTCACCTGTTTCGCGGCCCGGGATGGCAGCCGGCCGGCTAGGCACGCGACAAGAACCGCGGTGCGATGCTCGCCGCGGTGGTGGCGACCGCCGCCGATCCCAGCGCCTGAGTCCAGCCGATCGGGCCCAGCGGTGTGCAGCCCAGGAACTGGCTGACCCCCGGTGTGCTGATCAGGATCGCCAGCGCCGCGAACGAACCGCCCGCAGTGACTGCTACCAGCGGTGAGCGTGACTCCAACAGGGTCTGGCTCAGCTGGGTGGTGACGAACGCGACCAGAGCCACCGTGGCGGCACGCCGGGGAAAGCCGGTGAGCCGCGCCATCATCCACGCCGCGATGGTGGCGCCGGCGGTGGTCGTGCCACGCAGCGCCACCGCGCGCATCAGCGCCTTCTCGTCGGGCCCACGCCCCCCGAACGGTATGGGGCGCCGCGGTTGGCTGATCGCCAGCGCGGTGGCGGGAAATGCGTCGATCGCCATGTTCACCAGCAGCAACTGGCGGGTGTTCAGTGGAGCCCGGCCGGTCAGCGCGCAGCCAAGGAGCGCGAATGCCGCGCCGCTGGCGTTGCCGCCCAACAGCACCGCCACTGCCGCCTGTACCCGCTGCCATAGTTGGCTGCCCTCGTTGAGAGCATCCAGCAGCGTCTCGATCCGGCCGTCGAGCAGCACCACGTCGGCGGCGGTGTGGGCAGCGTCGCTGCCCTGGGCGACGATGCCGATCCCGACCGTGGCCGCGCGGATGGCGGCGGCGTCGTTGGCGCCGTCACCGACCATCGCCGACACCTTGCCGCTGCGTTCCAGGGCCTGGACGACCTGCACCTTGTTCGCCGGTGACATGCGGGCGAAGACCACCCGCTCGGCCACCGCGAGCTCCTGCTCCTTACCCGACAGGGCCTCCCACTCCATGCCGGTGATGACCTGCTCGGCGGTGACCTGCAGGCCCATCTTGCGGGCGATCGCACGACCGGTGGTCGGATGATCGCCGGTGATCATCCGAACCGGCACCTCCCGCAGGGACAGCTCGGCCAGCAGGCCCGCCGACCCGGCGCGCGGGGTATCGGAGATGCCGACGAACCCGACCAGAGTCAGCCCCCCGGTACACAGCGCAGCCATGGCAGCCAGCTGAGCGTCGGGATCGTCAGGGCCTTCCGAAAGTGACTGCGCCTGTTCGAGGCTGAGCTCGCGCCGGGCCACAGCCAGGACCCGCAGTCCGTCGGCCGCGAGCTGCTCGACCAGTTCATAGACGTCGGCCGCAACATCGGTGCACGCGGCGAGCAGTACCTCGGGTGCTCCCTTGATGGTCAGTTCGGTCCCGATCACCGACGCCGAGAACGGCCTCCCGGAACGGAACGGCAGATGAATGTCAGCACCACCCGGTTCGGCGGCACCGATCACCGGCTCCGCCGCCGCCACGATCGCGGCGTCGGTGGCGTCGACGTGGCTCTGCCCCTTGGCCGACGGGGTCGCGCGCACCGCGCACCGCAGCACCTCGTCACGGGAATGATCGGCTGCCGTGCGCACCTCGGTGACCCGCAACCGGTTCTCGCTGAGGGTCCCGGTCTTGTCAAAACAGACCACGTCGACCCGGCCGAGGGCTTCTACCGAGCGCGGGACCCGCACCAGTACACCGGACTTGGTGAGTCGACGTGCAGACGCCTGCTGTGCCAGCGTCGCCACCACCGGCATGCCCTCGGGGACGGCGGCGACGGCCACGGAAACACCGTCGGTCGCTGTCTGGTGCAACCCGGTACCACGCAACAACCCGAATGCGCTGACCAAGCCGCCGGCCACCAGGCTCAGCGGCCAAATCCGGGTGGTGATCTGGCCGAGCTGATGACCGAGCCCGATATCGTGATGCCGGCTGGTGACCAGGTCGGCGGCGCGGCGCACCTCGGTGTCGGGACCCACCGCGGTCACCAACGCCAGGCCCGTTCCGGCCGCCACGATGGTGCCGGCGAAAAGCATGCAGCGCCGCTCAGCCAGCTCGGCGCCCGGGGTGGCATCGATCTGCTTGGCCACCGGCAACGACTCACCGGTCAGCGATGCTTCGTCGACCTCCAACTTCTCCTGCTCGACCAGGCGGGCATCGGCAGGCACCACATCATTGGCCCCCACTTCGATCAGGTCACCACACTGCAGCTCGTCGGGCAGCACCTGTACGCGTTCGCGGGTGCCGTCGGGCCGGATCGTCACCTTCCATGCAGGCGGGATCTGCTCGGCCAGTAGCCGATCCAGCCGTAGCTCGGTACTCAGGCGTTGCCCGGCAGCCAGGAACGCGTTACTGACCAATACCGAGCAGACCAGGGCGGCGTCGATCGGCGAGCCCAGGATCGCAGTGGCCGTGGCACCCAGCCCCAGTATCGGAGTCAGCGGGTCAGACAATTCCTCACGCACCGCCTCGACGAATTGCCAGATCATGTGGCGCGGCGCCGCATCCGCGGCGAGCCCAGCGGATGCGGGGTCCGACGATGAAGCCAACGTGGCACGAACCCGTTCGACCGACATGGCATGCCACTCATCGACGGGAACCGGCCGGGGCAGCGGTGCATTGATCACCGCGCGCGCCAACCGGTATCCGGACCACAGGCCCGCAGCCGCGCCCACGACGACCGCTTCTGGGCCGCGACCCTGGACGGTCGGAATCAGCATGAGCGAACCCATCGCCGAAGCGCCGATGGACAACTCGATACCCCGTTTGCTGGCGGCCTTGGCTGCGGGGATCGCATGCAGCACCCGCCACACCCCGGCGAGATCATCCACGATCAGGTCCGCGCTCCACGGCTGGGTCTCGGCGGCACCGTCGGGCAGGATGCCCACCCCGAGATCGGCGGCCGCCAGCGCCCGGTTGGCCGTCGAGGAGATCACTGCGACGCTGTGACCGTCCTGCTGATGGCGACGCACAGCGTCGAGCAGGGTGTTGTCGATCGAGTTGCCCGTCGCCGGTGCGATCTCATCGAACGCCGGCCTCAACTCACCCAACCCGGCGGGGTCGTCCACCGAAACCACCCGCACGTCAGCTCGTTGTGTCTCGGCGAGCGTCGAGGCCGCCAGCGGATGGTGCGCCGGTGCGAAGAGCGCCTCCGTGCCGTTCCACCCGTTGTTGCGGTGCGTGCCGGCCACTGAGTGCCAGCCTGGCTGCAGGTCGCCCGCCGCCAGCATGGCCTGAGCGCGCTCCCACATGGTCAGATCCTTGTCGCCGGCGCCGCGAAGCCGCACCAGGCGCAACTTGTCGCTGCGGAGCACCCGCGGATCGAGGATCACCACGTCGATTCGGTCCAGCTGACGTAAGGCGTCCGTGTGCAGCTGTAAGGCCTCGTCGTTGTCGGCCAAGCCGCGGACCAAAGTCGCCGCGAATGATTCCTGTGTGGACCGGACGGCCTTGGGTACGGCAACCAGCGCGGCGTTTCCGGCCAGGTTCGGGTCGCGGCTGACGGCACCGACCACGGCCGCGCCGATCGCCTGAATCCAACTGCCGCGCAGCAAGTGTCGTTCGACTGGTCCAGTCGGCCGGATATCGGTGGCGGGGTCCGGCAGTTCGTGGGGCCGGCCGGTCAGGCGGGTCAATTGCGGTTCACGTCGAGTCCGTGCCCGTTCTTCGGCCCGTGCTTCGGCAGCCTTGAAGGAGTTGATTGCCAGGTCCACTGCCACCATCGACGGTGCTGCGGCGAGCGCGTTGGCGGCAGTGGTCGCCAGCCCCAATGCAGTGTCGGTGGCGCGCTTGCCGATTCGCTCCTCGATCAGGCGGCGCAACCGCGGCTGATGATCCAAGGCGACCACGGCGCCTTGGATGCTGGCCGGCAGACGGGGGATCCGCAGGGCGCGGCCGGCCAGTGCGATGCCCATGCCGACGGCGGTGATACCCGCCATCGCTGCGCTGCTGACCGCGATCAACCCGTCGCCGGGTTCGGGGGTGGAGCGGGTGGTGGGTCGCCCCTCGGTGACGTCGTACAGGTCGCCGAGGGGCGGTGGATTATCGGGGTCGTCGTCGGGTTCGGCCTCGTAGAGCGCGTCCAGTGCCGGGATGAGGTCTTCGGCGAGAACAGGCATCGCGGGGGGCATCGGTCT
Source organism: Mycobacterium sp. SMC-19 (assembly GCF_045310815.1). NCBI lineage: Bacteria > Bacillati > Actinomycetota > Actinomycetes > Mycobacteriales > Mycobacteriaceae > Mycobacterium > Mycobacterium sp. SMC-19. The sequence continues at coordinate 72,415 of NZ_JBJIAM010000001.1, read as the reverse complement.
CCTTTGCTTGGCGACCGAATCTGCCGGGCGAAAACTTCGGTCGACATGGCCAATCGTCCGAAGGTCTGGCTCGCGGTGTGTCAGAGGTCCGCTGAATGACCGGGTGGGGCGGGCCCACCGGATTGACGACCATTCACATCCGCCACGGGTGCGGCGGGTAGGAGTTACTCCCCTTCGCGGCCGACGCTAGAACCGCTTGGCGGCGGTCGGCTGAACGTCCGCGAGATTTGACTTGAAGTTCCGGTGAATGCTTTACCTAGCACCGGGTCTGGTGATGCCTAGTGCTTGCCGACCCACTCGTCGTAGAACGGCGGCATGGCCGAGGCCCGCGCGGTGAATTGCGCGTCGCGCTTCTCCAGGAAGGCCCGCACCCCGTCGGCGCCGTCGCCGATGCTGGTGTAGAACATCGCCAGCGAGTCCACCCGGTGCGCCTCGACCGGGTCGGGTTGCGCGGAGTTGCGGTAGAGCATCTGGCGGATCAACGCGAACGAAACCGGCGAGCGGCCCTTGGTCCACGCGTCGGCCAGCGCCCGAGCCTGCGTCAGCAGTGTCTCTGGTTCGTGGATGGACTGGGCGATCCCACAGGCGCGCGCCCCCTCGGCGTCGAGGATGTCGGCGCGGTATAGCAGGTCCAAAGCCGTTGGGACACCGACGATACGGGGCAGGAACCACGTCGAGCACGCCTCCGGGGTGATGCCCAGCTTCCCGAACACCAGACCGAAACGCGCCTTGGTCGAGAACAGCCGCGCGTCCATCGCCAGCATCATGGTGGCGCCGATCCCGACCGCCGCACCGTTGACCGCGGCGATCACCGGCTTGCGACAGCCATAGATCGCCAGCGTCACCCGCCCGCCGGTGTCGCGCACCCGGGCCAGCTCGGGATCATCGAGGTCGGCCATGGCGGCCAGCGACGGCGACTTGGACTCGTCGAGCCCGAACACATTGCCCGAGCTGGACAGGTCCATGCCCGCACAGAACGCGCGTCCGGAGCCGGTGACGATCACCGCGCGAACGGCATCGTCGTCGTTGACCTCGACGAAGGTGCGCTCCAGCTCCTCGGCCATTTCGACGGTGAACGCGTTGAGATTGTCCGGTCGGTCCAGGTAGACGGTGAGAATGCCGTCTTCGACCTCGTGGCGCAGCGTGTTGAACTCCATCTCCCGAGGCTAGTTGCACCGACCTGTTGACTCTGCCCCCGGGGGAGCTTCGACACTGGAGCGCATGACGACACTGTTGCCCATCGGGGACTTCTCCCGGATGACCTATCTGACCGTCAAGGCGTTGCGGCTCTACCACGAGCGCGGCCTGCTGGCACCCGTGCAGGTGGACCCGTCGTCGGGGTACCGCTACTACAGCCCGGACCAGGTGCCGATCGCCCAAGTCATCCGCCGGCTGCGCGATCTGGGCATGCCGCTGGACGAGCTGACCGAAGTGGTCCGCGCCGAGCAGGTCACCGACCGCAACCGGGCCATCGTGGCTCACCTGCAACGGCTCCAAGACCGCCTGGCGCAAACCCAGGCCAGCGTGGAATCGCTGCGGGCGCTGCTCGAAGACTCCGGCGACGCCTGCGACGTCACTTACCGGTCGGTGCCGGCCACGTCGGCGGCCGCGGTCGTCGACCAGGTGGCGATGGCAGACATCGATGACTGGTGGGCGCAGGCGTTCTCCGAGCTCGATGCCGCGGTCGCCGATGACGCCCCCGGGGTTCGCGCTGCGTTGTACTCGGCGGAGTTCTTCGAAGCCGGCGGGGGAGAGGTGATCGCGTTCCGGCCGGCGAGCGCCGCGACGGCCCGGGGCAGGGTGCGCACGCTGGAGATTCCTGCAGCGGAACTGGCGGTCGCGGTGCACCGCGGGGCGTTCGGCGAGCTGGACCGCACCTACGGCGCGCTGGGCACCCATGTTGCCGAACGCGAACTGGGTGTCGACGGACCGATCCGCGAGTACTACCGGGTGTCCGGCTACGACACCGACGACGAGACAGCGCATCGCACCGAGGTGTGCTGGCCGATCTTTCGCACCAAATCCTGACCCACGACAAGGAGTTCTCCCATGGACATCACGCTGCACACCGTCACCTTCGACTGCGCCGACGCCGGCAAGCTGGCGCGATTCTGGTCGCAGCTGCTGGCCCGACCGGTCGACGAGGGAGCCAGCGCCGAGATCGCCTCAATCGGCATCTCAGCGCAGACGCCTCCACGCCTGGTGTTCGTGCAGGTGCCAGAAGCCAAGCAGGTCAAGAACCGAATCCATCTCGACCTGGTCGCGGCGGACCTGACCGCCGCAGTCGAACGGGCCCTGGAACTGGGCGCCGCCCGGTTGGCCGATCATGCCGAGGGCGGTTACCGGTGGACCACACTGACAGACCCCGAGGGCAACGAGTTCGACCTCGTGGCGGCCTGACATGTCCTTGCTGACAAACGCATTGGTCGCCGCCGGACCGACCGCCGAACATCGGGACGCGATGGCCCTCTACGGGTGGTTGGTCGGTGGCCGCTGGGATCTTGACATCACCTGGTTCGGCGACGAGGGCACCCGGCACGTCGCGGGTTGGATGGTCGCGGACTGGGTGCTCGACGGACGGGCCGTCCAGGACGTCTGGCACGCCGAAGGACTCTTTCACGGGTCGACGCTGCGCATCTTTGACCCGGCTATCGATGCCTGGCACATCCAGTGGACGGAACCGCAACTGGGACTTCGGCTGCACCAACTGGGCAAGGCCGACGCGGACGGGATCGTGCAGGACGGCACGCTGCCGGATGGCTCCGCCATCCGATGGAGCTTCCGCGACATCGGCCCGGACTCGTTTCGCTGGCGCGATGAACGCAGCGACGACGGGCGCACCTGGGTGCTCAAGCAGGAGTATCTCGCCCGCCGCCGCTGAATCCGGTGTCAGGCGGTGACAGCGTCTTTCGCCTCGGTACGCGAGAGGAACCGGGGTGCGATGCCCGCCGCGGTGGTCGCGATCGCCGCCGATCCCAATGCCTGGGTCCAGCCGATCGGGCCCAGCGGCGTGCATCCCATGAACTGGCTGATCCCCGGGATGCTGATCAGCAGTGCCATCGCCGCGAACGAGCCGGCCGCGGTAGCCACCAGCACCGGCGAGCGTGACTCCAACAGGGTCTGTCCCAGCTGAGTGGTCACCAGCGCGACCAGTGCCACGGTGGAGGCGCGTCGGGGAAAGCCGGTGAGCCGGGCCATCATCCATGCCGCGATCGTGGCACCGGCGGTGGTCGAGCCACGCAGCGCCACCGCGCGCAATAACGCCTTCTCGTCGGGCCCGCGTCCCCCGAAGGGCATCGGGCGCCGCGGTTGGCTGATCGCCAGCGCGGTGGCCGGGAACGCGTCGGTCACGATGTTGACCAGCAGCAGTTGCCGGGTGCTCAACGGCGACTGACCCGTCAGCGCGCTGCCGATGATCGCGAACAGTGCGCCGCTGGCGTTACCGCCCAGCAGCACCGCCACCGCCGCCTGCACCCGCTGCCACAGTTGGCTGCCCTCGTTGAGGGCGTCCAGCAGGGTCTCGATCTTGCCGTCGAGCAGCACCACGTCGGCGGCCGTGTGCGCGGCGTCGCTGCCGTGCGCGACGATGCCGATCCCGACCGTGGCGGCCCGGATTGCGGCGGCGTCGTTGGCGCCGTCGCCGACCATCGCCGACACCTTGCCGCTGCGTTCCAGCGCCTGCACCACCTGCACCTTGTTCGCCGGCGACATGCGGGCGAACACCACCCGCTCAGCCACCGCACGTTCCTGCTCCTTACCCGAGAGGGTTTCCCATTCCGAGCCGGTGATGACCTGATCGGGAGACAGCTGCACGCCCATCTTGCGGGCGATGGCCCGGCCGGTGGTCGGGTGATCGCCGGTGATCATCCGAACCGGCACCTGGCGGCGGTGCAGCTCGGCGAGCAGGCCGGCCGACCCGGCGCGCGGAGTGTCGGAGATGCCGACGAAACCGACCAGGGTCAAACCGTCGGCGCATTGGCGGGCCATGGCGGCAAGCTGGGCTTCGGCGTCGTCGGGATCAGCCGAAAGCGATTGCACCTGAGCCGGACTGAGCTCGCGTCGGGCAACCGCGAGAACCCGCAGCCCTTCGTCGGCCAGCTGCTCCACCACATCGTTGATATCGGCCGGGACGCTGTCGCAGGCGGCGAGCACCACCTCGGGTGCCCCCTTGATGGTCAATTCGGTACCGAACACCGATGCCGCGAAGGGCCGCCCGGAACGGAACGGCAGATGGGCGTCGGCGGCCCCCGGCGCGACGGCGCCGGACACCGGTGCCGCCGCCGCCACGATCGCGGCGTCGGTGGCGTCGACGTGGCTCTGCCCCTTGGCCGACGGGGTTGCGCGCACCGCGCACCGCAGCACCTCGTCACGGGAATGATCGGCTGCCGTGCGCACCTCAGTGACCCGCAACCGGTTCTCGCTTAGGGTCCCGGTCTTGTCGAAGCACACCACGTCGACGCGGCCCAGGGCCTCCACGGAGCGGGGGACCCGCACCAGCACACCGGATTTGGTGAGGCGCTGCGCCGAGGCGTGCTGAGCCAGCGTCGCCACCACCGGCAGGCCCTCGGGGACAGCGGCGACGGCCACCGACACTCCGTTGGCCACCGCCTGCTGCAGCCGGGTGGCCCGCAACACCCCGAGCACGCTGACCAGACCGCCGGCCATCAGACTCAGCGGCCAGGTCCGGCTGGTGATCTGTCCGAGCTGATGGGTCAGGCCGATATCCCCATGCCGGCTGGTGACAAGGTCGGCGGCGCGCCGCACCTCAGTGTCGGGACCCACCGCGGTCACCAACGCCAGACCGGTCCCGGAGGCCACGGTGGTGCCAGCGAACAGCATGCAGCGCCGCTCGGCCAGCTCGGCGCCCGGAGTGGCGTCGATCTGCTTGGTCACCGGCAACGACTCACCGGTCAGTGAGGCCTCGTCGACCTCCAACTTCTCCAGTTCGATCACACGGGCGTCGGCGGGCACCACATCGTCGGGACCCACCTCGATCAGATCGCCACGCTGCAGCTGTTCGGGGAGCACCTGAACCCGGTCGCGGGTGCCATCGGGCCGGATCGTCACCTTCCAGGCGGGCGGGATCTGCTCGGCCAGTAGCCGATCCAGCCGCAGCTCGGCGCTCAACCGTTGACCGGCCGCCAGGACGGCGTTGCTGACCAGGACAGAGCCCACCATGAGCGCGTCGATTGGTGCGCCCAGCAGCGCGGTGGCAGTGGCACCCAGCCCGAGCACGGGCGTCAGCGGGTCGGACAGTTCGTCACGCACCGCGTCGAGGAACTGCCAGACCACGTGCCGGGTGGCAGTTCCGGCGTCCGGTGCGAAGTCGGGCTGCGACGGCGAGGCCAAGGCGTCACGCACCTGTTCGACCGACATCGCATGCCATTCGTCGACGGGGACCGGTCGGGGCAGCGGCGCCGTGATCACTTGACGGGCCGACCAGTAGCCGGACACCAGACCCACAGCCGCGCCCAGCGCGACCGGTTCGGGACCGCGTCCTCGCACCGTGGGAATGAGCAGCATCGAACCCAATGCTGAAGCGCCGGTGGATAATGCGATACCAAGGCGGGTGGCCGACTGGGCCGCGGGCAGGGCATGCAGTACTCGCCATACCCCGGACAGGTCATCGACGATCAGATCCGCCACCGGCTCGCTAACGTCGGGCAGGATGCCGACCCCGAGGTCGGCCGCCGACAGCGCCTGGGCGGCCGTCGAGGAGATCACCGCGACGGTGTGGCCTTCCTGCTGGTAGTCGCGTACCGCATCGAGCAGCGCGTCATCGATCGAATCGCCTGTCATTGGCGCGATTTCGTCGAATGCGGGCCGCAGTACTCCTAGGCCGGTGGAGTCGTCCACGGTGACTGTTTGCACCTGGGCGCGCTGTGTCTCAGCGAGCGTCGCGGCCGCCAGCGGATGCGGCGCCGGAGCAAACAGCGCCTCGGTGCCGGGGCGGCCGGTGACGGGATGCCAACCTGGCCGCAGGTCACCTTCCGCAAGCATCGCCCGGGCGCTCTCCCAGGCGGTCAGATCCTTCTCGTCGGCGCCGCGAAGTCGCGTCAAGCGCAACGATTCGGTCCGCAGCACCCGCGGATCGAGGATCACCACGTCGATGCGGTCCAGTCGACGCAGGCTGTCAGGGTCGATCTGCAGTGCCTCGTCCCGGTTGGCCAGCCCGCGGCCCAACGTGGCTGCGAACGACTCGTGAGTGGCTCGGGCAGCTTTGGGCACCGCGACCAATGCGGCATTACCGGCCAGTTCGGGGTCGCGACTGGTCGCGGCGACGACGGCTGCGCCGATCGCCTGAATCCAGGTCCCGCGTTGTAGGTGTTGGTCGACCGGGCTCTCCGGGGATTCCGCCGTGCGCCGGGCCGATGAGGCAACCGGGCGGGCCAGCTCCGGCTCTCGCCGCGCCCAGGCCCGGGTGTCCGCGCGCGCTTCGGCGGCCCTGATGGTGTTGATCGCCAGGTCCACCGCCAGCATCGACGGCGCCGCACCGAGTGCGTTGACCGCGGTGGTCGCCATCCCCAACGCAGTGGCGGTGGCGCGCTTGCCGATTCGTTCCTCCAGCAGGCGGCGCAGTTGCGGCTGGTGGTCCAGGGTGATTACAGCGCCCTGGAGACTGGAGGGCAACCGGCGAAACCGCAGAACGCGACTGGCAACTGCGAGACCCAGGCCGACGGCGTTGATGCCGGCCATCGCGGCGCTGCTGACCGCTATCAAACCATCGCCGGGTTCGGGGGCCGCGCGAAGGTGTCGCCGTGGGCGATCAGCCTCCGCCGGTGGGCCGGCAACCACGTCATAGCCGGGTTCGGCATCGTCGATCAGGGCGGGTATCGAGGGGGGCATCGGTCTCCTTCGCTCGGCGACCGAAGCCTCAGAGACAGCCTGCGGAACCTTCGGTCGACATGGTGAATCGTCCGAAGGTCTCGCTCGCGAAAGTCCTGGGTCCGCTGAATGACCGGGCGAGGCGACTCGCCGTATTGACGACCATTCACATCCGCCACCGGTGTGGCGGGTAGGAACTACTCCCCTTCACGCTCGAAGGTAGGACCGGTAGGCAGCGTCCAGCTGAACACCGGCGAGACCCTACTTGAAATGCCGGTGAATGCTCTGCGTTGCAGACGGTTTCGGGCCGGGTTCAGGCCCGCGGCGACCAATAGGCGAGCATCTCGGCGAAGGTGTCGAATGCCGGTTTCGAAATACCGTAAGGAGCCTCGAAGTGCAGGCTCAACGGGAAGCCCAACTCGGCCACGCCGTCGATGACCCGCTTATACAGATCGAGCAACTGGCGGCGTTTGACGTCGGGTTCGCCCGCGGCCAGTGTCCGCACGAAGGCCTGCTCGGCGGCGACGGCTTCGTTGCCCGGGTCCTGGATCAGCCAATCGACCAGTCCGACCTTGGACTCCATCTTCGGCACGAAGCCGAACGACAACAGGACCTCGGGCCGGTGGTCGCTGACTTCGGAGAAGTCGCGGAGGAATCCGACCATCGCATCGGAGTAGAGCAGCTGCGTCATTCCGAAGGTGGCGCCCCGGTCGCATTTGAAGTCGAAGCGTTCGCGCTCGCCGTCCCGGGTCGGGATGAGGATGACGCCCCGGTTATCGACCAGGTCGTCGAACTTCGACAGCGCGTCGGTGGGTGCGACGCCGCCGCCCTCACCGTCGTTCAGCGTGCGGGGGACACCTACGAAGATGATTCCGTCGAACCCGGACTGACGCAGGCCGGTAAGGCGCGTCCGCAGCGCCGCCTCATCGAGGAATGCGGTTACCTGCGTGCACAGTCCGCGGACGCCGGGCAGTTCGGGGTGAATGATCGACCAGAAGTCGGATACGTCGAGTTTGGCCTTCATCTCGACCGGCCGATCGTCATCCTCGGGGATCAATCCGGGGATCATGACGTGACCGATCCGGCCTGCGATACCCGCTTGCTCGGATAGCTGTAGAACCTTGTATGCCTCTTCGCGGGCGTGCTCAGGCCCGCGATCGGTGTTGGGCGGCACCAATTCCAGTGCGATGGTGTTCAACGGCACCAGGGGACTCCGATCTCATGGAATGGACATGTTGCGCCCCAGAGATCGCTCTGGGGCGCAACATGTCAGACGGTCACAGGCCGGTGCGGGCTTCCTTAGCCGCCGCGACGAGGTTGGCCAGCGAAGCCGTCACCTCGTCGGTTTTGCGGGTCTTCAGGCCGCAGTCCGGGTTGACCCAGAGACGTTGCGCCGGAACGGCATCCAGTGCCTCGCGGAGCGAAGCGGCCATCTCGTCAGTGGACGGCACCCGCGGCGAGTGGATGTCGTAGACACCCGGGCCCACCCCGTTGGAGAAGCCGATCGCGTTGAGGTCGTCGAGCACCTCCATGTGCGAGCGGGCCGCCTCGATCGACGTGACGTCGGCATCCAGATCGGCGATCGCACCGATCACCTCACCGAACTCCGAGTAGCACAGGTGGGTGTGGATCTGCGTCGCGTTCGAGACACCCGAGGTGGACATCCGGAACGATCCGACCGCCCAGTCCAGGTAGGCCGCCTTGTCGGCGTCGCGCACCGGCAACAGCTCACGCAGGGCGGGCTCGTCGACCTGAATCACCGCGATGCCGGCGGATTCCAGATCCACCGTCTCCTCGCGGATCGCCAGCGCCACCTGGTAGGCGGTGTCAGCCAGCGGCTGGTCGTCACGGACGAACGACCAGGCCAGGATGGTGACCGGACCGGTGAGCATGCCCTTGACCGGCTTGTCGGTCAGCGACTGGGCGTAAGTGGCCCAGTCCACCGTCATCGGCTTGGGCCGCGTGACGTCGCCGAACAGCACCGGCGGGCGCACGCAGCGGCTGCCGTAGGACTGCACCCAGCCGTTGCTGGTGGCGAAGAAGCCGTCCAGCTGCTCGGCGAAGTACTGCACCATGTCGTTGCGCTCCGGCTCGCCGTGCACCAGCACATCGAGGCCGAGTTCTTCCTGCAGCTTGATGACCGCGGCGACCTCGGCCTTCATCCGGTTGGTGTACTCCGCGTCGTCGATCTCTCCGGCCACCAGCGCGGCACGGGCCTTGCGGATCTCCACGGTCTGCGGGAAGGAGCCGATCGTGGTGGTGGGCAGCGGCGGCAGGTGCAGACGCTCGTCCTGAGCGGCGCGACGCTCCTCGGCCGAACCGCGCTGGATGCCCGCTTCCTTGATCTTGGCGATCTGGGAGCGCAGCGCCGCGTTGTTCAGTCGCGGGTCGGACTTGCGGGAGGCGACCGCGGCGTTGGACGCGGCGATCTCCGCGGCGACCGCGTCCCGGCCCTCGCGCAGGGCGCGAGCCAGGGCGGCCACCTCGGTCACCTTCTCGGCACCGAACGCCAGCCAGCTGCGCAGCGCGTCGTCCAGGCCGGTCTCGGGCTCCAGCGAGTAGGGCACGTGCAACGTCGAGCACGACGTCGAAACTGCCACCGCCGCCGCCGGCCCCAGCAGCGACGCCAGCTTGGCCAGCGCCGCCTGCAGGTCGGTGCGCCAGATGTTGCGGCCGTCGACCACACCCGCAACCAGCGTCTTGGAAGCCAGCTCCGGCACCGACGCGATCTTGGTGTCCGCGCCATAGACCAGGTCGACGCCGATCGCCTCGACCGGAGTACGGGCCAGGGCGGGCAGCCCCGCGCCCGGGTCACCGAAGTAGGTGGCCACGAAGATCGACGGCCGCTTGCTCAGCCCGCCGAGACGGTTGTAGACCTGCTCGGCCAGCGCGGGGGCGTCGGCGGAGATGTCGGTCACCAGCACCGGCTCGTCGATCTGCACCCACTGCGCGCCGGCGTCGGCCAGCTTGCCCAGCAGCTCGGCGTAGATGTCGGTCAGCTCATCGAGGCGGGCGATCGGTGCGTCCGCACCGTCGACGGCCTTGCTCAGCAGCAGGAAGGTGACCGGCCCGATGATCACCGGACGAGCCACGTTTCCGCCGAAGCCCTGCTCCTGGGCCTCGGCGAGCTCGGAGAGCACCTTGGCCGGGTTCAGCGCGAACTTCGTGTCCGGGCCGATCTCGGGAACGATGTAGTGGTAGTTGGTGTCGAACCACTTCGTCATCTCCAGCGGGGCGATGTCCTTGTTGCCCCGGGCTGCGGCGAAGTAGCGGTCCAGCTCGTCGGCGACGCCGGCCACCCGCGCGGGGAGTGCGCCCAGCAGCACCGCGGTGTCGAGCATCTGGTCGTAGTAGGAGAACGTGTTCACCGGCACCGAGTCCAGCCCGGCGGCGGCCAGCTGGGCCCAGGTGTCGCGGCGCAGGCCGGCGGCCACCGTCTTCAGTTCGTCCTGGCCGATCCGGCCGGCCCAGTAGCTTTCGGTGGCGCGCTTGAGTTCGCGGCGCGGCCCGATACGAGGTGAGCCGAGAACGGTGGCGGTAAAGGGTTGAGCGATCACGATTTGATCCTTCAATTGACGAGGGTGGGTCAACGCCAGCAGTCGCCCAGCTGATCCGGTCCCGTGCCTATATATAAAGCACTATAACCCTCAAAACCAGACGCCCATTCCGCGAGGCGTTGATCCGCCGGGCGCGGCGCGCCCAGCACAACGGGCAGGTATTCGGACTCGCAGGCGCGCACCGAGGTGCTCCTAATGGCCGTCGCTTCCCAGTCGGTGGGCGAACCCGTGACCAGTGCTTTGTGACGGCGGTCGTTCCTGCATACCGCTGCGGGACAGTCCCGGATTCTCACCGGGTTCCCTCTTGCGCTCCGCGGAAAACCGCATTGCGCTCGATGCCGACACCGCCTTACGGCAGCTACGGCAAACCAGTTGCGTAATGAAGATTACCTGGTCAATCGGCTCGAAGCGCCTCCGGGATCGGGGTCGGACCGTCGTTGAATTCGATGGTGCGGCCGATGGTCGAGTTGTCGGCCAGGCAGGCCGCGATCATCTCTGCGACGTTGCCGCGGGAGACCTGCCCCTTGCCGGTCTCGGGGCCGACGGCAATCCGGCCGGTCGCCGGCTCAAGGGTGAGCCGGCTCGGGCCCAGCACCGTCCAGTCCAGATCGGTGGCACGCAGGTGGGCGTCGGCGGCGGCTTTGGCCTGCGCGTACGGAAAGAACGGATCGTCGGCGGGAACACTGTGATCAGGACCTGCACCGAAGTAGGACACCATTACGAAGCGCCGCACACCGGCCTGCTCGGCGGCGTCGACGCTGCGGATGGCGGCATCGCGATCGACGGCGTAGGTGCGTGCCGGGTTGCCGCCGCCGGCTCCGGCGGAGAACACCACCGCGTCGTGGCCGGCCACCAGCCGAGCCAGGCCACCCGTATCGAGTTGCTCGATGTCGGCCACCACCGGGACCGCACCGGTGACCGCGACCTCCTCGGCGTGGTCGGGATTGCGGAACACCGAACTGACCTGGTGGCCGCTATGGGCGAGGACGGGGGCGAGCAGCAGGGCAATCTTGCCGTGGCCGCCGATGATCACGATGCGTGCCATGGATTCGACGGTACGCGGGAGCGTGGAGTGACCCCCGCTGACGCCGGCCGAGCGCGCCAGTCGACAATCGAGGCAACAAGACCCCGAACGAACTAAGGAGCACCCAATGGCTGAAGCCGTCATCGTCGAAGCGGTGCGCGCGCCTGTCGGCAAGCGCAACGGCGGACTGTCCGGGGTACACCCGGCCGAGCTGTCCGCCCAGGTGCTCAACGGGCTGGTCAACCGGGCCGGCGTGGACCCGGCCCTGGTCGACGACGTGATCTGGGGTTGTGTCATGCAGGCCGGTGAGCAGGCCCTGGACATCGGCCGCACGGCGGTGCTGAGTGCGGGATGGCCGGAGAGCGTGCCCGCGGTGACGGTGGACCGCCAGTGTGGATCCAGCCAGCAGTCGGTGCACTTCGCCGCCGCCGGTGTGGTCGCCGGACACTACGACGTCGTGGTCGCCGGTGGTGTGGAGTCGATGTCGCGTACGCCGATGGGTTCCTCGCTGGCCAACGGCGGCCGGCCGTACGGGGATTCCTTCAAGGCGCGCTACAGCCAGACCCCCAACCAGGGCATCGGTGCGGAGATGATGGCCACCCAGTGGGGACTGAGCCGTACCGCGCTCGACGAGTTCGCACTGGCCTCGCACGAAAAGGCCGGCAACGCACAGGATGCCGGCGCCTTCAAGGACGAGATCGTCTCGATCACGGACTCCGAGGGCAACGTGGTCAGCGAAGACGAGGGCATCCGCCGCGGCACCACGCTGGAGAAGATGGCCCAGCTCAAGCCCGCGTTCAAGGAGGACGGCGTGATTCACGCCGGCAACTCCAGCCAGATCTCCGACGGCTCGGCAGCGCTGCTGTTCATGTCGGCGGCCAAGGCCCGCGAACTGGGCCTGACCCCGCTGGCGCGGGTGCACACCGCGACGCTGGCCGGATCTGACCCGGTGATGATGCTGTCCGGTCCGATCCCGGCAACCCAGAAGGCGCTGCAGCGCTCGGGCCTGAGTGTCGACGACATCGGGGTGTTCGAGGTCAACGAGGCTTTCGCCCCGGTTCCCATGGCCTGGCTCGCCGAAATCGGTGCCGACCCGAAGCGGCTCAACCCCAACGGCGGGGCGATCGCGCTGGGTCACCCGCTCGGTGGTTCCGGCGCCCGGATCATGACCACCATGCTTTACCACATGCGCGCCAACGGAATTCGCTACGGACTGCAGACCATGTGCGAAGGCGGCGGCCAGGCCAACGCCACCATCCTGGAGCTGCTGTGAGTGACGCGGCCGTTCTGGTAGAACGGCGCGGAAATGTCCTGCTGATCACGATCAACCGGCCCGACGCGCGCAACGCGATCAATGGGGCCGTCAGTGCCGGCATCGGCGACGCCTTGGCGCAGGCTCAAGACGACGACGAGGTCCGCGCGGTAGTGCTCACCGGCGCCGGCGACAAGTCGTTCAGTGCCGGAGCCGACCTCAAGGCGATCGCCAACCGGGAGAACATCTACCACCCCGAGCACCCGGAGTGGGGTTTCGCCGGCTTCGTGCAGCACTTCATCGACAAGCCCGTCATCGCAGCGGTCAACGGCACAGCGCTGGGCGGCGGCACCGAGATCGCGCTGGCCAGCGACCTGGTGATCGCCGAGCAGCGTGCCCAATTCGGCCTGCCCGAGGTCAAGCGCGGCCTGATCGCCGGTGCCGGCGGGGTGTTCCGCATCATCGATCAGCTGCCCCGCAAGGTTGCCCTGGAGTTGCTCTACACCGGGGAGCCCATCTCGGCGGCCGACGCGGCCCGCTGGGGACTGGTCAACCGAGTGGTCGAAGACGGCGGCGCGCTGGAGGCAGCCCTGGAGCTGGCCGAACGGATCACCGGTAACGCGCCGCTGTCGGTGCGCGCCAGCAAGCGGATCGCCTACGGCGTCGACGACGGGGCCATCCCCGGCGAAGTGGACGGGTGGGCTCGCACCGGCCGGGAGTTCTCCGCCCTGCTGCGGTCCGAGGACGCCAAGGAGGGACCCCGGGCGTTCGCCGAGAAGCGCGCACCGGTGTGGAAGGCGCGTTGAGCGGCGTGCCGGAGCCGCTTCTGATCTCCATCCGCGGGCGCGCCCCGCAGCTACACCCGGAGGCCTGGGTGGCACCCAACGCCAGCCTGATCGGCCAGGTCAGCCTGGCCGCTCGGGCCAGCGTCTGGTACTCGGCGACGCTGCGCGCCGAGGTCGAGCCGATCGAGATCGGCATCGACACCAACATCCAGGACGGCGTGACCGTCCACGTCGACAAGGAGTTCCCCTGTCGAGTGGGGGCACACGTCAGCGTCGGGCACAACGCGGTGCTGCACGGTTGCACCATTGAGGACGACTGCCTGATCGGCATGGGAGCGATCGTCCTCAATGGTGCCGTCGTGGGGGAGGGCTCGCTGGTCGCGGCGGGTGCCGTCATCCCGCAGGGGATGGTGGTGCCGCCCCGATCGCTGGTGTCGGGGGTGCCGGGCCGGGTACGACGAGACCTGAGCGAGGCCGAGGTCCGCAACAATCGGTACAACGCCGCGGCGTACCGGCGACTGATCGAAGTCCATCGAGCGAACTAACGCATTTGGGCCACCGGCCGCCGTTCGGCCGCTACGTTTTAGGGACGTTGCTCAACCCGCCGCTGAGGGGACGTCCTCCTATGACCCAGATCAGTCCAACCCGCCCCGGCCTGCTGCGTGAGATCACCGACATCATGACCAGGGTCGCCCTGCCCTATCACGAGCCACGGGCCGTGGTGCAGCGGCGGCGTGCCGTCGTCGGAGTGGTCGTGGTGATCGGCGCCGCGGTACTGGCCGCCATGCACAGCAAGCTTCCAGGCGATGCGGCGTTCTACTGGCTGTCGCTGGTCTTGGCCGTGGTGTGGACGGTGGGGGCGGTGGCGGCCGGACCGCTGCACCTGGGTGTGTTGCGGTTCCGCGGACGTAACGAGCGGCCGGTGTTCACCGGCACCGGCGTCGGCCTGGTGCTCGGCGGGGTGTTCCTGCTGGGCGGGCTTGCGGTACAGGACATTCCGCCGTTGGCCGATCAGGTGGTCGCGATCTTGGCCTACACCACCGAAGTCTCCTGGCGGCTGGTGGTGCTGATCGCCCTCGTCAACGCGATCGCCGAGGAGTTGTTCTTCCGTGGTGCACTGTTCAGTGCGTTCGGCCGCCGCTCCCCGCTGGTGTTCTCCACCCTGCTCTACGTCGCGGCGATGATGGCCGCCGGCAACCTCATGGTGGGGGTCGCCGCGCTGGTGCTCGGTACCGTCTGCGCTCTCGAACGGCGCGCTACCGGTGGAGTGCTGGCCCCGGTGCTGACCCACTTGGTGTGGGGGCTGGTGATGGTGCTGGCGCTGCCCCCGATCTTCGGGATGTAGCGGCTCCAAACTTTGCGCGAGCGTGCGTGTTTGCACGGCGACACGCCCTTGAGCGTGGCATTCTGCGCACGCTCGTCGCCGCTTAGGAGTCGGTGAAATTGGGGGAGCGCCGCTCCTGAAACGCGCGGGCGCCTTCGCGGAAGTCGTGGGCGTTCAACAGGATTGACTGCCCGACGTATTCGCGGTCCAGGGTCGCATCCAGCTCGGTCAAGGTCGCGGTGTTGATGGCGTGTTTGGTCTTGGCGAACGCCGCGGCGGGCCCGGCCAGCAAACCGGCCAGGAGCTTGTCCACCTCGGCGTCGAACTCCTCGGCCGGGTACACCGCGCTGATCAGTCCCCATTCCAGGGCGTCGGCGGCAGTCAGTCGTTCGGCCAGCAGTGCCAGCCGCATGGCGCGGGTCCGGCCCACGGCCGCAGCAACCAACGCGGACGCACCGCCGTCGGGCATCAGTCCAATCTTGGTGAACGCCAACAGGAAAAAGGCCTTGTCCGAGGCCACGATCAGGTCGCAGGCCAGTGCCAGGGACACGCCGATACCGGCCGCCGGACCCTGCACAACGGCCACCACCGGCCGCGGCAACGCGACGATCGCCCGGATCGCGCGATTGGCCTCGACGATGATCTCGGTCGGCACTCCTTCGGCCGCGTCGTCGGCACTGATCCCGGCACCGGAGCAGAAGCCGCGCCCCGCGCCGCCGAACCGGACCGCACGGACCCGCGGGTCGCGGGCGGCGGCTTCCATGGCGTCGGCGATACCGGCCAGCACACCGGTGGTCACCGAGTTGAGGCTGTCGGGGCGGTCGATGGTCACCGAGAGCACCCCGTCGGTCAGGGTGACGGACACGCCCGCCACCGGGGCCAGGGTGTCGATGCCGGAGTCGATTGCAGTCATGGCCCTCACCCTAAGATGCAGATCACACAGGCACACGACGAGGAGGCAGATATGGCGGGACCACTGGCGGGGCTGCGGGTCATCGAACTGGCCGGGATCGGGCCGGGACCGCACGCGGCGATGATCCTCGGCGACCTGGGTGCTGATGTGGTCCGCGTGGAGCGGCCGCCGAAATTCGGTGGCGGGGCCAGCAAGGACACCATGCTGCGCAACCGCCGCTCGGTGACCGCTGACCTGAAGTCGCCGGAGGGCCGCGACCTGGTGCTGCAACTGGTCGCCAAGGCCGATGTGCTGATCGAGGGTTTCCGGCCGGGCGTCACCGAGCGACTCGGCCTGGGCCCGGAGGACTGCGCCAAGGTCAACGAGCGGCTGATCTACGGCCGGATGACCGGCTGGGGGCAGACCGGCCCGCGTGCTCAGCAGGCCGGCCACGACATCAACTACATCTCGCTGAACGGGCTGTTGCACTCCGTCGGGCGCAAGGGCGAGCGCCCCGTACCGCCGCTGAACCTGACCGGTGACTTCGGCGGTGGGTCGATGTTCCTGCTGGTCGGCATCCTGGCCGCGCTGTGGGAGCTGCAGCGTTCCGGCAAGGGGCAGGTGATCGATGCGGCGATGGTCGACGGGGCCAGTGTGCTCTCGGCGATGATGTGGAGCTTCCGCTCGCAGGGGCTCTGGAGCGACGAGCGTGGCGTCAACATGCTCGACACCGGTGCGCCGTACTACGACACCTACGAATGTGCCGACGGGAAGTACGTGTCGGTCGGCTCGATCGAGCCGCAGTTCTACGCCGAACTGCTGGCGAAGCTGGAGCTGGACCCCGCCGAGTTGCCGGCGCAGAACGATGTCAGCGGTTGGCCGGTGCTGCGGGAGAAGCTGACCGCGGCGTTCGCCGCCCACGACCGGGACCACTGGGCCAAGGTGTTCGCCACCTCCGATGCCTGCGTGGCGCCGGTGTTGGCCTTCAACGAGGTGCAGGCCGACTCGCACATCACCGAGCGTGACACCTTCTACGACGTCAACGGCTATCTGCAGCCGATGCCGGCGCCGCGGTTCTCCCGCAGCGTTCCCGACGTCCCGACCCCGCCCGCCGTTCTGGGAGCCGACAACGAGTCCATCCTGAGCGACTGGGTATAGTCCCGACCAACCAGACGGTTGGGATTGAGAGGGGCCAAGAGAGTGCAGATCAAGGACGCGGTAGCCGTTGTCACCGGCGGTGCCTCCGGGTTGGGATTGGCGACGGCAAAACGCCTGCTGGACGCCGGTGGCCAGGTCGTGGTGATCGACCTCAAGGGCGAGGACGTGGTCTCCGAGCTCGGTGACCGGGCCCGCTTCGTGGAGGCCAACGTGGCCGACCCCGAGGCGGTCGGCGCGGCCCTGGATGTCGCGGAATCTCTTGGCCCCGTGCGGATCAACGTCAACTGCGCCGGTATCGGCAACGCGATCAAGACGCTGAGCAAGGACGGCGCGTTCCCATTGGATGCCTTCACCAAGATCATCCAGGTCAACCTGATCGGCACGTTCAACGTGCTGCGGCTCTCGGCCGAGCGGATCGCCAAGACCGAGCCGATCAACGGCGAGCGTGGCGTGATCATCAACACCGCCTCGGTGGCGGCGTTCGAGGGCCAGATCGGGCAGGCCGCCTACTCGGCGTCCAAGGGCGGCGTGGTCGGTATGACGCTGCCGATCGCCCGGGATCTGTCCCGTGACCTGATCCGGGTCTGCACCATCGCGCCGGGCCTGTTCAAGACGCCGCTGCTGGGCTCGCTGCCCGAGGAGGCGCAGAAGTCGCTGGGTGCGCAGGTGCCGCACCCGTCGCGGCTCGGTGACCCCGACGAGTACGGCGCGCTGGCCGAGCACATCATCAACAACCCGATGCTCAACGGCGAGGTCATCCGCCTCGACGGTGCGATCCGGATGGCCCCCAGGTAGGAGAGACGATGGCTATTACAACGAAGTTCACCGAGACATTCGGGGTCGAGCACCCCATCGCCCAAGGCGGCATGCAGTGGGTGGGTCGTGCGGAGCTGGTGGCTGCGGTCGCCAACGCCGGGGCGCTGGGTTTCCTCACCGCGCTCACCCAGCCGACGCCGGCCGACCTGGCCAATGAGATTGCCAAGACCCGGGATCTCACTGACAAGCCGTTCGGGGTGAACCTGACCATCCTGCCGGCGATCAACCCGCCGCCCTACGACGAGTACCGCCAGGTGATCGTCGACGCCGGCATCAAGATCGTCGAGACCGCCGGATCCAACCCGGCGCCGCACCTGCCGATGTTTCACGACAACGGAATCAAGGTGCTGCACAAGTGCACCTCGGTGCGGCACGCCGTCAAGGCGCAGAGCCTGGGCGTGGACGGCATCAGCATCGACGGGTTCGAGTGTGCCGGTCACCCGGGTGAGGACGATATCCCGGGCCTGGTGCTGATCCCGGCTGCCGCGGCGCAGATCGAGATCCCGATGATCGCCTCCGGCGGTTTCGCCGACGCCCGCGGCCTGGTCGCGGCGCTGGCCCTGGGCGCCGACGGCGTCAACATGGGCTCGCGGTTCATGTGCACCGTGGAGTCCTGCATCCACCAGAACGTCAAGGAAGCCATCGTCGCCGGCGACGAGCGCGGCACCGAGCTGATCTTCCGCTCGCTGCACAATACCGCTCGGGTGGCCAGCAACGCGGTGTCTCGCGAGGTCGTGGAGATCCTCAAGAACGGCGGTCAGTTCCCCGACGTCCAAGAGCTGGTGGCCGGTGTGCGCGGCCGCCGCGTGTTCGACGAAGGCGACGTCGACGCCGGGATCTGGACCGTGGGCACCGCGATGGGGCTGATCAACGACATCCCGACCTGCGACGAACTGGTGTCGCGGATGGTGTCCGAGGCCGAGGAGATCATCCTGGGCCGCCTGGGCAACATGGTCGAGGACGAGGACGAGGAGAACGTCGCCTGACGGCGGTGTTTTAGGTCGTCGGCCTGACGCTTACCAGCGCCGAACGTGCGATCAGACCGGAGAATCCGCGGATTTTCCAGTCTGGTTACACGTTCGGCGTTTGGCGTTGAAGGACCCAGCGAGAGTGCTGACTGGCGGCCACACACGGGGCTCGGCTAGGGCGGCCCCGGGGCTCAACCTGAATGCTAGAAAAATGGATTGGCTCACAGATGGCGTCCTACCCGGATGGGGGCGGCCGCCGTCGCGTCATCACGCGACATTGAAAGGCGCCGCTGTCGCGGCGCCGATCACAATCAGCTGGCCAGCGAATGCAAGCCGTCGAACTGCTCCGAGGTGTCGCCCTCGACGAGGAAATCGCCGTGGTAGAGGGCCTCGAAGTCAACCTTGATGACGTCGGCACTTGAGTCGTCGATCCACATGACCCTGAGCTTATTGGTCACTATTAAGGAATCATTGAGTCACGTTTCGGGAAATGGTGGCAATACTACTGACCGGTAGCCTTTGCGGGGCCTGTGCTCGGGGACGTGCCGGTGACCCGCTCCGCCCAGCTAGGGTGGCTGCCATGAGCGCACCGGACACCCTGGACAACCCGCTGTTCGCCCGGATCTGGACCTTCATGTCCAGCCGCGAAACCGACTGGTTGCGGGACCGTCGCCGAGAGAACCTGGAGGGTCTGTCCGGGCGCGTGCTGGAGATCGGGGCCGGCACCGGCAGCAACTTCGGCTTCTACCCGGGCACCGTGACCGAGGTGGTGGCCGCCGAGCCCGAGTCACGGCTGCGGGATACCGCCGTATCTGTCGCGGCGGCGGCTCCGGTGCCGATCACCGTGGTGGCGAGCACCGTGGAGGCCCTGGACGCCGGGGAGCCCTTCGACGCGATCGTGTGCTCCCTGGTCTTGTGTTCCGTCGACCAACCGGAGGACGTGCTGCGCCAGCTGTTCGCATTGCTGAAGCCCGGCGGCGAGCTGCGCTACTTCGAGCATGTCGCCAGCGCCGGGGTACGCGGCGGACTGCAACGGCTGGCCGACGCCACCTTCTGGCCTCGACTGTTCGGCAACTGCCACACCCACCGCGAGACCGAGCAGATGATCACCGCCGCAGGCTTCGTCGTCGGCAAATCGCGGCGCGGGCACCAATTCCCGGCATGGGCCCCGGTGCCGGTGTCGGAATTCGCGCTGGGCTCGGCCAACCGCCCGGCCTGATACCGAGTCAGCCCAGCAGGAACGGCAACCGCTGTGCCATTCCCGGCAGCGCCGCCGACGCAGTGGTTTGCAGAAAAACCGTGGCCCGCTCCGACAGCGGTGTCGGTTCCGGATTCACCTGGATGACGGTCTTGCCCAGCTCCAGCGCCCGTTCGGGCAGGCTGGCCGCCGGATAGACCACCCCGGACGTGCCGACCACGATCACCGCGTCGGCGGCATCGATGGCATCGACCGCTGCGTTCCACGGCTCGTCGGGTAGCTGTTCGCCGAACCACACCACGTCCGGGCGGATCAAGCCGCCGCACTCGCACTGCGGGGGCATGATTTCGAGTACGGGCTCCGCCAGCTCCGGCAGCTGCGTGTCGTGCGGTTGCTCGCAGTCCGAGCAGCGGAACGTGAACATCCGGCCGTGCAGATGGTGAACCGCGGAACTGCCGCCGCGCTCGTGCAGATTGTCGACGTTCTGGGTGATGACCTGGACGTCGGCGTGCTGTTCCCAGTCCGCAATCGCGGTATGGCCCAGGTTCGGCTCATAGCGGCGTGCCAGCTGGCAGCGCCACACATACCAGCCCCAGACCAGTTCCGGCTGCCGATTCCAGCCGTCGATGCTGGACACCTCGTAGGGGTCGTACTGCGACCAGAGCCCCTTCTCGTCGTCGCGGAAGGTAGGTATCCCGCTCTCCGCCGAGATCCCTGCACCGCTGAACACCACCACCCGCACGCCACCAAGATAGCGGGATACTGGCCCAATGGACTTCGCGGACCTGCTGAAAACCGACGCGCATGCCGACGTGCCGCTGTTCGATCAGATCAGGGTTGCGCTGATCGCGGCGGTCCGGGCCGGGGCCCTGCCCGCGGGAACGCGGCTGCCGACGGTGCGCGAACTGGCGAGTCAGCTGGGACTTGCGGTCAACACGGTCGCGCGCGCCTACCGCGAGCTGGAGGCCGGCGGCGTCGTCGAAACGCGGGGCCGGTTCGGCACTTTCGTGGCGAGCAGTGACCCAGCAGATGCGACCATGACGCAGGCGGCCGGCGCTTTCGCGGCCGCGGCCCGCGCGGTCGGTTTGGGCAAGGCCGATGCGCTGCGCTACCTCGACGCGGCCTTCGGCAGCGCCGACGCTACCTAGCCGAATTCCAGCAGGGTCAGTGACGGACGGACCGGGTCGAGGAAGCGCAGCCGATAGGCGCTCGAGAGCAGGGTGTTGAACAGCCAGCCGCGCCCGGCCGGCAACGGCAGATCGCGAACGGCCCGGATGCCGGGCATGGTGTTCACCAGATCGGCGGCCTCGCTCACCGACAGGTTGAACGGCATCGGCGGAGCCTTGTAGCGCAGCGAGGTCCACACCCCGCGGCGAATCAGCATCGCCATCAACGGCGGCGGTACATCGAAGAGCAGCCGCCCACCCGGGAATCGGCGGGCACACTCGGCGATCAGTGCCAGCGACTGCTCGGGCTGCAGGTACATCAGCAGGCCCTCGGCGCTGATGAACACGCCGTTGTCCGGATCGACCCGGTCCATCCAGGTGTAGTCCAAGGCGGATTGGGCGCACACTGAGACCTGCGGCGACGCCGGCAGCAGCCGGGTGCGGATGTCGACGATCGGCGGGAGATCGACGGTGAGCCAGCGGAACGCGGCGCCGGGAACGCTCGCGCTCACCCGCCAGAAGCTGGTCTGCAGGCCCTCGGCCAGGGCCACCACGGTGCCCGACGGGTGCTGATCCAGAAACTGCCGGGTCTGCTCGTCGAAGGCCAAGGCGCGCAGGGCGATGTCCTGGCGCGTCGGCCCGAACTTCGCGAAATCGAAGTCGATCGAATCGGCGAGGCGGATCGCCATCGGGTCATCGATGATCCCGTCGGAGCGGCGGGCTTCTGTCGCCCGAGCGTTCAACGTCAGCAACGCGGTTTCGGAGACCCCGGTCAGGGTGACTTTCTGTGCCTGGCTCACGTCTGCGACCTTACCGGTGCGCGCATTAGCGCAGCATTTTGTTCAGAGTGCGCAGGTTGCGGGTGGTGGTGGCGGACTTGTACCGCTTGTTGCCCATCGTCTTTCCCACCGTGCTGGTCAGGGTGTCGCCCTTGGGGATCTGCCAGTAGATCACCCCGTCACCGGGGGTGATCTTCTCCTCGGCATCGGCTGCGAGCCCAGACAGTTCGGACAGCGCCGCGTCGTCGGCGACGAACGTGACATAGGAGTGCTGGTCGGGGATCTCGGGTTCGAAGGGATAGGCAGCCACGATGTCGCGCACCGTCTCCACGTCATAGACCAGCACCCAGGCCTCATAGCCGAAGCGCTCCCGCAACGCCGCCTCGGCGGTGGTACGCACCTTCGCGGCATTGGCGGGCGAGTCCAGCAGCACGTTGCCGCTGGCAAGAAGGGTGCGGACCTCGGAGAATCCGGCGGTGGTCAGCGTGGCGGCGACCTCGGCCATCTTGAGGTTGACTCCGCCGACGTTCACGCCGCGCAGAAACAGTGCATACCGGGTCATGAGACGACTCCAATCGGTGGAAGAACGATGGCAATAACCGGACGCGTCGGTAGGCTTCGATCATGGGACGCCAGGTATTCGACGACAAGTTGCTTGCCTTGATCAGCGGGAACTCACTCGGTGTCTTGGCCACCCTCAAACGCGACGGGCGCCCGCAGCTGTCGAACGTGCAGTACTACTTCGATCCGCGGTCTCTGGTGGTGCAGGTCTCGGTCACCGAACCGCGAGCCAAGACCCGCAACCTGCGCCGTGATCCCAGGGCGTCGCTGCTGGTCGATTCCGACGACGGCTGGTCCTATGCCGTCGCCGAGGGGGATGCCCAGCTGACGCCGCCGGCCGCCGCGCCCGACGACGACACCGTCGAGGCGTTGATTACGTTGTACCGCAACATCGCCGGGGAACACCCGGACTGGGACGAGTACCGCCAGGCCATGGTGACCGACCGTCGCGTGCTGCTGACGCTGCCCATCCATCACCTTTACGGCATGCCACCGGGCGTGCGCTGAGCATCTGCCACCGGTAGGCCATGCGCTGGGCTAGGCTCCGGGGTATGCCCGAATCAGATTCCGCCGCAGACGAGAACAAGCGCAAGTTCCGGGAGGCGCTGGAGCGTAAGAAGGCGAAGTCGGCGGGCGGCTCCGACCACAAGGACGGCGGCGCCAAGCAGTCACGGTCGCACGGGCCGCTGGAGAGCCGTCGGGAATTCCGCCGCAAGAGCGGGTAGCTACTGCACCGGGCAGGCGTACTTGCGTGCCACGTCCATCACCCGCTGGTTCGCGCCGGGCCCGACGACCCCCTGTGCAGCGAGTTCCAACCCGATATAGCCCGGAAGTCCGCCTTCGCATGCCTGGTGGGCCAGGCGCCAGGCGGTGTCCGGATTCAGGTTGAACCCGTTGCGTTCCAGGCCCTCCATGTAGGTGTCGAATTCCGGGGTGCCCTGGTCCGGTATTGCGCCGGCCGTGGCGGCCAAGGCAAGCGCGGAAACCGCCGCTGCAATCAGCGCTGCCGCTACACGTCTCATGGTCCTTCTCCTGGAGATGCGTCCGCTCGTGGTGTCGTTACACGGTTGCACACTCCACCGACACAGACCTGCGGAACTCTTTAGTTGGCCGGGGTAGAGCGCTGCGGGGTGGTCGCGGGTGGTTCTAGACTGGCCGGGTGCCGAAGCTGCAGCTGGTCGGGGACCCTCCTGTCGACGCGTTGCTGAGCGCAGATCCGTTCGCGCTGCTGGTCGGAATGCTGCTCGATCAGCAGATCCCGATGGAGGTCGCGTTCGCCGGCCCGAAGAAGATCGCCGACCGGATGGGTGGGCTGGATCCGCACGACATCGCCGAGCGTGATCCGGACGAGTTCGCAGCGTTGTTCGCTGAAACGCCTGCGGTGCACCGGTTTCCGGGTTCGATGGCGGGTCGTGTTCAAGCCCTGGCCAAAGCTGTGTTGGATCAGTACGGCGGCGACACGACCGCATTGTGGACGGTCGGTGATCCCGATGGCGCCGAGGTGCTCAAGCGCCTCAAGGCACTGCCCGGCTACGGCGAGCAGAAGGCCCGGATCTTTCTGGCCCTGCTCGGCAAGCAATACGGCGTGACCCCGTCGGGATGGCGGGAGGCTGCCGGGGCATACGGTGAGCCCGGAACACACCTGTCGATCGCCGACGTCGTGGATGCGTCGTCGCTGCAGCAGGTGCGATCCACCAAGAAGGCCCAGAAATTGGCTGCGAAGCAGGCCCGAGAGAGTAAGGGAAAGGCGACGAAGTGAAAACTCACCTGAACTGTCCGTGTGGCGAGGCGATGACGGGCAAAGACGAGGACGAACTCGTCGTAGTGGTGCAAAAGCACCTCGCCGATGTGCACCCCGGTATGGAGTACGACCGGGACGCCATCTTGTTCATGGCCTACTGACGCGGCCGGCGGGTCCTGCGGCGCAGGACCACCACGACGCCGGTGATCACCACGATCACCGGTAGCCAGGGCAGTAGGAAACCCGCGATCGAGATCAGGCCGTGGGTGAACGACAGCAGGGCGTGCCAGCCGTGGCGAACCGACGTGAGGAATCCGGGGGCGGACGACTCGAACTCGGAGGCCAGCGAAACGGTGAGCGTCGCGTAGCTGATCTGGTCGCCGAGCTGGGTGCGCTGCGCGCGCAGGCTGTCGAGGTCGGCCTGCCGCGACGCCAGCTCCTTCTCGGCCTGCAGCAGATCGGCCGTGGTGGAGGCCGACTTCATCAGCGCGGTCAACCGGTCCACCGACGCCTGCAACGCGGCGACCCGCGCATCGAGGTCGACACGCTGGCCGGTGACGTCGTCGTGCCGCAACGCGATCGACGAGACGTCGCCCAGTTGCTTTGCGTCGTCGAGGAATTCATCGACCTTGGGGGAGGGGATGCGCACCGTCAGCTCGGCGGTGTGGGAACGTCCCGCTGCCGTGCTTTCGGTGCGGTCATCGACGCGGCCACCCAGTTCGGTGGTCAGGTCGGTGAGCCGTTCCACCGATGCGCCGACGTCGGTCACCGCGATATTGAGGCTGCCGGTGGTCACGACATCGCGTTGCAGCTGCTGAGTCGGCGGGCTCATCGGCGCCGGCGCGGAAACCGCGTCCGCGGATGGCGACCGTTCCGGCGACGGCCGTTCGCCGGCGCAACCGCTGATCGCCAGGAGCAACATCGCAGCCAGGCCGATCAACAACGTCCAAGGTGCCGACGTGCGGGGGACGGTCATGGCCGTCAGGGCACCACTGTCGAGCCGATGGTGGGCAGGAAGTTGCACTGGTGGTCCTTGGTGCTGACCTGACCGAAGATCGTCGACATGATGCTGCCCGAACCGGTGTCGACGATCGCCGTCAGCGTCGTCGGCCCTTCGGGGTTGATGTCGGTGCGCGGCTGCAGGGTGGCGCTACCGGACTTGCCGGTGGTCAGGTTCACCCACGTGACGTTCAGCGGCAGCTTCTGCGTCTCGGCCGGGCCGGGGGTTCCCATGGCGGTGAACACGTAGGCGGTCTGGCCGGGCTTGGGGCCGGGGGTCGGAATCGTGGCCGGGCCGGCCACCGACAGCGCAGTGGCGATGACGTTGCCGCCGTCGGCCTGGCAGTTCTGGCCGATGGACGGGTACATGAAGTCCTGGGTCGGTGGGGCGTCCGGGCCGAAGCCGGGGGTGGCCGCCGTCGCCGCGTCGGGTGCCGCGACGGTCGAGGCGGCTTCGGGAGCTGCCGGGGCCGCCTCGGGGAGGGCTTCGGCGGGCGCGGGCAGGGCTTCGGGTGCGTTGATGGCGGCCTGCGGGAGCGGGCCCACCGACTTGGCCGGGTCGATGCCGCTGGGCAGGTGGGCCACCAGCCCGGGTTCCGAGCCGGCCGTCGGTACGTGATTGCTCGGCAGTGCCTCCGGCGGCGCCTGCACGAACTGCGCCACCGAGTCGGCCACCTGCCGCGAGCTTGCGGGCGTGTTGGAGTTTCCGGTGAATGCGGCGGCCGCGGCCATCAGCAGCGAGGTCGCGCCGGCGGGGTCGGCGGCGGCCTGCTGGATCACCGGGCTCAACTGCTCGATGGCGGGCAGCCCGGGAAATCCCGCGGTGGGCAGCGGCAGTGCCGGCATGGCCGGGTCTGCTGTGGCCACCCCGCCGACGGCGCCGAGGACCAGCACGGCCGATGATCCGGCTGCGACGGCAGCTTTGGCGGCGGTGGCGCGTGTGGTGGTGATCAGCGTCTGGAGGCGCGACATGACTTCCCCAATCGTCGGCGATGGCTTCCTGAAAACTGAAGCTAGCCTGTTGCTGGTGAGGCTCAAGTGACACGTGTGTCATTTATGGAACCGTTACGGACCCGAACCGCGACGGTGATCTGGCGGCCGTTCGCTAGAGTCGTGCCGGTAGACACCACCTTGAACACCGGGGCCACCTTGCCTGCGCGTTCCCTGACGAATCGCCTGACTGCGTGGGCTCCATGGCTGCTGGTGGTCAGCATCGCGGCGCGACTTGCCTGGACCTACCTGACTCCGCACGGCGCCAACTTCGTCGACCTGCACGTCTACATCAGTGGCGCGGCCGCGCTGGCCCAGCCCGGCGCGCTGTATGACTACGTCTACGCCGACCAGACCCCGGACTTCCCGCTGCCGTTCACCTACCCGCCGTTCGCCGCGGTGGTGTTCTACCCGCTGCATTTCCTGCCGTTCGGTCTGGTTGCGCTCGGATGGCAGATCGGCACGATGGCCGCCCTGTATGGCGTGGTGCGGTTGTGCCAGCGCCTCCTCGGCGGAGCCTTGCCGAACCGCTCGGCTGATGCGGCGGTCCCAGCTTCGCCTCTCCTTCGTCGAGCCTCGCTGAACCGCCGGGTCGCGATGTTGTGGACGGCCGCGGGGATCTGGTCCGAACCGTTGCGCAGCACCTTCGACTACGGCCAGATCAATGTGATCCTGGTGCTGGCGGTGCTCTACGCGGTCTACAGCCGGCGGTGGTGGGTGTCGGGGCTGTTGGTCGGGCTGGCCGCCGGGGTGAAGCTGACCCCGGCGATCGCCGGGGTCTATCTGGCCGCGGCACGGCGCTGGGCCGCAGCGGTGTTCTCGGCCGTCGTCTTCGCCGGCACCATTGCGGTGTCGGTTTGGGCCACCGGCGATCAGGCTCGGCGCTACTTCACCGAGCTTCTCGGTGACGCTCACCGGGTAGGGCCGATCGGAACCTCGTTCAACCAGTCCTGGCGGGGCGGGATCTCTCGCATCCTCGGACACGACGCCGGTTACAGCCCGCCGGTGCTGATCGCGATCGGCGTCACCGCGGTGCTGGCCGTACTGGCCTGGCGGGCGCTGAACAGTACTCCCGCCCGCCCCGACCCCCTGGGGTCGTTACTGGTGGTCGAGCTCTTCGGGCTGCTGGCCTCGCCGATCTCCTGGACCCATCACTGGGTGTGGCTGCTGCCGCTGATGATCTGGCTGTTCTACGGACCGTGCGCGGATCGCCCGGGCGCCCGAATCCTGGGCTGGATGTGGCTGACGCTCACCCTTATCGGGGTGCCGTGGTTGCTGAGCTTCTTCCAGCCGACGATCTGGCAGGACGGCAGGCCCTGGTACCTGGCGTGGGCCGGCCTGGTCTACATCGTCGGCGCCGTGGTCACCTTGGGCTGGATGGCGACCACGCGGGTCACGCCGCGAGAAGCTGGTTGATCTCACCGGCCATCGCCACGTCCTTGTCGGTGATCCCGCCTTCGGAGTGCGTCACCAGCACGAAAGTCACGGTGCGCCAGCGAATATCGATATCCGGGTGGTGATCGGCCGCTTCGGCACGTTCGGCGACTCGACGCACGGCATCGATCCCGGCCAGAAACGAGCCGAACTTGACCGAGCGCCGCAGCGCTCCCTCGGCGTGCTCCCAGCCATCGAGGTCGGGCAGCGCCGCGTTTACCTGGTCGTCAGTCAACAAAGCCATACCCGACGGTAGGACGGTATAGCCTCACACGCCATGTCACCCCAGATCGTCGTCGCCGGAGCCGTCATCGCCGAATCGGCGGCCGGGCGAACGGTGCTGATCGCGCAGCGGCTCCGCCCGCCGGAGCTGGCCGGTCGCTGGGAACTGCCCGGCGGCAAGGTCAAGCCCGGGGAGAGCGAACTAGCAGCCCTGGCCCGCGAACTCGGCGAAGAGTTGGGCCTGGACGCCGGGGCGATCACGGTGGGGGAGCGCCTCGGTGCCGATGTGGTGCTGAACCCGGACATGACCCTGCGCGCCTACCTGGTCAGCCTGACCGGCGGCGAACCTCATCCCCATGACCATCAGGCGCTCCGCTGGGTGACGGCTGTGCAACTGGCCGACGTTGACTGGGTACCTGCTGATCGAGCTTGGCTGCCGGAGCTGGCTCAGGCACTCTGGTGAAAAGGCTCTGTTAAATCTTCCCGACGGATTGGGTCGTTGGGCGATATATCCCGCTACGCTGGTGTTTCGGGCCTGATAGGGCGTGCGGCGGTGGCTCCGGCCTACGTGAAGTCCGTCGGAGCGCGCCGACCCGCCGAAGGAGAATCGGAAATGACACGCGCAGCGCGACCGCCCACCACCGGGTTCCTACGGCGGTCCCGGCTTCCCCTCGCCTCCGCCGGCCCGGGGGCCGACTCCGGCGAGCCTCGCCGAACCACCGGGGTCGGTGGTCCCCTCGAAGAACTACTGGAACGCAGCGGCCGGTTCTTCACCCGGGGACAGGTCTCCCCGGACCTGCGCACCGTCACCCACCGGGGCGGGCGCGAGGCCGACATCTTCTACCGGGACCGCTGGAGCCACGACAAGGTGGTCCGGTCCACGCACGGGGTGAACTGCACCGGGTCGTGTTCCTGGAAGATCTTCGTCAAGGACGGCATCATCACCTGGGAGAACCAGGCCACCGACTATCCCTCGGTGGGCCCGGACCGTCCCGAGTACGAGCCGCGAGGCTGCCCGCGCGGCGCCTCGTTCTCCTGGTACTCCTACTCGCCGACTCGGGTGCGTTACCCCTACGCGCGCGGGGTACTGGTCGAGATGTTCCGGGAGGCCAAGGCGCGCCTGGGCGACCCGGTGCTGGCCTGGGCGGACATCCAGGCCGACCCCGAACGTCGCCGGCGCTACCAGCAGGCCCGCGGCATGGGCGGGCTGGTTCGGGTGACCTGGGCCGAAGCCACCGAGATGATCGCCGCCGCCCACGTGCACACCATCAAGACCTACGGCCCGGACCGGGTCGCGGGGTTCTCCCCGATTCCGGCGATGTCGATGGTGTCGTTCGCCGCAGGCTCCCGATTCATCCAGATGCTCGGCGGGGTGATGACGTCGTTCTACGACTGGTACGCCGACCTGCCGGTCGCCTCGCCCCAGGTGTTCGGCGACCAGACCGACGTCCCGGAATCCGGGGACTGGTGGGACGCCGCCTATCTGATGATGTGGGGCTCCAACGTCCCGATCACCCGCACGCCCGACGCGCACTGGATGGCCGAGGTGCGATACCGCGGCACCAAGGTGGTCACCGTCAGCCCGGACTACGCCGACAACACCAAGTTCGCCGACGAGTGGATGCCGTGTGCGGCCGGCACCGACGGCGCATTGGCAATGGCGATGGGCCACGTCATCCTCACCGAGTGCTACGTCAAGCAGGAGGTGCCGTTCTTCACCGACTACGTGCGCCGCTACACCGACCTGCCGTTCCTGATCAAGCTGGAGGAGCGTGACGGCCGCCTGATTCCGGGCAAGAACCTGACCGCCGCCGACCTGGGCGGAGATCTGGCGGACACCGAGAACTCGGCGTTCAAGCCGGCCCTGCTCGATGAGGTCACCGACAGTGTCGTTGTGCCGCACGGCTCGCTGGGCTTCCGCTGGGGCGACGAGGGCATGGGCAAGTGGAACCTGGACCTCGGTGACGTGCGGCCGGCGTTGAGCGTCCGGAACCCGAAATTCCGCAACGGCGATCAGCCCGCGGCGCTGGTCTCGCTGCCCGGCTTCGATGCCGTGACCGGCCACGGCACCGTCGTCGAGCGCGGGGTGCCGGTGCGACAGGTCGGCGAGCACCTGGTCTGCACCGTGTTCGACCTGATGCTGGCCAACTACTCGGTGCGCCGGCCCTGGCTGCCCGGCGAGTGGCCGACCGGTTATGACGACGGCACGCAGGTCAACACCCCGGCGTGGCAGGAATCGATAACCGGGGTCTCCGCGGCGCAGGCGATCCGGGTCGCGCGCGAATTCGCCCGCAACGCAGAAGAATCCGGCGGCCGGTCGATGATCATCATGGGCAGTGGCATCTGCCAGTGGTTCCACGGCGACGCCACCTACCGCGCGGTGCTCGCGCTGCTGATGCTCACCGGCTCGATGGGCCGCAACGGCGGCGGCTGGGCGCACTACGTCGGTCAGGAGAAGGTGCGCCCGCTGACCGGGTGGGCCACGATGGCCGCGGGCAGCGATTGGACGCGGCCGGCGCGACAGGTGCCGGGCACCTCCTACTGGTATGCCCACACCGACCAATGGCGCTACGACGCCTACGGGGCGGAGAAGCTGACCACGCCGCTCGGGCGCGGCCGATTCGACGGCCGACACACCATGGACATCCTGGCGTCGGCCACCGCGATGGGCTGGAGCCCGTTCTATCCGCAGTTCGACCGCTCCAGCCTGGAGGTGGCCGATGAGGCCGAGGCCGCCGGCCGTGATGCGGGGGAGTACGTCGCAGAGAAACTCGCCGCCGGCGACTTGAAGCTGTCGGTCACCGATCCGGACAACCCGGTGAACTGGCCGCGCGTGCTCACGGTGTGGCGGGCCAACCTCATCGGCGCGTCCGGCAAGGGCGGTGAGTACTTCCTCAAGCACCTGCTGGGCACCGATGCCAGCGTGATCGGCGAGCCGCCCGCCGGCGGGGTGAAACCGGCCGATGTGCGCTGGGACCGCGACATTCCCGAGGGCAAGCTCGATCTGCTCATGTCGATCGATTTTCGGATGACCTCGACCACGCTGATGTCCGATGTCGTGCTGCCGGCGGCCACCTGGTACGAGAAGGCCGACCTGTCGTCGACCGACATGCACCCCTACGTGCACTCGTTCAGCGCGGCGATCGACCCGCCCTGGGAGACCCGCAGCGACTTTGACGCTTTCGGCGCGATCGCCCGGACGTTCAGCACCCTGGCGGCCAAGCACCTCGGCGTCCGCAACGACGTCGTGCTCACCGCGATGCAGCACGACACCGCGGATGCGATGGCCTATCCCGACGGCACCGAGCGCGACTGGCTGCGCAGCGGCGAGACGCCGGTTCCCGGCAAGACTATGCCCAAAGTCACTGTGGTGGAGCGTGATTACTCCGCTATCGGTGACAAATGGCAGACGTTGGGCCCGCTGGTGGACACCCTGGGGCTGACCACCAAGGGCTACACGGTGTTTCCGCACGAAGAGGTCGAGGACCTGGCCGCCAGATTCGGGGTGATGAAGTCCGGTGCCGGGACCGGGCGCCCCGCGCTCACCACCGCGACGCGGATGGCCGACACCGTGCTGGCACTGTCGGGCACCACCAATGGCCGGATCGCGACGGAGGGCTTCCGGGAGCTGGAGAAGCGCACCGGCCAGCGGCTGGCGCACCTGTCCGAGGGCAGCGAGGAGAAGCGGATCACCTACGCCGACACCCAGGCGCGGCCGGTGCCGGTGGTCACCAGCCCGGAATGGTCTGGCAGTGAGACCGGAGGACGGCGCTACGCCCCGTTCACGATCAACATCGAATGTCTCAAGCCGTTCCACACCCTGACCGGCCGGATGCACTTCTACACCGCGCATGACTGGATCGAGGAGCTCGGCGAACATCTGCCGGTCTACCGCCCGCCACTGGACATGGCGAGGCTGTTCGATGCCCCCGAACTCGGCGAGACCGGGGACGGCATCGGGATCACCGTGCGCTACCTGACCCCGCATTCGAAGTGGTCGTTCCACTCCACCTACCAAGACAACCTCTACATGCTGTCGCTGTCGCGCGGCGGCCCCACCATGTGGATGAGCCCGGGCGATGCGGCGAAAATCGGTGTCAAGGACAACGATTGGATCGAGGCCGTCAACGTCAACGGCGTGTTCGTGGGTCGCGCGATCGTGAGCCAGCGGATGCCGGACGGGGTGGTGTTCGTCTACCACGTGCAGGAACGCACCGTGGACACCCCGCGGGCCGAGACCAACAACAAGCGTGGCGGCACCCACAACTCGTTGACCCGGATCCGGGTCAAGCCCAGCCACTTGGCCGGTGGCTACGGCCAACACGCGTTCGCGTTCAACTACCTGGGGCCGACCGGCAATCAGCGCGACGAGGTGACGGTGGTGCGGCGCCGCAGCCAGGACGTGAGGTACTGAAGTCATGAAAGTAATGGCGCAGATGGCCATGGTGATGAACCTGGACAAATGCATTGGGTGCCATACCTGTTCGGTGACGTGCAAGCAGGCCTGGACCAACCGCGAGGGGACCGAGTACGTCTGGTTCAACAATGTCGAAACCCGCCCCGGCGGCGGGTATCCGCGGACCTACGAAGACCAGAGCCGCTGGAAGGGCGGTTGGACGCTGGACAAGCGGGGTCGGTTGCGCCTGCTGGCCGGCGGCCGGTTCCACAAGCTGCTCAACATCTTCGCCAACCCCAACCTGCCGGGCCTGAAGGACTACTACGAGCCGTGGACCTACGACTACGAGAACCTCACCACCGCGCCGCTGGGGGACACCATCCCGGTTGCGGCACCGAAGAGTTCGATCACCGGCGAGCCGATGAAGATCGAGTGGGGACCCAACTGGGACGACAACCTCGCCGGGGCACCGGAGACCCTGGTCAACGACCCGATCCTGGCGAAGGTCAGCGACCAGGTCAAAACCGAGCTCGAAGAAACGTTCATGTTCTACCTGCCGCGGATCTGCGAGCACTGCCTGAATCCGTCATGCGTGGCGTCGTGCCCGACCGGAGCCATCTACAAGCGCGAAGAAGACGGCATCGTGCTGGTTGACCAGGACCGCTGTCGCGGCTGGCGGCTGTGCGTGTCGGGATGCCCGTACAAGAAGGTGTACTTCAACCACAAGACCGGCAAGGCCGAGAAGTGCCATTTCTGTTACCCCCGTATCGAAGTCGGCCTGCCGACGGTCTGTTCGGAGACCTGCGTCGGCCGGCTGCGCTACATCGGCCTGGTGCTCTACGACGCCGACAAGGTGCTCGAAGCGGCTTCGGTCGACAAGGACACCGACCTGTATGAGGCGCAGTGCGGGGTGTTCCTGGACCCGACCGACCCGCAGGTGATCGCGGGCGCGCGCGCCGAGGGGATCTCCGATGCCTGGATCGAGGCGGCGCAACGGTCGCCGATCTACGCGCTGATCAACACCTACAAGGTGGCGTTGCCCCTGCACCCGGAGTACCGGACCATGCCGATGGTCTGGTACATCCCGCCGTTGTCTCCGGTGGTCGACGCCGTCAGCCGCGACGGGCACGACGGCGAAGATCTGGGCAACCTTTTCGGGGCGCTTTCCGCGTTGCGTATTCCGATGGCCTATCTCGCCGAGCTGTTCACCGCCGGTGACACCGGAGTGGTCGAGGGCGTGCTGCGCCGGCTGGCGGCGATGCGCTCCTACATGCGTGACATCAGCCTGGGGCGCGAGACCCAGCCGCACATACCCGACTCGGTCGGAATGACCGAGGAGCAGATGTACAACATGTACCGGCTGCTCGCGATCGCGAAATACGAAGAGCGCTATGTGATTCCCACCGCCTACAGCCAACAGGCGCACGATCTCGAACACCTGGGATGTTCGATCACCGGCGGACCGGAGGCGTACGAGGAGGATCCGTTCGTCGGCGCCGATGACGTGGCGAAGTCGTCGTTCCATCTGGTCGAAAACGGGCACGCGCAGCGGCCGCGGGGCCGGACCAACCTGCTCAACTGGGGTGGCGGCGAGCGGGCCGTGCCGGAGATGTTCCCGGAGCACCAGTGAAGCGATTCATACATTCCCTGCGACGCCAGGCCGGCGGACCCGCCGACCGGGCGGTGTGGCAGGCGGCGTCGCTGCTGCTGTCCTATCCCGATGACCAACTGCCTCAGCGGCTCGACACCGTTGAGGCACTGCTCGCCCATGCCGAGGAATCGGCGGCGAATCTGTTGCGGCGCACGGTTACCGCGCTGCGTGCTGCTGACCCGATGGCGGCCGCAGTCGACTACGTCGAAACCTTCGACATGCGCCGGCGCTCGACGATGTTTCTGACCTACTGGACCGGTGGGGACACCCGCAACCGCGGGATGCAGATGCTGGCCTTTGCCACCGCCTACCGCGAGGCCGGGGCCGAGCCGCCGGTGGGCGAGGCGCCCGACCACCTGCCGGTGGTTCTGGAGTTCGCCGCGACGGTGGCTCCGCAGGCCGGTCGCCGGCTGCTGCTGGCGCACCGCGCACCGCTGGACATCCTGCACCGTGCGTTGAGCGACGCCGGGTCGCCGTATGCCTTCGCCGTGGCCGCGGTCTGCGCGACACTCCCAGCGGTAACCGATCAGGAGGTGCGACAGGTGAGTCAGCTGATGGCATCCGGGCCGCCGGCGGAAGCCGTTGGGCTGCAACCGTTCACGGCAGCAGTACCGCTCGGAATGCCGAAGGTTCCGACCCGATGACGGACGTCACCCTCACCAGCCCCGCGGAGCTGTGGTGGGACATCGTGCCCTACTTCGTGCTGGCGATCGCGGGCGTCGCCACCTGGTGGCGATACAAGTACGACAAGTTCGGCTGGACCACCCGCTCGTCGCAGCTGTATGAGTCCAAGCTGCTGCGGATCGGCAGCCCGATGTTCCACTTCGGCAGCTTCGTGGTGATCGCAGGACACATCATGGGACTGTTCGTCCCGGAGTCGTGGACCGAAGCGCTGGGCATGAGCGACCGGCTCTATCACCTGCAGGCGCTGATCCTGGGTCTGCCCGCCGGGATCGCCACCCTGATCGGTGTCGGGCTGCTGATCTACCGGCGCCGCACCGAGCGCTCGGTGTTCAAGGCCACCAGCGTCAGCGACAAGCTGATGTACGCGGTGCTGGTGTGTGCGCTGGTGGTCGGGATGAGCTGCACCCTGATGGGGACCACCACCTACGGCGAGGAGCACGACTACCGGCAGACGGTCTCGGTCTGGTTCCGGTCGATCTTCACGCTCGATCCACGGGGCGATTTGATGCTGCAAGCGCCGCTGTATTTCCAGGTTCACGTCATGATTGCGTTGACTTTGTTCGCGCTGTGGCCGTTCACTCGTCTGGTGCACGCTTTCAGCGCGCCGATCGGGTATCTGTTTCGGCCGTACATCGTCTATCGCAGCCGCGACGTCGCAAGGAGGAATCAGCCGATGGGTTCACGACCGCAACGGAGGGGCTGGTGAGAATCCGCGCGGCGCTGCTCGGCGCGCTGGGCTGTGTCTGTTTTGCGGCGCCCGCTCATGCCGATCCCTCCGAGACCGACACCGCCTTTCTGGTGTCGTTGCGGGCGGCGGGCATCACCTACAACAACGCCGACCAGGCCATCATCACCGCGAAAATGGTGTGCGGGTTCATCGCCGAGGGCCAACCCAGCCCGCAGGTACTCGAGGGCCTCAAGGCACGCAATCCGGGCCTGACGACCGAGCATGGCACCCAGTTCGTGGGGATCGCCGCCCAGGTGTACTGCCCCGACCAGCTGGTGCGCAACGGCACCTAGGAGCAGCCATGAAGGTCGTGATTCCCGAGTGGATGAAGCCGATCTACGACAACTTTCACTACGCCCCGGCCGTCATCGTCGGAGATCAGCTGCGCTGCTCGGGCATGATCGGCATCCGGCCCGACATGTCCGTGCCGGCAGACCCGACCGAGCAGATCACGCTGGCCTTCGAAAATCTGCGCGGCCTGCTCGGCGAAGTGGGGCTGACCTTCGCCGACGTCACGGAGATGACCACCTACCACGTCGGGCTGAGCGCTCAGATCGACAACTTCGTGGCGGTCAAGGACACCTTTGTGGCCGCGCCGTACCCCGCGTGGACGGCCGTCGGGATCTCCGAATTGGCCATCCCGGGCGCGGTGGTTGAAATCCGCATCACCGCACAGCTGAGCTGAGCTGCGCGCGACGGCGGGGGTCGGCATAAAGTTACAGACGTGCCACTGCCTGACGAGGTCTATTCCCGGCTGCTTGCTTTCCGCACGCGGCTGAGGCGCTTTGAGCGGTGGAGTGCCGACCAGGCGCAAGCGGCCGGACTCACCCCTGCACAGCACCAGTTGTTGTTGGCGATCCGGGGCCACGGTGACTCGCGGGGGCCGACGGTCGGCGACATCGCGGAATACCTGCTGTTACGCCACCACAGCGCCGGGGAGCTGATCCAGCGGGCCGAAGCCGCCGGTCTGGTCACCCGGGTCCGCGACAGCGGCGACCAGCGGGTGATCCGGCTGCAGCTCACCGAAACGGCGGCGCAGTGTCTGCAATCGCTGACCGAACTGCACGTCAAGGAGCTCGAGAGGTTCTCCGCGGAGTCCCCCCTCGGGCTGTGACATGGCTTTCATGTTTTCGCGATTGACAGGGTGCGCTGGCAGAATCGCCCGGTGAACTTTCGTAACGTCGCCATCGTCGCGCACGTAGACCACGGCAAGACGACTTTGGTCGACGCCATGCTCCGCCAGTCCGGCGCCCTGCAAGAACGCGGTGAGGCGCAGGAGCGGGTGATGGACTCCGGTGACCTGGAGCGGGAAAAGGGCATCACGATCCTGGCCAAGAACACGGCCGTGCATCGCCACAACGCCGATGGAACCGTCACCGTCATCAACGTTATCGACACTCCGGGCCACGCCGACTTCGGCGGCGAGGTGGAGCGCGGGCTGTCCATGGTCGACGGCGTGGTTCTGCTGGTCGACGCGTCCGAGGGGCCGCTGCCGCAGACCCGATTCGTGCTGCGCAAGGCGCTGGCCGCTCATCTGCCGGTGATCCTGGTGGTCAACAAGACCGACCGGCCCGACGCCCGCATTGCCGAGGTGGTCGACGCCAGCCACGACCTGCTGCTCGACGTGGCCAGCGACCTCGACGACGAAGCGCAGGCCGCCGCGGAACACGCCCTCGGTCTGCCGACGCTGTACGCATCCGGCCGGGCCGGGGTGGCGAGCACCACCGCGCCCGCCGACGGCCAGATTCCAGACGGCGACAACCTGGACCCGCTGTTCGACGTGCTGCTCGAGCACGTCCCGCCGCCGTCGGGCGACCCGGAAGCGCCGCTACAGGCGCTGGTCACCAACCTCGACGCCTCGCCCTTCCTGGGCCGGCTCGCCCTGATCCGGGTCTACAACGGCCGCATCCGCAAGGGCCAGCAGGTCGCCTGGATGCGTGAGGTCGACGGCGAACCGATGACCACCACCGCGAAGATCACCGAGCTGCTGGTCACCGAGGGGGTCGAACGCAACCCGACCGAAGAGGCCAGCGCCGGCGACATCGTCGCCGTCGCCGGCATCAGCGACATCATGATCGGTGACACCCTGGCCGATCTGGCCACGCCGGTCGCACTGCCGCGCATCACCGTCGACGAACCGGCGATCTCGGTGACGATCGGCACCAACTCCTCGCCGCTGGCGGGCAAGGTCTCCGGCCACAAGTTGACCGCGCGGATGGTCAAGTCGCGCCTGGACACCGAGCTGATCGGCAACGTGTCGATCCGGGTGGTCGACATCGGCCGTCCCGACGCCTGGGAGGTGCAGGGCCGTGGCGAGCTGGCGCTGGCCATCCTCGTCGAGCAGATGCGCCGGGAGGGCTTCGAGCTGACCGTCGGCAAGCCGCAGGTGGTGACGCGCAAGGTCGACGGCAAGGTGCACGAGCCGTTCGAGCACCTCACGGTCGACTGCCCGGAGGAGTACGTCGGCGCCATCACCCAGCTGGCGGCGGCACGCAAGGGCCGGATGACCGAGATGGCTAACCACACCACCGGGTGGGTACGGATGGAGTTCATCATCCCCAGCCGCGGTCTGATCGGGTGGCGCACCGACTTTCTCACCGAGACTCGTGGCACCGGTATAGCCAATGCCGTGTTCGAGGGCTACCAGCCGTGGGCCGGCGAGATCCGCGCCCGGCACACCGGGTCGCTGGTGAGCGACCGGGCCGGGTCCATCACTCCGTTCGCGCTGATCCAGTTGGCCGACCGTGGGCAGTTCTTCGTCGAGCCGGGTCAGGACACGTACCAGGGCATGGTGGTGGGGATCAATCCTCGAGCCGAGGACCTCGACATCAATGTCACCAAGGAGAAGAAGCTGACCAACATGCGGTCGTCGACGGCCGATGTGATGGAGACGCTGGCCCGTCCGATCGAGCTCGATCTGGAGCAGGCGATGGAGTTCTGCGCGGCCGACGAGTGCGTCGAGGTCACCCCCGAGGTGGTCCGGGTCCGCAAGGTCGAACTGGACTCGACGCTGCGGGCACGCAGCCGCTCCCGGGCCAAGAACCTCTAGGTTTGGGCGCGGTTTTGCGCGCTGCTCGACGGTCTTCGCGCCGGAATCGCCGCCCAGATACCCTGGTGGCCGTGCCGAAACCAGCCCGCCGCGCCCATGTCACGGCGGGGGCACTGGTTTCGGCGACGATGCTGGTACTGACGCAGGCGACCTCGGCGTGCACGGTGAATCCGCCGCCGGCGCCGCAGAGTACGGAGACGCCTAAGAGCTCGGCGCCGCCGCCCCAGCGGATCAGCCAGATCATCATGGGCATCGATTCCATCGGGGCCGGCTTCAACCCCCACCTGCGCTCGGACCTGTCGCCGGTCACCGCGGCGATCAGCGCGCTGGTGCTGCCCAGCGCGTTTCGGCCGATCCCAGACTCCAGCACGCCCACCGGGTCTCGGTGGGAGATGGACCCGACCCTGCTGGTGTCGGCCAAGGTGACCGCCGAAGCGCCGTTCACGGTGACCTACCGGATCCGCCCCGAGGCTTCCTGGACCGACAACGCGCCGATCGCCGCCGACGATTTCTGGTACCTGTGGCAGCAGATGGTCAGCCAGCCCGGCGTCGTCGATCCGGCGGGCTATGACCTGATCACCGGTGTGCACTCCGTCGAAGGCGGCAAGCAGGTGGTGGTCACCTTCGCCAAGCCGTATCCGGCCTGGCGGGAGCTGTTCAACAACATCGTTCCGGCGCACATCGTCAAGGACGTGCCCGGTGGTTTCCCGGCGGGCCTGGCCCGGGCGCTGCCGGTCACCGGTGGCCAATTCCGGGTGGAGAACATCGACCCGCAGCGCGACGCGATCCTGCTTGCCCGCAACGACCGCTACTGGGGCCCGCCGGCGAAGCCGGATCTGGTCCTGTTCCGCCGCGCCGGCTCAGCGGCGGCGCTGGCCGACTCCATCCGCAACGGTGATACCCAGGTGGCTCAGGTGCACGGCGGCTCGGCGGCGTTTGCTCAGCTGTCGGTGATCCCCGGCGTGCAGACCACTCGGGTGGTCACGCCGCGAATCATGCAACTCGCACTGCGGGCTGCGGACCCCAAGTTGGCCGATGTGCGGGTCCGCCGGGCCATTCTGGGCCTCCTCGACGTCGGCCTGCTGGCCACGGTGGGGGCCGGCAGCGACAACACCGTCACCTTGGACCAGGCCCAGATCCGGACGCCCAGCGATCCCGGCTACGTGCCCACCGCACCGCCGGCGATGTCCGAATCGGCGGCGCTGGCACTGCTGCTGGCGGCCGGCTACCGGGTCGAGAAGGATGCGCCCCCGTCCGCATTGGTCCCACCTGCCGGCTCCGCCACCGGTGTGCCGCATCCGCCGGAGATCACCCGGGGGCGGATCAGCAAGGGTGGGGAACAGCTGTCGCTGGTCATCGGGGTGGCGGCCAACGACCCGACCTCCCTGGCGGTGGCCAACACGGCCGCGGACCAGCTGCGCAACGTCGGCATTGCCGCCACAGTGCTTGCACTGGACCCGGTGAAGCTCTACCGGGAGGCGCTGGCCACCCAGCAGGTCGATGCGATCGTCGGCTGGCAGCAGGCCGGTGGGGATCTCGCGACGCTGCTGGCGTCGCGCTACGGCTGCGGGGCGCTGGCCCCCACGACCGTGCCCACCTCGGGCAGCCCGGTGCCGGCACCCTCGACGACTCCGGCCCCGCAGTCCCCAGCGCCTGCACCGGCACCGGCCAAGCCGACTTCGAAGGTTCCACCGCGCTCCTCCTCGCCGGGGGCGCTGGTACAGGCTCCGTCGAACATCACCGGTGTCTGCGACCATGCCATCCAGGCCGAGATCGACGCGGCCCTCGATGGCAGTAAGTCCATCGGCGACGTGATCGCCTCCGTCGAACCACGGCTGTGGAACATGGCGACGGTGCTGCCGATCCTGCAGGACACCACGATCGTGGCCGTGGGCCCCAGCGTCGCCAATGTCAGCCTGACCGGGGCCGTCCCGGTGGGCATCGTGGGCGGGGCCGGAACCTGGCTCAAGCTGCCCTGACGGTGCGCCGCAGACGCTAGGCTTGCCCGGACCGGCGGCGACGGGGGAGAAATCAGGTGGCCGCCAGCTGGAATCGGCGTTAACGAAGTCTTGCGCACAGGCAATTCTTGGGTAAGATTAAGTAAACCTGCGCGGGACTCGTCGGAGGGGGATTAGTCCATGGAACACCTCGCTCACCGCTGCGGCACGGTGGCTGCCGCAGCCCTGGGTGTCGGCGGTCTGGTCGCGGTACTGACGTCGATGACCCCGGCCATGCCCGATGTACAGATTCGTGACATCGACCTGGCCGCGGCGAACGTCGACGTGAGCCCGGGCCTCGACGTCATCGAAAATCACGTCCGCCCGGACTTCGTCGGTAATGGTGGTGCCGACGCCCAGGAGATCAACCTGGGTTCTCTGCTCTTCGGGAGTGGCGACGATGCTTTCGGCATCGGCTCGACGTTCAACGCGGGCGAGGTGGACGAGACCGTGTTGAACGAGCTGACCGGGGGCAGCTTCGACCCGCAGAACCTGCCGATCGGGGTGCCTTTCACGCCGGACCTGAGTGGGTTGGAGATCCCGGGCGCCGGAGCGTTCAGCGGCGGAACCAGTCAGGCCGCCAACATCGCCGCGGCCGACGCAGCAGCCGGCTTCAGCCTCATGCTGCAGGCGATCCCGGACGCGAGGGAGGCCATGAACGCCGCCATCGTCGCGATGCAGGCGGATTTCAACAATGCCCTTGTCGAAGCGCAGCAGGCCGCCGCTGAGCGCCTGGCCGGCGACAATCCCGAGTTGAACGACGTCGTGAACTGGATCTTCAGCCTCAACAACACGGTGCTGGCGCAGAATGAGGCCGCGTTCAACAACATGCTGGGCATCAGCTTCGACACCCACGACAGCCTGCTCGGGCACTTCGACCCGGCGATCCTCGACACCGACTGGACCACCATGCTCGGGTTCAGTCCAGACGCGTTCAACGACATCGTCAACATGATTCAGGGCGACAACCTTGCCCTGCTGTTGGACGGCATCGACTGGGATGGGTTCTTCGCCGGCCTGTTCTGATCGACGCGAGGTTCGCAGGTCCGTTCACCGCTGTGGCGGTAGGGTTTTGGCGTGTCGGATCCGATTCCACGGTTGCTGTTCGTGCATGCCCACCCCGATGACGAGACCCTGACGACCGGGGCGACGATCGCCCACTACGCCGCCCGCGGCGCCCATGTGCAAGTGGTGACCTGCACGCTGGGGGAGGAGGGCGAGGTCATCGGAGACCGTTGGGCACACCTGGCGGTGGCGGGGGCCGACCAACTGGGTGGCTACCGGATCGGTGAGCTGACTGCCGCGCTGCGGGCGCTGGGCGTGGGCGCGCCGCAGTTTCTCGGCGGCGCCGGCCGCTGGCGTGACTCGGGGATGACCGGCACCCCGGCGCGCCGACAGCAGCGGTTCATCGACGCCGACGACGCCGAGACCGTCGGGGCACTGGCGGACATCATCCGGAAGCTGCGCCCGCACGTGCTCGTCAGCTACGACCCGAACGGTGGGTACGGACACCCCGACCACATACACGCCCATCACGTGGCCACTGCGGCGCTGGCCGCCGCGGCACAGGACGCCGATGGCGGCTCCGAACCGGGATGGGTCACGCCGAAGTTCTACTGGACGGTGACCGCAGGCAGCGCCCGGCGAACCGCCCTGGCAGAGCTGCAGGACCCCGATCGGCTGCCGCATTGGACGATGGCGGCCGACGCGGCGGACGCGCAGGTAGTCGGGGACTTCCCCGACGACCGGATCGATGCGGTGATCGAGGCCGCCGAGGCTCGCGCCGCCAAGGTGGCAGCCATGACCGCCCACGCCACCCAGGTCACCGTCGGGCCGACCGGACGGGCGTTCGCGCTGTCGAACAACGTGGTCCAGCCGATCGTGGACGCCGAGCATTACGTTCTGGTCGCCGGTGATGCCGGTCCGCGTGACGCCCGAGGATGGGAAACCGATCTCCTGGCCGGACTTGAGCTCGGTGACGACGGCCACAAGGTAGGCTCCTGCTGAGCAGTTTCTGTAGAGGCACGGACTTAGGTGGTTTAGGCATGGATCCCGATCTGGACCCGAACTTGGAACACTGGCAGTGGTGGCTCGACAGCTACCAGTGGATGGTCGGTTCGTTGGTCAGTCAGCTGGAGAGCATCCCCACTTGAGCCCCGTCGCGTCGCTCATCGAGCCCGCGATGCCCACTGAAACGCCGGTATTCAACTTCGTCGTGCTGGCGCTGCTCGCCCTTGACGGCGCGCTCTGCGCCGTGGCCACCGCGCTACTGTTGCCCGC
The DNA here is from genome assembly GCF_045310815.1 of Mycobacterium sp. SMC-19. Taxonomy (NCBI): domain Bacteria; kingdom Bacillati; phylum Actinomycetota; class Actinomycetes; order Mycobacteriales; family Mycobacteriaceae; genus Mycobacterium; species Mycobacterium sp. SMC-19. Next base: position 29,940 of record NZ_JBJIAM010000001.1, on the reverse strand, counting down.
GCACCTGGGCGCGGTGCCCTTCCCGCTCAGTGCCCTGATCGGGGGTCTGGTCAACGCCGGCCTGGTCTGGGTGGCGCTGCGCTGCGCGTCGTCGCTGCGGTTGGCGGCGCTGCCGCTGTGGGCCTGGTTGCTGACGATCGCGCTGATGACCTTCGGCGGTCCGGGGGACGACCTGATCTTCGCCGACCGCGGCGTGATGGCCTACGGCGTGCTGTTGATGATCGTGCTGGGCAGCGCGCCGCCCGGGTGGGTCCTGTGGCGGCGCCGTCAGGAGCTGGCAGCGGCCTCGACGGCCAGGCAGGCCTGACGGGCCGGCGGGCTCGGGGTGCGCGCTGGGCTACCTGAAAGGCCCGATTGGCGCGGCGGCTACTGTGACGTTTATGGCATGCGCGAGATTCCGGATGCGGGTGACGCGCGGATGACGAACTCGTCGGCACTGCGCCGCGTACTGCGACGGGCCCGCGACGGCGTGCTCCTCAATCCCGAGGAAACCGCCGTCGCGATGACCGCGCGCGGCGCCGACCTGGCCGACCTGTGTGCGAGCGCCGCCCGGGTCCGCGACGCCGGACTGGTGTCGGGTGGCCGGCGTGGGCCGGGCGGACGACTGCCGGTCAGTTATTCGCGCAAGGTTTTCATCCCGGTCACCCACCTGTGCCGCGACACCTGCCACTACTGCACCTTCGTCACCGTGCCCGGCGTGCTGCGAGCCCAGGGCAAGCAGATGTATCTGGGGCCCGACGAGATCCTCGACATCGCCCGCCGCGGTGCCGAGTTGGGTTGCAAGGAGGCGCTGTTCACACTGGGGGACCGGCCCGAGGACCGTTGGCCCGAGGCGCGCCAGTGGCTCGACGAGCGCGGTTATGACAGCACGCTGGCCTATGTCCGGGCGATGGCCATCCGGGTGCTGGAGGAGACCGGCCTGCTGCCGCACCTCAACCCCGGAGTGATGAGCTGGTCGGAGATGTCGCGGCTCAAGCCGGTGGCGCCGTCGATGGGCATGATGCTCGAGACCACGTCCCGGCGGCTGTTCGAGACCAAAGGCCTGGCGCACTACGGCAGCCCGGACAAGGACCCGGTGGTGCGCCTGCGGACGCTGGCCGACGCGGGCCGACTCTCGATCCCGTTCACCACCGGCCTGTTGGTCGGTATCGGCGAGACGCTGGCCGAGCGTGCCGACACCTTGCACGCGATCCGCAAGGTGCACAAGGAGTTCGGGCACATTCAAGAAGTCATCGTGCAGAACTTCCGGGCCAAGGAGCACACCGCGATGGCGGCGGTGCCCGACACGGGTTTCGAGGATTTCCTGGCCACGGTAGCGGCGACCCGGCTGGTGCTGGGCCCCAAGATGCGGGTGCAGGCACCGCCCAACCTGGTGTCGGCGCAGGAATGCCTGGCGCTGGTCGGTGCCGGGGTCGACGACTGGGGCGGGGTGTCGCCGCTGACCCCCGACCATGTCAACCCGGAGCGGCCCTGGCCGGCACTGGACGACCTGGCCGCGATCACCGAGCAGGCCGGCTACGACCTGGTGCAGCGGCTTACCGCCCAACCGGACTACGTGCTCGCCGGCGCCGCGTGGATCGATCCGCGGGTGCGCCCGCATGTCGCGGCGCTGGCCGACCCGGACACCGGCTGGGCCCGCGACGTCAATCCGGTCGGGCTGGCCTGGCAGGAGCCCGACGAGGTGCAGTCCGCCGGCCGGGTGGATCTGCACACCGCGATCGACGTCGACGGTCGAGCCACCGAGACGCGCAGCGACCTGGGCAGCGCCTTCGGAGACTGGGAGTCGATTCGCGAGCAGATCCACGACCTGGCCGCCCGTGCGCCGGAACGTGTGGACACCGATGTGCTGGCGGCGCTGCGTTCCGCCGAACGCGACCCAGCCGGCTGCACCGACGCCGAGTATCTGGCGCTGGCCACCGCGGACGGGCCGGCCATGGATGCCGTTGCCGCACTGGCCGATTCGCTGCGCCGCGACGTCGTCGGCGACGACGTGACCTACGTGGTCAACCGCAACATCAACTTCACCAACATCTGCTACGTCGGTTGCCGGTTCTGTGCCTTCGCGCAGCGCAAGGGGGACGCGGACGCCTTTTCGCTGTCGAATGCCGAGGTCGGCGAACGCGCCTACGAGGCGCACCTGGCGGGCGCCACCGAGGTCTGTATGCAGGGCGGCATCGATCCCGAGCTGCCGGTCACCGGGTATGCCGATCTGGTCCGCGCGGTCAAGGCGCGGGTGCCGTCGATGCACGTGCACGCGTTCTCGCCGATGGAGATCACTAACGGGGTGTCCAAGAGCGGCTTGAGCATTCGAGAGTGGCTGATCAGCCTGCGCGAGGCCGGCCTGGGCAGCATTCCGGGCACCGCCGCCGAAATCCTCGACGACGAGATCCGTTGGGTGCTGACCAAAGGCAAGCTGCCGACCTCGATGTGGGTTGAGGTGGTCAGCACCGCGCACGAGGTGGGACTGCGGTCCAGCTCGACGATGATGTACGGCCACATCGATTCCCCGCGGCACTGGGTCGGGCACATGCGGGTGCTGCGCGACATCCAGGACCGCACCGGTGGTTTCACCGAGTTTGTGCCGTTGCCGTTCGTGCATCAGAGCTCGCCGCTGTACCTGGCCGGCGGCGCGCGGCCCGGCCCAAGCCATCGCGACAACCGCGCCGTGCACGCATTGGCGCGCATCATGCTGCACGGTCGCATCCCCAACATCCAGACCAGTTGGGTCAAGTTGGGGGTGGAACGCACCCAGGTGATGCTCAACGGCGGAGCCAACGACCTGGGCGGCACCCTGATGGAGGAGACCATCTCGCGGATGGCCGGCTCCGAGCACGGATCGGCCAAGACCATCGCGGAGCTGACGACGATCGCCGAGGGGATCGGCCGCCCGGCCCGTCAGCGCAGCACCGACTACGCACCGCTAGCGATCTGACTGCTTCCTCGTCGAGATTGCGTCCAGGGTCGTACAGTTCGACGAATTCACAGCCCTGAATGCAATCTCGGCGAAGGCCAGTTACAGTCGCGCGGCGAGTTCGGTGCCCTGCTTGATGGCCCGCTTGGCGTCGAGCTCCGAGGCCAGTGCGGCCCCGCCGATGATGTGCGGTGTCATGCCTTGCGCCCGCAATCCGTCCTCGAGGTCGCGCACCGACTCCTGGCCGGCGCAGATCACCACGTTGTCCACGGCCAACACCTGCGGGCGTGACTTGTTCGGGCCGTAGCTGATGTGCAGCCCGTCATCATCGATGCGGTCGTAGTTCACCCCGGAGAGCTGCTGGACGTTCTTGGCTTTCAAGGACGCCCGGTGCACCCAGCCGCTGGTCTTGCCCAACTTGCGGCCCTGGGGACCTTCGGTGCGGGCCAACAGGTAGACCTGGCGGGCCGGGGGCGCCGGGTCCGGCGGAATCAGCGCGCCCCTGGCCTCCCAGGGATCGGCGGCACCCCACTCGGCCTTCCACTCCTTGAGGTGCAGCGTCGGTGAGGCATCGGGTGAATCCAGGACCAGGAACTCGCTGACGTCGAACCCGATCCCGCCGGCGCCCACCACCGCCACCGAAGAGCCCACCGGCCTGCCCGCGATCGCCTCGGCATACGACATCACCATCGGATGCTCGATGCCGGGGATCCGCGGGATCCGCGGTTTGACCCCGGTGGCCAGCACCACCTCGTCGAATCCGGTCAACTCGTCGACGTGGGCGCGGCTGCCCAGACGCACCGTCACGGCGTGCTTGTCCAGCATGGTGGTGAAGTAGCGGATCGTCTCGGCGAACTCCTCTTTGCCGGGAATCCTCTTGGCCAGGTCGAATTGGCCCCCGATGAACTCGTTCGCCTCGAACAGCGTCACGTCGTGGCCGCGTTCGGCGGCCGAGACCGCCGCGGACAACCCGGCGGGCCCAGCACCCACCACCGCGATGCGCCGGCGCCGCCGCGTCGGGCCCAGCACCAGCGTGGTCTCGTGACCGGCCCGCGGGTTGACCAGGCAGGAGACCTTCTTGTGTACGAAGGCGTGATCCAGGCAGGCCTGATTGCACGCGATGCAGGTATTGATCTCCTCGGCCCGGCCGTCGGCGGCCTTGCGCACCCAGTCCGGATCGGCCAGCATCGGGCGGGCCATCGAGATCAGGCGCACCGACGTCTCGGCGAGGGTCTGTTCGGCGGCCTGCGGCATGTTGATCCGGTTGGACGCCACCACCGGGATCGTGAGGTGGTCGGCGACCGCGCTGCTGATGTTGACGAACGCATTGCCCGGGACCGAGGTCACGATGGTCGGCACCCGCGCTTCATGCCAGCCGAAGCCGGAGTTGATCATGCTGGCCCCGGCCGCCTCGACTTCGGTTGCCAGCGTGAGGATCTCCTCCCAGCTCTGGCCATCCTCGACGTAGTCGGCCATCGACATCCGATAGCAGATGATGAAGTCGTCGCCGACCGCCGCGCGGGTGCGAGCGACGATCTGCACCGGGAAGCGGCGCCGGTTGGCGGCCGTGCCGCCGTAGCGATCGGTGCGCCGGTTAGTACGCGGTGCCAGGAACTGGTTGAGCAGGTAGCCCTCGCTGCCCATGATCTCCACGCCGTCATAGCCGGCCTCGCGGGCTAATTCAGCGGCTCGGGCGAAGTCGGCGATCGTCGACTCGACCCCGCGCGTGGACAACGCCCGTGGCCGGAAGGGATTGATCGGCGCTTTGAGACTCGACGCGCTGACCGAAAACGGATGGTAGGCATAGCGTCCGGCGTGCAGTAGCTGCAGCGCGATCTTGCCGCCGGCATCGTGCACGGCATCGGTGATGCGCCGATGGCGTCGCGCGTCGGCGCGGGTGGTCATGGCCGAGGCGAACGGCAGCAGCCAGCCCGACCGGTTCGGGGCGTAGCCACCGGTGATGATCAGCCCGACGCCGCCGCGGGCACGCGCCGCGAAGTATTCGGCCAGTTTGGTGGTGTCGCCGGCGCGGTCTTCCAGGCCGGTGTGCATGGAACCCATCACCACCCGGTTGGGCAGGGTCGTGAAGCCCAGATCCAGCGGGGACATCAAGATCGGGTACGGACTGGTGGATTGTGTGGTCACAGTGCCCCCTTCACCTCAGTGCCTGTTCGACCTCGTCGAGCCAGTCGATTGCGCTTTCCTCCGCGCGAATACCGCCGCGCAACACCAGGTACTGATGGAGCGCGGCGCCGGTCAGCGAGCGCGGATCCGGGAATTGCTTCTTCTCCAGGGCGCGGTAGACGTCCAAGCGCTCGCCACGTTCGGCGCGCAGGGCAAGCGCCTGCTCGCGCACCGTGGCGCGGTCGTTGTGGCCGGCGCCGCGGATCTTGACCGCCAGTTCGCGCAGCCGGTTGTCCACCACCGAGCTTCCGTGCCCGGCCAGCGGGGCCGCGATCCAGCGGGCCAACTCCGCGCGGCCGGGCTCGGCGACGGTGTAGACCTTCTTGTCCGGGCGACCCTGCTGGGCCACCTCGGTGACCTGCACCCAGCCGTCGGTCTCCATCGCCCGCAGCGTTCGGTAGATCTGTTGGTGGGTGGCGCTCCAGAAGTAGCCGATCGAGCGGTCGAAGCGGTGCGCGAGCTCATAGCCCGAACCCGACTGCTCGCTCAGCGACACCAGGATCGCGTGGGGAAGTGCCACGCCGGGAAGCATAGGCAGCCGTACGCCACCTATGCAACTAGTTGCACAGCAACTGAGTGCATAGGCTATAGCCGAGTGGGCCGTGGTGGTCGCGGCGCGGCAGCGGCCTCTACTATCAGGACCGATGAATCCGCCCTGCGTCGCCGCAGCCCCGTGAGTCCCGTGCGCGGCGGCAGATCGGCCGCACTGCCGACATTTCCGTGGGACACCCTGGCCGAGGTGACGGCGCTGGCCAAGGCGCACCCCGACGGCATCGTGGACCTGTCCGTCGGCACCCCGGTCGACCCGGTTGCCCCGGTGATCCGCGAGGCATTGGCCGCGGCCTCGTCCGCGCCGGGTTACCCCACCACCGCCGGCACTGCGGCGCTGCGCGCCTCGGCGGTCGCCGCGCTGCAGCGGCGTTACGGGATCACCGGCCTGGCGGAGTCAGCGATTCTGCCCGTCATCGGCACCAAGGAACTCATCGCCTGGTTGCCGAGCCTGCTCGGCCTGGGCGACCAGGACGTGGTCGTGGTCCCGGAACTGGCCTACCCGACCTACGAGGTGGGCGCCCGGCTGGCCGGGGCTCCATGGGTGCGCAGCGATGCTCCGCAGCTTCTCGAGGGCCCGCCGCCGGCCTTGGTGTACCTGAATTCGCCGAGCAACCCGACCGGGGCGATCGCGACCGCCGACGAGCTGCGCGCCGTCGTGGGCTGGGCCCGCGAGCACGACGTGCTGCTGGTCTCCGACGAGTGCTACCTGGGCCTGGGCTGGGACGCCGAGCCGCGCTCGGTGCTGCACCCGGCGGTCTGCGACGGCGACCACCGCGGACTACTGGCGGTGCATTCGCTGTCGAAGACGTCCTCGCTGGCCGGGTACCGGGCCGGCTTCGTCGCCGGGGACGCGGCGGCGGTGGCCGAACTGCTCGCCGTACGCAAACACGCCGGGATGATGGTGCCCACCCCGATCCAGGCGGCCATGGTCGCCGCCCTCGACGACGACGCCCACGAGCAGCAGCAGCGTGAGCGCTATGCCCGTCGCCGCGCAACGCTGCTGCCCGCGATGCAGGCCGCCGGGTTCACCATCGAGTTGTCCCAGGGCGGGCTCTACTTGTGGGCCACCCGCGGCGAGGCGTGCCGGAACACCGTCGAATGGCTGGCCCAGCGCGGCATCCTGGTGGCGCCCGGCGAGTTTTACGGACCGGCCGGTGCGCACCACGTGCGGGTGGCGCTCACCGCCACCGACGAGCGGATTGCCGCAGCGGCCACCCGGCTGGGTTAGCCGCCCGGCGCGCCGCATTCGCCGGTCAGAATCCGCTCGATCGCGTCGTGCTCCGCCTGGGTCACCCACAGGCCGTAACCCGACTTCACCGCGACGATCCGCGAGACGTAGGTGCAGCGGTAGGACTTGTTGGGCGGTAGCCAGGTGGCCGCGTCGCCGTCGCCCTTCTGCTCGTTGATCGGCCCGCTGGTGGCCTGCAGGTTCAGCGGATCGTTGGCGAAGTTGCGGCGGGTCAGCTCATCCCACTGCTGGGCGCCTTTCTGCCAGGCATCCGACAACGCCACCACATGGTCGATCTGTACCGCCTGAGAAGTACCCCGACCGCGCTGGAAGGCGATCGCGGTGCCGGTGTAGGGATCGTTCAAGACACCGGATGTCACCACGCAATCGGTGGTGCCCGGCTTGACCTCGATGTCGACCAGGTCGCGGCGCAGGATGTCATTGCGGGTGTCGCAGCCGTTGTGCCCGCCGGGCACCGTCACGTCATCGGTCCAGGCCTCGCCGAACAGTGCGCGCGAGTAGCCGGTCTTGGGCGCGCGGCCCTTGATCGGCAGCGTGTCCAGCATGGCCAGCTCGGCCGGACCGTCGGCGCTGCCCACCGGAACCGGGTCGGCTGCGGCCGGTACGACGCTCAGCAGGGCCGCGGTGAGCGCGGCAAAACACGCCGGCCACCTGCGTCGCTGGTCGACCACGGCACCTCCACTCCCGGTGGTTCAGCGAGGCTCGACGAAGGAGAGGCGAAGCTGGAACCGCCGCATGAACCCGGTGGTTCAGCGAGGCTCGACGAAGGAGAGGCGAAGCTGGAACCGCCGCATGAAACCGGTGAACAGTCGCGGACGCTACCAGCGTGCCCCGACACAAGCGATGCGCGCTGTTCGCCGCGCGCCATAGGCTGAGCGGATGCGCATCCATCCCGAGGTCGCCGATGCGTTGGCCGCCGGCCGGGCCGTGGTGGCGCTGGAGAGCACGATCATCAGCCACGGTCTGCCTCGTCCGGACAATCTGCGCATCGCCCGCGCCATCGAGCACGCCGTGCGCGCGGCGGGCGCGGTACCGGCCACCATCGCGATCCTCGACGGCCAGCCGCACATCGGTCTCGACGACGACGCGCTGCACCGTATCGCCACCGGTGGCACGGCGATCAAAGTCAGTGTCCGCGAGATCGCGATGCTGGCCGCGGTGGGCGGCGACGGTGCGACCACGGTCGCCTCGACCGCGCACCTGGCGGCGGCGGCCGGTATCACGGTGTTCGCCACCGGCGGGTTGGGCGGTGTGCACCGCGGCGCCGGCGACAGCTACGACGAGTCGGCGGACCTGACCACGCTGTCGCGCACCCCGGTACTGGTGGTGTGTTCGGGCGTGAAGTCGATTCTGGACATCGGCGCCACGTTGGAGCGGTTGGAGACGCTGTCGGTCGGGGTGATCGGCTACCGCACCGACCGTTTCCCAGCGTTCTACCTCGCCGACTCCGGCCACCCGCTGGACTGGTGGGTGCAGACGCCGAAACAGGCTGCCGCGGTGCTGCGCGCCCGCGACCGGCTGGGCACCGACGGCTACGGTTTGGTGCTGGCCAACCCGATCCCCGCCGATGCCGAGCTGGACCGCGAGCTGCATGACCGGGTGCTGGCCGACGGGCTGGCCGCCGCCCAGGCCGCGGACGTCCACGGCAAGGACGTCACCCCGTTCTTGCTCGACTACTTCCACCGCGAGACGCACGGCGCATCGGTGTCCGCCAACGTCGCGCTGGTGCTGGCCAATGCGCGGCTGGCCGCCGAGATCGCCGTGGCTTACGCCGCCGGGTGACCGAGCACGGCAGCGCATCTGGGCGCATCCTGGGTTATGGACGCCATCACCGAAGTACCGGTTCCGGTCAACGAGCCGGTCCATGACTACGCCCCGGACTCGCCCGAGCGCACTCGGCTGCGCGCCGCACTGGCCGCGCTCGCCGACCAACCACGCGACTTGCCGCACGTCATCGCCGGCCGGCATCGGATGGGCGATGGTGAGCGCATCGACATCGTCGCCCCGCACCGGCACGCCGCCGTGCTGGGCACACTGACCAACGCCACCCACGCCGACGCCACCGCCGCCGTTGAAGCCGCCGCCAAGGCCAAGAACGACTGGGCGGCAACCCCATTCGACGAGCGCGCGGCCATCTTCCTGCGAGCCGCCGATCTGCTGGCCGGCCCGTGGCGGGAGACCATCGCCGCCGCGGGCATGCTCGGTCAGTCCAAAACCGTCTATCAGGCCGAGATCGACGCGCCGTGCGAACTCATCGACTTCTGGCGGTTCAACGTCGCGTTCGCCCGTCAGATCCTGACGCAGCAACCCATCAGCAGCCCGGGGGTGTGGAACCGCACCGATTACCGGCCGCTGGACGGGTTCGTCTACGCCATCACCCCGTTCAACTTCTCCTCGATCGCCGGCAACCTGCCCACCGCCCCGGCGCTGATGGGCAACACGGTGATCTGGAAGCCATCTATCACCCAGACCCTTGCCGCGTTCCTGACCATGCAGCTGCTGGAAGAGGCCGGGCTGCCGCCGGGGGTGATCAACCTGCTCACCGGTGACGGGTACGCGGTTTCCGAGGTGGCGCTGGCGGATTCGCGGCTGGCCGGAATTCACTTCACCGGCTCGACGGAGACATTCCGCGCGCTGTGGCGTCAGGTGGGTGCCAACATCGACCGGTACGGCAGCTATCCACGACTGGTGGGGGAGACCGGCGGAAAGGATTTCGTGGTGGCGCACGCTTCGGCGCAGCCGGAGGTACTGCGTACGGCGCTGATTCGCGGTGCCTTTGACTACCAAGGTCAGAAGTGCTCGGCCGCCTCGCGGGCGTATATTCCCCGCTCGCTGTGGCGGCGATTCGGCGACGACCTGCTGGCCGCCACGGCAGAGCTGCGCTACGGCGACGTCACCGACCTGACGAATTTCGGTGGCGCACTCATCGACGGGCGGGCGTTCGCCAAGAACGTGCGCGCCATCGAGCGCGCCAAGGCCGCCGCTGGTGTCGAGGTTGCGGTCGGCGGTGGCTACGACGACAGCGTGGGCTATTTCGTGCGGCCCACGGTGCTGCTCGCCGACGATCCGGCCGACGAGATGTTCAGCACGGAATACTTCGGCCCGCTGCTGTCGGTGCACGTTTACCCCGACGAGCATTACGAGCAGATTCTCGAGCTCATCGACACCGGATCGCGCTACGCGCTGACCGGGGCGGTCATCGCCGAGGACCGGCACGCGGTGCGTAACGCGCTGCAGCGGCTGCGGTTTGCTGCCGGGAACTTCTACGTCAACGACAAACCGACCGGTGCGGTGGTGGGGCAGCAGCCGTTTGGCGGGTCGCGCAACTCGGGCACCAACGACAAGGCGGGTTCGCCGCTGAACCTGCTGCGCTGGACGTCGGCGCGAACGATCAAGGAGACCTTCCTGCCGCCCACCGAGCACGGCTACCCGCACATGGCGGCGCCGTGAACCTGATACCCTGGGGGGTATGAGTCATTACCAGGAAGTCCTCAACGAGCTGAACCCACAGCACCGCGACCTTCGGCAGCAGATTCCCGGCGTCTACCAAGCGTTCGGCGAAATGAGCAAGGCCACGTTCGAATCCGGCGCCTTGGACCGCAAGGTCAAAGAGCTGATGGCCATGGCGATCGGGGTGGTGCAGGGCTGCGACGGATGCATCGCCTCCCACGCCCGGGCGGCGGCACGCGCCGGGGCCACCAAGCAAGAGGCCGCCGAGGCCATCGGCGTCAGCATTCTCATGCACGGCGGTCCGGCCACCATTTACGGGGCCCGTGCCTACACGGCGTTCTGCGAATTCGCCGACGCCACCGATTGACGATTCGGTGTTGAGCCGGCCGGGCTAGCGGCCGATCACCCTGGCGATGCACATTTCCGGTTCGACGAACGGTTCCAACTCCGCGCTGCCGCCGGGAGCGTTCTCGGCGTTGAGCAGCCCACGCAGCAGGCCCCGGTGCATGGCGCAGCTGACCTCCGGGTGCGCCCGCGCCAAATCGCGAACCGGACACGCGTGCAGCAGGATCGTGCGGCGGCTGCCATCGCCGTCTTCGGCGGCGGTGAGTTCCGCGCCGAACCCCATCCGCGCGAAGATCCCCGCGATCCGGTCGGCGCACGCGTCGATCCCGGCGTCGGGGGCCGATCCGTTCGGCGTGGCGGCATCCTCGGCGGAGTCGTCGGAGGCCACGATCCGATCGGCCCAGCGTTGGCCGGCCCGTTCGGCGCGTTCCTGACGCTCGGCGACGGTCTCGCCGAGTTCCATCGCCAATATCTCGGCCAGGCTGCGGTAGTCCAACCGATCACGGACAGCCACGTAACCCGTGCGGGGTCGCCCGACGCCGTCGCGTTTGATCCGGGTCCGGGCAACCGCCCCGTCCTCGCACAAGGCGTCGAGGTGGAACCGCACCGTGGTGACGTGCAGGTGCATCCGCTCGGCGAGCTCGGCGGCATCGACTGCACCACTGGCAGCGCCCACCAACCGCAGCACCCGTTCCCGCTGCTGGTTGCGTGGCAACCGCTGACTGCGAGGGGTGCCGTGCCGCTGGCCGGACTGGTCGTGCATGGGAGTACCTCTCCTTGAGGAGTTGCCCACAAATTAAGGGAACTAATTCGTTAATACCACTTGGGGCGGTCGGCCGTCGTCCGGTTGGTCGGCTGGGCCAGCGCTGGGGACCGGGTAACGTCCCCCAGATGCTGCTGACCTCGCTGGCTGCCGACGGCTCGAACGCCTCGGACATCGCCGATGCGGTGCGTATCGATAACACCCTACTGAGCCGTGCCGAGTTGAGTGCCACTTCGGCGGCAGTGCACGAAGATCTTGCCGGCGTGCCGACGGTCGCGGTGTTGGCCACCCCAACGGCGCAGACCGTGCTGGCGGTCACCGGATGTCTGCTCGCCGGGGTACCGGTGGTGCCGGTCCCGGCTGACGTGGGCGTCGCCGAACGCCAGCACATCCTGCGCGACTCGGGTGCGGGGGCCTGGCTGGGGGAGCGACCCGACGACCTCGCCGGCCTGCCGCACTTCCCGGCGCGCGCCGGATCGTCGCACCAGGTGCCCGAAGTGGGCGAAGAAGACGACACCGCGTTGATCATCTATACCTCCGGCACCACCGGCCCGCCCAAGGGTGTGCAGCTGAGCCGGCGGGCGCTGGCCGCGGACCTCGACGCGCTGGCCCAGGCCTGGCAGTGGAGCCCCGATGACGTGCTGGTGCACGGCCTGCCGATGTACCACGTGCACGGCTTGGTGCTGGGTCTGTTGGGCTCGCTGCGGGTGGGCAACCGCTTCATACACACCGGCAAGCCGACGCCAGAGGCGTACGCAGCCGCGGGCGGCACGCTGTATTTCGGGGTGCCCACCGTGTGGTCGCGGGTGGTGGCCGACGCGGGCGCCGCCGCAGCGTTGCGGCCGGCGCGGTTGTTCGTCTCGGGCAGCGCGGCGCTGCCCGTCCCGGTCTTCGACGCACTCGTCGCGCAGACCGGTCACGCCCCGATCGAGCGGTACGGCAGCACCGAATCGCTGATCACGGTGAGCACCCGCGTCGACGGCGAACGCCGCCCGGGATGGGTGGGCCTGCCGTTGCACGGGGTACAGACCAAGCTTGTCGCTGATGACGGCGGCCCGGTGCCGCACGACGGCGCGACGATCGGGCGGCTCGCGGTGCGCGGACCGACGCTTTTCAACGGATACCTCAACCGGCCCGACGCGACCGCCGAGGCGATCGATGCCGATGGGTGGTACCGCACCGGGGATGTGGCGGTGATCGACGGCGATGGCATGCATCGGATCGTCGGCCGTGAATCGGTCGATCTGATCAAGTCTGGCGGCTTCCGGGTCGGGGCCGGTGAGATCGAGACGGCGTTGCTGGGCCATCCGGCGGTTTCCGAAGTGGCCGTCGTCGGATTGCCCGACGAAGACCTGGGGCAGCGGATCGTCGCGTTCGTCGTTGCTTCACCGGACAGTTCTGCGCAGCCCAGCGAATTGATCGACTATGTCGGTCAACAGCTTTCGGCTCACAAGCGGCCACGTGAGGTACGGATCGTGGATGCCCTGCCGCGCAATGCGATGGGAAAGGTACTCAAGAAGGCGTTGCTGACGTAGGCTCCGCTTGCGCGAATCGATACCAGAAGGGTGGCCGTGTGAAGCCAAGGAACCGATTCAGTCTCGCCGCTGTCACCGTCCTCGCCTGCACGACGGTCCTGCTCGGCGGGTGCTCGGAGGTGGAGAAGGTCATCAACAAGGGTGGCGATACCACGTGCGGAGAGTTCAACGGCCACACCGACGAGAAGCAGCGCTCCGAAATCTCCAAGATGCTCAAGGACTCCAAGGGCGGCGAGCCGTCGAACCTGGAGCTGTCGGGAACGCAGATCGCGGTCAGCGCCTACTGCAAGACGATCGGGAAAGACAGCGACAAGATCAGCAGGGCGATGCTGTAGCGCTCATCTCAGCCGCGGAGGCGGTCGCCACAGGGCCCGGCCGGTTCCCAGCTTCGCATCGCGCACTCGACTCCGTCGTCATCGAGCGCGGACACCGGCAGGGGTAATTGATCACTCCGGCAGCGCATACCGTCGATAAGGATGGCCACATAACGGCGCCACAGCTCCGCGTCGACATGGCCGGCGAACTCGCTCACCGTGCCGGCCAGCAGCCCGAGGATTGGCATGTCGGTATCGGACAGTTCGGGGCGCAGGCGACCGTCGCTGCGCGCTCGCTCCACGAGTCTCTTCTGAACGGGAATGAGTCGCTCCTGCGCCGCCGTCACACGGTCGCCGCCGTAGGACTTGCTGAAGGCGATCTCCCGCAATCCTCGGTCGGTCGCGGTGATCTCACACATCTGCTCGACGTACCACACGAACCCCTGCCAGGGATCTGGTTGTTGCAGAGCTGATTCCGCCAAGTCCGCCAGCTGGTTCAGGCCGTCTACGAAGATCGCCTCGAGCAGCTCCTCCTTGCTGGCGAACCTCCGATATACGGTGCCCACTCCCACCCCCGCATGGTGTGCGACATCGTTGAGATTGGGCTCCAGGCCCTTGCTGGCAAACAGGTCGCGGGCCGCTTCCAGGATGCGCTTCCTGTTGCGCTCGGCGTCCTTGCGCAACGGGCGGTCCGTCGTCTCACTCACGTTCACCTGCCAAGTGTAATGGGCGCAACATCAAACCGGATTGACTTAATCCGCTTACATAGTTAGCTTAGCTACCTGGAGCGGAGACGGCGACCGGCCTGGTCAACGTCGGGGAAGGCGGACGATGAAAAGGCTGATCAGCCGGGTTTGGCTGCCTGCTTTGATCGTGCTGGCGGTTGTGGCGGGAGCCGTCACCGTCGCACAGCTGCGGACCGTGTTCGGTGCGCATCCGGTCGTGGTGACCGACTTGTCCTCCGATAACGCCGAGGACTTCAATCCGAAGTTCGTGACATACGAGATCTTCGGTTCGGGCACCACTGCCGTCATCAATTACATGGACCTCGAAGGCAAGCCGCAGCGCGTCACCGATGTGGCTTTGCCGTGGACTCTGACCCTGCAGACCACCTTGCCCTCGGTGATGCCCAACATCCTGGCCCAGGGCGACGGCGACAGCATCAGCTGCCGAGTGACCGTCGACGACGAGGTCAAACAGGAAAGGACGGCTACCGGAGTGAACGCCGAAACCTACTGCTTTGTGAAGGCCGCATGAACGCGCCGACGGCCGGAGCGCCGACCGAACCCATTCCGGCCGCGCGTCACGCTGCGCGCCCGGGACTACCCCGATTCATCCGCAAGTTCGCGGTGCCGATCATCTTGGCCTGGATCGCCTTCGTTGCCGTACTGAACATCGTCGTGCCGCAGCTCGAGGAAGTCGGCAAAATGCGTGCGGTGTCGATGAGTCCCAACGACGCACCGTCGATGATCGCCACCAAGCGCGTCGGAAAGGTGTTCGAAGAGTACGACACTTCCAGCTCGGTGATGATCGTGCTCGAAGGCGAAGAGCCGCTGGGCGCCCAAGCACACGAGTTCTATGACCAGATGGTGCGCGATCTGCGGGCCGACACCGCCCACGTGCAGCACGTCCAAGACTTCTGGGGCGACACGCTGACGGCCAAGGGCGCCCAGAGCGCCGACGGCAAGGCCGCCTACGTTCAGGTCTACATCGCCGGCGACCAGGGCGAGACGCTGGCCAACGAGTCGGTGGACGCGGTGCGCCAGATCGCGTCCGAAGGGCCCGCTCCCGCCGGTGTGAAGGCCTACGTGACGGGGCCGGCGGCAACAAGTTCGGACCAGAACCACGTCGGCGACAAGAGCATGGAAACCATCGAGATGCTCACCTTCGCCGTCATCACGGTGATGTTGTTGGGCGTCTACCGATCCATCATCACGACGCTGATCGTGCTGCTGATGGTCGTCTTCGAACTGTCGGCCGCCCGAGGGCTGGTGGCATTCCTGGGATTTCACAACCTGTTCGGCCTGACAACCTTCGCCACCAACATGCTGGTGACGTTGGCCATCGCCGCCTCCACCGATTACGCGATCTTCCTGATCGGTCGATATCAGGAGGCGCGCAAAGCCGGCGAGGACCGAGAAACCGCTTATTACAGCATGTTCCACGGGACCGCCCATGTGGTGTTGGCCTCGGGTCTGACCATTGCCGGGGCCACGTTCTGTCTGCACTTCACCCGGTTGCCGTACTTCCAGACGATGGGTTTCCCGCTGTCGATCGGCATGGTGATCGTGGTCGCCGCGGCGTTAACCCTGGGGCCCGCAGTCATCTCGGTGTGCAGTCGGTTCGGCAAGATTCTGGAACCCAAGCGCGTCACCCGGTCGACCGGGTGGCACCGGGTCGGTACTGCCACCGTCCGCTGGCCCGGAGCGATACTGGTGGCCGCCGTCGCGGCGGCGCTGATCGGCCTGCTCACGCTGCCCGGGTACCACACGAGCTACAACGACCGCATCTATCTACCCGATGACGTCGCGGCGAATGTGGGCTACTCGGCGGCGTTCCGGCACTTCTCCCAGGCGAAGATGAACCCGGACCTGATGATGATCGAAACCGATCGGGATCTGCGTAACCCGGCGGACTTCCTGGTGATAGACAAGATCGCCAAAGCCCTCAAGAACGTGCACGGGATCGCCCAGGTGCAGACCATCACCCGCCCCGACGGGGACCCGATCAAACATTCCACGATCCCGTATACCGTCGGCCAGAG
Organism: Mycobacterium sp. SMC-19; assembly: GCF_045310815.1. NCBI lineage: Bacteria > Bacillati > Actinomycetota > Actinomycetes > Mycobacteriales > Mycobacteriaceae > Mycobacterium > Mycobacterium sp. SMC-19. The sequence continues at coordinate 13,873 of NZ_JBJIAM010000001.1, read as the reverse complement.
CGGCACAGCCCAGCTGATGAACAACGACTACATGCAGTCCAACCTGGAGAACCTGCTCAAGCAGGCCGATGATCTGCAGGCCAGCATCGACTCGATGACCGAGATGATGAGCATCCAGCAGGACCTGGCCGAAGTGTCGCAGCGGATGGCCGACAAGATGTCCAACACCGCGGTCGACATCGGCGAAATGCGCAACCACATGGCCGATTTCGACGATTTCTTCCGGGTGTTCCGCAACTACTTCTACTGGGAGCCGCACTGCTTCGACATCCCGATCTGCTGGTCGTTGCGGTCGATCTTCGATGCCCTCGACGGCGTGGACACCATGTCCGCCGACTTCGACGAGATCGTGCCCGACATGCAACGCATGGCCGAGCTGATGCCCCGGATGGTCGCGGTGATGCCGGCGCAGATCCAGTCCATGAAGAATCAGAAGCAGACGTTGCTCAACCAGTACCAGGTGCAGAAGGCCCAGCAGGACCAGAACATGGCGATGCAGGAGAACTCCACGGCCATGGGCGAGGCGTTCGACACCGCCAAGAACGACGATTCGTTCTACCTGCCGCCGGAGGCCTTCGACACCGCCGACTTCAAGCGCGGCATCAAGCTGTTCATGTCGCCGGACGGTCATGCGGTGCGATTCACCATCATTCACCAGGGTGATCCGTTGACGCCCGAGGGAATCTCGCGCATCGAGTCGCTCAAGGTCGCGGCGGCCGATGCGATCAAGGGGACACCGTTCGAGGGGGCCAAGATCTACCTCGGCGGCAGCGCGGCGATGTTCTACGACATGCAGCAGGGCGCCAACTACGACCTGCTGATCGTGGCGACGGCCGCACTGATCCTGATCTTCATCATCATGATGGTGCTCACCCGCGCCGTGGTCGCCGCGACGGTGATCGTCGGCACGGTGGTGCTCAGTCTCGGTTCGGCGTTCGGTCTGTCAGTGCTGATCTGGCAACACCTCGTGGGCATCCCGCTGCACTGGATGGTGCTGCCGATGTCGGTCATCGTGCTGCTCGCCGTCGGCGCGGATTACAACCTGCTGCTGGTCTCGCGCATCAAGGAGGAGATCCACGCGGGTCTGCACACCGGGCTGATACGCGCCATGGTCGGCACCGGTGCCGTGGTCACGGCCGCGGGTCTGGTGTTCGCCTTCACCATGGCCTCCATGGCGGTCAGCGCCCTGATCGTGATCGGCCAGGTCGGCACCACCATCGGGCTGGGCCTGCTCTTCGACACCCTGATCGTGCGGTCCCTGATGACACCGTCGGTTGCGACTCTGCTCGGGCGCTGGTTCTGGTGGCCGCAGATCGTGCGTCCACGCCCGGTTCCGCAGCCTTGGCCGCAGCCGATCCAGCGGGAGCCGGAGGAGGCGCTGGTTTAGTTGGCGTGCAGGTCCTCGTTGAGCGCGATGCCCTGACCGTCGCGGGCCACCACCTCGACCGCACCGGTCTGTGAGTTACGGCGGAACAGCAGGTTGTTCCCGCCGGCCAGGTCGCGGGCCTTGGCCGTGCTGCCGTCGGGCAGGGTGACCTTGGTGCCGGCGGTGACATACAGTCCGGCCTCGACCACGCAGTCGTCGCCCAGCGGGATGCCCAGTCCGGCGTTCGCCCCCAGCAGGCAGCGCTTGCCGATCGAAATCACCTGGGTCCCACCGCCGGACAGCGTTCCCATGATCGACGCGCCGCCACCGACATCGGAGCCGTCGCCGACCACCACGCCCGCCGAGATGCGGCCCTCGACCATCGAGGCGCCCAGCGTGCCGGCGTTGAAATTGACGAATCCTTCGTGCATCACCGTGGTACCCGAAGCCAGGTGCGCGCCGAGTCGCACCCGGTCCGCGTCGGCGATGCGCACGCCCGCGGGCAGCACGTAGTCGACCATGCGGGGGAACTTGTCCACCCCATAGACCGTCACCGGGCCGCGCCGGCGCAACCGGGCACGAGTCGACTCGAAGCCCTCGACGGCGCACGGCCCGTAGTTGGTCCACACCACGTTGGTCAGCACCCCGAACAGTCCGCCGGCGTTGAGCCCGTGCGGCACCACCAGCCGGTGCGACAGCAGGTGCAGACGCAGGTAGGCGTCGTAGGCGTCGACGGCGGCGTCGTCCAGCGACCCGATCACGGTGCGCACTGCGACCGTTTCGATGCCGCGGTCCTCGTCGGCACCGAGCAGCCCAGCCAGATCGGCAGGCACCTCGTCAGCGCTAAGGCGAGTGGTTCCGGGCTGGCCCGAGCCACCCAACTCCGGTGCGGGAAACCAGGTGTCGAGTACAGATCCATCTGCGGCCAGCGTCGCTATCCCGACGCCCGAAGCTCCAGTCACGCCGGCCAGGTTACCCGGACGGCTGGACCGATGACGACGCCCCGCTTGCGATCGCCGTTAGGCTGAGGCCGTGCTGGACCTGCGCTCCGACCCGATTGCCCTGACCGCGGCCCTGGTGGACATCCCCAGCGAGTCGCGGCACGAAGCGCAGATCGCCGACCAGGTGGAAGCCGCCCTGCGAGCCCAGACCTCCGGTTTCGAGATCATTCGTGACGGCGACGCGGTGCTGGCCCGCACCCAATTCGGGCGCCCGACCCGGGTGCTGCTGGCCGGGCATCTGGACACCGTGCCGGCGGCCGGCAACCTGCCCAGCCGGCGCACCACCACCGGTGACGAGGGTGACGTGCTGCACGGTTGCGGCACCGTCGACATGAAATCCGGTGTCGCCGTCTTCCTGCACCTGGCTGCCACCATCGTCGAACCTGTACACGATCTGACCTGCGTGTTCTACGACTGCGAGGAGATCGAGGCGGCAGCCAACGGGCTGGGCCGCATCGAACGCAACCTGCCGGACTGGCTGACGGCCGACGTCGCCATCCTCGGCGAGCCCACCGGCGGCTACATCGAGGCCGGCTGCCAGGGCACGCTACGGGTGGTGATCAGCGCGGCGGGCACCCGGGCGCATTCGGCGCGCTCCTGGCTGGGCGACAACGCCATCCACAAACTGGGGGCGGTGCTGAATCGCCTGGCCGAGTACCAACCGCGCAGTGTCGATATCGACGGCTGCGTCTACCGCGAGGGACTGTCCGCGGTGCGCATCGACGGCGGGGTGGCCGGCAACGTCATCCCCGATGCCGCGAGCGTGACCGTGAACTTCCGCTTCGCCCCGGACCGCACGCCCCACGAGGCGCTGATCCACGTGCAGGAGGTGTTCGACGGCCTGCACGTCGTGATCGAGCAGACCGACTCCGCCGCCGGCGCCCTGCCGGGGCTGACCGCGCCCGCCGCCGCCGCGCTGGTGGCCGCCGCCGGCGGTCAGGTGCGGGCCAAGTACGGCTGGACCGACGTGTCGCGGTTCGCCGCCCGCGGCATCCCCGCGGTCAACTACGGGCCGGGCGATCCCAACCTCGCTCACACCGTCGACGAGCGGGTGCCGGTCGAGCAGATCAGCACGGTGGCCGCGCTGCTGCGCGGTTACCTCAGCCCTTAACCCGGTCCAGCGCGGCCCGGCCGAACGCGCAGTCGACCTCCGCGCACAGCCGGCCCAACGGCTCGACGGCCCGGGCGTCGCCCAGCTGGGCGGCCACGTACCAGGCCTGCAGCGCCACCGCCGACTGCCCGGTGCGTTCGGCCATCCGGGCGGCATCCCGGGCAGCGGCGATCGCGCCGTGCTGATCGCGCATGCCGGCCCGCTGCCAGGCCCGCGCCACTCCCAACTCCGGAGCGAACAGCGCCGATTTGGTGCCGTGCCGGGATTCGGCCCGGCTCAACGCTTTTGCCGCGCCGGCGATGTCGGATTGGCGGGCCAGCGCGGTGGCCAGCAGCGTCAGCGACAGCGGGCCCCAGGAGTAGCCGGTGCGCTCCAGAGTGGCCGCCGCCGGTGCCAACAGCTTGGTCGCGGCGTCGAACTCTTCGGCGGCGATCAGCACCTTGGCCACCAGCACCTCGCCGATCGCCCGGCCGGGCTGGGACAGCTCGGCGAAATCGGTGAACTGCCAGGCCAACTCGCGGGCCTGATCGAGTCGGTCGGCCATCAGCAGTGCGGTGATCTCGGCGAGCCCGACGGTGAATCGCAGCACCCCGGGATGTTCGGCGTCCAGCGCACGGCGTGCCAGGGGAGCGACGTCGTCGAAGCGGCCGGCCCGCGCCGCGCACAGCGCCGCGGCGCTGCCCGCCCAGGCCACCGCCATGTCGTCGGCGGCCGGGTCCGCCAGGACCGCGGTGGCGGCCTGCATGGCACGGCCGATGTTGCCGGCATTCATCGCGAAGGTGGCGCCGAGTGCGTCCAGGGTGATGCGCGGCGCCAGGCCCTCAACCCGGCCGCGCGTGGCGGCCAGGAAAGCGGCGGCGCGTTCGGGCTCGCCGAGCATGAAGAACTGATTGGCGGCCCGCGGCAGTGCCCAGGCCATCAACTCCGGCTCACTGAGCCCGGCCGGGTCGACCGCGGCCAGCACCGCGTCGGCGTCACGCCCGCGACCCTGCCACCCGAGTGCGTGCGCCAGCGCCAGCCGGGCCGGCAATTCGTCCGCCCGATCCAGGGCGTTGCGGGCCAGCCGCTCACCCAGCTGCAGATCGCCCAGCCGCAGCGCCTGCTGGGCCGCGTCCACCACGTCCGCGGCGGGCTGCGGGGCGTCGCTGTCGGCGGCCAATGCCGCCAGCCGCAGCTGCTCGCCGACGTGTGCGCACGGCCGGGTCGCCAGCACCCGCACCACCTCGGTGCGCCGAGCGCGGGCGCCGACCACCCCCAGCGCGCCGCGAGCCCGCTCGGCGAACAGCGGGTGAGCCGTGTAGACGACGGGGTCCGGTTCGCGGCCGCCGCGAGCGCGGGTCTCCACCGCGCCCAGCTCCTCGGCCCGCCGGACCGCGTCGGCGCTGGTCAGGTCGATTAGGTCGACCAGCGCCAGCGGTTCGAAGACGGCCAGGTAGTCCAGCGCCGAACGCGCGTCGGCCGGCAAGCCCGCCACGAAGGCGTCCACGTCACGATCGGCCTCACCCGCTTCGTCGGAGGCGGTGATGTCGATGCGGGTCAGCAGATCGTCGCCCCACAGCGCGGTGATCGGCGGCGGGGGAGCAGGGGAGCAGTCGGCGCGGCCGGTGGCGATCACTCGGGCCGTCCCGGTCAGCGCCAACTGGTAGACCAGCGTCGCCGACAAGATGTCGAGGAGATGGGCGTCGTCGACCACCAGCAGCAGATCGCCCGCCGCATCAACCAACGATGCGCGCGCCGCCCGCAGCAGCGCGGCGGGCTTACCGATGTCGGCCACCGCGATCAGATGGCTGAAGGCGCCGAACGGCACGTCGCGCTCGGCGGGAGTGCCGATCACCCAGCACACTCGGGTCCCGGGGTGGCGGTCGGCGTGGTCTTCAGCGGCCAACCGGGCCAGGGTGGACTTGCCGCACCCGTCGGGACCGAGCACCACCGCGCCGGCCCGGGGCGCGTCGGGGTCGAGCGCTGCGGTGAGCTGATGCAACGCCGCCGAATGCTCGGGGACGTTCCACCGGATCGGCATCGCCGAGAGTTTACGGTCTGAGCCAACGGCCCGATAGCCTTTCGGTGTGCGGTCGAGCGAATGGGCGGTCTGTGTCTACTGCGCGTCGGGTCCCACCGATCCGGGACTGTTGGCGCTGGCCGCCAAGGTCGGTGCGGCGATGGCCGAGCGGGGTTGGACGTTGGTGTGGGGAGGCGGCAACGTCTCGGCGATGGGTGCGCTCGCCGTGGCCGCCCGCGAGCGGGGCGGGCACACCGTCGGGGTGATCCCCAAAGCGCTGCTGCACCGCGAGGTGGCCGATGTCGACGCCGACGAGCTGATCGTCACCGACACCATGCGGGAGCGAAAGCAGGTGATGGATGACCGCGCCGACGCGTTCCTGACCCTGCCCGGCGGTATCGGCACGCTCGAAGAGTTGTTCGAGACATGGACCGCCGGGTATCTGGGCATGCACGACAAAGAGGTGGTGCTGCTGGATCCCGACGGCCACTACGAGGGGCTGTGGACGTGGCTGTCGGGGCTGATCGACACCGGGTTCGTGTCCCGCCGTGCGATGGACCGCCTGCTGGTGTTCGGCGAGATGGAGGCGGCACTGGACGCCTGTTCACCCGGTACCGCCGGTACCGGTTAAGCTCTCGATTTTCGGCGAAATGAGGCGATAACGTGTCCGACCACGACTCCGGCACCGTCACCCAGGTGGGACTGGTCGACATTCTGGCCCGTACGCCACGGCTGTTGGCCGACGCGCCGACCATCCTGCGCGGGCTGTGGACCGGGCTGCGGGCCCGCCCCACCTCCAAGGCCTCGATCGGCAAGGTCTTCCAGGACCGCGCGGCCCAAGTCGGTGACCGGGTCTTCATCCGGTTCGGTGAGCAGCAACTGACCTACCGCGAAGCCAACGAGACCGTCAATCGCTACGCCGCCGTGCTGGCCGCGCGCGGCGTCGGCCACGGCGATGTCGTCGGGATCATGCTGCGCAACTCCCCGGACGCGGTGTTGATGATGCTGGCCGTCGCCAAATGCGGTGGGGTCGCCGGCATGCTCAACTACCACCAGCGCGGCGACGTGCTGGCCCACAGCCTGGGCGTGCTGAACGCCACCCTGCTGGTCGCGGAGTCCGACCTGGTCGATGCCGTCAAGGAATGCGGTTGCACCGACGTGCCCGTGACCATCGAGGAGTTCCGGCGACTGGCCGCCACCGCGCCGGCCGGCAACCCCGCCTCGGTCAACGCGGTCCTGGCCAAGGACACCGCGTTCTACATCTTCACCTCCGGCACCACCGGCTACCCCAAAGCCAGCGTGATGACGCACTACCGGTGGCTGCGCGCGCTGGCGACCTTCGGGGGCGTCGGGCTGCGGCTGCGCGGCAGCGACACGCTGTACTGCTGCCTGCCGCTGTATCACAACAATGCGCTGACGGTCGCGGTGTCGTCGGTGCTCAACGCCGGTGCCACGCTTGCCCTGGGCCGCTCGTTCTCGGCGTCGCGGTTCTGGGACGAGGTGATCGCCGCGGACGCCACGGCGTTCGTCTACATCGGCGAGCTCTGCCGGTACCTGCTCAACCAGCCCGCCAAGGCAACCGATCGGGCGCACAAGGTGCGGGTGATCGCCGGCAACGGGCTGCGGCCGGAGATCTGGGACGAGTTCACCCAGCGGTTCGGCATCAAGCGGGTCTGCGAGTTCTACGCCGCCAGCGAGAGCAACAGCGCCTTCCTCAACGTGTTCAACGTGCCGCGCAGCACCGGCGTCTACCCGCTGCCGCTGGCCTACGTGCAGTACGACCCCGACACCGGCCTGCCGCTGCGCGGCGACGACGGGTGGGTGCAGCGGGTGCCTGCCGGCCAGCCCGGGTTGTTGCTGAGCCCGGTGAACCGGTTCTCCCCGTTCGATGGCTACACCGACCCGGAGGCCAACGAGAAGAAGCTGGTGCGCAACGCGTTTCGGGACGGCGACTGCTGGTTCAACACCGGTGACCTGATGCGCCCACAGGGCATGGGCCACGCCGCCTTCGTCGACCGGCTGGGGGACACCTTCCGGTGGAAGGGCGAGAACGTGGCTACGACGCAGGTCGAGGCCGCGTTGAGCGCCGACGAGTCGGTTGAGGAGTGCGCCGTCTACGGCGTGGAGGTCCCCGGTACCGGTGGCCGTGCCGGGATGGCCGCGGTCAAACTGCGTGACGGCGCGACGTTCGACGGGCCCGGGCTGGCCGCCGTGGTCAATGACCAGCTGCCGTCCTATGCGGTACCGCTGTTCGTGCGGGTGGTGGCGTCGATGGCCCACACCACCACGTTCAAGAGTCGCAAGGTGGAGCTGCGTGAGCAGGGCTACGGCGGCGGGGGTGCCGTCATCGAGGACCCGCTGTACGTGTTGGCCGGCCGGGGCGAGGGCTACGTCCCCTACTACGCGGACTATCCGGCCGAAGTAGCCGCGGGCAAGCGTCCGCAGGGCTGACCTTTCTGCTTGTGCACCGAAACCGACGTTTTGCAGGCCGCTACTCGGACTTTCTCTGCGAAACGTCGGTTTCGGCGGGTCAGGGCTGACGATCGCGGTCGCACATCCACCAGGCACCATAGAGCGGTGCAGTCCCATTTCTGCGGTCGCCCGGTGGCGGCTGATCGAGCGCTGATCATGGCGATCGTCAACCGCACCCCGGACTCGTTCTACGACGCGGGCGCCACGTTCACCGACGAGGCGGCCAAGTCCGCCGTGCACCGCGCAGTGGCCGACGGCGCCGATGTCATCGACGTCGGCGGAGTCAAGGCGGGGCCGGGGGAGACCGTCGACGCCGACACCGAGACCGCACGGGTGGTGCCGTTCATCGAATGGCTGCGCAGCGCCTACCCCGACCAGCTGATCAGCGTGGACACCTGGCGTGCCGAGGTGGCCAAACGCGCCTGCGCGGCAGGTGCCGACCTGATCAACGACACCTGGGCCGGGATCGACCCGGAGCTGCCGGCCGTGGCCGCCGAGTTCGGGGCAGGGTTGGTGTGCTCGCACACCGGAGGGGCGAAACCGCGCACCCGCCCATTCCGGGTGAGCTACGGCACCAGCGTCGACGGAGTGGTGAAAGCGGTGATCAGCGAGGTCACCGCGGCCGCCGAGCGGGCAGTGGCGGCCGGCGTGGGCCGCGATCGGGTGCTGATCGATCCCACCCATGATTTCGGCAAGAACACCTTCCACGGGCTAGCGTTGTTGCGACACACGGAGGACCTGGTCGGTACCGGATGGCCGGTGCTGATGGCGCTCTCCAACAAAGACTTCATCGGGGAGACTCTTGGAGTGGGCCTCACCGAACGACTGGATGGAACATTGGCGGCCACCGCGTTGGCGGCGGCCGCCGGAGCCCGGATGTTTCGGGTTCACGAGGTCGGGCCGACCCGGCGCGTACTGGAGATGGTGGCATCGATCCAGGGCGTGCGGGCCCCGACCCGCACAGTGAGGGGATTGGCATGACCGACCTGGTCTCGGCGCCGGGCGATACCCGGCTGTCCGGGCGCACCTGGACCCGGCCGCAGTGGACGGTGGCCGAGCTGCTGGCGGCCAAGGCCAAGACCGGTCGCAGCGTCTCGGTGGTGCTGCCCGCTTTGAACGAACAGGCGACCATCGAGTCGGTGATCGACAGCATCACGCCGCTGGTCGACAACCTGGTCGACGAGCTGATCGTGCTGGACTCCGGCTCCACCGACGACACCGAGATCCGCTCCATCGCCGCCGGCGCGCGTGTCGTCAGCCGTGAACAGGCCGTCCCAGAGGTTGCAACGCAGCCCGGTAAGGGCGAAGCCCTGTGGCGGTCGCTGGCGGCCACCAGCGGCGACATCGTGGTGTTCATCGACTCCGACCTGATCGAGCCCGATCCGATGTTCGTGCCGAACCTGGTGGGGCCCCTGCTCACCGGAGACGGCGTCCACCTCGTCAAAGGTTTCTACCGGCGGCCGCTGAAGGTCAACGGCACCGAGGAACCCACCGGCGGCGGCCGGGTCACCGAGCTGGTGGCCCGACCGCTGTTGACCGCGCTGCGCCCCGATCTGGGTGCGGTGATCCAGCCGTTGGGCGGTGAGTACGCGGGCAGTCGTGAGCTGTTGGCGTCGGTTCCGTTCGCGCCCGGCTACGGGGTGGAGATCGGGCTGTTGATCGACACCTACGACCGGTTGGGGCTGGAGGCGATCGCCCAGGTCAACCTGGGTGTGCGCGCCCATCGCAATCGCCCGCTGTCGGAGTTGGCCGTGATGAGCCGCCAAGTCGTCGCGACGCTGCTGTCGCGGTGCGGTGTCCCGGATTCCGGGGTGGGCCTCACCCAGTTCGTAGCCGACGGCCCGGACGGAATGGACTATCTGCCGCGCACCACGCCGTTGTCGCTGGTCGACCGGCCGCCGATGAACACCTTGCGTCAGCGCTGATCCCGTCGGCACCGCCCCTCGTGTCGGTGCGATGAGGCACTATCGATGCCGTGACACTGGTGTTGCTGTACCTCGTTGTCCTTGTGCTCACCGCGTTGCTGCTGTTCGGGGTGGCCAGCACGCTGTTCGGCCGGGGTGAGCAGTTGCCGCCGCTGCCTCGGGCCACGACGGCGACCATGCTGCCGGCTTCCGGCGTCACCGGTGCCGATGTCGACGCGGTCAAGTTCTCCCAGGTGCTGCGCGGCTACAACACCGGTGAGGTCGACTGGGTGCTGGAGCGCCTCGGTGCCGAGCTTGACCAGCTCCGCGGCCAGCTCGCCGCGGCGAATGCGGCCGCCGCATCCGCGCCGGAGTCGCGGTGAGCAGCGCGACCGACGACGGCCAGATCCGGTGCGGTTGGGTCGACAGCGCCTCGGTGCTCTACCGCGACTACCACGACCAGGAGTGGGGCCGTCCGGTGCGGGACCCGGCGGCACTGTTCGAGCGGGTCAGCCTGGAAGCCTTCCAGAGCGGGCTGTCGTGGCTGGTGATCCTGCGCAAGCGGGAGAACTTCCGGCGGGCGTTCGCCGGTTTCGACGTCGAAACCGTCGCGCGTTTCACCGACGCCGACGTGGCACGGCTGATGGACGACGCCGGCATCGTGCGCAACCGAGCCAAAATCGAGGCCACGATCGCCAACGCCCGGGCAACCATTGACCTCGGGGCCACCGATTTGGCGGACCTGTTGTGGTCATTCGCCCCGCCGCGGCGTCCGCGCCCGGCGGACCTCTCGGCAATTCCAGCCGTCACGCCGGAATCGACGGCGATGGCGCGCGAATTGAAGCGTCGCGGGTTCCGATTCGTCGGGCCCACCACCGCTTACGCGTTGATGCAGGCCACGGGCATGGTGGACGACCACGTCCAGGCATGTTGGGTGCCACCGGTAACCGCCTAGATCCACTAAAATGCACTACGGAATCGGGTCTTGTGCACGCGCCGTCGCCGATAGGGGAGAATGGCGGAGTGAATTTGCAGTTCGAAGCCGGACGCTGCGACTGCCGTGCACACCCGGCGCAGATCATGGGCACGGCCTGCGGGCTGGTACCTGGAGGGAGCACTCGATGGCGGCGATGAAGCCCCGGACCGGCGACGGTCCGTTGGAAGCGACCAAAGAGGGGCGAGGCATCGTAATGCGCGTACCGCTTGAGGGCGGTGGACGACTGGTCGTCGAGTTGACTCCGGATGAGGCCGCCGCGCTCGGCGACGAACTCAAAGCCGTCACCAGCGGCTAAGGCGATCGCAAGCGCGGCGGAGCCGGGCGAAGCGGGTCGCCGTTAGGACCGAGGCGTGACGGTCGGGGGCTAGCGGCCCGCCTGCCGGTAGACCGCCAAGGTCTGCTCGGCCACCCGCGCCCAGGAGAACACCTCCTCGCAGCGACGCCTGCCGGCGTCGCCGTAGCGCTGCGCACGGGCCGGGTCGGCGATCAACGCGTTGACCGCTTCGGCGAGTGCGGCGTGATAGCCGTCCGGATCGGCGGCGTCGTAGTGGACCAGGGTGCCGGTCTCACCGTCGGTGACCACCTCCGGGATGCCCCCGACGTCGGAGGCGACCACCGCGGTGCCACAGGCCATCGCCTCCAGATTGACGATGCCCAACGGCTCGTAGACCGACGGGCATACAAAAACCGTTGCCGCCGACAATAATTCGCGGATCTGCCGGGCAGGCAGGGTTTCCTGTATCCAGAACACCCCGCTGCGGGTGGCCGCCAGATCGGCGACGGCGGCACCGACCTCATCGGCGATCTCCGGTGTGTCCGGAGCGCCCGCACACAACACCAATTGCGCCTCCGGGTGGAACCGGTGGGCGGCGGCCACCAGATGGGCAACCCCCTTCTGCCGGGTGATCCGCCCGACGAAGGCCACCATCGGCCGGTCGGGGTCGACACCGAGTTCGGCCGGCATCGAGTCCGGACCGGTCGGCTGCGGACGCCAGACGTCGGTGTCGATGCCGCTGTAGATCACGTGCACGCGGTCCGGGCGCAGGTCCGGGTAGACCCGCAGCAGATCGTCGCGCATGGCCGAGCTGACCGCGATGACCGCGTCGGCGGCGATCGTCCCCTCTTTTTCGGCCCAGGACGACACCCGGTAGCCGCCGCCCAGCTGTTCGGCCTTCCAGGGGCGCAGCGGCTCCAGCGAATGCGCGGTCAGCACATGCGGGATGTCGTACAGCAGCGCCGCCAGCCGGCCGGCCAGGGCGGTGTACCAGGTGTGGGAGTGCGCGACATCGGCTGTGCTGACGGCGTCGACCATCGTCAGGTCGGCCGAGAGGGTGCCGAGCGCCGGATTGGCGTCCCGCAGCGCCGGATCGGGCTGATGCGCGTGCGCGCCCGGGCGGGGTGCGCCCATGCAGTGCACGTCGACGTGGCATAACCGCCGCAGCGCCTCGACCAGGTTGGTGACATGGACACCCGCACCGCCGTAAATCTCCGGAGGGTATTCCCGAGTCAGCATCGCCACCCGCATAACCGGCACGGTAGCGGGCGCAGATCGCCGGCCGCACAGCGGATCGACCGACGATTTGTCGCCGGTCTTTTGTAAAGAACCGTCGTCAATCGTGCGGTCAACCTGGCAGGGCTTCGAAGTGGCCGATAGGTTTGTGGCCATGAGGGAAGCGCCGCATGTGCTGGGCATCGTCCTGGCCGGTGGGGAGGGCAAGCGGCTGCACCCGCTGACCGCGGACCGGGCCAAGCCGGCGGTCCCTTTCGGGGGTGCCTACCGGTTGATCGACTTCGTGCTGTCGAATCTGGTCAATGCGCGCTACCTGCGGATCTGCGTTCTGACGCAGTACAAGTCGCATTCGCTGGACCGGCACATCTCGCAGAACTGGCGGTTGAGCGGCCTGGCGGGGGAGTACATCACCCCGGTGCCGGCGCAGCAGCGCCTCGGCCCGCGCTGGTACACCGGGTCCGCCGACGCCATCTACCAGTCGCTGAACCTGATCTTCGACGAAGACCCTGACTACATCGTGGTCTTCGGCGCCGACCACGTGTACCGGATGGACCCCGAACAGATGGTGCGCTTCCACATCGCCAGCGGCGCCGGGGCCACGGTCGCGGGGGTTCGGGTGCCGCGCGCGGAAGCATCCTCGTTCGGTTGCATCGATGCCGACGAGTCCGGCCGGATCCGTGGCTTCCTGGAGAAGCCGGCGAACCCGCCTGGCACGCCCGATGATCCGCTCAGCACGTATGTGTCGATGGGCAATTACGTCTTCACCACCAAGGTGCTGATCGACGCGATCCGCGCGGACGCCGACGATGATCACTCCGACCACGACATGGGCGGCGACATCATGCCGCGCCTGGTGGGCGACGGCATGGCCGCGGTCTACGACTTCTCCGACAACGAGGTGCCCGGCGCCACCGAGCGCGACCGCGGCTACTGGCGTGACGTCGGAACCCTGGACGCGTTCTACGACGCGCACATGGACTTGGTGTCCGCGCACCCGGTGTTCAACCTGTACAACAACCGCTGGCCGATTCACGGTGCGACCGAGAACCTGGCGCCGGCGAAGTTCGTCAACGGGGGCTCGGCGCAGGAGTCGGTGGTCGGCGCCGGCAGTGTCATCTCGGCGGGCTCGGTGCGCAACTCGGTGCTGTCGTCGAATGTGGTGATCGACGACGGCGCGATCGTGGAGGACAGCGTGATCATGCCCGGGGCCCGGGTGGGGCGCGGTGCGGTGGTGCGCCACGCGATCCTCGACAAGAACGTCGTGGTCGGCCCCGGCGAGATGATCGGTGTCGACTTGGAGAAGGACCGGGAACGGTTCTCCATCAGCGCCGGCGGCGTGGTCGCCGTCGGCAAGGGCGTCTGGATCTAGCGGGTCGGCGCCATCTCGCCGAGCGTGAAGCCGGCGTCACGCTCAGGCAGGATGTTGCCGCGCTAGATGTACTGCCCAGGCAGGTTGGTCAACCTGGTGATGGGCGGAATCTTGCCGATCGCGGAGTGTTGCCGATGGTGATTG